>CAZIIU010000026.1:0-43098 GCA_964539395.1 uncultured Bacteroidaceae bacterium
CGCTGAAATTGTTAATACCAGTTCGTTTTCAAACTTTTATATGCGTTGGCCCTGGAAAAATATACGCTGCAAAATCGGACCTGAAAATGTAGTGCCACAAAAATCCCGGTTACTTTAGGGCATTATATGAAAATCTCTAACTTTACAACCTCATAAAATAGGCATCATAAATGAAAATAGCAGTGATCGGAACAGGTTATGTCGGACTGGTCTCCGGAACCTGTTTTGCTGAAACCGGCATCCAGGTTACCTGTGTGGATGTTAACGGTAAAAAGATAGAAAACCTGAAAAAAGGAGTGGTTCCAATCTATGAGCCCGGCCTGGAAAGACTTGTTAAAAACAACCTTGAGAAAAAGAGACTCTCATTCTCTACTAGCCTGAAAGATAGCATTATAGATTGCGAAGCAATTTTTATTGCCGTGGGAACGCCACCTAGCGAGGATGGTAGCGCAGACCTTCAGTATGTTATCAATGTCGCCAGGGAAATAGGACGTAATATGACTGATTACCTTGTTGTCATTACAAAAAGTACGGTACCAATTAACACTTCTGAAAAGGTTAGGGAATCGGTAGCTGATGAGTTGAACAAGCGTGGAGTAAATATTGAGTTTGATGTAGCTTCTAATCCGGAATTTCTGAAGGAGGGAGCTGCTGTAAACGATTTTCTTAAGCCCGACAGGATTGTTGTCGGAACGGATTCAGAAAGGGCCGAAAAGATTCTTCATCGTCTTTATAAACCCTTCCTTTTAAACGGTCACCCCGTGATCACCATGGATATCCGTTCAGCCGAAATGACAAAATATGCCGCAAATGCCATGCTGGCTACAAAAATTAGTTTCATGAATGAAATCGCTAATCTCTGCGAAGAGGTGGGAGCCGATGTAAACATGGTCAGAAAAGGAATTGGTTCCGATCCGAGAATCGGTAATAAATTCATCTATCCCGGTGTTGGATATGGCGGTTCATGTTTTCCAAAAGATGTCAAGGCGCTTGTAAGAACCGCAAAACAGTACAATACCCCTTTACGAATTCTTCAATCGGTAGAGGATGCTAACGACTACCAGAAGACGGTTATCGGGAAAAAGGTAATATCGCATTTTGGGGGCTACCTGGACGGAAAACTGATCGCGGTATGGGGGTTGTCATTTAAACCTGAAACTGACGATATGCGGGAGGCACCCTCTCTTGTTATTATCGATACACTGCTGAAAGCCGGTGCAGAGGTCACTGCCTATGACCCGGTTGCAGTGGAAGAGGCTCAACGACTTATGGGGAACAAAATCAGGTATGCAAAAGACCGTCACGAGGCACTTCTGGATGCCCATGCCCTTATAATTGTTACAGAATGGTCGGAATTCAGGATGCCAAATTACAGGATGATGGAAAAGCTCATGAAAGAAAAGGTTATCTTTGATGGAAGAAACATATATGAACCTTCGGAAATGCTTGAATACGGATTCTCATATTACAGTATCGGCCGAAAACCTTCAATATCCAGGTCATGAAACGAATACTCGTAACAGGAGGAGCAGGATTCATTGGATCACATCTGTGTGAACGACTTCTGAAAGATGGCAATGACGTAATCTGCCTCGACAACTTCTTTACAGGCAGCAAAAAAAATGTTGTGCATCTGCTCGACTACCCTTACTTCGAACTGGTCAGGCACGATGTTATACAAACCTATTATGCCGAAGTTGACGAAATATACAACCTGGCCTGCCCTGCCTCTCCAATCCACTACCAGTATAACCCCATCAAAACAGTAAAAACTTCAGTGATGGGCGCCATCAACATGCTGGGACTGGCCAAACGTATCAAAGCAAGGGTATTGCAAGCATCTACAAGCGAGGTCTATGGTGATCCGGATATTCACCCCCAACCCGAATCATACTGGGGTCGTGTAAATCCCGTTGGCAAGCGTTCCTGCTATGATGAGGGAAAAAGGTGCGCCGAAACACTGTTCATGGACTATCATATTCAAAACCAGGTTAAGATCAAGATCGTTAGGATTTTCAATACATATGGTCCCAAGATGCATCCAAACGACGGACGAGTGGTTTCCAACTTCATAATGCAGGCACTTCAAAATCGCAATATAACGATCTATGGAGATGGAACTCAGACACGAAGCTTTCAGTACGTGGATGACCTCATCGATGCCCTGTTAAGGATGATGAACACCCCGGATGCTGTAACCGGACCCGTAAATATTGGAAATCCGGATGAGTTTACCATCCTGGAACTGGCTCAAAAGATTATTGACCTCACGGGTTCCTCTTCCAAAATTATATATGAACCTTTGCCCGATGATGATCCCGTGCAGCGACAACCCGATATCTCCCTGGCAAGGGAACTACTAAACGGCTGGAGCCCGCATGTCCGACTGGAGGATGGTCTTAAACATACCATAAAATACTTCGATGAAACCATCGTAAAGAATTCAAGTCACAAACCATGATAAGAGTACCTATCAAAATACCAAGAATATGAAAGGAATCATCCTGGCCGGAGGATCCGGTACAAGACTATACCCGATTACGAAAAGTATCTCAAAACAGATTATACCTGTATATGATAAACCTATGATCTATTATCCGCTCTCAGTGCTGATGCTTGCCGGGATCAGGGAAATACTTATCATCTCCACCCCAGACGACCTTCACCTCTACCAGGAATTACTGGGCGACGGGCATCACCTGGGCCTCGATTTTACATATGCCATTCAGCCCTCCCCCGACGGACTGGCACAGGCCTTCCTCATTGGCGAAGACTTTATCGGTAATGAGGCGGCATGCCTGATCCTCGGTGATAATATATTCTATGGTCATGGTTTTGAAAGCACCCTCCTCAATGCTGCATCATACACAGATAGTGCCACAGTATTTGGGTATTATGTAAACGATCCTGAGCGCTATGGAGTTGTCGAATTTAACGACCATGGAGAGGTTATCAGCCTCGAAGAGAAACCTCAAAAACCAAAATCCAACTACGCGGTCACCGGCCTCTACTTTTACACAAATGATGTGATCGAAAAAGCCAAGTCACTCAAACCATCGGCCAGAGGAGAATTGGAAATTACCGATCTGAACCGCCTCTACCTGGAAGAAAACAGGCTCAACGTTAAGATCATGGGACGGGGAATGGCCTGGCTCGACACCGGCACGCCTGAAAGCCTCCTGCAGGCATCAAGCTATATCTATACAGTGGAAAAGCGGCAGGGACTCAAAATCTCCTGTATTGAGGAGATAGCTTATAAGAAGAAATTTATCGATAAAAAACAACTGCTGAATCTGGCAGAAGGCCTGAAAAAAAGCGCTTATGGCCAGTACCTTTTCATCGTGGCCAACGAAAGAACTTTTACCTTCAATACCTAATTATAATGACCATCACGAAAACCGCGATAGAGGGTCTTTTGATCATCAAGCCGTCTGTTTATGAAGACAAACGTGGCTATTTCTTCGAAAGTTACAATGAACATGCCTTTGCAGAAGCAGGTATCAACTACCGGTTTGTTCAGGACAACCAGTCACGTTCATCCAATGGTGTTATCCGTGGTCTGCATATGCAAAAATCACCCCACGAACAAGCCAAGCTTATTCGTGTTCTCGAGGGAACAGTGTTCGATGTGGCGGTGGATCTTAGAAGAGACTCTGCCACTTTCGGACAGTGGTATGGCATGGAACTGAGTGCTGATAACCGTTTGCAAATGCTGGTGCCCAAAGGCTGTTGTCACGGCTTCTCCGTATTAAGTAAATCTGCCACCGTGTTTTATAAGTGCGACGATTTTTATCATCCCGAAACCGAGACCGGCATCAGGTACAATGATCCCGATCTACTAATTAACTGGAAGATTCCTGAAAAGAAGGTTAAGGTTTCCGATAAAGATATGAAGTTGCCTTTCCTGAAAGATTATGATCGCTGAAATGAAAAAAAAAATTATCGTTACAGGTGCAAACGGACAACTGGGATCAGAAATAAAAAAGATTTCCGGATCAGAACCGTATGACTTTAAATTTACCGATGTTGATACGCTCGATCTGACCAGAAAGAAAGCGGCTTTCACTTATATGGACTTAGCTGAACCGGATGTGATAGTCAATTGTGCCGCATATACCGCAGTTGACAAGGCAGAAACAGATTGGGAGAAAGCTGAACTGATCAACAAAGGGGTTCCCGAGATGCTGTCTGAATATGGGGAGGGATCGGGTTGCCGGATCATACATATCTCCACCGATTATGTCTTTAAAGGCAACTTACCCCGCCCACTCAGGGAGGATGATCCCACCCAACCGGAAAGCAGGTACGGCCGGTCCAAAGTCCTGGGCGAGCAGGCGATCCTGAATTATAGTAATTCCATGGTTTTACGAACATCGTGGCTCTATTCTGTTTATGGGAATAACTTTGTAAAATCGATGATCAGGCTTCTCAATGAGAGAGACGAACTGAAGGTAGTCTATGACCAGATAGGCACACCTACCTGGGCAGCTGACCTTGCAGCAGCAATCATGACCATCATTGGTGCTGATAATAAATCTATCACTAGGGATGACAAACAACCAGCTACTGGAGGCAGACCGGACCAACAAACGAGCAGATTCCCAAATTCAGGAATCTTTCACTATTCAAATGAAGGAATCGCATCCTGGTACGACTTTGCATTGGAAATTAAGGAATTCTACGGGATCGATTGTAAAATTATACCCATTGAAACAAAAGATTATCCTCTCCCTGCTCCCAGACCAGCCTATGCCGTATTGAGCAAGGAGAAGATCAAAAGGCAGTTCGGACTGGAAATTCCCCACTGGAAAGCCAGTCTGAAGAGTTGCTTGAAAATATTGAACCGGTAAATGACACATATCATGGGAAAAAATGAATTATTGGCAAAGGTGAAGGCAACTGCACAACAGTGGCTCGATGCAACCATCGATGATAATACCAGGCAAAAGATCATCCACATGCTCGAAAACGATGAATATGAGCTGATTGACAGTTTTTATAAAGTCCTTGAGTTCGGAACCGGTGGTCTCAGAGGTATCATGGGTACCGGAACGAACCGGATGAATATTTATACCGTTGGCATGGCAACACAGGGACTCTGCAATTACCTGATGAAGGAATTCGGTCACCTCGAACAGATCAGTGCCGTGATCGCGTACGATTGCCGGAACAACAGCCCGCTATTCGCCAGAACGACCGCCGATGTGTTCACTGCCAACGGGATCAGGGCATACCTCTTCGACGATTTACGGCCTACACCCGAATTGAGTTTCGCCATCAGGGAACTAAAGTGCCAGACCGGGATCGTGATAACCGCCTCCCATAATCCAAAAGAGTACAACGGCTACAAAGCCTACTGGGAAGATGGAGGACAAATTATTAGCCCGCATGATGTGAATATCGTGGAGGAGGTGAAGAAAATAGGATCAATCAATGATGTTAAATTTAATGGTGATCCGGCAAACATTGTAATGATCGGAAAAGAGACGGATGAAAAATTCCTGGAGCAATCGCTTTCCAAAGCACTGAATCTTGATCTGATCGAAAAGCATTCCGATATAAAGATCGTCTTTACTCCTATACATGGTACGGCAGTATATCTCGTGCCAGAAGCACTGAAAAGACTCGGTTTTAAGAATATTTACAATGTTCCTGAACAGGATGTGGTAAGTGGTGATTTTCCTACGGTAATATCACCCAACCCGGAGGAATCAGCCGCACTCGACATGGCCCTTAAAAGGGCCGATGAGGTGGGCGCAGACATGGTGATGGCAACCGACCCTGATAGCGACCGGGTTGGAATCGCAGTAAGAAATAACCAGGGAAAACTGGTGCTCCTAAACGGTAACCAGACTGCAGTGCTGCTCACCTACTATCTTCTTTCACAGTGGAATGCCCGGGGCATGCTTCAGGGGAAGGAGTTCATGGCAAAAACCATTGTTACAACTGAGCTCTTAGCAGAAATTTATGAAAACTATAATATCATCTGGTTCGATGTACTTACTGGTTTTAAATATATTGCCGATATGATCAGGAAGTATGAGGGTGAACTCACCTTTATCGGGGGTGGCGAAGAGAGCTATGGATTCATGATCGGTGATTTCGTACGCGACAAAGACGCTGTAACTACATGTACCATGCTTTCTGAGATCGCAGCCTGGGCAAGGGACCAGGGTAAAAGCATGTACGAGCTGTTGCTTGATATCTACCGCGAATACTCTTTCTACAAGGAATCACTGGTTTCAATTTACCGGCAGGGCAAGGAAGGGGCCGAAGAGATTGCTGCAATGATGGAAAACTTCAGAAGATATCCTCCAAAAACCATCGATAAATCGGAAGTAGCTGAAATCAGGGATTACTTGCTGCAAAAAGCAATTGATTTGAGAAGCGGCCGGGAACGAAAAATCGACCTTCCGAAATCCAATGTGCTGCAATTCATCACCGACAATGGCACAAAAGTAAGCATTCGCCCCTCGGGAACAGAACCCAAGATCAAATTTTACTTCAGCGTAAAGGATACCTTATTGTCAGGCGAGGAATTTGAGCAGTTGAGCGCCAAAGCCGATAGAAGGATTGAAATGATCAAGGATGAACTAAAACTAAGGTAGCGAAGGAATCGGTCTGTATCCCGAATCTGCCTAAAAATGAACTATTCTTTACAAATTGCAATAGTTTAGTCAGTTTAAATTGAAACGTAAACAGGAAGAATTATGAAATCGTACAACAAGGAACTCTGGTTTGAAATCAATGCGAGGCGTGAGCTGATTAATATTACTCATATGGTGAATCAGTGCCTGTCGGAAAGCGGAATAAGAGAGGGTCTCTGTCTTGTAAATGCAATGCATATCTCAGCCTCCGTATTTATAAATGATGATGAGCCGGGTCTGCATCACGATTTTGAGGTGTGGCTCGAGAAGCTTGCCCCGGAAAAACCATACGACCAATACCGTCATAACGGCTATGAGGACAATGCCGATGCGCACCTGAAAAGGACCATCATGGGCCGTGAGGTAGTGGTTGCCGTTACAGAAGGTAAACTGCATTTCGGTCCGTGGGAACAGATCTTCTATGGCGAGTTTGATGGTAAACGCAGAAAACGGGTGCTGGTTAAGATCATCGGAGAGTAGAGGATAACCTTAAGATCTAAAACCCATCCCTCGTGGGGGTATCATCCGTAAAAAAGAGTTCGGAGAAATTCACAAGGTATAATTTTTTCGTTGCACGTGTGAACGCGGTGTAGAGCCAGCGCAGGTTATCGAGCGAAATCATATCTTCTGTAAAATAACCCAGGTCAAGAAAGACCGATTTCCACTGTCCGCCCTGTGCCTTATGACATGTAACCGCATAGGCGAATTTCACCTGGAGAGCATTGAAGTAACGGTCCTTCATGATCTGTTCCGACCTCTTTTTCCTGTTAGTCAGTTCAGGATAATCCTCCAGAATCTTCTGGTAGAGATTACGTTGATCCTCAACAGGAAGCGAAGGTCCCTCAACATCCAGAACATCCAACATGATCTTCGCCTCAACCACAATATAGTCATAGTCGATCAGCAAAAGTTCCACATCAGCATACCTCATACCGTAAATCTCCTCAAAGCCAATCACACGTTCAATCCTTGCAATATCACCATTGGCGATGAAATCGATCTTTCCATCCGGATCTTTCCAAAAGTAGTTATTCTTAACCACCATCAGCAGGTCTCCCCTGCTGATCTGCTCTTCCCTCCAAAGAATCTGACTGCGGATTCCGGCATTAAACCTGTTTGCACGCTTGTTTGAACGTGTTACAACAATGGTCTCCTCCTCACCGTAAAAATCATAGGCAGAGCCGAGATGCTCCAGTAGTTCGGCCCCTCCCACCCTTTCCACATCCTGAAAACCATTTACGCTCAGTGCAGGGAAATTATAGCGCTCAGCAGAGATATTGCTCCTGATAACCGTTGCATTCATTAAAATTCCCGAATCCTGTTCATGTCTTACTATATCGGTAAGTACAACCTCCTTTGCAGCGTAACCGAAAGATTCCAGCACCCGCTTGTCGAGAGCAGGACTAATGTCAAGTCCCACTGGCGGCAACTGGGCCGTATCTCCAATCATAATGAGCCGGCAATTGGAACCGCTTTCAATGTATTGTATCAGATCAGATAAAAGATTACCTGTGCCAAATACTGAATCTGATGCCGAGTGTCCGATCATTGAAGCCTCATCAATAATGAAATAAGTGTTTTTATGCATGTTCTGGTCGAGCACAAAAACACCGAGACCGTCACTTCCTGACTTCTGCCTGTATATTTTCTTATGAATGGTCCACGCAGGATGACCTGTATACGCGTACATCACCTTGGCAGCTCTTCCAGTTGGGGCCAGAAGAACTGACCGTGAACCCGACTCTTTGAGTGTTCTTACAAGAGAGTTAACAATGGTAGTTTTTCCTGTACCGGCATATCCCTTCACAAGAAATATCTCCCTGCTGTTTCCTGAGGATATAAAAACTGCCAGAGAATTAATCAGCATCTCCTGACTCGCTGTTGGTTGAAAGTCAAGATTATCAAGTAACCTGGATGCAAGATAATTTATGGCCATTGATTTGAATAAAAGGTAAAATTAAAATTTATAATTTGTTTTTTTTGCTAAATTTGTGCGCAAACACTTAAATATAAGTTCCCCATGAAAAAAGTAATTCAGCCGTTATTGATCATCTCAATTATTGTTCTAGGGTACCTTATCGTCGAAAGCATTATGCGACCCATACGTTTCCAGCGAGAGGTGGAAGAAAGAGAACAGGCCACTATCGAAAGGCTGAAAGATATTCGAGAGGCTCAAAAAGCATTTAAAGATGTACATAAAAGGTATACAGGTAGCTTTGATACGCTGAAAACTTTCCTCAGGCAGGATTCTTTCACCGTAATTAAAGCAATCGGTACAATACCTGAAGAATGGCTCGACGAACTTGGTCTGGAAAAGGCAAGGGAGAAAGCCATTAAAGAGGAGGTTATTATCAGGGAAACCTCAAAACGCTCAGTCATGGACTCACTTTTTGGACATTCTTACCCGATAGATTCCATGGTGTACATACCATACACAAATGGAAAGAAATTTGAAATCGAAGCGAATGAAATTGAGACCTCCTCCAGGCTTGTTGCCCAGGTTGTTGAGGTGAAGTGTTATTATGAGGACCTGCTGCAGGGGCTCAATGAACAGCTTGTAATAAACTATACAGATCAAAGAGTTACATTAACCGGGTTCCCCGGAATTAAATTCGGCTCCTTGGAAGAGGGTACACTTACCGGAAATTGGGAGTAGCGCTAAGGTCTGTTTCCGGTGAAGGTCCATAGTATTATATCCAATACCATTTCTGAAGAAACCCTTCGAGGCGGACATCTTTCGGTTCGTTTTCTCCCAAATGGGTTTAAAGTGCTGCTGGAAGATACAAACTTCAAACCGGTAATTCTAAACAGGTTTTATCAGGAGACCGGCATCTCACAAAAGGGACAGATAGATGCATGCGAAGACTGGTTGAAAAGGCATACCCTGATGGATGATTTCACCGGTGAGATAAGCATCATACCTGAATCGGCACCGGCCACTTTCGTCCCACTTGATCTGTTCAATAAAAATGAGGCATTTATCTACCTTGAACCAGTTGTAAATGTAAAGCCTCATGAATCCGTACAGCACACAATCATTAAAAACAGGCCCCTGGTGCTGGTTTATGCTGTCTCCGGAATAATAATCTCGCTGTTGGGCAGGTTTTCAGGAACAACCAGGATCACACCCTCTGCAGAGGTGATGCTGTCTATGGCCGAACAAGTTGACGCATCTGATCATCAACGGGGTTTTATGTTGGTTGAAGTACAAACCGGATCACTAAACATACTGATAATCAAGGAGGACCGGCTTGTTTTGTGCAATCAACTCGCATTGAAGCAACCTGCTGACCTGGTCTATCATATCCTGAACACAATGCAGCAGCTTGGGTTCGAACGAAAGCAAAGACCGCTCTTCTTAGCGGGGATTATTGACAATAAGGAGATTACAACGATAAAAAAATATATCCGGAGTGTGACTCCGTTGCCTTATCATATTTTTGAAATTGATAAGTCATTAATCCCTGAACATATTCTGCTGGCAGAGGCGACGAAGTGCGGATAATCAGTGGAAAATATAAAGGTAAGCAGATTAATCCACCTGCTAATATCAAGGCGCGGCCTACGACCGATTTCGCCAAAGAGGCACTTTTTAATATCCTTGAAAACAAATTTGACCTGGAGGAACTTGCTGTTCTCGACCTGTTTTCAGGTACGGGAAGTATATCGTATGAATTTGCCTCCAGGGGATCCAAAAGAGTTACCTCTGTGGAACAAAACACATTTCATTTCAGGTTTATCAGGATGATGGTAGACCAGATGGAAATGTTCCAGGTACAACCTGTCAGATCTGATGCATTCAAGGTCATTAAAAATCCCTGGGAATCGTACGACCTGATCTTTGCCGACCCTCCCTTTGATCTGCCCGGACTTGAAACCCTTCCGGAAGTGATACTTCGCAGCAAATTGCTTGCCAACGAAGGATGGCTTATCCTGGAACACCCCTCCAGGATGAAATTCAATCACCTGCCCGAACTCTTCGATCATAGAAATTACGGAAGTGTAAATTTTTCTTTTTTTTCTGCGATCAGGAACAGTTAAAATTGTAATGCAAATACGAACTGCAGGACTTAAAAGGAGAGGATGGTCTGTATGAATGTTTTGAGAACCTGAATTTTTCCGGCGAAGGAAGTGGATATGCCGGTGGGATCATCTCCAGCGCTGCCGATGGAGTGAAGTTCGCACTGGCAATCTGCCTGGAATAACAGTAACATGCTTTTTTATCTTTTTTCTTTGAGGAAATAAAAAAATGATCTATTTTTGCGACGCATTAGACGTGATGCAAGTATGTTTTGAGGATTGAATACAATTAAGAATCAAACGGTCTGGTAGTTCAGTTGGTTAGAATGCCGGCCTGTCACGCCGGAGGTCGCGAGTTCGAGTCTCGTCCAGACCGCTCACAATAAAGCCCCTGCAAATAGTATTGCAGGGGCTTAATTATTCAGGGATAATCCTATGAATCAATCACTACCAGACTCCTTCGATCTGCCTGTATTAATGCCGAAAGGCCGGTAGAGCGGACAAATACTCACTAAACTGGTAGCAAGTAGAATTCCAGCCAATACCAATAAAATGATCCCGGTCGTGCCCGAAATAGTATTGCTGAAGTACAGCAAAACAATTACCAGGGCAAAAATGATCCGTATGATCCGGTCAATGCCCCCCATGTTCTTTTTCATTGCATTTTGTTTTAATTATAAAGCTTTTACAGTTATTATTATATGTAACAAGGTGACTTGATAAAAGGTTTTATACCGGCTATGCTGCACTTCTGCATTTATAAGAATACCTTATTTAACTACCTGGTATACAAAACCTCTTATCAGGAAGCTGTTATTCCCGGATTATCAGCACGAAACGACAGGACTAGAAGGATCACTGAAAGGGCCAAACATAAAACGGCAACCATATCATAGTTGTCGCCATATTTCAGAGACAGGCTGAAAAGATAAGGTCCCATTGCTGAACCGAAAACGGTCAGACTAAGCGAAAAACCGGAGATGGCCCCAAGATGTTTCAGTCCGAAAAATCGGGGCCAGGTAACTCCAATCAGTACGGCATACATTCCCCAGAGAATGCCGTTTCCTGCAATCATAATATAGTATGCAGCCGACTCAACGGCCAGCAGATACATTCCCAGCGAAGATACCAGCATTCCTGTAAGAAACAACATCAACAGGTATTTCAGCTTTACAAAATCACTGAGATAGCTGAACACAAACTGAACCATCACAGCAACAATTGAGGTGGGGACAAAGATACCCAAAGCCTTTTCAGCTGTCATACCATTAATCTCAAAGATAGACACCACATGAAACGTAAGTCCTGTTATGTAAAGCGCGGAGAGAGCAAGTGCCAGGGTAAAGGCCCAGAATGAAATTGTCAGTCTGGCCTCTTTTAGGGTAAAGTCTTTGTCGGGTAAGCTTGGCGGTCGTTTCCTGCCTTTCCGTATTTTCATCCTTCCATCGGGCCTCAAGCCGCAGTTCTCCGGGTTATCACGAAAAACAATCAGCACAAATATCGTAAAAAGGATCCCAACCATAAATGCCATCAAAACCCAGGCCCCCCTCCATTCATAGCGATTGATAATCTGACTCAGAACCTGGGGAGCGAGGGAGAAACCCAATGCCGTGAATATGCCTAACACAGCATTGGCCATCCCCCTGCGTTGGTCGAACCATTTCATCACCATGTTCCTGGAGGTCATCGTAAGCATACCCTGACCAAAGAAACGGATACCCCAAAACCCAAAGGAAAGCAAAAAAAAGGTAGCCGTTGCAGGTGTGATCCACTCGGAACGCTGCATGAAATTCGCGATCTTTCCTACCCGTGTCAGATACAACAGCATCGTGCCAAGCATCACCCCTGCAATAAAAGCCATGAACCTTGCACCAAACCTGTCATACAATTTTCCGGCCCTGGTAATCATCAGTCCCGAGAACAACGTGCCCACCAGGTATGCCAAACTGAGATTGTCGCGGGTTACCTGCAAATCATGAAGCAGATCCTCTGTAAAGGCTGAGACCCCAACGGTTTGACCCGGTACACTCATCAGCATACCGATCGTTCCGGCCCCAAGTATCACCCAACCATAAAAGAAGGGAAGTCCAGAAGGCGCAAATGGTTTATTACACTGCTGTTTCACTAATATTCAAGATCAATTAATGTCTGCTTTGTTTATATCTTTCGGAGACCTGGTTTAAAAGATCATTCCCTCCTGCCATAAATGGTACCGCGCTGCATCTGAACAAGAGTGGTATAGATTGCGATCCAAAGAAAAAAGACAACGATCAGGGCAATGGAGCGCTGGTCGATATATAATCCCGCCAGGTTGGCAATAATCACCTGATCCTCCCGGTCCGGGTGAATGATCAGTGGTAACGTCTTTCCAATTTCATATTTCAGGTTTTCCGGACCTTCTATGATATATGCTCTCTCTTTGTAATGATAACTGATAACCGATCTGTACTCCACGCTGCGCAAGATTGACCTTTCTCCCGACACCTTCTTCTTTATCTCCACTACAACACCCTCCACACGTACACCCCTGAGCAGAATGTTCCACTCCTTCAATACCGGAAGAATCAGGATCAGGAAGGCAACCAGAATGAAATGTTTTATATTCAACCTTCTCAGTTTCATGTCAGTCATTTGATAAGCGGAATTATAAATCCGGTACCCGGCTTTCCCGCCAAACAGGCTACTTCTCCATTTCCCCCTGATAACCTCACCGCTTTGAACCCTCCGGCTAAGGGGATAACCGATTATTACAGGTTTTCAGACCCCGGAAAAACTTCCGTAAAAATAGTACCTGCTATTGATAAGGTCCCGACTTTCGGGTATTAATTTGTATGTAAAAGTAGTGTATTTTTTGCAGCACAAAAATTTAGTGATCCATGCTATTACCTGGAGTTTCTATTTCAACAGGGATGCAGCTTCCCTATCGAGGTACCATTCCAATTCTCCCCTGTATGGTACAACCAGGGAAGCGGGATAGTCGAGATAGTTTTCTGTCCGGGTAATCACTTTTTTTACTACTTCAGCTTTCTTTTCACCGGTAACATGGAAAATCACCCTTGCAGCTGCATTAATGAGGTGTCCTGTGAAGGTAATCCGTTTCTGACCCGTTTCTGGGTGGGTCCCAACGGTACACATACTATCTGCATCCCACAAATCAGCCTGGTGTGGGAAGATTGACGCAGTATGACCGTCGTACCCCAACCCCAGTAATAACAGGTCAAATACAGGAAAACTCATTTCAGGCGATACCTGGTCAACAATCAGATCGCCATAACGTTTCGCCTCACCCGCCGGGTCATCCTCTCCCCTGATTCTGAACCATGAGGATTCCTCTATATTTAGCGGCTTTAGAAATGCCTGGTAAGCAGTTCCGAAATTGCTTTCAGGATGATCCGGTGGTATACACCTTTCATCGACCCAGTAGAAACGGACCTTCCTCCAGTCGATGGCAGGACGGAGAGCTATCATGGACCTAAAGAAAAGGATCGGCGTATTTCCACCCGACAAGGCAATATCAACCTGCTTTGCTGATTCAGAGAGCCTTCTTACATATTCGGAGAAATCTCTGGCAAGTTTATCTGAAAGTCCATTCTTGTCGGAAAAAATATTTAATGTAGGTACCATTGCTGCCGCTCAAAAAAAGCATGTTTAAAACCAGGTGGCTGTGATTCTGCCCAATAAATCAAGTAATTGAATATCAAAAATTGTCAAAGTTAATTTTTCTGATTTTGTTTGCCTGAAGTTATAACAAAGCGGAGGAAGAAACAAACCGGTGTCAGTTGAAAACCTGTTTAATTCCCTGCAAGGAACCGGAATAAGTCGCAACCTTCCGAAATCAGATTGTATTGGTTGACCATATATAATAGAGGAGATCAGGTAACCGGACTCTTCCTTAAAAATATTTTTTCTTCAATAAAAATACCACTCATGTGTTATTTAAAGCAATTCTTTGCCGGAAACTATTGAAGGTTATTGAATTGTTACTATTTTTGATGCTTCTTTAATTATATAACTAAAACTTATATTGAATGGAAGCTTTCAATTTAACATGGATCGATTATTCCATAATGATCATTTATTTTGGTTTTGTCCTTGGTATTGGTTGGGCACTAAAGAAATACATGAAAGATGCCACGGCGTTCCTTGAAGCTGGAAGGTCACTGCCGGGATGGGTAACCGGACTGGCATTTATTTCTGCGAACCTGGGAGCACTTGAGGTAATCGGGATGGCAGCATCGGGAGCAAAATATGGTATGGCCACTGTACACTTTTACTGGATCGGGGCCGTTCCTGCCATGATTTTCCTGGCTATTTTTATGATGCCATTCTATTATGGTTCAAAGGCTCGCTCTGTCCCCGAGTATCTCAAACTGAGGTTTGACGAAAAAACAAGGGGGTTTAACGCCTTTTCATTTGCTATCATGACCATTTTCGCATCAGGAATCTCCATGTATGCCCTCGCACTGCTGATGGAAACGTTACTTGGATGGAATTTCCACATGAGCCTGTTTATCTCAGCCTTTATTGTATTGGTGTACACCTATCTTGGAGGCCTCAGTTCTGCCATTTACAATGAAGTTTTGCAGTTCTTCCTGATTGTTATCGGGTTTCTTCCGCTTGTGATTATTGGAATGATCAAAGTTGGTGGCTGGGACGGACTTGCTGAAAAACTGGCATTGAATCCGATGACAGCAGGATTTGATCATTCCTGGCAGAGCATCTCTCCCGAACATCCTATGGGCAGCTGGATGGGTATCCTGTTTGGACTCGGATTCGTGCTCTCATTCGGTTACTGGTGCACAAACTTTCTTGTTGTGCAAAGGGCGATGGCAGCGGGGTCAATGAGCGACGCAAGAAAAACCCCATTAATCGGGGCATTCCCTAAAATGTTCATACCGTTTTTGGTGATTATCCCGGGAATGATCGCAATGGCACTTCTGAATTCAGGCGATGAGTTATTTGAACTACCAACAAAAGGTTCAGGCTACGATTACGACCTTGTGATCCCTATGATGCTCAAACGATTTCTGCCTACCGGTGTACTCGGGCTTGGACTTACTGCTCTGATGGCCTCGTTCATGAGTGGAATGGCAGGTAATGTAACTGCTTTCAATACAGTATTCACCTATGATATTTATCAAAGCTACCTTGTCCCTGGTAAAAGTGACAACCACTATCTCCGTGTTGGACAGCTCACCACCATATTCGGTGTTCTGGTAAGTATCCTTACTGCTTACGTTGCAGCCTTGTTCAATAACCTGATGGATTTTCTGCAGTTGGTATTTGCCTTTATCAACGCCCCCTTATTCGCTGCATTCCTGATGGGAATGTTTACGCGCCGGACCACAGGTCACGGAGCTTTCTGGGGACTTCTCAGTGGTACAGTCTCTGCCGGACTGGTGCATGGATTCACTCAACCGGTAGGAGCGGAAACACTGGTAAAGGGAGGTTGGACCGGAACTGTTTTACAAACATTCCCCAGTGAGATGGCCCAGAACTTCTGGATAGCGATCATCGCTTTCTCTGTTGCCCTGGTTGCTACGATCGTTATCTCTTTGTTAACGAAACGTACAAAATCTGACGAAGAACTGAAAGGACTTGTATATCAGCTTACTCCTAAAACAATAGACGACAGCAAACACTGGTATTCGCGGCCCGGTACACTGGCATGGATTGTTGGTGTTGTCGCTGTGATACTTAGTATAATATTCTGGTAATCTTTAAAACAAATAATTATGGGTTTAGATATAAAAATACCGATCGGCTTAATGTTTGTAATATTTGGGGCCATTCTCACTGTACTTGGATTAGCTACAATCGGAAACGATATGTATGAATTATCGGTTGGAAGCAATATCAACCTCTATTCAGGAATTGGAATGCTGATATTTGGAGCATTCATGCTGATTATTTCTGACCTAAAGTTCAAGAAGAAACTTACGGATTCACTGGGTGTTGATGAAGAAGAACTGAAGGATGAGATTCGTGAGGAACTGAATAATTAATCAGACACTGAGTTAGCTGGCGGTTAATACAAGTAACTGAAGCAATCTCAAATATACGCGATAAAAACAAAGGGGATTCATTCAGAATCCCCTCTTGTTTATCTTTTAAGCAATAATCTTGTTACTTCTTTATAAGCTGCTCCAGCTGATAAATCCTCTCCTCCAATTCAGATATTTTTTGGTCCTTCATTTGTAACTCAATAATTTGTTGTTGTTGTTCTCTGATCGCCTGGATTAAAACCGGGGTCAGTTTCGAATAATTCACCATTTTATACCCTTCACGGTTTGTAACTACCAGTTCAGGATATACTTCTCCCAGCTCCTGGGCCAACAATCCGATCTGCCTCTTTTCTGAAACTGCCAAAGTCTCCTTCGCCAAATCGTTCCAGTCGAAATAAACCCCCCTTAACTTCAACAGATTATCCAGAACTTGTTCAAGCTCGACAATATTTGTCTTGTAGCGTTCATCAGAGGTTGCTACAACGTCTTCCCCATTTAACTCCAGCCTTCCCTGAATTAATGTGGCATCCTTTTCAACGTAGAAATAGGGTGTACTTTTCGATTTGTTGTTACTATATCCACCTACCGCAAATCCGCCTTTCAAACCCTTACCGTTAATATCATCATTAATCGTAACCCTCACACTGTCGCTCGTAACCCGGAAGTACTCCTGTACCCCGTCGGCCTTTTGGTTATTATATCCTCCAACAGCAAAACCACCTTTCAATCCCTTTGCCAACCCCGACTCAACATGAATAAAAGTCCCGTTATTATAACCAGACAATACCGGCTGACCCTTATTATTTCGTATCTCCATTAATGGTACCTCATCCGGCTGACCATCACCCATAATCACAAATTTACCGGGAGGGACATTGGCTCCGACTCCAAGATTAAAACCTTCTTCCAGGGATACTAAATCACCCTCAACTTTCCACGGTCCCTGTACCGTACCTCCTGCCAATGAAGACAGATCGACGGTGTGTTCATTTTCAATTTCATTAAGATGGAGGGTATATCCTGAGAGAAACAGCTCAGTGACCAGTTCATTGGTGGGATCCGGATCGCCACCTCCACCGGCAGCAAAGAGAGCATATGGGACTGAAAGTATCTCATTGTCGCCCATGTCTTTAAAACCAGTGCCATCATCGACCTGCAGGTTCAACGAAAACAAACCCGTTCCCCAGTCGATATTCCCAAAGCTTCCTGCACTTCCGATACCATTCAAGGCCTCCTCTCCCCCTATCTTCATGGAAAAATGTCCAAGCTGGTTTGTAACCACATTATGATCCTCCTGCCAAATCAACGTATTATCCCGCAGGATACCAATTCTTATTGTCAGGGACTTTTCTGCAAGCAGTTCCCCCTCTTGTGTTCGGGCTGTAGCCTGATAATTAATAACCGCCGGCACTTGTGCAAATCCAATTTGAGCAAGAACCAAAATTAACAACGTAAAAATTGCTTTTTTCATAACAATGAGTTTTGTGTCAGCATTCTTCATTTTTCAATTATACACCGGCAAGTATCCCGGTTTGTCATTTAATATTGATGTGGTCGGTATATGGACAAAATACCTCCATAATATCCTTATGACACCCATTTTTTACGAATAATTGCATATGGGGTTACAATTTAATGGTGAAATTCACCACTGCGAAAAAGACGCCGGCTTAACCCAATGAGGGTTCAGTAATAATTATAAGCTACCTTCACCGGGTACATGATGCGTATGGTAAAAGAGTAAACCCGGATAAATTACCCCGGAGTTTCTAAATCTTAGTTTATCCCGACAGATATGCCACAAAGTACACTGATTCCGGGCATGGGATAACCATATACAGTCTGATAGCTGCTATTCAGTAAATTCTTGCCAGCCACATATACTTCCAATTGCCTGATGATGTTGTATGAAACCTTAGCATCGAATAATACATAAGATTCAAGCAGGTCATTTTCAGGTTGTTCCTTATCAATGAACGTATAGAGTCCTCCAACAGATTTAACACTTCCATACAGTTTAAACTTCGAGATACGATACATGGCTCCGGTATAAAACTGGTGTTTGGGAGAGAAGTATAATTTTGTATCTGCATTCAGGTAACTATAACTCAGATCAACCTGAAGATTCCTGGAAGGTCTAAAAGTACTTTCCATCTCTATGCCCCAATTGGTAAAAGTACCACCGTTTGAGCGGATCATCTGGGGACCAGGGTTTGGGTTAGGCTCACTGATAATCAAATTTGATCCGTTTATCAGATAGGCGGAAGCATTGAGCCTGGCTTTCGGACCAAGATGTTGCATCAGGGACACCTCGTAGTTCCAGAGTCTTTCAGGTCCGAGTTCATCATTTGGAGCAAACAGGTACATTTCCATGATAGTTGGACTCCTGAATCCCTTAGATGCAAGCCACTTCACTGTGGTACCAGTGACCGGCCTCATTGTAATACCGAATTGGGGCACCACCTCACCTCCAAAATTGGAATGGTTTTCATATCTGGCTCCTGCAGAAAACTGTAAAACATTGCCAAATGATTGATCTATAACCAGATAAGCAGATTTTTCATTAACTGTGATAAAAGTATCTGCCAGAAAACCGGATGATCCTTCACCACCATAGTTCTTCACATCTATTCCTGCAGTTGCACTTCCCCCCTTCCAGGTATCAACTGCCTGGTATACATTGACTCCCATGTTTCTGTCATTGGAAATCCAATTATCGGAACCTGAGAAGCTATGGTCACCGGAATTATAGAAGGTGTAAATACCTCCCCTTGTTCTATCATAATTATTCTTTAGAGAAAACGTTGCCATTCGCCGGGTGATATCTCCCAGGAAGGCAGGAACGTATATTCCCTGGTTCGGTCCCGGATCCTCGAAAGAATAGTCTGCCAATGTGAAGGCGGTTCGAACTGCCCAGCTTTTATTCAGGTCATAACCTGCAAAAACATGGATATTGGATATCTTAAAAGCTGATGTATCTCGATGTCCATCTGTTTGATTGTGGTTGATTCTTAACCCGGCTGAAAAACCCTGTTTTGCATAGCCGCCAGAGATACCTGATTTAAGTGTATTAAATGAACCGTAAGCTGCATGGCCCTTCATATTCAATCCCTCATTCTGATTCACTTTGGAAATCACATTGATAACTCCACCCATGGCATTGGATCCGTAAAACAGTGATGCAGGTCCCCTTACAACCTCAACACGTTCAACATTCGAGGCCATATGAAAATTAGGCAATGGATGACCAAACAGGCCCATATACTGGGGTTGTCCATCCACAAGCATCATCACACGGGCATTCGGTGTACCACCCACCCCCCGGATTGTGACCTGTCCGGCAGTACTATTTCCAAGGGAATATCCTCCTACCCCAATTTCACTGACAAACAGGCTGGGGGTCACCCGGGCAATTACAGGTAAAACATTTGCCTCTTCCTGACTGCTGATCTGATCGCTACTCACAACTGAAACGGTAACCGGTGAATGAACCCTTGCTACTTCAATCCTGGTACCTGACACAACAACTTCATCGATCAGGATCGTATCTCGCTGTTGCGCAGCAGCATCACCGATTGCAAAAAAAATCATAAATCCTGTCAGAATGATAAACTTCTCTGGAATAAAATAAGTTCTTTTCATAACTATTTATTTTATTAATATATAAGGCACTTAGTTGATTTAAACGGAGGGGGTGTAATAGATTTCATGATTATGCATTACACGTGGTTAATTGTCGGTACCGCTCATCAGCAATTCTGCGTTTTTTATACCCTTTAAAGCTTTGTACTTATTAAAAAGATTGATCAGTTTGCCTGCTCTTCCACGAACAGCAATTACCTCAAGGCAATTATGATCATCCAGGTGTATATGCTGTCCGGAAAGGATCAGGCAATTATAGTTGTGTTGAATGGCGTTCACCTCCTTGTGCATCTCCAGCTTGCTATGATCATATACTACAACCAGTGCACCGGCAACAACTTCATCCGATTTCCATTTCTGCTCAACCAGGTTCTTCTGCACCAGGTAAGCGATGGCCCGCGACCTGTTAGGCAGGTTTTCACGCACTACCAGCCTGTCAAGGTCGTCAAGAAGATTCTCTTCAAGACTTACACCAAATCTTTTTAGTGACATAGTAACACGTTTTTAATAATCGTGCCACTAATGTAGAAATAATATTCTGGTTAGCAAAAAACGAGGTGGGAAATGTTCAACGATCGGTGTGTAATTGCATCTCCTGAAGCAGATAACCGGCACCAGCAAACCTGTCAATAATGAACAGTACGTATCGTATATCCACTGAAATATTACGACACATATCCGGATCATACATTTGATCGCTCATGGTGCCGTGCCAGTTTCTGTCGAAGTTGATTCCGACAAGCCGACCATATGCATCAATTACAGGACTCCCGGAATTACCACCGGAAGTATGGTTTGATGCCGTAAAGCAGACCGGCATCAAACCATTCAAACCATATTCACCAAAGTCCTTTTCCTCATAGAGGGTTTTGAGTTTATCAGGGATCTGGTAATCATGTTTTTTTTCACTGTTTTTTTCCATGACACCTTCCAGTGTTGTATAGTAATCATACTTCACTCCATCCCGTGGAAAATATCCCTCAACCTGTCCGTATGTAAGTCGCATAGTAAAGTTGGCATCCGGATAGTGCCGCACATCAGGCAGCATTTCAAACCTTCCCTGCACCCAGTGGTGATAGAGGTCATCCAACTGTTTTCTGAAATGGCTTAATTGAGGAGCGACCAAATTGTTGAAAATATCAGCGAATTGCTGTGGTGCGATCAGAACCGGATCTTTTTGCAATATCCTCAGCGATTTTTTTGAATTTCTTTCATATACATCTAAAAAATCTTTAAGAGATTCCATTGATTGCAACGGGGTGCTTGAATAGGCCGATCTGGCAAATGCTTCAAAATCGCCGTTATATACTTTATCAACCGTGACAAAGAAATCGGGGTGGTATTTAACCGGACTAAGCTTCCGGTATTTCTTCATCATTGCAGCAAATACCTCCATGTCAAGTGGATGATAATAGTCCTGGTAGAAGGATTCAGCTTTTTGCAGGATCAGTTCAGCAGGGGCCGCTTCCTTCATCAAAGTACCAACCTGTAACCCCAGCTCTATCAACTCAACAGCAAAGGCAGCTTCATTCATCAGGTTATTGATCTCTTCATATTCCTCCATGGTTGCGTAAATTTGCTCAAAATCATGAAGTATCTCGCCATATTTTTCAGTCCTAACAGGGGATGCACTCACCCAACCGGCAAATTTATCTTCAAAAATTTTCTTCTTTTCAATTGCATTTAACCTTTCCAGTCCTCTGATGGCGCCCTGCCATTTCTTCCACATATTGGATAACCTCCTGTATTTGGAAGCATACATTATCCTTACTTCGTCCGACTCCGACATGTACCTGTTCATGATCTCCATTCGTTCTGCACGAAGACGGACGCTCATCGGCATGATAAGTTCAGCGTATGTTTTCAGGACTTTTGAATAGAGAAACTGTTGAGTGGAACCCGGATATCCCAGTAGCATTGTAAAATCACCCTTTTCAACCCCGTCAAGTGATATCTCAAAATATTTCAAAGGTTTGTATGGGACATTGTCCGGACTGTATTCAGCGGGTTCATTATTCTGATTGGCGTAGATCCGAAAAAGTGAGAAATCTCCCGTATGCCTGGGCCACATCCAGTTATCGTGATCTGAACCAAAATTACCAATCGATCCCGGGGGAGCACCGACAAGGCGCACATCCGTAAACCGTTCATAAACGAAGAGGTAATACTGGTTTCCATAGAACATCGGTTTTACCAAAGATTCATACTTACCATCCTCGCTTGCCTTTTTTGCAATCCGATCAATATTTAAAGAGATTATCGCATCTTTTTCAATCTTATCTGCTGCTGTATCTGTACCGGAAAGAACTTCCTCACCCACATCCTTCATATAGCGGAGAAATCGAACAGAAAGCCGGGGATTGGGCAACTCTTCTTCTCTGCTCATAGCCCAGAAACCATCTGTCAGATAATCATTTTCAACTGTTGAATGCGACTGGATTGCGCTAAACCCGCAGTGGTGATTAGTAAGCAGAAGACCTTTACCGGAAATTATCTCGCCGGTACACCCACCATCAAAAATAACAACTGCATCTTTCAGGCAGGCCTGGTTTACACTGTATATATCCTCTGCGGTAAGCTTAAATCCCATCTCCTGCATATCTTCTATCGTATATCCTTCCAACAGTGACAACAGCCACATTCCCTCTTCTGCCCTGGCAGGATTTGTAAAAAGCATCAGCAGTATTGCCGTTGCAAACAATTTAACTTTACTCATTTTAATCTGCATTTTCAATAAATAATTCAAGCTCCCTGTATAATTTATGTACAGGAAGACCCATCACATTAAAGTATGAGCCTCTGATCTCCTCTACCCCCACATAACCAATCCACTCCTGAATGCCATATGCCCCAGCCTTGTCATATGGTTTGTACGTCTCTACATAATAGTCTATTTCAACTTCTGAAAGAATTCCAAACCTGACTTCTGTTGAAGCAACAAATTCGACTACTTTATTCACAGCCCGAAGACAGATACCGGTAAATACATCATGTGAGTTACCCGATATCTTTCCAAGAATTTTTTTTGCCTCTTCAGCAGATCCGGGCTTGTGTAAAACCTCGTTGTTTAGGCAGACAATAGTGTCCGCTGTGATAAGTATCTCGTTTTCTGTAAGTTTCCTTTGGAATGCCTCCGACTTTTTCCTGGCCAGAAAGAGTACGATCTCCCTGCCTGTCAGGTTAGGGGGATATCGTTCATCAGAATCAACCCCCTGAGTTGCCTCAAAAACAAATCCGGCCTTTTGAAGTAGTTCCCTTCTTCTGGGCGAGCGAGAGGCTAGAATGATTTTATAATTTTTAAGCTTTTCAATCAGCATCTAAAACCAAAACTTTACAAGGTAAAAAACTACTCCGGAATAGAGTACACCAAACAGCATGATCAGTTTTATCAGGATACTGGCACGATGATAATCCCTCTTTCCTGAAGCTGTCATTACCAGTGTCAGAAGGATAAAAAGCGGGATTACTAAAAAAAAACCAAAATATACCAGTGAGATAAAATCCGGTTCATCGCCGGAAAACATGATAAATTTAATCAGGACAAAAACCAGAAGGAAGATGGTTCCCGATATCAGAGCCAAAAGAAGCAGTTTCGTCGTCTTAATTCCAACAACGATCGGTACAGTCTTCATGCCATATGCAGCATCACCCTCAAAATCTTCTGTATCCTTGATGATCTCCCTGATCAAAGTCGTTAAAAAAGCAAAAACACTAAAGCCGGCTACCCAGATAAAGATATAGTTGAAGTTACTGTTAATTTGAACCAGTATATTTCCATATTCCCTGTTCAGCATGGGTATTTCAAACAGGACGACCAACAGTGGTACCAGAGCGGTAAGAACTGCCACCGTCAGATTTCCGATCAAAAACTGACGCTTGTAATTTGTGGAATAGAACCACAGGAGACCGGCAGTAAGAAAGAAGATAAAACTTACTGCGAGCAAGTCAATATGTATGCTCAGGTAAACACCAATACCCACCCCTATAAGGTTAAAAAGAATATGGAGGGTCATGGCTGTACGTCTGCTAACAGAAACACCGACGACAACTTTATCCGGCTTATTGATTCGGTCTGTCCTTGTATCAAAATAATCATTGATAATATAGCCTGCTGCTGCGATTGACATTGTTGCGAAAACGAGCAGTATGAAATGTAAGTTATCAAATTGCAGGGAGAAGCCAACTGCTGGCAGAAGAGGCTCCATGATCAAATGCCTCATTGCAATTTGTGTTGCTGCAATGATAAGCAGATTCGGCAATCTGATCAGGTTTAAAATACTTTTCATAATCTCGTCCGACAGGCAATTGGCACATGATAAAGTTACACTGTTTTAGGCAAAATGCCATCGCGGGGTTAATATTAACAATAGCAGGACTACCAAATGAATGCCTCCCCATCCATCCATCTTCCATGGAGCCTGAGAACCTGTTCAATGATATCACGAACACATCCCTCACCTCCCCTGATGTGAGAAATATATGCACATATGGCTTTAATTTCCTCAACTGCATCTGCAGGACAACAGGCAACACCGCATTTTTGCATTACCTCATGATCGGGAAGGTCATCTCCCATGTAGAGTATTTCCCAGGGCTCAAGGCCATACTTATTTCTGAAATGATTAAAATCCTTCAGTTTATCTGAGGCTGCAAGGTATATATCCGCGATACCCAGTCCGCTGAAGCGGATTCCCACAGACTCTGTTCTGCCACCAGTGATGATTGCAACCGGATAACCGCGTTTAACTGCATACTGAAGCGCATAGCCATCCTTGGTGTTCATTGTTCGTAACAGTTCACCGGAAGGAGAAAGGTATACTTTAGGATCACTCAATACCCCGTCAACGTCAAAGGCAAATGCCCTGATGTTTTTCAGGTCCTCCTTAAAATTTGCTTTACTCATTTCCCTGTCTTTCCGTATCTTGAAATATTATCCGAAAGAAGTTTGTACAATTGCTGCTCAAATGGAAACCTTTTAAGCTCCTTCAGATGATTATTTATCGTTATTATGTCATTTCTTAATGCAGGTCCGGTCTGAGCCGGCAGTGGACCCATAACAATCATCTTCCTGTATGTCTCACTTATAAGAGGGCGGATCAAATCAAAACCCAATCCGGTCTCGCTCAGCAAATGATCTGCAATTACCGCAAGGTGATTACTGAAATTACAGGCAAATACTGCGGCGATATGGACCTTTAAGCGGGTTTCTGAGTCTGTTTCATGAACAACCCCGGATAACTTGTCAGCAAGCTGTCTGAGCAGGCTGGTAACCTCCGGAGAAGAACCTTCAATAAGAAAAGGAATTCCGCTGTATTCCATTTCGTTCCCCAAAGTAAATGTCTGCAGGGGATAAAAAACTCCGAAATTTCTGATCCCCATATTAAAGATTTCGATTGAAATGCTACCGGAAGTATGTGCCAGAATTGCTTTTTTTCCTGCAAAACTTGCTGTTACTTCAAGAAGTGCATCATCAGGAATACTTATAAGGTACATATCAGGTTCGATGTTAAAATCCTCCAACCTGGTTACCGGAACAGCAGCAACTTCAGCGGCAAGATTTGCTGCATGCTCCCTTGTTCGGGAATATACATTAATAATTCTCACACCACATTGATATAATGCCCTGGCTAAGTGCCAGCCAACATTACCTGCACCAACAACAGAAACAGTATTGATTTTTTTTTCGCTCAACGTAATACAAACATAACTAGAATATCTAACTGACATCAAAGATACCAAACAAAATCAGATAGTGCCTGTTGCATTCAAAAAGAAAGGGTGCCAGTTTGATAAAGCACCCTTTAAATTATAATACAGGATTTTCTAAATATACCTGTAGACCCCCAGATCTTTAATCTCACTACCTGATATATAATCCGCCTTCTGTGTGTTTTCCGATTTCCCCTGCTTGATAAATACTTCAGCTGCCTTTTCAAACTCATCATTCCTCATGGAGTCGTGCAGCAGTAGATAACCCATGATAATATTACCTGCCATCTCCACCATTCTGCGGGCATGAAAGTCCAGGAACTCATTATCATTTTGCTCCATCGCCCACTTTGTTACCTTTTCATATTTATTAGTCATTTCGACCAGATATCTCTTCAGGTATTCAAGTTCCGGAGACACTTTTACCTCTTCAAACTCCCTGATACGATTCAGGAATCCACCTGCAGTTACACCGCGTATTGCAGCCACCACCTGTAACTGGGAAGTTCCTTCATAAATTGTTGTAATCCGGGCATCCCTGTATATCCGCTCAATTGGAAAATCCTTCATAAATCCGGCACCACCATGTATCTGCAGGCTGTCATAGGCAATTTGGTTACAATACTCACTGGATACAAGCTTCAATAATGGAGTGAAAATATCAGCAAGGCGCTGGTACTTTTTTGCCTCCTGCCTCTCTTCCTGTTCCAGTTGGCGGGTTTCCGATGCAAAAGCATAATTTTTGTAAACATCAACATACCGGGCCGTTTCATACAGCAGCGTCCGAATTGCCTGTGTTCTGACATTCATGCTTGTAAGCATTTCATAAACCGGGGGGAAATGAATGATGGCTTTACCAAATTGCACACGTTCGTTTGCATATTTAAGGGCCTCACGATATGCCGCCTCAGCCAGGCCAACTGATTGTGCACCGATACCCAGGCGGGCTGAATTCATCAGAGCCATCACATATTTAATCAATCCCAGCTTCCTGTCACCTACCAGTTTAGCGGGAGCATTGGTAAATACCATTTCACAAGTCGGTGAACCTTTGATGCCCAGTTTATTCTCAATCCTGCGAATTTTCACTGCCGAATCTTTCCTCTCATAAACGAACAGAGATAATCCCCGTCCGTCAGTAGTCCCCGGTTCCGATCGTGCAAGCACCAGTGAAATATCTGCATCACCATTGGTTATGAAACGTTTCACACCATTCAAATACCAAATATCCTTTACAGGGTCATAATCGGCATTGATATTGCCCTTTAACTGAACAGCCTGGAGATCAGAACCGGCATCGGGTTCTGTTAGTACCATTGCTGCAGTTGCACCAGCGTTAAAACGGGGTAAAAACTCCTGTTTGATCTCCTCACTGGCAAATTCATGTATGGTTTCGGCACAATCCTGAAGTCCCCATATATTCGCAAAACCTGCATCGGCACGCGAAACAATTTCGGCTGCCATCACATACGGGACAATAGGAAAGTTCAATCCGCCATACTTTCTTGGAAGCGACATCCCAATTAACCCGGCTTTGGTCAGGACTTCGTGGTTTTCTGCCGTTCCCCTGGCATATTTAACCTCATTATCTACAAGACGGGGTCCCTCTTTATCAACTGATTCTGCATTTGGCTCAATGATCTCCCCACTGATCTCACCCACAATTTCAAGTATTTTATCATAGTTGTCAATGGCGTCCTCGTAGTCGGCAGGAGCATAATCGAACTCATTATATTCGCTATAATTATTTTCCTTAAGTGCCACGATCTTTTCCATTAACGGATGTTCCAGATGGAACTTAAGGTCCTTATTGTCTGTGTAAAAATTTTCCATGATCGTTCCGGTTTGCAGTTCAGTCTACTTGGAATTCTTTTTGTAATAATAGATCAGCTTCGGCACCACCTCGGCAAAATCTCCTGTTATGACATAATCGGCGATTGAATTGATCGGTGCATTGGGGTCGGTATTGATGGAAATAATCATTGAGGACTCCATCATACCTGCACGGTGCTGTATCTGGCCTGAAATTCCACAAGCGATATACAATTTTGGCCTTACAGTTGTACCGGTCTGGCCAATCTGTCGGTCATGTTCAACATATCCGGCATCTACGGCTGCCCTGGTACCTCCCACTTCGCCTCCAAGTACCTCCGCAAGTTGATAGAGTATTCCAAAATTCTCTTTTGACCCAACACCATAACCTCCGGCCACTATAATCTGAGCTCCTTTTATATTTACCTTTTTTTCCTCTACATGTCGTTCAATGATCTGAATGACAAAATCCTCTTTTGCAACTATTTCATTGACATTCCATGTTTTCACCTTTCCCTTCACCGGAGTTTCGAGCTCTTCCCTTTTCATGACTCCCTCTCTTACTGTGGCCAACTGCGGCCGGGTATCGGGATTAATAATGGTTGCTACAATATTGCCTCCGAAAGCAGGCCGGATCTGATAAAGCAGGTTTTCATATTTCGTATCTGTTTTTTTCTCATAATGTTCGCCTATCTCAAGACTTGTACAATCTGCCGTAAGACCAGACTTAAGCTTAGATGCTACCCTGGGGGCAAGATCACGACCATCAGGAGTCGCCCCAAACAATCCGATCTGGGGTTGTTCCTTCTGAATTATCTTACTAACGATAGCGGCATGGGGCAGGGTCTGATAGAAATCGAGCCTGGCATCTTCTGCTTTATGCACAAGATTGACACCATGAGCAAAAAGCTGCCTCTCGAGGTTCTTTAGATCGCTACCGATCAGGATGCCTTCGACCTGTACTTTCAATTGGTTGGCCAGGCTGCGTGCCTTGGTAACCAGTTCAAGGCTGACATCTGCAATGGAATTGCCGTTGGTTTCGCAATAGACAATGATATTATTCACAGTACTGTTTTTTACATAGATTAACCTATGGTATGGTTTTCTATTAGTTCAACAATAAGATGCTCGATCTCTTTATCATCCGCATCAATCACCTTTGCCTCCTTGGCTTTAAAGACCACATTTTCAATCTTTTTTACTTTGGTCGGTGAACCGCTCAACCCAAGTGCCTGCTCATCAGCTCCAATATCATCCACACCCAGCTCATTAATCTTCAGATAAGGCCGATCACTTAACATCCTCGTATAATCCTCTGTTGCATCCTGCAATTCAGTTAGTGTACGGGCATGCTTATATTTCATCACACTTTTTGCGATCCTTGGTCTGCAATCGGGTGCGGAGCTGTGAACTGTCAACAAAGCAGGAAACGGTGCCCTTACAGTTTCAACGCCATTGTCAAGTCTCCGCCTGATCACCATCGACTCTTCTTCAATTCTTTCAATCTCCTCCACATAGGTAACCTGGGGAATTCCCAGTTTTTCTGCTACCTGAGGTCCAACCTGTGCAGTATCTCCATCAATAGCCTGTCTGCCCGCAATGATCAAATCATAATCCATTTTACCAATGGCCGTGGCAATAGCATATGAAGTGGCCAGGGTATCGGAACCTGCAAATTTCCGGTCAGTTAATAACACGCCACCATCTGCACCCCGGTAAAGACCTTCACGGATCACCTCCGCCGCCCTGCCTGGTCCCATCGTAAGCAGGAACACCTCTGATCCTGGTTTGCGATCCTTGATCCTGAGTGCCTGCTCCAGCGCATTCATATCTTCAGGATTAAATATTGCTTCCAGGGCAGCACGGTTCACAGTACCATCAGCCTTCATAGCATCTTTTCCAACATTTCTGGTATCAGGAACCTGTTTGGCCAGCACAATGATTTTAAATGGCTTCATATTACTCGTATTAATTCAATGACTGTAAATTACAACATGTAAAGTCCCTGACTCGTAGATGAACATCTTCCCCTGCTTCAATATTAGTGATTGATAAGACTTTACTAATATGGGTGGCAAAATTAATAGATTTTCCCTATTCACCAACCTGGTTTTTCCGAATATTCGAAAAAAAAACCCCTTCAATGAAGGGGTTTAGTAACTAAAATACAAGTCCGGTCGAAATTATGCCTGCGCTGCAGGTCCTCCAAAATTCATTGGCATGACCGGATTTCCTCCTGATTCAGACTCTTTTATCTTGCCGTGTGTATTTTCAAATTTTGCAACATTGTCTTTTAATGCAAAAAGGAGTCTCTTCGCGTGTTCCGGGGTAAGGATAATTCTGGATTTTACTTCTGCTTTAGGAATACCTGGCATGACCCTTACGAAATCCAAAACAAATTCAGAGGTTGAGTGTGTAATAATTGCAAGATTCGCGTAGGTACCCTGGGCAACTTCCTCTTTTAGCTCAATGTTAATCTGGTTCTTTTTATTCTGATTATTTTCTTCCATTATACAGTAGATTATTTTTCATTGCTGTCTGAATTATTCTCGACCAGCTCCTCCTGGTTACCGGAAGCAGTAAGCCTCTCATATTCCTCTTTTGAACCTACGACCAGATTATTATACCTTCGGATACCGGTACCAGCCGGGATCAGGTGTCCGACTATGACATTTTCCTTGAGACCCTCAAGTTCATCTATACGGCCAAAGATAGCTGCTTCGTTAAGTACTTTTGTGGTCTCCTGGAACGAAGCTGCGGAAATGAAACTATTAGTCTGAAGTGCTGCCCTTGTAATTCCCTGCAGTTCCTGGGAGGAAGTTGCCGGAACGGCATCTCTCGCCTCTATGAGCTTCATATCCTTGCGTTTCAGGATTGAATTTTCATCCCTGAGTTTACGTGCCGTAATAATCTGGCCCTGCCGGAAAGATGTTGACTCACCTACATCCGTAATAACCTTTTTGCCGAAAATCCAGTCATTTTCATTCATGAAATCCAGCTTGTCCACAATTTGCTTCTCGAGGAATTTAGTATCGCCCGGATCAATAATCTCAACTTTACGCATCATCTGGCGAACGATGATCTCAAAATGTTTATCATTGATTTTCACTCCCTGCATTCTGTATACCTCCTGCACTTCATTCACGATATACTCCTGAACTTTTGTAGGACCCTTAATCGCCAGGATATCAGAAGGAGTTATTGCACCGTCGGATAATGGAATTCCTGCTCTCACATAGTCATTTTCCTGAACGAGTATTTGTTTTGAAAGAGGAACAAGGTACTTTTTCACTTCACCGGCTTTCGACGTAATAACAACTTCCCTGTTACCGCGCTTTATTTTTCCGAATGTAACTTCACCATCGATCTCAGAAACAACGGCAGGGTTGGAAGGATTTCTCGCTTCAAAAAGTTCAGTTACCCGCGGCAAACCACCAGTGATATCTCCTGATTTTCCAACTGCCCGTGGTATTTTTACCAGGATTTGTCCGGCCTGCACCTTGTCTCCTTCATTGATAGCAATATGAGAGCCAACCGGCAGGTTATACGTTTTTTCCTCTCCCTTAGGATTCTCGATAATTACGATCGGATTCCGTGTTCTGTCACGTGACTCAACAATCACCTTCTCCCTGAAGCCTGTCTGCTCGTCAGATTCCTCCCTGTAAGTAACCCCTTCTATCACATTTTCAAACCTTACATTTCCATCAACCTCGCTAATTATGAGGGCATTGTATGGATCCCACTGACAAATCAAATCTCCTCTGCTCACATCTTCACCATGCCTGGTGAAGAGAGATGAACCATAAGGTATATTATGGGTTGTAAGTGAAATACCGGTATTCTTATCAATGATCCTCAATTCAGCAAGTCGTCCGATCACTATCTCCACCTTGCTGCCGGTATCAGGATCGATTCTTGTAACTGTTCTCAACTCATCAATTTCGATCCGGCCATCATATTTTGCTATTACGCGTGATTCCGCGGTAATATTCGATGCTGTACCACCTACGTGGAAAGTTCGCAGTGTCAGCTGCGTCCCGGGTTCTCCAATTGATTGGGCTGCAATAACACCGACGGCTTCACCGATCTGAACCATTTTGCCGGTTGAAAGGTTTCTTCCATAACATTTGCTACAGACTCCCCGAGCCGACTCGCAGGTAAGAACAGAACGAATCTCCACCTGATCGATTGGCGACTCCTCGATCAACTCAGCTATGTCCTCATTGATCTCTTCTCCCGATTCAACCACCAGCTCTCCTGTAAGGGGATGATATACGTCATGTACAGTTGTCCGGCCGAGTATTCTTTCAAACAATGTTTCAACTACCTCTTCATTCTTCTTGATGGCAGTGGCCACTAATCCCCTAAGTGTACCGCAATCATGCTCATTGATAATTACATCTTGTGATACATCAACCAGGCGGCGTGTCAGGTACCCCGCGTCTGCTGTTTTCAGAGCAGTATCGGCAAGTCCTTTACGGGCTCCGTGGGTCGATATAAAGTATTCCAGCACGGATAAACCCTCTTTGAAATTTGAGAGAATTGGGTTTTCAATAATTTCAGAACCAGCAGAGCCAGATTTTTGCGGTTTTGCCATCAGTCCCCGCATTCCTGAGAGTTGGCGAATCTGCTCCTTGGATCCCCTGGCACCCGAATCAAGCATCATATATACCGGATTAAAGCCCTGGTTATCGCTGCTCAGCTGCTTCATCAGGGTTTGGGTCAGCTTGGCATTAGTATGGGTCCATACGTCAATGATCTGGTTATACCTCTCATTATTGGTAATTACGCCCATATTGTAGGATTCCATAACCTCATCAACCTGTTCGTATCCTTCAGTTACATATATATCCTTTTCATCAGGCACAATCACGTCATCAAGGTTAAAAGAAAGTCCACCCCTGTATGCAGTAATAAACCCAAGGTTCTTGATATCGTCAAGAAATTTTGCTGTAGCAGCTGTTCCGGCAGCTTTTAGAACTTTGCCAATTATATCTCTCAATGATTTTTTGGTAAGAAGTTCATTGATAAAACCGATCTCTTTCGGAACAAATTCATTAAAGATCACGCGACCTACAGTGGTTTCGATTAATTCAGTTTCACCATTTTTCGAGCCGGTTTTGGCTACTCTCACCTTAATGATCGCGTGAAGGTCAACTTTACGTTCGTTATAGGCAATGGTCACCTCCTCCGGAGAATAAAATGTCAATCCCTCACCTTTGACTTTCTGGTCTGCGACAGATCTTCTCGCTTTGGTAATATAATACAATCCAAGCACCATATCCTGTGAAGGAACGGTGATAGGAGCACCATTGGCAGGGTTAAGAATATTATGCGATGCAAGCATAAGTATCTGGGCTTCAAGAATTGCGGCATTCCCCAGAGGAAGGTGAACAGCCATCTGGTCACCGTCAAAATCGGCATTGAAAGCAGTACACACAAGCGGGTGAAGCTGAATTGCCTTTCCCTCTATCAATTTTGGCTGGAAAGCCTGAACTCCAAGCCTGTGCAATGTAGGCGCACGGTTTAGCAATACCGGGTGTCCCTTCAATACATTCTCAAGGATATCCCAAACAACGGGATCCTTTCTATCTACAATTTTCTTGGCAGATTTTACAGTTTTAACAATCCCTCTTTCAATCAACTTTCTGATTACAAAGGGTTTGTAAAGCTCTGCGGCCATATCCTTAGGTAAACCGCATTCGTGCAATTGCAGTTCTGGTCCAACAACAATAACGGATCTGGCAGAATAGTCGACCCGCTTACCAAGCAAGTTCTGACGAAACCTGCCCTGCTTGCCTTTTAAGCTGTCAGACAGAGATTTAAGTGGTCTGTTTGCATCAGTTTTAACAGCATTCGATTTTCTGGAATTATCGAACAGGCTGTCAACAGACTCCTGCAACATTCGTTTCTCGTTTCTAAGGATCACTTCAGGAGCCTTGATCTCAATTAACCTTTTCAGTCGGTTATTTCTAATGATCACCCTTCTATAGAGGTCATTCAGATCTGAAGTTGCAAACCGGCCACCATCCAATGGCACCAGGGGTCTTAACTCAGGCGGAATTACCGGCACCACTTTTACGATCATCCATTCCGGACGATTCACATTTTTGGATGCCCTGAAAGCCTCCACAACCTGCAATCGTTTCAATGCTTCGTTCTTACGTTGTTGTGAAGTTTCAGTATTGGCCTTATGGCGCAAGGAATATGACAGTTCATCCAATTGCATCCTGCCTAAAAGCATATGTAATGCTTCTGCACCCATCCCGGCAATAAATTTGTCAGGATCATCATCCTCGAGCATCTGGTTCTCCTTTGGAAGTGTATTAAGGATATCCAGATATTCGTCTTCAGTTAGAAAATCAAGGTATTTGATCCCATCAGCTTGCATTATCCCCGGATTGATTACGACATAGCGCTCGTAATAGATAATTGAATCAAGCTTTTTAGTCGGAAGACCCAGAAGGTACCCGATCTTATTTGGCAGGGAACGAAAATACCAGATATGAGCAACCGGCACCACCAGAGAAATGTGGCCCATTCTTTCACGTCTTACTTTCTTTTCGGTAACTTCTACACCACACCGGTCACACACAATGCCTTTATACCTGATTCTTTTATATTTGCCACAATGACATTCATAATCTTTAACGGGTCCAAATATTCTTTCACAGAACAATCCATCCCGTTCAGGTTTATACGTCCTGTAATTGATGGTTTCTGGCTTAAGTACTTCACCGCTTGAGCGTTCGAGGACCTCTTCGGGAGAAGCAAGACCAATAGTGATCTTGTTAAAAGCGCTACTTTTAGCCTTTATATCTTTCCTGAATGACATATTCTAATGATTAAGTTATTACAAATAATAGACGTATTCGTCAGCAATCTGACGATTCCAGGGTTACATTTTACACAAGGTTAACACTAAGTCCCAACCCGCGCAATTCGTGAAGCAGCACATTCAGGGATTCAGGAATACCAGGCATTGGCATCGGTTCTCCTTTTACAATTGCCTCATATGCCTTTGCTCTTCCAATCACATCATCAGACTTAACAGTCAGTATCTCCTGCAATATATTCGCTGCTCCAAAGGCTTCAAGTGCCCAAACCTCCATCTCCCCAAATCTTTGTCCCCCAAATTGTGCCTTCCCGCCGAGTGGTTGCTGGGTAATCAGGGAGTATGGACCGATTGAACGGGCATGCATTTTGTCCTCAACCATATGAGCCAGCTTTAGCATATAAATTATTCCCACTGTGGCAGGTTGATCAAACGGTTCTCCTGTTCCGCCATCAATCAGATGGGTTTTTCCAAACCTGGGTATACCTGCTTTGTCGGTCAATTCAGTTATCTCATCGATATTGGCACCGTCAAAGATCGGTGTGGCAAATCTCATATTAAGTTTTTGTCCTGCCCATCCAAGCACAGTTTCATAGATTTGACCCAGGTTCATCCTGGAAGGTACACCAAGCGGATTCAAAACAATGTCGACCGGTGTTCCATCTTTCAGAAAAGGCATATCTTCCTGTCTTACGATCCTGGCAACAATACCTTTATTTCCATGTCGTCCGGCCATCTTATCTCCAACCGTAATCCTTCGTTTCTTTGCAACATACACCTTTGCTAGTTGAACGATCCCGGTTGGTAGTTCATCACCACTGGTTACGCTGTGCTTTTTCCGCTTATACAAACCATCAATCTCTTTGAACTTGTTCTTATAATTGTGCAACAGCGTCCTGATAAGATCATTTTTTTCTTTATCTGTAGTCCATTTGTTCGGATTAACAGTTTCATAATTGACCTCCTGCAGAAGTTTCATGGTAAATTTTATACCTTTTGGAATTATATCTGCATTCAGGTAATCCTTCACACCCTGTGAAGTCTTTCCGTAGACCAGTGTAAATAGTTTTTCGATGAGCAATTCCTTCAGTTCCTCAATATTCTTTAAATATTCCTCATCGATCTTATCTGTGATCTGCTTGGTTGCCGGCTTTGATTTTCTTTCCTTTACTGTACGTGAAAAGAGTTTCTTATCAATTACCACTCCATAAAGTGATGGTCCGGCTTTTAGTGAAGCATCTTTAACATCACCTGCCTTGTCTCCGAAAATAGCACGCAGCAGTTTTTCCTCGGGAGATGGATCAGACTCACCTTTGGGGGTGATCTTACCGATCAGTATATCGCCTGGTTTAATCTCAGCTCCTATACGTATCAGACCATTCTCATCAAGATCTTTTGTCGCCTCTTCACTAACATTTGGGATATCCGAAGTCAACTCCTCGAGACCCCGTTTTGTATCCCTGACCTCAAGCAGGTACTCATCAACATGAACAGAGGTAAAAACATCTTCCCTTACCAGTCTTTCAGAGACAACAATTGCATCCTCAAAATTATAGCCCTTCCATGGCATAAATACTACCATCAGGTTCCTTCCTAAAGCCAGTTCACCATTCTCAGTAGCGTAACCTTCTGTCAGTGTTTCGCCTTTCTTTACCCTTTGCCCCTTTCTTACAATCGGAGAAAGATTCATGCAGGTATTCTGATTGGTTTTACGATACTTTGGAAGCTTATAACGTTTCACATTGTCCTCAAAACTGACAAATTCTTCATCTTCTGATCTTTCATACCTGATCACTATTTCATTGGCATCAACAAACTCAATTATGCCATCTCCTTCAGCATTTATCTGAAGGCGTGAGTCTGTTACCACACCCTCTTCCATTCCTGTTCCGACGATAGGCACCTCGGGCTTTAACAGGGGAACTGCCTGTCGCATCATGTTTGATCCCATCAAGGCCCTGTTCGCATCATCGTGCTCAAGAAATGGTATCAGGGATGCGGCAATAGAGGCAATCTGATTCGGGGCAACATCCATCAGATGCACATCCTGGTTATCTGATAAAGGATAGTCTGCCTCATACCTGGATTTCACCTTAGGGTTTTTGAACGATCCATCTTCAAGAAGAGGTGCGTTTGCCTGGGCAATAAGCTTACCTTCCTCCTCTTCAGCACTTAGGTAAACAACCCCTTCATTTGAAAGTTCAACCTTCCCTCCTTCCGTATGCCGGTAAGGGGTCTCAATAAATCCAAGATTACTGATCTTTGCATAGACACAGAGCGATGATATCAATCCGATATTGGGACCTTCAGGGGTTTCGATCGGACAAAGCCTGCCGTAGTGGGTATAATGCACGTCGCGAACCTCGAAGCCGGCCCTTTCCCTTGAAAGACCACCTGGGCCGAGGGCTGACATCCGGCGTTTGTGTGTCATCTCAGCCAACGGATTGGTTTGATCCATAAACTGAGACAACTGATTCGTACCAAAAAATGAATTGATTACAGAGGAAAGTGTTTTCGAGTTTATCAGGTCGGTTGGTGTAAATACCTCATTATCACGAACATTCATTCTTTCTCTAATGGTTCTGGCCATCCGTGCCAGGCCCACGCTGAACTGGTTCATCAGTTGTTCTCCAACAGTTCTGACCCTACGGTTGCTCAGATGGTCAATATCGTCAACATCAGTTTTAGAATTGATCAGTTCAATAAGGTATTTGATAATCTGGATGATATCTTCCTTACTGAGAACCCTTTGATCCATGTCTGTATTAAGGTTCAGTTTCCTGTTGAGACGATATCTTCCGACTTCGCCCAGATCATATCGCTTATCAGAGAAAAAGAGTTTATCGATCACATCCCGCGCAGTAGTCTCATCGGGTGGCTCAGCGTTTCTCAACTGGCGGTAAATATGTAAAACAGCCTCTTTCTCAGAGTTACAGGGATCCTTCTGCAGGGTATTGTATATTATGGCAAAGTCTGTAATATTTGCATCATCCTTATGAATAAGAACAGTTTTACTTCCAGACTCCACGATCTGGTCGATGTGTTCATTTTCCAACACTGTTTCCCGGTCGATGATTACTTCATTCCTTTCAATGGATACGACCTCCCCGGTATCTTCATCAACAAAATCCTCGATCCAGCTTTTCAACACGCGTGCAGCCAGTTTCCTGCCCACAACCTTCTTCAGACCGGTTTTTGAAACCTTTATTTCATCGGCCAGACCGAATATCTCAAGGATATCTTTGTCACTTTCAAAACCAATTGCCCTTAAAAGTGTTGTGACAGGCAATTTCTTTTTACGATCGATATAAGCATACATGACATTGTTAATGTCAGTTGCAAATTCTATCCACGACCCTTTAAACGGAATGATCCTGGCAGAATATAATTTGGTCCCATTGGCATGAAGACTTTGTCCGAAAAATACCCCGGGCGATCTGTGCAGCTGTGATACAACTACACGCTCGGCGCCATTTATAATAAAGGCACCTCGGTCGGTCATATAAGGTACAGTACCCAGGTATACATCCTGAATCACTGTATCAAAATCCTCATGTTCCGGATCTGTACAGTACAATTTCAGTTTTGCTTTGAGTGGTACACTGTAAGTTAATCCTCTTTCAATACATTCATCAATGGAATATCTTGCCGGATCGATGGAATAATCCAAAAACTCCAGCACGAAATTATTTCTTGTATCTGTTATTGGGAAATTCTCCTGAAAGACCCTGTAAAGTCCCTCATTTTTTCTATCCTCAGGAGATGTTTCAAGCTGAAAAAACTCCTGAAAAGATTTCAACTGTACTTCCAGAAAATCGGGATAATTCAATTGATTTTTAATGGAAGCAAAGCTAATACGCCTGTTATTTTGTGTTGATGACATCTCGATAAATTCCATAGTTTAAAATAAAACATTTAACATGCATAAAGGTTTATACCCCATCTTATTGGAGATGGGGTAAACCTGTAAGTGGAAATGCGAGTGCCTTATTTAAGTTCAACCTCTGCTCCTGCTTCTTCAAGTTGAGTTTTGATTGATTCAGCTTCATCTTTACTTACACCCTCTTTAACTGGTGCAGGTGCGGAATCCACAACAGCTTTAGCCTCTTTAAGTCCGAGGCCTGTAAGATCCTTCACCAGTTTCACAATTTGTAGCTTGGCCCCTCCGGGTGATTTCAGTATAATGTCGAATTCGGTCTTCTCCTCTGCAGCGGCCTCTCCGGCTCCTGCAGCAGGACCAGCAACAGCAACAGCAGCTGCTGCCGGTTCTATTCCGTGCTCATCTTTGAGAATATTCAGTAACTCGTTTACTTCTTTAACAGTCAATTCTACTAACTGATCTGCGATTGCTTTTACGTCAGCCATTTTTATTGGTTTTTATAAATGTTATTAAACTGATTCTTTTTCTGATAATGTTTCAAGTGCCCCTGCGAGTTTACTACCGCTGCTAGCAAGTGCCGAAGCCAGATTTTTGGCAGGCGATTGAAGCAGCATCAGCAGATCGCCAAGCAACTCTTCTTTCGATTTTATGGAGGCAAGATTGTCAAGCTGATTGTCGCCTATGTAAATTGATTCCTCCACATAGGCTGCTTTCAGCAGTGGTCTGTCCATGGTCTTCCTGAATTCCTTGATGATCTTGCCGGGAAGGTTCCCTGTATCACAAAACATGATAGAGGTGGAATCTTTCAGCACATCATAAAGGTCATCCAACATAACCTCGGATTTCTCCATAGCTTTTTTGAGCAATGTATTCTTAACTACCAGCAACCTGATCTGGCTTTCAAAGCATTTTCTTCTCAATTTTGATGTCTCCTCGGCATTCAGTCCGGAGATATCGGTGAGATAGAAATGCCTGGCCTGATTCAAATCAGTTACTAGGTTGTCAATAATTACATTTTTATCTTCTCTTCTCATTCCCTGGAGATTCTTTAGCGTTATTATTTCTCTTCAATAGATTTAGGGTCTAATCTGATACCAGGACTCATAGTGCTGGACAGATATAAACTCCTGATATATGTTCCCTTTGCGGCAGCCGGTTTAAGTTTTATGATGGTCTGGATAAATTCCCTAACATTCTCAACTATTTTTGGCTCCTCAAATGAAACTTTTCCAACAGAGGTATGAATGATACCGTATTTATCTACCTTGAAGTCGATCTTTCCCTTCTTCACCTCTTCAACAGCTTTACCGATTTCCATGGTTACAGTACCGCTTTTCGGATTCGGCATCAGACCACGTGGTCCGAGAACTCTACCAAGCTTACCCAGTTTTGCCATTACAGGGGGCATTGTGATGATAACATCCATATCTGTCCAACCCTTTTCGATCTTCTCAATATATTCATCCAATCCCACGTAATCTGCACCGGCAGCTTTGGCTTCCTCCTCTTTATCAGGAGTACACAGGGCAAGAACAACTTTTTCCTTTCCAGTTCCATGTGGCAATGTCACAACACCACGCACCATCTGATTAGCCTTTCTCGGATCAACTCCGAGCCTGACATTCAGATCGATAGAAGCGTCAAATTTTGTAGTGGATATCTCCTTAACAAGCTTTGCTGCCTCTGAAAGTGTATATTGTTTATCCCTGTCTAACTTCTCTAAAGCTAACTTCCTGTTTTTAGTTAGTGTACTCATACTATTTCAAATTAATTGTTAGACGGGAATTTTCCCTGAACTGTAATTCCCATACTCCTGGCTGTTCCTGCTACCATCTTCATTGCAGATTCTACAGTAAATGCATTCAGGTCCGGCATCTTGCCTTCAGCAATCGTTCTTACCTGGTCCCATGAAACAGAAGCAATCTTCACTCTGTTGGATTCTGCAGAACCCCCCTTGAGTTTGGTTGCCTCCAACAGTTGAACTGCTACGGGAGGTGTTTTTACAATAAAGTCAAACGACTTGTCACTGTAAACGGTTATGATCACTGGCAAGAGTTTTCCGGCCTGATCCTGGGTTCTGCCATTAAACTGCTTGCAGAACTCCATGATATTTACACCCTTGGCACCCAATGCGGGTCCTACGGGAGGGGACGGATTAGCTGCTCCACCCCTGATCTGTAGTTTAATTAAGCCTTCTACATCTTTTGCCATTTCTACTTTATTTTTACATATGGAGAATAACTACAAACCTCTTTGATTCATGTACAGGAAGCATTTATTTGGACATACAATAATCGGGTTTGCATTACTTTTTTTCTATCCTTCTTTTTCTACCTGCATAAAACTGAGTTCCAGGGGAGTCTTTCTGCCGAAGATTTTCACCATCACCTTCAGCTTTTTCTTCTCCTCGTTCACCTCCTCAATAATGCCGGTAAAACTATTAAATGGTCCGTCAATTACCTTTACAGACTCTCCAACAAAATAGGGTACTGTAATCTCTTCATCCCCGGCTGTAAGTTCATCGACCTTGCCAAGGATCCTGTTTACCTCTGACTCACGCAAAGCAACCGGCTCCTCGTTTCCCTCGGCACCCAGGAATCCGATAATATTAGGTATATTTCTGAGTATATGCGGTATTTCTCCAGTAAGCACCGCTTCGACCAACACGTAGCCTGGGAAATAGTTTCTCTCCTTGCTGATCTTTTTACCATTTCTGATCTGGTAAACTTTTTCAGTTGGTATAAGAACCTGGGATATATAATCCTGAAGGTTCAATCGTGCTATTTCACTTTCGATATATTCCTTTGCTTTCCTCTCCTTGCCACCGATCGCTCTGAGAACATACCATCTTTTTGCTAAATCGCTCATTCTACAATCAGACTAATTTATAGATGCCTTCCAATATAGTTTGAAACGAGATGTCCATTACAAAAACGACCAGTGCGAAGATTAGCGATGCAATCATTACCACAATTGCACTATTTTGTAACTCTTTCCACGTTGGCCAGGTAACCTTGTGCACTAACTCATTATAAGAATCCTTCAGGTAACTTATTATTTTTCTCATTTCCAATGGTTAATTGTGCACGGGAGGAGCGACTCGAACGCCCGACACCTGGTTTTGGAGACCAGTGCTCTACCAACTGAGCTACACCCGTTTATGCCTAAACACTCAAAAGAGGCCAATCCGGTTTTACCCCGGACCGATCTCTTTTGAAAATGTTAATTATCAATTTGTTACTCAACAATATCAATCACCTGACCGGCACCAACAGTTCTACCTCCTTCACGAATCGCGAAGCGAAGACCTTTGTTGATTGCAACCGGGTAAATCAGATCAACGCTAATGGTTACGTTATCTCCGGGCATTACCATTTCGGTTCCCTCAGGAAGTTGAATTTCACCGGTAACATCAAGTGTTCTCAGATAAAACTGAGGACGGTAATTGTTATGGAAAGGAGTGTGACGTCCACCCTCTTCTTTCTTCAAAACGTAAACCTCAGCCTTAAACTTCGTATGTGGTGTGATGGAACCAGGCTTAGCAAGTACCATACCCCTTTTGATCTCCTTCTTGTCAACTCCTCTTAATAATAATCCAACGTTATCTCCTGCTTCACCTGTATCAAGTATCTTGCGGAACATCTCAACACCTGTACATACAGTTTTCCGGCCTTCTGCACCAAGACCAATCATAGCTAGCTCATCACCAGTGTTAACAACACCTGTTTCAATCCTTCCGGTTGCAACTGTACCCCGACCGGTGATCGAGAACACATCTTCAACCGGCATCAGGAATGGCTTTTCCCTCTCGCGCGGAGGAATCGGAATATACTCATCTACAGCATCCATCAGTTCCATCACCTTGTCTTCCCACTTCGCTTCTCCATTCAACGCGCCAAGCGCAGAACCGTGAATCACAGGAGCATTTTCACCATCAAACTGGTAGAAGTCAAGCAATTCCCGAACCTCCATTTCAACCAGTTCAAGCAGCTCCGGATCATCAACCAGGTCAACTTTGTTCAAAAAACATACAATTTTTGGCACATTTACCTGGCGGGCCAGCAAGATGTGCTCCCTGGTTTGTGGCATAGGTCCGTCTGTACCGGCAACAACGATAATGGCACCATCCATCTGCGCGGCACCAGTAACCATGTTCTTCACATAGTCAGCGTGACCCGGGCAGTCAACATGTGCATAGTGACGATTCGCTGTCTGATACTCAACATGAGCGGTATTAATGGTAATACCCCTTTCTTTCTCCTCAGGTGCATTGTCAATCGAATCAAAGTCCCTGATTTCAGAGAGTCCTTTTTTTGCAAGAACCATAGTAATAGCAGCGGTCAATGTGGTTTTACCGTGGTCAACGTGACCAATGGTACCAATATTGACGTGCGGTTTGGACCTATCAAATTTTTCTTTAGCCATAACTTAATTTAATTAATATTGATACTTGTAAATAGTTACTTTCTATTTTTATTATAAAAACTATATAAGAGCCAATGACGGGAATTGAACCCGTGACCTCTTCCTTACCAAGGAAGCGCTCTA
>CAZIIU010000027.1:0-42185 GCA_964539395.1 uncultured Bacteroidaceae bacterium
TAGCGCACCTGCTTTGGGAGCAGGGGGTCGCAGGTTCGAATCCTGCTACCCCGACTGTGATACAGAAGGCTTCAAAGCCCTGTTTTTAGTATTTGATTTTCTGATGGTATTGCACATATGACCCAATCACTATTTGTGCGCGATTAATCCCTTAAGCAGCGTACAGAAAATCCCAAATCCCTGTCATCGTAGTACCTGCTCATGCCGCTGTAATTGGCGTACATGGTCCGGCCCCATGCTCCGGTGGAAAAACCTTTAAAAGCAGTCCACCAATAACCGAGATAGCCTACGTGGATGAATGTACCAACATAGCTGCGGTAGCCACCTGGAAGAGCTGTAAATCCGGTTTCATTGGTTGCTCCTTTGTTGGGAACATCCCAGAATGTTGTGCCTGCCTCTTTCAGTTTGCCTCCAGCTTTGTTCAGGCCACCCAGGTAATCGGATAGTGTTTTCCACTCCTCATCCGTAGGAAGATGCCAGCCTGGAGGACATGCAGCTATGGCCGCTGGCCAGTTATATAGCACGCCATAGGTTCGGAAATTTGAAGTACTTTTTGCCTCAGAAACACTGTTACCCTGATAGCCATACACATAATAGTGAGGTTCTTTATCGGATCCGGAAGATGCGGGACTCACAGAGGGAAGCCAGGCGAGGTTCCCGGCCATCCAGGTCTGTTCACCAATCTGAATTGTATTGTAGGTTTTGCCATCACGAGGATCAGTGAAGGTGCCATCGACTTTGACTGCATCCTGTGCATTTAATGAGACAAGTAAAGAAGATAGAATTATAGCGAGTCCTGTTCCTGTATTTATTAATTTCATCGTGGAATACTTTAATTCAGGCCTGATACGGCAATACCGGATGGCTAAAGATAGGATTTTTTTTTGAACCGCTGCCAGTCAGGTTCAACATCTGTTTATCACAAGCTAACCGGATAATTCATTGATCTCCGAATCGAATAGTGGCCTTTCTTAAGCTTTCACATTCTATTACTTGTCACAGGCAGCTTATCTTGATCCATTCACCACCTTCATCGCCTCCTTATAACCTATGTCATACATCTCTTTCCCATGCCTTACATCGAAGTATCCATATTTTTTTAAGCTGACTGGTTCAATGAAGTAGTCGAGCATGGTTTTTTTGGATTCCGTATCGGATTTAACAGTAAGATGAAAGGTATTTGTAGCTAGGTGCAAAAGCCCTTTCTTTGGGTCGTATGGAGCTGCCGGGTTTGCATGTACTCCAACAAGTGTTTTGCAGCGGTCCTTAATCGGCTCCAAAGGAAAGTTATTTGTGACCCCTCCATCCACATAGTTATTTCCATTAATGATAGTCGGTAGAAAGAGGACAGGCAGACTTGCGGATGCCAGGACGCGATCCACCAGTTCACCTTCAGTAAAATAGGTAGGAATCCCTTTATCGATATTGGTAGCCGTTATGACCAACGGTTTCTGAAGATCTTCTACACGTTTGGAACGGAGGTTTTTTTTCAGTACATCCCTTAATCCTTCGGTGCTGAAAATGCCGTGACGTTTAAACTTCAGCTTCACAAAGTCAAAAATCCTCTCTTTTCGGAATATTTCGCATATCTCCTCAGGTTCAAAGCCATCACAATAGAAACTTCCTACGATTGCACCGGCACTCACGCCCGAGACAATCCCGGGAAGGAGGGAGCGTTCAGCCAGTGCCTTTAATACGCCCGCATGAACGAATCCCCTCGCAGCACCGCCACTCAGCACCACCCCAACTTCAAAAGGCTTATCGTCGCTTCTCCCGTTCGCACCGTTGTTTTTATTCATTCTACTGCCCGTTTTCTCTTTATTGACGAAGTAACCATAAAAAATACGGATTTTTCGAGCAAAAGTCAAGCAGGGGAGCATTTTCTTCGTCACCCTTATTCAAGCCTGTTGCGAAAGCAATTTGTCCCGGTCGCTATAAACAATCCTCTTGTTTAGCCGTTTACTGTATTATGGATGCTCTGTCGAATAACACCCCTTTGCCCGAAGTCAGAAGAAAGAGGAGCCTAAAGGACATGGTGAATACGCCTTTTAAAAGGGCCATGTTTGCCGTGCAAATAGTTAGTTATATTCTTATTGTGGGATCGCCATTTATCGGGGGAGCGTTCGGTAAGTGGCTGGAAATGAATGGTAAACAGACAGCTGCGGTAATCTTCGGAGTATTCCTTGCCGGGGAGGTTTTATTCTATGGTTCGCTCTTCTTTCTGGGAAAGGAGGTTGTATTGCTTTTAAAGGATAAAGTAAAAGGATGGTTTAGTCGTAAAAAAAGGAGTGATTGATTATCACTCCAACTGTTTATTCTTCCTGGTGAAATACCATTACAGGGATATCGGCCTCAGAAAGAATTTTATTTGAATCGCTCCTTGTGAAAAGTCGCTGTATAAAATTCCTGTTCTCCTTCAGCAGGACGATCATATCAAAATTACCGCTCCCTGCATAATCCATGATCCCATCGACTACTTTTTTATCCTCTCTTACAGCAAAACTGATCTTGTCGTAACCAATTTTATCGTGGAGTGACTTTTCAAAGCCGTGACTCTTCATCTTCTCTTCCAGATCAACACTGTCTGTGATGTGCAATGTTGTGATCTCAGCCTTAAATGGGGCTGCTAGATCCGCAAGTCTTCCAAGTGTGGAGAAGTCCTCTTCTTTGTAATCTGTGGCGTACAGGATTTTGCTAAGATTTCCAAGGTCTTTTTTTTCTGGCACTTTCAGGATCGGGCAATGCGTTTTCTCAAGGGTGTTGAGGTAGGTATTAATAATGAACCCCTGCTCCGGTTCCTGCGATTCGTTAAGCATAATCATATAAGTATCAGATTCCTTTGAAATTTCGATGAGGATCTGATCAGTGGCGCCGCTAAGTATTTCATAGGTGATATTTGGCTGACCATTACCACCTTTCTTTTTTTCAATAAACTTCTCTAAAACCTCTTTTGCTTCCTCCTCACGTTCTGCATGCAACGCTTCAAACTGATACGATTCCATGCCTGTGTGAAGTGTTGTAGTCATCGGATAAAAATAGGGATGTCTTGTCTCAAGGACCATGAGGAGTTTTACATTAAAATTGAGCGTTTTTGCCAGAACTTCTGAATTAGCCGTAACTTCATCAAGGTTTTCAGCTGATCTTATAAACTGTATTACTGTTTTTTTCATCATGGTGTAGTTTGTTTTTTAACAGAAATGAAGTTCAAAAAGCGTGCATAATTCCTGGCACCGGCAATACAATTTTTTATAATTGTCATTATTGTCAGACACACAGGTATATATATAAATCAGGTTTTCATACTGAAACAGGGTATACACTCTCGATTCTGTAGATATATAGGGATGTTCATGTGGAAAGAATTCTACGCTTGTTCTGAATTTTCCCATTATCATTGTTGGACCTGGTATGGAAGTTGTTTTTCTTTTATACAGGTTTTCAGTAATTTAACGGATCTGTAACCAGGGTAGTCAGATACAGGTATATTAATTGATAAAAATGAATAAAAATAAACTTGCAACTACGATGCATAAGATAGTAAACCCATGCGAGGAACCTGAAGAGAGAGTTAAGTTGTTCGAAACCCTCGCATCCAATATTTCGCGGTCAAACGTATTTGTTTTCGACAAAGATCAGAAGATTCTTATGTTCTTTGGAAGGGAGATGGAGCAATATGGTTATAATACAGATTATTTTTCCGGTAAGAAGCTGACAGAGATATTTGACAAATTCACCAATATTAACTTGCAACCACTTTTTGATCAGGCTTTTAGAGGAAAGAAATCGAACAGTGAATTTGTTTATTCCAACGATCATTATAAGATCAATGCCATCCCGCTCAGGGATCAGGCTGGTGATGTTTGTGCCGGGATGGTTGTAATGACAAATATTACTGAGGAAAAGGACCGTGAACAGCAATTGGAACTTGCGAGGAAGGAGGCTGAATCCGCAAACAGGACGAAATCGGAGTTTATGGCTAATATGAGTCACGAAATCCGCACCCCGTTGAATGCCATAATAGGTTTTACTGAACAGCTGAAGAAAACTAATCTGGATAAGGAGCAACGAAAATTCAGGAATATGATTGAAGAATCTTCGGAACACCTGTTATCGATTGTAAATGAGAATCTTATTTTGCTCAAAATTGGAGCGGGCAGTTTGTCTATAGAGAGAATTCCTTTTAATTTTAGAAATCTTGGCGCCGAAGTCTATAATACATTCTACCTAAGGGCACAGAAAAAGGGAATAAAAATGGATCTTAAGGTTGCAAAGGATGTTCCAGAGGTACTTGTGGGAGACCCGGTTAGAGTGAGGCAGATCCTGATTAATCTGATAAGCAACTCAGTGAAATTTACAAGATTCGGTTATGTTATGGTTACAGTTAAGGCAATTGCATCGGCGGATGATCAATTAGAATTGCAGATCAGTGTAAAGGACACGGGAATTGGAATACCAAAAGAGGAGCTGAAATCAATTTTCGAACCTTTTCACCAGGCTGATACATCAGTGAGCAGGAAATACGGTGGTTCAGGACTGGGACTGACAATTGTGAAAAAGCTTGTAGATCTGCAGGAAGGTAGCATTACTGTTTCAAGTAAAGTGGATAAAGGAACAGAGTTCAGGATCAACTTGCCATTTGGAGTCGGGAGAATTGAAGATTTGGCTGAGGAAGAGCGAATCTATACAGCTGACAAAGAATTATTGAAAGAAGAAAGGATCCTGGTAGTGGATGATGATGAGACCAACCTTATACTGGCTACGACAATTTTGGATAACTGGAACCTGGAGTTTGATGTGGCCGCTAATGGAAATGAGGCAATGAAATATCTTGAAAAAGAAACATACGACATTGTACTAATGGATATACATATGCCGGGAATAAGTGGTCTTGACTTGTCAAGAAAGATCAGGGGGAATGCCGGCAACCCCAACAACAATACCCCGATGGTTGCTGTAACTGCAAATGCAGTAAAGAGTGACATCCAAAGATTTAGTAAAGCAGGATTTAACAGCTATCTCATTAAACCCTACCACGAAGAGGCTTTGTTTAATAAAATCTGTAACGTTCTTAAAATAAATGAAAAGGAAAATGGCAGTAGTAGCCAGTATATGGAAGGAAGAACAAGGCTGGACACGGATCGCAAAAATAGTAAAGCCTATGATCTGAATGAGTTGATCAACCTTTCAAAAGGTGATATTCACTTTTATAACAAAACCCTTCAATCATTTCTCAATACAGCTGAAAGAGTTTTCATTAAGATAGATCAGCATCTGAAACAGGAGGAGTGGCATGAACTGGGGGAACAGGCTCATAAATTGATCTCATCGTCAAGGTTCCTGGGAATGTCGGAAATAGCCAATCTCTGTTTGCAGATTGAAGACAATACAATAAAATCAAACAACTATCACATGGTACCCGACTTAGTGAAAACTCTGTCTGAAAAGTTGGGTACTGTTATACCTCTGCTAAAAAAAGAGTATATTAGCAAAAAAACATAAAGGTTCTGCCTCATGAGTAAAGTCCTGATTGTGGATGATGATGTATTCATCTGTAATATACTTGAAAAACTATTGACTGATAATGGTTTTAAGGCAGAATCTGCCTATTCTGCTGCTTCTGCGAAAAAGTTGTTAAAAGAGTCGGCTTTTGACGTGGTCCTATGCGATTACAGGCTGCCTGACAGCGATGGGCTTAAAATGCTGCAGACCATTAAGAACCTGATTCCCAATGCGAGGGTGGTTATAATTACAGCCTATGCAGATGTTAATATCGCTGTGAAGCTTATCAAGGGCGGAGCCGATGATTACGTTGTTAAACCCATTCAGCAGGATGAACTTCTTATATTGCTCAGGAAGTTGCTTCAAAACAGCAGTAAGGAGGTGTTTCCAGACAAAAAAAGTCACGAAGATTTTTTCTTTGGTGAAAGTCCTGAGATCAGGCAGGTACTTCAGCTAGCAGAGACGGTTGCTCCAACCGATATGAGTGTAATCATTCACGGGGAAACAGGATCTGGCAAGGAGTATCTTGCAAGGTTCATCCATTACAGGAGTAAACGCCGGGAAAATCCCTTTGTGGCACTTGATTGTGGAGCAATACCTAAAACGTTGGCCAACAGTGAATTATTTGGTCATATCAAGGGTTCATTTACAGGTGCGGTTGCAGATAAAATCGGTGTATTCGAGGAGGCAGACGGGGGAACGCTTTTCCTGGATGAGATAGGTAACCTCGACTATGAAGTACAGGTGAAATTATTGAGAACCTTGCAGGAGAGGAAGGTAAACCGTGTTGGAGACCCAAAAACAGTTAACATCGATGTAAGGATCATAGTTGCCAGTAACGAGGATCTCGGTCACCTGGTGGAGGAAAATAGATTCAGAGAGGACCTGTTTCATCGCGTTAACGAATTTATGGTACATCTTCCGCCACTCAGGGACAGGAGAAGGGATATTTTACAGTACGCCGAGTTTTTTATCCAGCAGGCAAATATCCAACTCGATAAAAATGTGAAGGATATTGATGATGATGTCAGGGATATTATACTCAACTACTCCTGGGCAGGGAATCTCCGGGAATTAAACAATGTAATGAAGCGGTCTGTTTTGTTGTCACGGTCAGACCGTATCACTAAAGATGCACTTCCCGTTGAAATAGTTAGTTTCCAGCTTCATGAAGCTTCGAAACCAGACAATGGCGATTCTTCCGGGGAGCTTCGCGATGCTTCCAAAGAGGCGGAACGAAACCTGATTATCGGAACACTGAGGCGGGTTGATAACAACAAATCAAAAGCTGCACGCATCCTGAATGTTGACAGAAAAACCCTGTATAATAAAATGAAGCAGCTGAATATCGGCCTTCAGCCGACTGCCGGACCAAAGACTGAAGGGTAGGATTTGACACATAGTTGGTAAACTATTTCTACAATCTCTTCGTTAACAGCATGCCTGTTTACCTGCACGCTTCTCTGTCTGTCGAACCCTCGGCAGTTTAACCTGCAATATATCAGCAAAATACAGGTTCTCGGGATTGAATCGTAAAATTTTGTTGGTTTGTGGCACAAAATTGTGTGTTATCGAACTATAATAAATCTTAAGAATAAAATTATGAGTATGATGAAAGCAAAAACCTTACTTACGGTTGTTATTACTGTTTCATTTGCAATTGCAATAACAGGATGTAACCAGAACAAATCAGAAAAAAAGTCAGACCCTGAGGTTAAGCAACTCAGAGAGGATATGAAGGAGACCGGCGAATCTTTTGAATCACTTGTTGAAGCGAAGAAGGATGAGGCAATTGAGAAGGGAGAAGAGGTAATTGCCGACTTTGAGAATAAACTGTCAACATATGAGGCCAGAGTCAGAAAGCAAGGGACCAAGGTCCAGGCAAAATCGGAGGAGGCATTGAATAAATTGAAAGAACAGCAAAAAGAACTTCAGAAAGATATTGACGAGCTCAGGGCAATGACAAAGGACCAGTGGAAAGAGACAAAAGCCGAGTTTGAAGACGATATGGACCAACTGGAAAAGGAGATGAATGAGTTCGCCAGTAATGTTAAGGATTTTTTCGATGACATGGAAGAGTAACAAAACAGTCTGCCGGGTGATATTCTATTGGTTCCCGCCGTCATCCTGTTCATTTATTACAGGTTCATTTACCTCTTCGGGCTGATCCGGTACACTGTTCTTCGGCTTCTTTTTGGAGAAGAGCCTGATCAGACCACTGCGTTGTAAGGCGTCAGCAGCTTCGGTCGCTTCGATGACCCCTTTGTTCAGGCGATCCAGAAAGAGGTCAAGAGAGTCTGCAAAAGACGGATCGTTAATCAAAAGGTTCAATGCACTGCTGTCATTGTTCAGCTTATCGGCGAGACCCATCAGGTTTTTAGATGTGGTTTGGAGGTTATCACTGGTAACAATAAATTTATTGGTTAGCACTGTATCTGTAAACATTCTTCCAAAAATACCCTCTCCCTTGTTGATCTGCCCGGTGATTGAACGCAGGTTTGAAGCTATTTCATCCATGTTCCTGCCGGCTCCTGTGATTCCTTCTGTGAGGGTGGTGTCTGTAAAAAGCATACCCACGATCCCCTGGCCCTGGTTAACTTTATTGGATAATTCATAGAGGTTCTCTGTGAGGTAGGAGATGTTCCTGGTGGCATCATCAAGATTGGCTGTTAGGGTAGTATCCGTGAAAATTTTTCCAAATATACCGTCTCCTCTGTTGATCTTTCTGGTAATCGTTATAAGCTCATTTGAGACAATTGCTATATTCTCACTTGATTTATTGATTTCAGTTAGAATGTCGTCGATATCGACCTGCTCAATGGCCTGCAACGTGTCGGATTCAGAAACAATTTCGCTGCTAATTCTTCCAGGGATGATCATTAAAACCTTGCTGCCCATTAGCCCTTCACTGCCTATTGTCACCTTTGAGTCTTTTTTAACATACCTGACCTGGTCCGATTCAAGGTTCATTATTACGAAAACACGATTGTCGCTCATAATGGAGAGGCTGCTTACATTACCTATATTAATACCTGATAGTCTTACTTTGTCACCTTCCCTGAGGCCCTTTACGTCTTCAAAAATAGCAGTCACCTTCATGGGTGATCCGAAGATGTTCTCTTTCTTTCCGACAACGTATATCGTAAAAATGAATATGGCGAATCCGAGAGATACGAATATACCAACGATTAAACTCCTGTGGCGTCTGTGTTTCATTTTTGTCTGAGTTAATTAAAAAAAAATTGAAACCTCCTCTGCGGGGTCCTTTTCCAGTTCTGCATAGGTGCCTTCAGCGATTATTTTACCTTCGTTGAGGACAGCGAGCCGGTCGCCCGTACTCTTTGCGCATTGTGTATCGTGCGTGATGATGATTGCCGCGGTATTGTGAATTTCCCTGACCTTAATGATCAGGTCGCTGATTGCCCTTGCGGTATAGGGGTCCAGTCCGGTTGTGGGTTCATCGTATATGATCATTTCCGGTGACAGCATGAGGGTTCGTGCAAGCCCGGCCCGCTTTTTCATTCCACCGGAAAGCTCGGAAGGATACTTATCGATCGCATCCTTCAGTCCGACACTTTCCAGGTTAACTTCTGCAATGTCATTTAATTCATTGTCACCCAGCCGCCTCATTTTAGAATCTCTTTTTACCGGGAAGAGCAGGTTCTCCCTGATGGTCATGCTATCATACATTGCACCCTCCTGAAAAAGATAGCCAATCCTTTTTCTTATTGCGGTCAGCTCTTTTTCCCGGCAGTGCAGTATATCGGTGTCAAACAGGGTGATACTCCCGTCGTCTGGTTCCATCAACCTTACGACGCATTTCATAATGACAGACTTACCGGAACCTGATTTTCCCATTACAGCAAGATTCTCTCTTGAAGAAAGGGACAGGTCAACCCCCCTGATCACTTTTTTATCACCGAATGATTTATGTAAGTTATTAATATACAGTATCTTGTTATTTTTCATTTAATGAACAATAATGTCAGTTATTTGAACAGCGATGAGATCTATCAGGAAAATGACCAGTGACGAAGCTACCACTGCTGTATTGGCTGCTTTACCAACACCTTCAGTACCACGCTCGGAATTGTAGCCCATGTAGCTGGATATGATCCCAATAAAAAAACCGAAGAACAGTGTTTTTATAGTTGCCGCAAAGAGGTCGCTGAAATAGAATTCCCCGAAAGCTCTGCTGTAAAAAAGTTGGAATGTTATATCGCTGTATACCTTTAGTCCGAAAAAAGATCCTAAAAATGCCAGCATATCGCCAAAAAAAACCAGCAGTGGAAGCATAATAGTGGTTGCAGATACTCTACTCACTACCAGGAAATTGAAAGGGTTGGTTGCAGAAACCTCCATGGCATCGATTTGTTCCGTGACCTTCATTGAGCTGAGCTCTGCACCGATTCCGGATCCGACTTTCCCAGCGAAGAGCAGGGCAAAAATTACCGGTCCGAGCTCCGTGATCACAGAGATAAAAACCATGTTGGGCAGCCATGCCTCCGCCCCCAGGTCTTCCAGTATGGGCCGGGTCTGGATGGTAAGAACAAGTCCGAGAATTACAGCAGTTACCCCGATAAGCAGCAGCGACTGTACCCCGGTCCGATAACACTGACTGATAAACTCTTTTCCTTCGAACCGGTTGGTAAACAGGTTTTTGAAATACCTAAGCGTAAATATTGTTATACCGCTTATATCATGGAAGAACTGTTCGGTATTCGTTTTTTTTCCAGTATCTCTTTCCATAAACTGCAAGTTATTAAAAAGTGACCGAACTTCCATGTTTTAAGTGTATATGATTCTTCGATATTGAGAAAAGAATTCGCAGAGGTACAGGGACATCAGTCGTTGTTTTTCCAACGAGAGGCGGGCTGACGTAAAAGGACAAAAATTTAACATGGATCACCTTTTGTTTTGTTAAATTGCATCCGAAATTTTAACTAATTTTTTAAGCCGGATATGGTTTTTTTTCATTCAGAAGAGTTTACATACATCGTATTGCCACTGCTGGTTTTTTTGATGAGAATTATTGATGTATCCCTTGGAACGATCAGAATCATCTTTGTTTCAAAGGGGTTTAAAGTGCTGGCCCCGGTCATTGGTTTTTTTGAGATTCTTATATGGATCATCGTTGTAAGCAGGGTCATTGACAATCTTGATAATTGGATTGGTTACGTCGCCTATGCAGGAGGATTTGCTACCGGTAATTTTATAGGAATGAAACTGGAAGAGCGTCTCGCAATCGGACATGAGCTTATCAGGGTCATTACGAGGCGTGAGGCACATGAGCTGATTAATCAGCTGAAGTCCAAAGGGTTCGGGGTTACTTCAGTGGAGGCAATGGGTACCGATGGTGAGGTTGCAATACTCTATGTGATCATCAGGAGGAAATATTTGGAGAGGGTGCTTGAGATCATCAAAGAGTACAATCCACGAGCTTTGTATACCGTTGAGGATATCAGGAATGTAAGCAAGGAAATCTACTACGGGGAGACGACACAGCGAAGAATTCGTTTGTTTAAATAAACCTGAAAAGCCGGTATATGTAAGTCGGATGTACCGGATTTAGTGCTATTCCGCTGGTTCCTGGCAACACCGGCTTATAATTCCGCTATTTAATCCCTTTTTAATCCGGGTTTCATATCTCTTTAATTCCACTGGTTCATCTTTGCCAGTGAAACAGGGGGATTCTGAGTATTATCCGGAATTATCTGAGTATTATCCGGAGGTATGGATTTATAGTACTCTCAGACTATCCTGGTTTATATATTTCATTCATCGTTAATAGTAATAAATTTCAACAAGCAATGAAAAAAGCTGGCAGAGGTTCCTCCGGTATAAAAAAGAATGGAAAAAACATTTATCCGTCACTGGGTCCGGTGAATAACCTGGAATCATACCTGCAGCCCGACTGGTGGAAACGGATCTTTAATTCAATGTATCTTAAGACAGATGCAGATGTAGTTGAGGACAAAGGAATTACAACTTTCGAGCTAGACCTGTTGTCGAATATCCTTAAACTGAAGACCGATGATATTATCCTCGATCTTGCATGTGGTCAGGGCAGGCATTCCCTGGAGCTTGGCAGACGCGGTTACAGAAATGTCTATGGTCTTGATCGGTCGCACTACCTGATAAATAAAGCCAGGCAGGTGAATGTGCAGGAAAGGCTTGGCGTTAACTTTAAGGAGGGAGACGCTCGAAAATTGCCTTATAATGACGACACGTTTACAGTTGTGATGATCCTTGGCAATAGTTTTGGGTATTTTGAGAGTATGGATGATGATATCAGGATACTGAAGGAGGTGATGAGGGTCCTTCGGCCGAATGGCAGGTTTTTACTGGATGTTGCGGATGGAAATTTTTTACGTAATAATTATAATCCTCGGAGCTGGGAGTGGATCGACAAAAATCATTTTGTGTGCCGGGAGCGATCACTGGCCGGTGACGGAGAAAGACTCATTTCCAGGGAGGTGATCTCAAATACAAAAAAAGGGGTAATCGTTGATCAGTTTTATGCAGAGCGGTTATACGATATTGAGAGCCTGACCGAAGTACTAAAGAAGGCGGGGTTTAAAAATATTTATGTACATAGCGATTATAAGACCGATTCAACCCGGAACCAGGATCTTGGGATGATGGAACGACGCATCATCATCTCATCTGATGCTATCAAGTCATGGTCGGTTCCAAAGCGAAGGAGCCTTGAGGCAAAGAACCTTACAGTAATACTTGGAGATCCGAAGAAAACTGATATTATTAAGCCTGACACCGTTTTTGATGAGGATGATTACAATACCATTGAACAGTTGAAGATTGCACTGAGTTCACTGAAGGGGTACAATTTTACCTATCTCAACAATCATGATACCTTGATCGGCAGCCTGATTAAAAACAGGGGGAGGATCGATTATGTGCTGAATCTGTGTGACGAGGGGTTCGATAACAATCCGCGGTATGAATTGCATGTTCCGGCTGTTCTTGAAATGATGAATATTCCGTATTCAGGATCCAGTCCGCAGTGTCTTGCCTACTGTTACGACAAATCACTAATCAGGGGAATTGCGAAAGAGATGGACATCCCGGTTGCCGATGCTTTTTACATCAAGCCTGAAGACAATGTTTTTGAAATGAATATTGGTTTTCCGGTGATCGCCAAACCCAATTACGGGGATTCAAGCTTCGGTATTACACAGAAAAGTGTGGCATATAATGTGGAGGAGTTGAACGATGCCATTGTAAAGACCCGGACGAAGTTTGGATACGACAAGCCGATCCTGGTTGAAGAGTTTCTAACAGGAAAGGATCTGACTGTGGGCATTATTGGAAACTCTCCGGAATCCTATACAGTACTTCCGATTATAGAGGAGGACTACTCTCAACTGCCGGATCACCTGCCGAGAATCTGCGGGTACGAGGCTAAATGGCTTCAGGAATCACCCTATTTCAAATTATTAAGATCAGTTGAATGCGAGTTGCCTGGTGATACACGCAAACAAATTGTTGCATGGTGCTTAAAGTTGACAGAAAGACTTGATTGTATGGATTATGTAAGGCTTGACTGGAGGCTTGATTCGAGGGGAATACCCCGGTTGCTGGAGGTGAATCCCAACCCCGGATGGTGCTGGGATGGTCACCTGGCAAAAATGGCAGCTATTAAGGGTATAAGCTATGCGGAGATGCTGCAGGAAATTCTTTTGGCAACAGAAAACCGGCTGAATGGACATTTAAGGGCCAATTCCAGGAAGGAGTTAGTCTCATTGCAGAAAGATTTTGTTTGAATTCAAAAACAGAAATGGTCCTTTTATTGAAGAGAACAAGGACCTCTATTTCAGATTAAACCTGCCTGCATAAATATCTTATACCAAAAACAGAGCTAATAATAAGTCGCAAATATGCTAATTAAAAAAATTCAAGGCGTAAAAAGAGTATACAGACAGCTGGGCATTCACACTTCAGCATTTCGAGAAAAATCAAAACTCCAGTGTGTTTCCAGTTGTGCAATCTGTTGTACTAAACCGGACATTGAGGCTACTATACTTGAGTTTTTGCCTGCAGCCTATGATAGCTATCTGGACGGCAGCTATTTACAGGTGCTTGAAAGAATTGAGCACTGTCAAAATAACGGCGATAATAACTGCGTATTCTATCAGCCTCTGAATGGAAACGGAGGTTGTATGAATTATCAGAACAGGGGAATGATTTGCAGACTTTTTGGTTTTTCTTCCAAGTTGAATAAATCAGGAAGCCGGGAATTTGTTTCCTGTAAGTACATAAAAGTGAATGCAGATCCATCGATCCTTCAGGCATCATTAGGGGCAGCCCCTGATATATCGGCTTACTATATGAAACTATTTGGGATCGACCCGAAACTGTCAATTCAATACTACCCTATCAACGAGGCTATCAGAAGGGCCCTGGAGATGGTTGTGATGCATTTTCACTATAGAAAAAAACCTGCCTGAGACAAAAAATGTCGGGTCATTCATGTAACTTTACTCTATGAATAGATGGAAACTGTGAAAATATTAATCATAGAGGATGAACCCAAAGTTGTTGCTTTCCTGAAGAAGGGACTGGAGGAGCAAGGTTTTGAGGTGTCATTTGCGTACGATGGACAGTTGGGAGAAAGGCTTGCCATGAGGGAGGATTTTGATTTGATCATCCTGGATGTTATATTACCGCAGGTGAATGGTATAGAGCTTTGCAGGAGGATCAGGGAGAAAAATGACCAGGTTCCTGTCCTGATGCTTACTGCATTGGGTACCACAGAGGATAAGGTAAGCGGATTTGATGCAGGGGCTGATGATTACCTGGTGAAGCCCTTTGAATTCAGAGAGCTGCTTGCACGGATCAAGGCGCTGACCAAGCGCAGTACAGCTGTCATCCATAGTTCACACACACTAAGGGTGGCCGACCTTGAAATTGATCTCGACAGGAAGAACGCACGAAGGGCCGGTAAAACCATAGAACTCACAGCGAAGGAGTTTTCATTGCTGGAGTATTTGATGCGGAATGCAGGAAGGGTTGTATCCCGAGCTGATATCTCTGAAAAGGTGTGGGATATAACTTTTGATACAGGAACCAATGTGGTGGATGTATATGTGAATATTCTAAGAAAGAAAATTGAGAAGGGGTACGATTCAAAGTTGATCCATACCCGAATCGGTATGGGATATATTTTCGAAGAGAGCTAATGGAAATTCGTCAGAAGATTACCTTCCAGTTTGCAGGTCTGGCGGCATTACTTTTACTGTGCGCACTACTTGTAATCTATTTGTCCTTTAACACTTTTCTTCAGGATGAGTTCAGAGAGAAGCTTGCGATCAGGGCGGTTTCCATTGGTCATATTTTTGGTGAATCGGATCGACCGGACCAGGCTTCGTTCCAGGGGTTAGTCTCCGACGTTTCTGATGATATACCCGGAGATTTGGTTCTCGTGGTGAACAGCAATGGCGAAGTGCTGGTCCGTAATGGAGCTTCCGGTTCTCTTGTAATTACAGAAGATCTGATCGAGATGACCAAAGAGAAAGGTGAGGTGCAATTATTCCAACATCCGTACCAAGTGTTTGGTTATCATTATGTTGGGTCGAAACGAGATGTCGTAGTTTATTATGGTGCTGTCGATAACTCGGGATTGAAGAAGTTAGAAAGTCTGAAGCTGGTACTTCTTATTGTTTTTCTGATCAGCATTGTTTTGTTCTATTTCCTTGGTAGATTATTTGCAATAAAGGCACTTAAACCAATTTCTGAGGTGATTGAGCAGGTCAACCAGCTCGATATATCCACCATGAACAGCAGGGTAACGGCAGGGTCGGGTAGGGATGAGATTGCCATCCTGGCGAATACCTTTAATCTTTTACTCGACAGGCTTGAGTCTGCCATACAGCTTCAGAAAGAGTTTATCGCAAATTCTTCACATGAATTGCGTACACCTTTAACCGTGATTACTGGTCAGCTCGATGTTACCCTGCTCAAAGACCGCTCAAAGGAGGAATACAGGGCTGCACTGCTTTCGGTGCTGGAGGAGATCCGCAGACTGAATAGCCTCACCAATAAACTTTTGGTGCTTTCACGTGCAGGTACTGATTTTCATGTGGAGCAGTTTCAGGAGATCCGTATTGATGACATCCTATGGAAAGCGAGAGCAGATGTGTTAAGAAGAGACGATAACTATGTAGTAAACATCTCTTTTGATGAATCGATCTCAGGTGAACAGCACTTCAGCGTTTCAGGGAACAGTCAGCTACTCAAAACTGCCTTTATTAATCTGATCGAAAACGGTTGTAAGTATTCTGATGCGCATGAAACAGAGATCAGGCTGGTAGTCAGGGATAATATACTTGTGGTGGTCTTAAGCGATAGAGGGATTGGCATTCCGGAGGATGAGATTAACCTTATCTTTCAGCCCTTTTACAGGGGAAGCAATGTTCAGGACAGCGGGGGACATGGAATCGGCCTGTCATTGGCAGAACAGATCATCACCTTACATCGGGGAAGCATCAAGGTAAGATCGGTAGCCGGTGAGGGCACGGAATTTAGTATAACACTGCCGCTGAATATTTAGATGTATTGATTCCGGTCTTTTTCAGTTATGTTACTGGTTCGGTGACACAAAAATGCTGATAATAAACCAGTTTGGCACAGACTTGCCGGAAAGCAGGTAATCCATTACTAGTAGTTTATAGTTCCTGCTTTCAAAATAAAGAAGGTATCATATGATTGGCAGCGCCAGTAGTATGCTTTCCCAACGGGCGGGCTTCTTTCTTTTACCGGTGAACATAGCTGCAAAGTTAAACAGGGTTGAGATTCCCAGAATCATCAGGTCCGGTATTCAGCTGACCAGAATATTTGCCCCCAGTACAAGCGCAGCAAAGCCTGTTTGCAGGAGAAGCAGATTAAGGAGCATGGGATTACTCAGCTTTTTCGCGTTGTTCGTTTGTGTTTTCTATTTCATCCCATCCTGCAACACCTGCAGTTACTATAAATTTCATTACATCGGAAGGCGGGATATCAACCGGTCGCACATTTTCCCTGGGAACGATAAACAGTTCGCCCGAGAAATTATAGGAATGGGGAAAATAAACCGCTACCTTCTCATTCTCTCCAAGCCTGGAGAGATCCTCTTCTGTAAGAAATCCCAGCTTCTCCAGGTTCGAAACAGGGTTTACAAGTACCAGGACCGGACGGTTAAATTTCTTTTCCTTGCCAACAAAGGCGGAAAAAAGGTCATTGAAAGCAGAGTAGATCAACTTTAACAGGGGCACCTTTTTTTGCAGTTTATTGATGAATGCCTTTAAGGGCCTGCCAAGGATAGTTTTTCCCAGTACCCCGATCAGTATCAACAATAAGATGATTATCAGGATTCCAAGTCCCGGGATATATATATCAAACCACTTGATAAGCAGTTCTTTCAGTATACCGTCAATAATATTGAACAGCTGATAAATAATATAAATTGTAATGGCTAAAGGTGCAATGAAAAGAAGACCCTGCAGCATGTAATTGATAAGACGTTTCATAATCTGATGATTAAATGGTTAATAGCCTGTCTTTGTAATTACCTGTGAATGATAGTTTACTTTTTTCCGGTTCGTTTCGGTCCTGACTAAGATAAATAGCATCCTCAGTCATGCCGTAACTTCATCCTTGCAAAGCTAAGCATATATTCCGGAATCAATGAGGAATAGTACCTGTGTAATCTTGTTGCTCTGCCGGATACTCCCCGGCTACATGTTGTATGAAGGCCTTGAAGAACCGGTGCATACCAATAGTTTACGGGGGAGCTAATTTTTTTTATCTTCGCGGACTGAAACCGGGCACAATGAATTATCCCTCAGCAGAAAATATCTCCAGGGCATATGGAGTACAGGTTCTCTGAGAAGAGAAGCCTGCGGTGAAGAGTGGCGATCATTGAAAAGTAACATACACCTTTAAGGGGCAGCATAAGTATGCGGCACTGGAGAACGATACAGAGGAGTTGGAAGCGGATAAGGAGGCATTTGAGAAGGAACTGAACGCCGGCCGAAACGACTTTGAAGTGTTGCACATTAAACCACTACACGTGTAAGAGAAAATCGCTCCGGTCGGTAAAAAGGTGAATAGGCGGGTGGAGCCGGGAAAGTATTTATAGCTCCGAAGGCACAGACATTGCACTCCAATGTGGTTTGAGATTGCGTTCCTTGCGGAGCCAGGGGTTTCATGTGGGCTTCGGTGCAACAGATATCGGGCTTCTACCGGAGCCATTTCAGCTCCGGGGCTGCGTACTGTCTGTAGATGAAATTTGATAATTAGGAAACCATGGATCTTAAAAGTGAAATAAAGAGAAGACGAACCTTTGCAATCATCAGTCACCCCGATGCAGGAAAAACGACGCTTACGGAGAAATTGCTCCTTTTCGGCAATGCGATTCAGACCGCGGGGGCAGTGCGGAGCAACAAGATAAAAAAGACCTCCCAGTCGGATTTCATGGAGATCGAGAAGCAACGCGGCATATCGGTCTCAACTTCAGTGATGGCATTTGAATATGACGGAATACAGGTAAACATACTCGATACCCCTGGACACAAGGATTTTGCGGAGGATACCTACCGGACCCTTTCTGCGGTCGACAGTGTAATTTTGGTAGTGGATACAGCGAAGGGTGTTGAGGAACAGACCCGCAAGCTGATGCAGGTATGCCGGATGAGGCATACACCCGTAATGATATTTGTCAACAAGATGGACCGGGAGGGGATCCTCCATTTCGACCTGCTTGAGGAGTTGGAGCGGGAACTGAAAATTGCCGTTTGCCCCTACACATGGCCGATCGGATCGGGGAGAAATTTCCAGGCGGTTTACAATTTTTACAAAGACACTGTATCGGTCATCGACGAAGGAACCGCTACGAAATCTTCTGGCATCAGTCGTTACCATAGTATCGATGATCCAGCGGTAACAGGCAGGATCCGCGCATCTGCACTTGAGGTCTTCAAAGAGGAGTTTGAGTTTGTAGACGGGGTATTCGAACCCTTCAGCCGGGCACTTTACCTCGAAGGTTACCTGGCACCCGTCTTCTTTGGCAGTGCATTGAACAACGATGGCGTTCTTGAGCTGCTGGAGACGTTTCTTGAGATCGCGCCTTCACCCGGGAAAGTGGAAGCGACCGAGCGGACAGTTGAGCCTTCAGAAGAGAAGCTTACCGGGTTTGTTTTTAAGATCCATGCGAACCTGGATCCGAATCACCGCGACAGGATTGCGTTCATGCGTATCTGTTCGGGCAGGTTCGAAAGAAATAAGTTTTATTACCATTCGCGGCTGAGAAAGAGGCTGAGGTTTCCGGCGCCTACGAGTTTCATGGCCAACAGCAAGACGGTGGTTGATGAAGCGTTTCCCGGTGATGTGGTTGGACTGTACGACAGTGGGAATTTTAAGATCGGGGATACGCTTACTGAAGGGGAGGAGCTACATTTTAAAGGGATACCGAGTTTTTCACCGGAGATATTAAGGGAGGTGAACAACCTCGATAACTTCAAGGCGAAGCAACTCGACAAGGGAGTCAGACAGCTCACCGACGAGGGTGTGGCACAGCTGTTCATCCAACAGCCCGGCAACAGGAAGATCATTGGTACAGTGGGCGAGCTGCAGTATGAGGTGATCAGGTACAGGCTGGAGCACGAGTATGGGGCCAAATGCAACTTTTCAAATCTTCCCTACCGGGGTGCATTCTGGATCACTACCGGAAACAGGAAACAGCTTGATGAGTTTCTGCAGCATAAGGCAAATGTAGTTGCATTCGACAAGGAGGATACCCCGGTTTTCTTTGCGGAGAGTGAATGGGGTTTGAAAACTGTGAAGGAGATGTACCCCGACCTGGTGTTTCATGCGACCTCGGATTTTAAGTCTGAATAGTCCATCCCCCTGAAATGCATTCCTTCGGAAACGCACTCTTCTGAAGAGCTCTTCCGGCAAGAGTGTACTCATTCGTTAATGCGGTCCCCTGTTAAAGCGATCCCCTGTTAAAGCTTCCTCAGGGTAAGGCAATCTCCAGATAATCGAATCTCCAGATAATCGAATCTCCAGATAATCGAATCTCCGGATAATCCAATTTCCGGATAAGGCAATCTCTGGATAAGGCAATCTCTGGATAAGGCGGTCTCCAGGTAAGACGGTCTACCGTTTAAGCGATCCCCCGATAAGGCGATCCCCCGATAAGGCGATCCCTCGTTAAAGCGGTCCCCTGTTAATGCTTTCTCCGGATAAAGCGATCCCCCGCAACCGTTAGATACATTGATTGCGGGGGATGCCAACCCCTAAAAACTACCAGTTATGTCTGTAAAGGTTACTTTTGCATTGTTGAGGAGTTTACAGCAGTCTCCAAGATGGTCAGGCAGTGCAGGAACACCTACCTGTTTCGTCCCCTGTCGGTTCTTGTACCCTGTGGTTGTGTACGTTCCTGCTGCAGCCTGTTCTGCATCCGATCCGCCTGGTTCTTCTTGAATTGCGTGTACTGATCGTCGGTGAACACCTCTTTGTATTTCATATCACGTGCTTCACGCTGCTTTGTCATGATCTGCCGCATCATTTCGCGATCTCCCCGGTATTTCTGCATCTCAACTGAGTTTTTCTTATACTGCTCTATCTCGAAGTCGAGGATTTGCTTTTCCTGTTCCTCTGACAGATTGAGCGCTTCCGACAGGCGTTCTACACGCTGCTTAACATCATCCTCGGTCCATTCCCGGCCCAGACCTCGTCCCGGGCCCTGACCCTGTCCGACTCCGGGTCTTTCAGGTCTCCCTGTGCCCTGATCGCTCTGTCCGGTTGCAGGGAGCACAGCGATTGCAATGACGAAAGCCACTGCCCATGTTCTGATTTTACCCAATGTTTTCATTTGATTTTTTTTTGAATTTGAATACCAGTTATTGCTTTATTAATACCTATTTTAGTTTTACGAATCCTAATGGAGCGATATTTCACTATCAGACCCTTCAAACATAAAAAGGTTTAATTGAGAATTTGAAAACTGATGAAAATACTGTGCAGGAAGGATTGCTGATTCAGTGCAGAAAGCAGAGTAAGTGCAGAAAGCAGAGTAAGTGCATAACAGAAGCAACATAATCACCAGAAAGAATGAAAACTCTCACGGTTCACTGCCAAAAGGAATCCGGTCTGGTGTGATCCGTAACCGGGCACACCCGGATAAAATGTACAGTAAACGACGATAATCAGAAAAAGGCATTTAACCGATTAAACTATTGGACAAATTTATCGTCAAAACAGAAAATATGGTCCGCCGACTATTAACTTAACGATCTTGGAGATTCACATTTCAAACCTGGAAATGACCTACCCGGGAGGTTTCAGGGCACTTGATAACATCAATCTGTCGATCGAAAACGGCATGTTCGGTCTGCTCGGTCCGAACGGTGCAGGGAAGTCGACCCTTATGCGCATCCTGGTTACACTGATGCAGCCTACATCAGGAGAGGTGCTAATCGACGGACTTAACATCCGCGACCACCGCCGCGAGATCAGGCAGATGACCGGATATCTGCCGCAGGATTTCCGCTTTTTCACGAAGCTGAAAGCATGGGAGTTCCTCGATTATGCTGCCCGTCTCGGCGGGATCAGCAACAGGTCCGAACGCAGGGAGCGGATCGATGAGATGCTTACCAGGGTCGGACTCTTCGAGTTCCGGAACCGCATGGCGAACAAACTATCCGGCGGTATGAAACGCCGGCTCGGAATCGCCCAGGCGCTGATCACCCGTCCGCGTATCATCATCGTCGATGAGCCCACCACCGGCCTTGATCCCGAGGAGCGCATCCGTTTCAGGAACCTGCTCTCCGACCTCGGCCGGTCAGACACGGTTATTCTCCTCTCAACCCATATCGTTGGTGATATCTCAAGCACCTGTAACCAGATGGCATTACTTAACGAGGGATCGCTCATCTACCGCGGCACACCAGATCAACTTGTGGAACAGGCGAAGGGGCAAGTCTGGTTGGCAGAGGTAAACCAGGAGGATTACGACCGGATAAAAGTGGAATACCCGGTAATATCCACCATCCCATCAGGGACCGGATGGGAGATTCAGTTTGTGGGAGAAAAACCCGGATATATCAGCGCGAAGGAGCTGGCACCTAATCTCGAGCATGCCTATATACTGTTCATGGAAAGTAAAATAAACCACCGGAACCTGTGATCAGCCTGAAGAACATACGGGTGACAGTTACAACTGGAGGGGGTAGAAAATCTAAAAACCGGAACCTGTGATCAGCCTGAAGAACATACGGGCGACAGTTACAACTGGAGGGGGTAAAAAATCTAAAAACCTGAACCTGTGATCAGCCTGAAGAACATACGTACCGTTGCCCTCTACGAGCGGAAGACACTCTTCAGGAGCTGGTTCTTCAGGATCTTCTCGATCCTTACCCTGCTGATTCTGTTCGGACTGAATATAGGACTGTTTGCCGGGTCGGGGGCGCGGTGGACAGGCCGGGCGATTGCAGCCAATATTCCCTATATCAATGTGTTGTTCGTTAACGTTGCCCAGGCAGTAATCGCTGTCTTTCTCGCATCCGACTTCATGCATCGCGACAGAAAGCTCGATACTACCGAGGTGATACATGCCCGGCCGATCTCCAATGGCGAATATGTGGCGGGTAAAACACTTGGTATTTTGATACTCTTTATCGGTCTGGTAGTTACTGTGCTTATAATGGCCATTACCGTCAACCTGGTCATCAGCGACACCCCTGTGGTTTGGCATACCTACCTGCTTTACCCGCTTCTGATCTCTCTGCCGACACTCCTCTTTATTCTTGGTCTCGCATTCTTCATGATGATCCTTTTTCGCAGTCAGGCCGTAACATTCATTGTCCTTCTGGGCTATATCGGGCTTACCCTCTTTTATTTCAGGGATAAGCTGTATGGTACCTTTGACTATATGGCTTTCCACCTGCCGATGGTCTACTCTGATTTCATCGGTTACGCAGATTTTCCCGCGATACTGCTGCACCGTACCACCTACCTGTTACTCGGACTAGGTTTTATTTTTGCTACCATCCTTTTTCTTCGCAGGCTGCCCCAGACAGGCAGGTGGCACCTGCTGAACCTGCTGGGCTTAATTTTCTTTATCGCAGCCGGGTTATACACCGGTTACATCTATTATGACGGCTTTCATCAGCAGGACAGGGTCCGGAAGCACTACCTGCAGCTAAACAACCGATTCGCCGATCAGCCGGTTACCGATATTGTTGCCAACAACATCAGCGTTGAACAGAAGGGGAGAAAGCTTATTGTAACATCAGAGATGCTCACCCGGAACATGAATGATTTTCCGATCGATACCATGCTCTTTTCGCTGAACCCGGCCTTCAGGATTGACAGTATCGCAATTAACGGTGTCAGAACCGACTATATCAGGAACGCTCAACTCATCAGACTCGTACCAGGGGAACCGCTTGGTGCCGGTCGGCGATCGAGGATTATGATTCACTACCGGGGGATACCCGCTGAGGCAGTTGCCTGTCTCGATATCTCCAAAAAACAGAGGGCCTCACTCAAGCGCATTGCAATTGCCACCATCAATAAAAAAGCGGGGATCGTGGATGTGAACTACCTGCTGCTTACCCGGGAGATGCTGTGGTATCCGGTCGCGGGAGTAGGTTTCAATAACCATACCTTCCAGCCGGTGATCCCGGATTTCACCAGGTTCAGCCTGTCAGTCAAACCTGAGCGCGGACTGACCGCGGTCGCTCCCGGAAAAGCAGAGGAACATGATGGTTGGCAGTGCTTTTTTCCGGAGACGGACCTGAACAGTCTGCCATTGGTAATCGGTCAGCTTGAGAAAAGAAGCATCACCGCCGGAGAAATAGAATACAATCTCTACCTGAAGCCGGGACACGACTATTTTTCAGAATATTTGACACATATCAGAGATACGATAGCCGGCCTGGTTAACGAGGCCAGGGAAAACTATGAATATGACGAACTTGATCTTTACTATTTGTTCAATCGTCTGAACATAATAGAGGTACCGGTACAATACCATCCCTACGAACACTCCTTCAGTGAGGCCGCAGAGAGCGTTCAGCCGGAAATGCTCTTTATTCCCGAGAAGGGAGCAGGCATCAATACCCTCGATTTCAAACGGTTTAAAAATGCCGAGGAGCGGCGTAACAGGGAGCGCGACAATGTCCGTTCAGCAGAGGAGATCGAGATCGCTATGGTAAAGAATCTACTGGAGAATACTTTCTTTACTGCAGCCTTAAGTTCGGGAAGAAGATTTCGTGGCAGGGGAGAGAACCTGATTACGTACGAAGGTGAGAAGCAGTACACGAAAAATCCATGGTGCCTTTTTCCGCTATACTACAGTTATGTTACGGAGATCGTCTCAGAGGAGTACCCGGTTCTCAATGCAATGATTGAAACTTACCTGAAAGAGGGTTATGAAGTGCAGCCGCGACAGGGTTTTATGGGTGGGATAACCGATACCGAGCGGGCCAATATTGCCCTGAGGGAAGAAAGTCTTACAGAGATACTTGTAAAAAATGATATGAACCTCTCGAGAGCTGCGATCTCACAGTCGGGCAGCTTTATCCTGAATGCACTTAAAAACCGTGTAGGCTCGGCAGAATTTGACAATTTTCTATATTACTATATTGAAGATCATGCATTTATGGCGATTCCGTTTGAACAGTTTGAAAACGATTTTATGGAGGAATTCGGTGAGGAGATTTCCCCGTATCTTGATTTTATAAAAAATACAAACCAGCTTCCCGAATTCCTTGTCGGGACACCTGAGTATTTTCATACAAGGGATGATTATGGTGATGTTTATGTAGTCCGGCTGAAACTTACCAATACGGGAGGAAGCGACGGACTCATCGATCTTACTTTCAGGTTGCCGGGACAGGGCGGTTTTGGTGGCGGTTTTGGCCGCGGCATGGCCATAGAGGTTGAGCAGCGACTGTTTGAGGTGGAGGCAGGAACGACCAAGGAGGTGCAGATGGTCTTCTACAGTCAGCCAAGAATGTTGACAGTCAACACAATTATTTCAGGCAATATCCCTTCCACTTTTAGTCTTTTCCTTCGTTCTGCCGATGAGAGTGCTATGCGGGATCCGCAGGAGTATGAACAGGTTTCGGAATACATTCCGGAACAGGTCGGTGATGGAGAGGTTTTGGTTGATAATGAGGACGATGGCTTCTCATATATCTCAGTATCGAACGAGAGCAAGATTAAAAGATACATCGATTCGAGGAGGGAGCAGACCGAAAGGGTTCATTACCAGGCAATGAACCCGAACTGGAACCCGGCGACCTGGACCCACGTGGCGCATGCCTCCTTTTACGGTCAGACGATCAGATCGGCCATGCTGTCGGGTCGTGGCGATGGCAGCAGTGTGGCCAGATGGCAGGCGGTGATGCCCGAAGCAGGCTTTTACGACCTGTTTGTATACATCCCGGTATCAGCGATGCTGTCCCGGCCATCGGGCAGGGATCGCGGCGAAGATGGCAGGGAGCGGGGAATCGGACGGGGTGGGTTCAGGGGACCGCAGTTCGCCGATAACGGGACGGAATATCAGTATACTGTTTCATCGAACCAGGGAAAAGAAATGGTTCAATATACTCTGAACAACCCTGAAGAGGGTTGGAACAGGGTTGGAACATTTTACTTTCTTGCCGATACCGCCACTGTGGAACTGTCGAACGACACGAATGGAAAGCGGGTAGTTGCCGACGCGGTGAAGTGGGTGCGAAAGGATCAGACGGACCCGAAGTCCCTAATTCAGCAATAAAATAAGAAACAGATAAAGACGTATCCGATTACTAAAACATCAAATACAAGAATAATGAGTACCAGATTTCGAACTTCGGTCGGGCAGACAGGTACCGGAATATTTGTAATGGCAATCCTCCTGTCAGGTTCACTGAAACTCATGGGTCAGGATCTGCTCAACATGGAGCGGGCACTGCGGATCGCCATGGAGAACAGTCCGGAAATAAAGCAGGCAGAACTGGCCCTTGTAAGGAGCCGGGAAAAGCTCAGTGCTCAGCGTGCAAGACTGAAATCGCAGTTGGCCATGACACTTAACCCGTTTGAGTATGAGAAGACCAACCGGTTCGATCAGCAGACCAGTGAATGGTTCCTTAACGAATCGGCTTCCACGGCGGGCACCTTCACGGTCAGTCAGCGTTTTCTCCCCACAGACGGGTTAATTACGCTGCGAAACAGTTTTTCCTATGATTACAGCTTCACCGAGTCGGCCCTGGCGGTCGACCCGGTATCGCGAACTTTTAACAACCGGCTCAACCTGGCGATCACCCAGCCAGTTTTTACCTATAACCGCACGAAGATGGAACTGGAGACGGTGCAGCTCAGTTATGAAGCGGCACTGCTCAGATACCTGCTTACGAAGTTGGCGCTCGAAAGGAATGTGGCGCGTGATTTCTACTCGGTCTACTCCCGACAGATGCGGCTCTCCATCGCGGAGGAGGAGCTGAAGAATAACGAGGAGAGCTATAAGATCATTAGTAACAAGGTGGAGGGCGGTCTGCTGGCATTGGAGGAGCTCTACCAGGCGGAGGTCAACCTTGCCACCAGCCGGTCGTCGGTTTTCACCGCGGAACTGAACCTGCAGAATGCGAAGGACCAGTTCAAAGTGCTGGTCGGGATTCCGCTGGATGAGGAATTCCTGGTGTTGGCCGAAGTACAGGCCGAAATGGTGGAGGTCGATCAGCAAATGGCGATTACCCATGCCCTGGAGAATCGCATGGAGTTGCGTCAGCGGGAGATCGATATTGAAAACGCGGAGTTTGGACTGGTACAGTCCGGCTCGGTGAACGAATTTACCGGGTCAATCACTGCCTCGCTGGGGGTGCAGTCGAATGAAGTGGCGATAGGCGACCTGTTTGACAAACCGACCAGTACGCCGAGTATAGGCCTGACGCTCAATATTCCAATCTTCGACTGGGGGGAACGTAAATCGGAGATAAGGGCGGCCGAGGCCAGCCTGAAGAGTGCTGAAATCGACTATGAAACGGAGAGGATTGACATAGAGATGAACATCCGTGCAGTGGTGCGGAGTCTGAAAAACCTCGGGAACCAGATCGTTATACAGCGAAAAACCGTTGAGAATGCACAGCTTACCTACGATATCAACCTGGAACGATACAGGAACGGCGATCTCACCAGCCTCGACCTTGGGATCTATCAAAACCAGCTTTCCGACAGGAAAATGGCGCTCACCAATGCAATCATCGATTACAGGATCGAGCTGCTGAACCTGAAAATACAATCGCTCTACGATTTTGAACTGCAACAGCCTGTAATCCCTGACAAACTTGTAAAAAAGGAATAGAAACATTCACAGAGAAACCTGACAACGACAGGATAAACCGATATGAAGGTCAAAAAAAACATGTTCATCTCCCGTAAAATAAAAATGCTCATTATGAAACGAATCAGTTTTTCAGTTTTACCGGCAGTATCCCTGCTTCTTCTTGCATATTCATGCAAGCAGCCATCGCTCGATGTCTCCGCCAATGTCGAGGTACCGGTTAGTGTGATTGAGGTGCGAACCTCCTCCATTGAAGAGTACGTTCATGCCACAGGAACAGTTTACCCAATGCAGGATATGATACTAACTGCCGAGATGTCGGGCAGATACAGACTGCAGAGTAATCCTGCTACAGGAAAATATTACCTGCCCGGCGACCATGTAAAGAAAGGGGAAACCATCGTTCAGCTGGAAGATGAGGAGTACTATAATTCACTGAGAATCGACTCGAGGAAGGTCAACCTGGAGATATCTCAACAGGAGTACGAGAAGCAGAAGTCGCTGTATGAAAAGGGAGGTGCCACCTTACGGGAGCTGAAGAATGCCGAGATCAACCTGATCAATGCGCGTTATGAGATGGAGAACAGCAGAATCAATCTTGAGAAGATGTCGGTAAAGGCTCCCTTTTCAGGTATTATTGCCGATCTTCCATACATTACCGACAAAACACGGGTGAGTAACGGACAGGAGCTCGTGAGGCTGCTGAACCACAGGCATCTCTACCTGGAGACCCACCTGCCGGAGAAGTATTTCAGGAACATTGAGAAGGGGTACAAGGTATATGTAACCAGTTATGCTAGTCAGAACGATACGCTACCAGGCCTGATCACGCGTATTTCTCCTGTCATTGATCCGGAAGCGCGCACGTTCAAATGCTTTGTTGAGGTGGACAACAGCACGGAGGTGCTGTTACCGGGGATGTTTGTACGGGCAGATATGGTAGTAAACAGCTCGGTAAACACGATCGTCATCCCAAAAGATATCATCGTGAACTTCAACCGGAGGCAGATCGTGTATGTGGTTGATAAGGGAGCGGCGAATATACGGTATATCACCACCGGACTTGAAGGCGATTCTGATATTGAAGTGCTGACAGGGCTGGAGATTGGTGAGAGCATTGTGAGTAAAGGGTTTGAGACGCTACGGGATAATACAAAAGTTAAGATCATCCGGTAAAACACTACAGGTTATGTTACAATCCATCGCACGATTCTCCATCAGGTACCCGGTTACAGTGAGTATGCTCATTTTTGCCACGCTGCTGCTTGGGTATATCTCCTTCGGCAATCTTGGCATAGACCTTTTTCCCAACCTGAACAGTCCGAGGCTCTACATCGAAGTGCATTCGGGGGAGCGCCCACCGGAGGAGATGGAGGAGAAATTTGTCGATCCCATGGAGTCACTCGCCATTCGTCAGAGCGGAGTAGTAAATGTTTCCTCAGTATCGCGGGTAGGTGTGGCCCGGATAGAGGTGGAATACAACTGGGAGAAGGATATGAACGAGGCGTTCCTCGATTTGTCGAAGGCACTGGCTCCCTTCAACCAGGACAGTGAGATCGATGAGGTGAACATCATACAATTTGATCCAAATGCACGCCCGGTGATGCTAGTTGCGCTCGGTCACAAGGAGCGTATCAGCCTGAATGAAATGAGAAGCGTCGCAGAGAATTATATCAGGAATGAGCTGATCAGACTGGAGGGTATCGCCGATGTACAGATCGATGGCGCTGAAGAGTTTGAGGTGCTTGTTGAAACCAACGATTATCTGCTGCGCTCCTATAATATCGATCTGGCAACCATCTCAAACCGCATAAACAGTTATAATGAGGCGATTACGGGAGGATCGATCGTGGAGACAGGCCGAAGGTATATTGTCCGCGGTCTCAGTGAACTGAAGCAGATCGACGACCTGGGGGCGGTGATCGTAAGGATGGGACAAGCGGCCCCGGAGCCGGGAGGAGACCGCGTACCGGTTTACCTGCGCGACGTGGCAAAGATCAGTTATAGCTCTAAAGAGATGCAGAATGCAGTGTCGCTTAACGGGGAGTCGTGTATTGGGCTGAGCATTTACAAGGAGATGAGATACAATACGGTAAAGGCCCTGAAGAATCTTCGGGAGGCGCTTGGGGAGATGGAGACGTCGCTGCCAGGCTTTACCTTTACCGTGGTAGAGGACCAGGGTACATTTATCTCCGAAGCAATTGGTGAGGTACGTGATAGCCTGCTGATCGGGATCCTTCTGGCGGTATTTGTCCTGATGCTCTTTTTGCGCCGTATCGGTCCGACAGCAATCGTTAGCATCGCCATTCCTGTCTCCATCATCGCTACCTTCGTGCTGATGTACTTCAACAGGCTTACGCTTAATATCATGACACTTGGGGGACTGGCACTCGGGGCAGGGATGCTGGTAGACAATGCCATCGTAGTTCTGGAGAGCATTTTCAGGAATCATGAATCGGGCAGCACAGCAAATGAGGCTGCTGCAGTGGGCACGTCACAGGTCGGTGGAGCGATTGTTGCTTCTACCATAACAACCATCGTGGTGTTCCTACCGATCGTATACCTCCACGGAGCCTCTGGGGAGCTCTTCAGGGAGCAGGCATTTACCGTTGCATTTTCCCTCCTCTGCTCACTGGTGGTGGCCATTATGGTGATCCCGATGCTGTATTCAAGGCTTTACAGGAAGAGGACCCCTATTACTTCCGGCACCAGGCAGTCGTTGCAGTTTGCATGGTATGGTAAATTCCTTGGGAATGTCCTCAGGCTGTCAGGTTGGATTCTGCCTGCAACGCTCCTGCTGTTAGGTTCGGGCTGGCTCATGCTTCAGAGAACCGGAAGTGAGTTTATGCCGCGGACAGAATCGCGTGAGTTTTACGTGGACCTGCGAATGCCGGAGGGCACGGAGCTGGAGCGAACAGCAGGGGCTGTACGGAGCGTCGAGTATATTGTGCGGGAGATGGCCGGTAACGACCTTGTGCTGCTCTATAGTGAGGCAGGACCGGCTTCCGGACTTATAGCCGCTTCCGGACAGTTGTTCGACGATCAGAACATGGCCACGATCAAGGTGGTGCTGAAGAGGGATAGTGAGCGTGGAGCTTCGGAGATCATCCGGGCACTTACTTCCTATTATGAAAATCATCCGGTGTTTCACATTCTCTTCCGGCAGGAGGAGACCGCCTTGAATTCGATTCTCGGAACAGGTGAGGCGCCGTTGGTAGTGGAGCTTACCGGTGAAGAGATGGTTGAACTGGAGCGTCTCACGGATGAGGTGATGACCCGTTTGCAAACGATCAGCGGTATCCACAATATAACTTCTTCCATCGAAGGGGGCGCACCTGAAGTGGAGATTATGATCGACCGTTACAGGGCCGGACTGATGAATGTGGATGTCAGTACGCTGGTGTCTCGCATCAGTGAGCGCCTGCAGGGATTGAATTCCGGTCAGATGCACGTTCAGGGAGAGCTTACCGATATCACCCTTAAACTGGAGGATATTACACTGAAGGAGCTTGGACGAATCACCGTAGAGGTGAACAATATGGAGGTACTGCTGAGCGAGCTGGCAGAGATTGTAACGGGTACCGCACCGCGGGAGATATTGCATAGTAATCAGAACAGGATCATAAGGATTACAGCCGACCTTGAAGATGAAATCCCGCTCGACCAGATGGCAGAACGTATTGATGGCACTCTGTCGGTTATCAGCCTGCCGGTTGGATATAGCTATCGGATTACAGGAGAAGAGGCAATGAGAAAGGATTCCATGGGCAACCTGATGTTTGCTCTTATGCTCTCCCTGATTCTGGTTTACATGGTACTTGCCGCGCAGTTTGAGAGTCTGATCCACCCGTTTACTATCCTTCTTACGGTGCCAATGGCCGTCGTGGGATCTGTTGCAGTCTTCTTTTTTATGGGTCAGCCGCTGAATATCATGGCGATCATCGGCATTATCATGCTGGTGGGTATTGCGGTGAACGATTCGATCATACTTGTAGATTCGATCAACCAGTTCAGGCGTGAAGGATTGATGCTGAAGGATGCTGTGGTTGAAGCCGGGCAACGGCGGATCAGACCGATCATCATGACTACACTAACTACGATCCTGGCACTGCTGCCGCTCACCTTTGGTTTCGGAGAAAGTTCCTCATTGCGATCGCCCATGGCCTGGGCGGTGATCGGCGGACTGATCACCTCAACGCTGCTGACACTTGTGGTGATCCCCTGTGTTTATCTGTTGTTCGGGAGGGTACAATTGCATATTTCAGGAAAAAGACAGGAGCATGGGACATAACCATTTTATCATACAGCGAAAGGTTTTGATTTCCATGCTGTTCGTGGCAACAACGCTGCTGGGTTATATTTCCTACCAGCAGCTCGACATGGAGATTATCCCCAATGCTGAATTACCAATGCTGTATGTGCATGTGAACTGTCGAATGGACGTCACCCCGGAATTCATGGAACAGGAGGTTGTTATTCCGGTTGAAAGTGCCGTAGCTGCGCTCGACAATATAGAACGGATCGAGTCAACAGCCGGTCGTCGAAGGGGCTCAGTTGCTGTCTATTACGAGAAACGTACCGACCTGAAGTACGCCTACCTGAAGCTTGATGAGCGGATCACCGCCCTGCGTGCGGACCTGCCGGAAGAGTTTACCCTGCGGGTCGAAAAGGTGGATATCGAAACACGGACCAACATCCTGATGCTGCTTCAGACACTCGGAGAGGGAGGGGTTGACCGGGTACGTAATTTTACCGACCAGAACATCCTGCCTGAGTTGCTCAATATCGAAGGAGTGGCTGCACTGAATGTGTATGGGGGTCAGCAGAAGTCGGTTGATATTATCCTGAACAGGGAGATATGCGATGCATACAAAATTACCCCTTCCCGTGTGAGGAGCGCACTTACCCGCAACATGGAACGACGTCAGTATGGAGGTATTGTAAAAGAAGAGGGACTGCGGTTCTTTGTCTACCTGAATGCCGAATACCAGGATATAAGTCAGATTGAGGAGATTGTAATTGGACAGGGACGTAACAGGGTTCATCTCAGGGATATTGCACAAGTTTATTATGGCGAGAAGGAGGCGGAGTCGATTAGCCGGATCAATGGCAAGGATGCGGTTTCGATGCAGGTGGTAAACGATGCGCAGGCTAATATCATCGGCCTGTCGCATGCAGTGAGGGATCGCATCGATGCGTTGAATAAGAGATATGAGCAGCAGGGCATTGAAATTATTATCCAGGAGGACCATGCAAAATTGATGGAGGATAATATTGATCAGATCATTGATCTGGCTTTGATCGGAGGACTCCTGGCTGTATATATACTCTGGGTTTTCCTTAGAAAAATCCGGCTGGTAGTTGTTGTAGCCCTGGCCATTCCGGTTTCGGTATACACTGCATTTAACTTCTTCTTCGGTGCAGGAATCACGATCAACAGTCTTACGCTGATGGGAATCGCCCTGGCAGTTGGTATGTTGTTGGACACTTCGGTGGTGGTGCTGGAGAATATTTACAGACTGAGGGCCACCGGGCTCCCGGTTTCCGAATCGGTTGTTCAGGGCACCCGCGAGGTGTGGCGGGCAATTGTGGCGGCAACGCTTACAACTGTGGCAGTGTTTATTCCATTCCTGTTTTCCACGGATTACCTGATCCGTCTGTTTGGAATGCATATCGGTGTCTCTATCATCTCAACACTGCTGGTTTCCCTTGTTGTTTCACTGTTGCTGATCCCCATGGTGGTTTACCTGGTCATTTCAGGCAGAAAGGCGAGTAAAAACCAGGTGTACAGGGAGGTGTCGCTCAGCAGCCGTGCTGTTCGACTTTACCTGACGTTATTAAAAACAGCGATCCGGAATCCAGGTCCGGTCATCATCGGGGCTGTGGTCCTCTTCTTTGCCACAATTCTATTGTCGGTGTCACTGTCGGTTAATCGTCTGACTGAGCTTGAAACCAACAAGATAACATTATATATTACCATGTCGACAGGCACAACACTGGAGCGCACCGATGAGGTAGTGGCACAAATGGAACAGGTGTTGCTGGAAGAGCTGCCCGAACAGGAGGAGATCATCTCCAACATCATGGAGGAGGAGGCAATGATTACGGTCATGTTACAGGAAGATTACCGGTCGGTGGGCAAACGCTCTTATGCCGAGATACAGTCGGATATCCTGGAACGCTTGAAGGATATGCCGGTAGAGGATATCGGCACATCATCGGGTGCGGCAGCGAGGGTACCCGGGGGCATGAGAGGCGGCAGTGGTGCTGCAACAGGTACGGGCGGACTGCAACGGCTGATGGGAATCGGAGAGGATGAGGAATACCTGGTGCTGAAGGGTCAGGATTTCGACCTGATGGTGGAGGTTGCCTATGATGTACAGACCTACCTCGAGGACCTTGATAATATCAGTTCGGTCAGGCTATCAGTAAGGGAGAACCAACCTGAAGTGCACTTCGATCTGAACAGTCAGCTGATGGCGGAGTATGGCATCAACCGCGGTCAGGTTGGCACAGAGCTCAGCACCTTCCAGAATGAGATCGGATCGGGGGTTACCTTTATGCAGGGAAAAGAGGAGTATGAGATCATGATCAAGTATAATGAAGATACCGAAGCGGAAGGTAGTGATGAGATGACAATTGACGATCTAAGGCAACTGGATATTCCCGATACAGAGGAGCAAAGCGTTTATGAGTTGCAGGTTCTCTCCGATATCTATTTTGCCCGTGGGATGCGTGAGATTGTCAGGGTGAACCAGGAAAAACAGGTGGAATTGCGATACAGATACAACAGCGACGTATATGACTCAAATGAGCTGCTCGATTATGCACGGAACGAGATCAGGGAAGTAATCGGGAGCGCAAATATTCCTGCCGGAATAGCAGTTGAACTGATTCAGGAGGATTCCGGACTGGATGAGTTCAGATACCTGTTTATACTTGCTTTGCTGCTGGTCTATATGATCCTGGCTGCCCTGTTTGAATCATTTGTAACACCTCTTGTACTGCTTTTATCCATCCCATTTGCCGCCATTGGTTCATTCTTACTGCTGACGGTTACTGGCAACTCCCTGTTTAATGCAAACACCATGATGGGCTTCATGATACTGTTGGGTGTGGTGGTGAACAACTCGATTATCTTAATAGATTTCATGAACATTCTCCGTAAGATGGGCTACAGGAAGAACAGGGCGATCATGTTCGGCGGGATGTCCCGTTTACGCCCTATCCTGATCACAGCAATCACTACCATTGTAGCGATGCTGCCCCTGGCCCTCGGTCAGTCTGAATACGTGAAAGCAATCGGACCGCCCTTCGCAATAACGGTCATCGGCGGATTGGGTGTTAGCACGCTATTGACCCTTGTTTTTATACCAATGATGTACAATGCACTCGAGCAGGCGGTTGTGTGGCTGGGCAATGTCCGGCTGCTGGCAGGGATACTGCTCATCGTAGCAGAGATATCGGCGCTGCTGCTGGTGTATATGATGTCGTGGACCTTTATTTGGAAAATGGCCGCGGTGGTTGCATTTGTACCGGGAATACCGCTGTTATACTGGTTTGTTTCGTCGAGCTTGCGCAAGTCGAACGAAAGAATTATTAGCGATGCGGACCCGTTGCATATCCGGGTTTCAAACCTGGTGAAGATCTATGGCAGGAACAACAAGGTAGTCCGCGAACTGAAGTCCGGCAAGCGGATGGAGGAAAAGGATATAAGTTTGGGCCGCATCATCGGTTCCGGCATTGGATCGTTAATATGGCAGGTGCCACTGCTGCTCTTCCTTGTATGGTTCACTTCATTCTACCTGGTGAGCAGCTTCTGGCAGATGGTATCTGCCGTTCTGCTATACCTGTATATAATTCAGGTACTGGGTACATTTGAAAAGCATGTCGGACAGCGATGGCTCCGTCTGTTCAACGGGTTCATATTGTATGGCGGACCGTTGATCGTTGTGCTTCTGTTTGTAAAACAATGGAACAACCTGGCACTTACTCTTTTTACCGGTATATTCTGGTATATCTTACTAACAGTAAGGTACATATCCCTACAGCTTAAACGTGATGATTTTGAAATAAAAAAGGTCAAAAAAGTATTTAGATGGCTGGTACGGCTGATCGCGCTTACTCCCGGGATTGGACGGCGGCGTGAGCAGTTTAAGGCATTGAAAGGAGTTTCGCTTGAAATCGGAACAGGTATGTTCGGCCTGCTGGGGCCTAACGGAGCAGGAAAATCAACCCTGATCAGAATCATATGCGGGGTGCTGGAACAGAGCTACGGTAAGATTTGGATCAATGGCGTCGACACACAACTGAAGCGGGAAGAGCTCCAGGGACTTATTGGTTACCTGCCCCAGGAGTTCGGGATGTATGAGAATATGACTGCCGAGGCATACCTTGAATACCAGGCAATGATGAAGGAGCTCACAGACGTAAAAGTCCGCAAAGAGAGGATCCGCGAAGTACTTGAATCGGTCCATATGTGGGACCATCGACAAAAAAGAATCGCTACCTGTTCCGGTGGGATGAAGCAGCGGATCGGGATTGCACAGGTTTTGCTGCATCTTCCGAGGATCCTCGTGGTAGATGAGCCGACAGCCGGTCTTGATCCCAGGGAACGGATCCGTTTCAGGAACCTGCTGGTAGAGCTGAGCAGGAGCCGGGTAGTGATCTTTTCTACACATATCATTGAAGATATTTCCAGCTCCTGCCGGACCATGGCGGTGATCAACAAGGGAAAAGTGCTTTTTAATGGTACCCCAAAGGAAATGTCGGAAATTGCCCGGGGCAAGGTTTGGCGCGCATATTTTGACGCGGAGAAATTCGAGGAGCAGACAAAGGAGATGCTGGTGATTCATCATATGCGCGACGGGGACAGGATCAGGGCACGGTGTATATCGGCAAAGAAACCATTTGATGATGCGGTAGAGGAGTTGCCATTGTTGGAGGATGCCTACCTTTGGTTATTGGGTTTAGAGAATAAAGCAAACTAAAATCTGGGATATGCGTAAGATCGTATCAGTCATTCAGAATATACTCAGCCTTGGAAAGCATAATATGCGGATTATCTTTGGCGGCAGGTTCGTCTACTTTGTAATAGCTGCGTTGATTTTTTTCCTGTTGTTTGGCACCATCATGGCATTTGAGGCAAATGAGATTAACCCGGCCAACATCTATGGGATCCTTTCTTTTCCTGCAATCCTGCTCGTATTTTATCCATCGGTGTTTGGTATTCAGAATGATGCCGACCAGCGTACCCTGGAAATTATTTTTGGGATTCCCGATTACCGGTTCAAGGTGTGGCTGCTACGCTACATGATGGTGCTGGTGCTGACCCTTCTTTTGCTGATTCCCTTCTCTGCCATTGCATATTACGCGCTGGCAGGCTTTCCCCCGGTAATAATGGTATTGCAATTGATGGTGCTTGTGTTTTTTACATCTTCACTTGGTTTCGGGGTCTCCACGATTGTAAAAAATGGCAATGCAGCTGCAGTCGTGATGGTAGTGATCGGTCTGTCTTTCCTGATTCTTTCGGATACACTGGAACAGTCGAAATGGAATATTTTTCTGAATCCTTTCGGGGCAGCGAAAGCCCTGAACGAGATTGTCTGGCAGGAGGTGATCAGGCAGAACAGGCTTTTTATGCTGCTTTCCGGCGTTGTGTTTCTTTTGTTGGGATTGTTGAACCTGCAGGAGCGGGAGAAGTTTTTGAGGTAGCGGATGAGAAGGAATTTGAACTTTCGCATAATTTCGTAGCTTTGCAGGAAACCTACCACTTGGAAAAGGAGAGCCATATGCAGGATGATACGCGCTACCAGATCAAGTTGATTTCGTTGATCAGCCTGGGGATGTTTCTCTTTGTGCTTTTTTTTCATCCGTTTGAAACCAGGCAGGAGGATTTTAACAACCGGCTGGTATTTTTACTTGGGATCGCTGTAATTACCTTTATTATTCTGGTCTTATTCAGGATTATCATGCCGGTATCCCTTACCTGCAGAATCCATGTTGAATCACTAAAAATCAGCAATGAAGTCGGACTGATATTATTGATCTGGGTTTTCATTTCAACAGCCAATATTATTTATCTTGTCTATGTAGGCAGGATAGTACTGACTTTTGCAGAGGCTGTGCAGATTTCACTTTTTTCGGCTTTCCCTTCGATTGTTTTGAAGCTTGCAGACGTAAACAGGATGTTGCGGGAACAGCTCAGACTTTTTGTACGCAGGAACATCAAACTGGAACATGACCTGGCCAATGCGAAGGAGAAGCAGAGTGATCCGGTTGTATTTGAATCTGAGTCGCAATCGGAAAAGATTGAGCTTATGCCCGATGAGGTTATGCTGATCAGGTCGGCCGACAATTATGTTGATATTTTTTATAAAAGTGAGGAAAAAGTGAAGCACAAGCTTATAAGGAATACCCTGAAGAACATACAGCAGGTACTCAGGAACAATGCTGAATTCCTGCGGTGTCACAGAACCTGCATCGTTAACTCTTCCTATATCCTTAATATGACCAACAGCTACAAGGGTCACAGGTTGAAACTTCTTGATTTTGAAGAGGAGATTCCCGTCTCCCGCCAGTATATTCTTGGAATCAAGGATGTACTCGATACCGTTTAGGGACGAATGACATTCACCCCAATTTGCAGTAAATAGTCACATTTTCGATAGCATCTACCCCAAATTCAATTTTCCAAAGCGTTAAAATGATAGTTTTGGAAATATTCAATGTTTTATTGACAACCAATTCCTAAACGAATGACACGAATTATCGAGAAGTACGCAGAACTTCCGAAGCCTCTGAGAAGGCCATTATGGCAGTGGTGGCACAGGACGATGAACAAGTATGACCGGGAGAATGCTGCAAATTTTATGAATTACGGGTATGAGTTACTGAACGGGGATCCACGGTTGGAGCTGAAGGACAGGGATGAGATTGACAGGTATTGTATCCAGCTGTATGACCATGTTGTGAACAGGGTCGATGTGAAGGGAAAGGATGTGCTGGAAGTAGGATCCGGCCGTGGTGGCGGAGCCTCATACATAACCCGTTATTTTAGTCCGAATAGCTATATCGGGCTGGATATTTCTGAGAGCAGTATTGCTTTTTGCAACGACCATTACGATGTTCCTGGTTTATCTTTCAGGCATGGTGTTGCAGAGAAGCTGCCTTTTCCCGAAGCTACCTTTGATTATGTTGTAAATGTGGAATCGGCCCGATGCTACAACAACATGCAGTCATTTTTCAATGAGGTTTACCGGGTTTTGAAGGACGATGGTAAGTTGCTTATTGCAGATATGATCTACCCCAAGGAACTGGAAGGGTTCAGAGCGAGGCTCGACCGGAGTGGGTTCAGAATGGTACACGAGACTAACATTTCCAGGAATGTGGTGGCTGCGCTCATTAAGGATTCAGCGAGACGGGAGCATCTTATTGACACGAAAGCACCGAAGATTTTAAGGAAGTCGTTCAAGACATTTGCCGGGACAGTTGGGACTTCTCGCTACAACAATTTCGCCAACGGTATTTTTGAATACTGGAGTTTCGTAATGGAGAAATAAAAGTCCATAAGGCTATAAATCATTTGTAGCACCAGAAAAAATTAATTGTCTGGGTTTCGGACTGGAAAAGTAACATCCGGTCCGGAGGTTATTCGAATTCTTTGGGTACGCCGCAAATCATTTTGAACGGTTTGTCGCCAGTATTCCTGTACTGGTGTTTTTCATCGGAATTCACAAGGGCAAAGTCGCCCGGTTTCATTGGTGTTTCCTCACCGTTTGAGTTGACGAGCGCGCCTTCACCGTCAATCACGTAATTCATATGTTCGTAAGGGTGCTGGTGGAAGGGTGTATGTCCGCCCGGTTCAACCGTGAAAACCCGGTATGAATAGACCGGGACTCCATCATCCTTTCCCAGAGGGAGTTGCTTCCAGGCCCCGGATGCTCCCTCAATATGTACTTCCTTCTTTTCAACGTCGTTCAGCGAGATTATCTTCATGATGTTTTCTGTTTGGAATTTCAGGATTCGTAAAGATAACATGTGAATAAACAGATTTGTTTTTTGATGCTGTTTTTTTAAATGAAATTTTATACTTTTGTGCTGCTTCATTGAGCCAATTTCAGGAGAGGTGGGAGAGTGGCTTAATCCACCAGTTTGCTAAACTGGCGTACTCGATTAGGGTACCGGGGGTTCGAATCCCCCCCTCTCCGCAACATGTAAATCCTGTTCCGGAACGTAGCAGCAAAACAGGATTTACATGTCGCCAGGTCCTCCGCCAAAGGAAACATGCAATTATCCCACCGACACGTAATGGCGGATAGTGCCCTCTAAAATGCAGAAACAAAACCGACGCTTGCCCTACCATATTCCCGGTTGCCAAAAACACGGGTATACTCTGTCACGAGCCGGATGTTACGTCTTAAAAGGTATCCTGCATGCAGGGTGGCCGACATATAATCCAGTTCATTGATGTCCGATTCCACCCAGTTTCCGAGAGCGGTGAGGTACCAGTTGCTACGGTCGCCCTCGGGAGCAAAAATAAGCTCGGCGAAACCCCCGTGTGTATTTACATTATCGATTGTTGTTACCGGGTCTGTATAAAGCAGCGACTGAGTATCTGTTCTGCGCAGATACTGCAGGTTCAGATTAAGTTTCTCTCCAAGATTAAAGGCCAGGTCGGGACCATACATCCTTACTGTATTTTCCGGTGGTCCGGTTGCATCGGGAAGTTCCTCCTTGCCCGCGTAGCCAAAAAAACCGATACTTACCGGATCGCCTATACTCTGGCTCAGTTTCACCAAATAGCTTTTGTGCCTGTCATGGTCGAAAAAATGACCTTCGCCTGCTTCCAGAATACCATTCCCGTTGATTACTTCGACAACTATATCTGTGCCGGTGGGTAGTCCGTATTCAAGCAGGATTCCACGGTCATATTTCAGTCCGATGGAAGAAGTTCCCGGTTTCACAGTATAGATCACATAATCCTCCAGGGTTAGGCGCAACTCGCGCTTGAACAGTGGGTCGGACACCTGGAACTGCCCGAGGTAAAGGTTTATACCGGTACCAAGGAGATCAGAGAACATCAGGAATGCATCTTCCACTCCGGCCACTTTTCCCCGCTCATTCATATAGAAGTAGAAGTAGTAGGAGAGATTTTCGGATAACTCTCCACCAGACATCAGTTTAAGTGCATAGGGCAGACCAAAATCCGGGGCGCTGTTATTTTCATTGTTGTAGGATATGTGCCCGTCGAGACGTACGGCCAGGGGAAAATCGCGTATCAGCGAAAGCTTGTCATCTCCTGCCGGAGCATAGTACCTTGGCGCCTCATACTCTGTCATCCGAAACCCCGCACCGGCAAAGTCTTCCCCGAAGGCTTTTAGTCTGGGACTGGCGGGGGAGTGGCAGACCTGACAGCTGACCTGGTATTTTCTTGCAAATGCAGGGATGGCGTTTAACTCACCTACTACCGGTCCGGCAAGGATGGCCAGGACAAGTATTAGTTGGAAGGAATCTCTTTGATGCTTCATTTTACAGAGTTTATATGGTTTAGAGAAATAATACTTCTACTATATCTATTTCAGAACTGTTATCAGGACTTTCCTCATCCTGTTGTCGGAGAGCAGTTATATAATGTATGTATCTACAGACGTCCGTTGCTGCAAGGGTACACTGTTTTATTGAAAAATACATGAGATAAATGTAATTAACGATGTTGTAAGCAGCTAAATTCATTTTTACTTATGGCAGGATATTCAGACTGGTAGAGTGTTTATTGACCACCAAAATTTCAGATTCCTCATCAGGTACATTCAGCAGGTCGGCCACAGGTTTTACCAATAGCTGGTAGTTGAGTACCGCCCTCACGGTCATCTCCCCGGGGGCTGTATCAAAGGGAAGGTTGTAGGTATATGTTTCGATTTTGGTCTCGCGCGGTCCGATCCGGTAATCCGTTCCCAGGGAGGCGGTGTTCCACTGCATGATCGTCATCCTGCCTGCCGGATCAAAATAGGGCATGCGGAAGATACGGTTCCCGTGTGGGATTCCGTCACGCTGTACCCCTTCAAAATCCTCTATATCAAGTGGAACACCCATGTCCTGGTAAGCCATGTAATCGCCGGCGATGGTGTATTCTTCTCCCTCGAAACCTTTTTTATCGACCGGAAGAATGTGGGTTTTGCCTTTTGCGTCGGTGGCCTCCACCTGCAGCCAGAGAATTCGGTCCTCTACTGATCCGGTAGGAAATTTATGTCCGGTTTTCTGGTTGAACAGTGCCACAGTAAATACAACGTTTTCACCTGGTTCAGCGTGGCGAATATCGGGCTGTATTCTTAGTTCCACTGTTCCTCTTACCTTGCCCGGATCATGAGCACCATGAAATAGATGAAGGCGGGCATCGGGATACGTTTTACCCATCAAGGCAGTCTGGAAAGGGGCAGCCGGCATGTGACAATCCTGGCAGCGTACACCTTCTTTGGCATATGGACCCTCTTTCCATTCCAGTTGTGTGCTTTTTACCCATACACCATACGGACTTTCTTCGTTGTGGCATGTACCGCAAAACTCTGTTGTTCTGAAAAATTCATTTTTTACAAGACGGTGTGCAGGTGAATCGTTTCCCCCTCCGCGCGAACTTTGTTTGGTGACACCGGGGCCTGTAATGTGACTGAAATTGTATGGGGGATCGGATGAACTGCCCTGTATGAGGTGACACACTTCGCATGATACCGATTCATTGGCCATGGTATTCTCTTCCGGATGTGCAGGCGGTAAATCAACGGACATAAAGGCCATGGGAGTGTGACATCCGTTACAGCCGTCCACTACATCTTTTAACTCCGGAACTTTCTCTGAATGGGCCACAGCCAGGTCGAAGTACTCGATCTCATCCCAATGATGCGTGTAGGCCTGTGACATCATGGATTGGGACCACTGTTCATAAAGTGCCGGGTGACAGGTACGGCACTTTTTCGCAGATTCAAAGTCTTTATAAGCATATTTTCCCTTCAGCTCCTCCATAACCCCTTGAAACATTGCGGTTGATGCAATGAGAAAGACAGTTGCTGCCGGTATAAGAAACCGGTAAATCTGGCTTTTATAATCTCTGCACATGATTGCAAGCGTTGTTGGTAATACAACCTCCAAATTACAAAACATATATTTGTATGGCACTGTTGTGGGTCGTTGTTTATGGAATATAGACTGCTTCTAAAGAGTGACGGGAATATTGCTGGACACCTGAATATACTGCTGAAGTATCACTTATTTCACGGAAAGGAAGGGGAATTTAACCTGTTTTGGAGGCAGGGCCAACGCATATAAAAGTTTGAAAACGAACTGGTATTAACAATTTCAGCGA
>CAZIIU010000028.1:0-41308 GCA_964539395.1 uncultured Bacteroidaceae bacterium
CTTTTAAGGATGGGGTCCTGAGTTCGAGCCTCAGCTGAATCACCAGTAACAGAATCCCCGGTGTTTATTCACCGGGGATTTTATTTTGAAAAGGAGAACGGATTTAAGCTCTATAGCTTTTTCAACGAACATTAAGCCTTTTATTGTCGCATACCAGTCGGCTTTGTATGATAACAGAATCCAAGCGCCTATCTTACCCTCTTGTCGATGTATTTTGAATTGATCGTGCGCAACACACCCATGTAGTCCATCTTAAACTCCAGCAGATCACCTACTTTATAATTCTTTACATTGTTACCAAGGTCAATAACAAACATGTCGGAACTGGCACCTACGATACTGATATTCTGATCCACAGGGAATATGTGACTCTCCTCTACATCCAGGAGGCCAATATCCACGATGGCCCTGTAAGATCGTTTACCTGTCTGTGACTCATCAAACTCAAATGTATTTCCTTCTACATTTTGTCCCATTTCACCGATTGGAACCTGTGGTTTTTCACTGAGCTCAATGATTTCACAAAACAGGCTGAATACATCCGGGTGCATCTGTTTGATTGTGGTGTTATTATACAGGTCGGTTCCAAGGTAAAGCGTCTCCCCCACCCTGAAGTGATTGATCCCTTTTGGAAGGAGCTTTTGGAAAATTAATGGAATTGTTACTGAGGACCCCCCCGAAACATAGGGAATATGCCGGTTGAACTTCGCCTCAACCAGTTGCTCATAAAGACAAAGCTGTATTAACTTGTCGTGATTCGGCAGAACACCATACAGACAGGTAAGGTTGGTTCCAATGCCTACGACCTCGATGTTTTTTAGTGTAAAAACCTCCTCGTAAAAAGCGATGAAATCCTCTCCCATGATACCCTCCCTGAGTTCACCAAGTTCGATCATAATTATGATCTTGTGGGTCTTGTTCTGCCGCTGGGCCTCTTCCGACAATAACTTAATGGTTCTGATCTCAGTATTCATACTTATATCAGCATACTGAACCACATTTTTTACCGATCGCTTTGCGGGTGGTTTAATGTAGATGGACTCAACATCCGGTCTTAACATTTTGATGGTTTTCAGGTTGGACACCCGGGAATCGCAAACCTGACTGATATCCAGCTTAAGGAGTTCCGAAAGGAAAACTTTATTACCACAGAGCATCTTGGTAACGACCGAGAATTGTATGTTGTTCTTTTTGAACAACTTCATTAGATAGTTAAAGTTCGCGGTCAGCTTTTTACTATCCAGTTCGATGTATGCCATTATTATTATTTAAGAACCCTTGGATGATTTTTTTTATCCTGGTGCCATGTTAAATAAATTGCTGCCGCTTCAATTTGCCACGCTTTTATACCGCATCTCCTTGTACTTACTGGTAAACCCAACCTTTTCATAAAGAAAACCAGCAGGATTATCCGGCTCAACGTGAAGGGCTATGTCCCCTTCTGCATGCCTGAGGGTTTCCCTCATGAGGTGTTTACCGATACCCCTGCCCCTCATCTTATTATGAGTGGCAATATAGACCAGGATATTTTCGGGTATATATCCCTGCATTCCTGTGCGGTTTACGACAACAACACCAGATATATCTGTTCCTTCATACGACACCAACAGAAATCCTCCAAATGAATCATACTCCTTCAAAGCATAGTCAACAGCCTTTCCAATGTGTTCACGTGGATCACCAAACTGCTCCAGGTGTTTGTAAAGAAAGTCAATGATTACATTTTTTGTTTCATCATCCGGTTTTGAATGCTCATTAAAAAGTTTTGTCTCAATCATAATACTGTGATTTATTATTTGATATACCTGCATTATAAAGAAAAAAATGAGAATCGCAAATTTATTTATTCAGCTAGCCGTTTACCGGCCTATTTCAGGTAACTGTTTACTGGCTTTTTGAGGATAATTTGTTTAATATTATTTAATATTCACTTAACAAACATGTTTGAACAATTGCAATTCCATTGTGTTAGACACATGTTTAAACCCTGGGAAACTATTTGTGTAATCATCGTTTCTTCAACATGGATGGAAAAGGACTAGAGCGGATTTTGAATAGTGCATTGCAATTATACAGCAGATACGGAATTAAAAGTGTAACCCTGGATGATCTATGCAGAGAACTGGGTATGTCCAAAAAAACGTTGTATCAATTTATAACGGATAAAAAGGATTTGATTAGAAAGGTGGTTGATTTTGAGATCAGTATTCAGCATAAAACTTATGAAAAGATGGTCAGTGCCGAAATCAATGCGATCGATGAACTATTGTTTGTAAACCGTCAGATTCATGAAAACCAGGGTATACATAACCCGGTTTTTTACTACGATTTAAGGAAGTATTATCCGGATATTTACCAGAACTGGATGAAGTACAAGAGAGCGCGAATGTTTGAGCTGATCCACCGTAACCTTGAAAAGGGGATTGCTGAAGGACTATACCGAAAAGACATGGATGCTGCAGTCATTTCAAGGTTGCATATGGCTCGTGCTGAGATGATGTATTCCTCCGACATTATTGATAATAAAGAGTTTAGTACTTCCCATTTTATTAACGAAATCTTCAGGTATCACATTCATGGAATCTGTAATGAAGATGGACTGACGTATTATAAGACACATTTTAAAACCTTCAAACAATAAAATAAAGGGTGATGAAATATAGTATGATTTTTCTAATAGTCGCGGGCTTTTTGCCAAAGCTTCACGGTCAGTCAGAATCAACCGATAAACCTGCATTTACACTGCAGGAGGCGATGGAATATGCCGTGCAGAACAACCTGAACGCTGAGAATGCGAGACTGGATATCACATCTGCAAACCGAAGGGTTTGGGAGACTGCTGCTACCGGATTACCACAGGTAGATGCATCAGCTGTCTATAATAACAACCTGAGCCTTGCCACAACGCTGATTCCGGACTTTTTTGGTGATCCGAACGATAAAATAGAGGTGCAGTTTGGAACCCGGCATTTTGCAACGGCAGGTGTAAATATATCTCAACTTCTTTTTAGTGGTCAGTATATCGTTGGTATTCAGGCTGCAAAACTTTTTAAGGAATATACACGCAAAAACCTTGAATTAACAGAACACCAAATCAAGGAGAGTATTTCCCAATCGTACCATCTGATTCTTCTTGCAGAAAACACTGTTGAAGCACTGAAGGGAAATTACGAAAACATGCAATCAATCTACGATGAAACAAAAACAATGTATGAGTCAGGGTTTATCGAAGAAAATGATGTTGACCAGCTGGAAATAACATTGATTGATCTTGAGAACTCTCTGCTTTCGATGGAACGGCAGGTGGTTGCTGCGCGAAGTTTGCTTAAATATCAGATGGGGCTTAGCCTGGATCAGGAAATTGAACTAACTGAAAATCTCAATGATCTGCTTGATAAACTTGACTATCAGGTGCTAATGGAACATGAGCTGGATATTCATTCCAATATCAGTTATCAGATAATGGCCGACCAGGAAAAACTGGCAATGATGGATCTGAAGCAAAAGCAAACTGAATACATGCCCAATTTGTCAGCATTTGTTTCACTCGATTATACAGCACAACGGGATGAATTCAATCTGTTCAATACAGATGAAAACTGGTACAAGGCTTCAGCAATCGGAGTTTCGCTGAATGTGCCGATCTTTAGCAGTGGAATGAGAATGGCCGGTGTTGCCCGGAAACGCATTGACTACGAAAAAGCAAAAAACACCAGGGTGTATGCAGCACAGGGATTGCATGTTGAATTCCTGCAGGCCAGGTATGATCTCGCCAATACCTATGAGAAGTATATCCGTGAGAGGGAGGGCCTCGAACTGACGCAAAAGGTTGTCAATACCACAGAGATAAAGTTTAACGAAGGAATGGCATCCAGCCTTGAACTGACACAGGTAAATAACCAGTATCTGCAAACACTGAGCAATTACACAGCTGCCCTTGTGGAATTGCTGAATGCAAAAATCGCACTGGACGTTCTTTTAAACAACTTTTAATAATATTCATAAGTAGCTATTGTATAGTAATTTAAACAAACATAAAAGAAAATGAGGAGTATTATAATATGCAGTATGATTCTTTTTGCATCATCGTGCGGATCGCAAAAAACAGATGACAAACAGGCTGAATTGCAAAAATTCCGGGAATTGGTTCAGGAGTACTCGGAGAAAATAGAAACTCTTGAAAAAGAGATAGAATCTTCAACTGCCAATACAGAAACAGAACAGTTTACACCTGTTAAGACAATGGAAGTACAACCGACAGAATTCTCAAGTTTTTTTACAGCTACTGGCAGCGTCGAGGCAGTCAAAGATGTTTATATCAGTCCTGAAGTAAACGGTCAGATCAGCGCCATTCCTGTAAGTCATGGCGACCGTGTCAGGAAGGGCGATTTATTGATCAGGTTAAGTACCGAAATAACAGAGCGCAATATTGAGGAGATCCGGACCAACCTGGAACTTGCGAAAAAGGTATTTGAAAAGCAGGAGCAACTCTGGCAAAAGAACATTGGCAGTGAATTACAATACCTTGAAGCAAAAAATGGAAAAGAGTCTTTCGAAGCCAGACTGGCTACACTGCAATCACAGCTGGATCTTTCATATATCAGGGCACCCTTTGATGGAATTATTGACGATATTATGGTTAAAACAGGAGAGATGGCTTCACCGGGTATGCGTCTGATCAGACTGGTAAATATCAACAATATGAGGATCATCGCAGAGGTTTCCGAGTCATTTCTCAGCTCCATAAACGAGGAGGATTCGGTGGAACTTAAATTTCCCTCCTATCCTGAACTACACATTCGAAGCAACATTTCCCGTATTGGAACTGTAATCGATCCTGTAACCAGGACATTCCCGGTGGAAGTATTGGTCAGAAATCCGGAAGATGTCTTAAAACCCAATATGATTTCATCGGTTCGTATCAAAGAGTATTCAGATCCGGAAGCCCTGACTGTTCCATCAATTATTTTGAAGCAGGACTTCAACGGTACATTCCTTTTTCGTGTGAAATCGGATGGAGCAATGGAGGTAGCGGAAAAAGTATATATACAAACAGGAAGAACTGTTCAGGATATTACTAAGATATCGAAAGGCATCAATACAGGCGACAGAGTTATCGTTGAAGGATACAACCTGGTAAGTGAAGGGGAACCTGTAAGGGTAATTAACTAATTATAATAGTAATAGACAAAATGAAGATTCGAGAGTTCAGGTTAACAACAGCGGCACTAAAAAACAGAAATACAATTTTTCTGCTTACAGCAATCATTATTTTTTTCGGTATTTTTTCTTACAGGAATCTTCCCAAGGAACTTTTTCCGGAAATAGTCCTGCCAACGGTACTTGTTCAAACAACCTATCCCGGAAATCCCCCTTTAGACATTGAGAATCTAATAACAAGGCCTATTGAGAAAGAGCTGGAATCGATAACAGGTATCAGGGAGATCAGGTCAACTTCCGCCCAGGATGCCTCAATGATATTTGTTGAGTTCAACACCGATGTGGATATTAAAATCGCCCTGCAGGATGTAAAGGATGCTGTTGATAAATCAAAAAGTGAACTGCCTAGCGACCTATTGTTTGATCCATTGGTTCAGGACATCGATTTTTCCGAATTCCCTATACTAAACATTAATTTGTCAGGTGATTACAGTATTGAAGAGCTGAAAGAATATGCCGAGCTGTTAAAGGAGAGAATTGAAACGGTACGGCAAATCTCAAAGGTTGAAATTCGTGGTATTGATGAACGGGAGATAAAAATTGATGTCGATCTGATTAAGCTGGAATCCTATGTCCTCTCTTTTGATGATATAGAATTTGCAGTTGCCCAGGAAAATGTTTCAATATCCGGTGGGGAGATCAAACTGGGCGACACACGGAGATCCGTAAGGACAATCGGAGAATTCAAAAATGTCGATGAACTAAAAAACATAATTGTCAGTCGGGAAGACAATGACGTTGTGTACCTCCGGGATGTGGCTGATGTCATCGATGGTTATGAAGAGCCGAAAACGTTTACCAGACTGGATAAGCAATCTGTTGTCAGCGTGCAGGTCATCAAAAAAAGCGGTGAGAATCTCCTTGAAGCAACCGATCAGATATTTCAAATTCTTGATGAGGTTCAATCGACCGAAGAGCTGCCCGCTGAGATGACAATAACACTAACCAACGATCAGTCTGAAACGATTCGTTTACAGCTGAGCAACCTGGAAAACAGCATGATCATGGGGGTAATATTTGTCATCCTGGTGCTTTTCTATTTCCTGGGAACGCGAAACGCGCTTTTCGTCGGAATAGCTATTCCAATGTCAATGTTTCTATCATTTATTGTTTTAAACTCACTGGGCTTCACGGTCAATCTCATCGTGCTCTTTTCACTAATTCTGGCGCTGGGACTCCTGGTAGACAATGCTATAGTGGTTGTTGAGAACATTTACCGGTATGTGGATACCGGACTTACCCCGTTTGAAGCTGCTAAACGGGCCGTCGGAGAGATCGCTTATCCTATCATAACCTCCACGGCCACTACACTTGCGGCATTTCTTCCTCTGGCATTCTGGGGAGGAATTACCGGAGAATTCATGAAAAATCTGCCGATAACACTAATTGTTGTACTCACCTCATCTTTGTTTGTTGCTTTGATCATTATACCTGTCTTTTCTGCTACATTTATCAGGCTTGGTCCTGACAGGAAAAACAATATGCCCAATGTAAAACGGGGAGTCCGGATCGCTGTCGCACTTATGATAGCCGGTGGATTGTTATATATTCCGGGCTGGAACGCCGCGGGTACCCTGGCACTCATATTTGGTATAATTGGTATACTGAATGCTCTCCTGTTTCGAAAGGCAGAGGCCTGGTTTCAGGATGTATTCCTGGTCTGGCTCGATCGGATCTACTTCAGAACGCTTAAATTTGCCTTACGGCGAAGGAATCCCATCTATTTTTTTGTAGGAACTGTATTTCTGCTGGTTTTTGCCATAGGCTTCTTTTCTGCAAGGGATGTCAATGTCCTGTTTTTTCCGGAAAATGAACCAGGATATATCAATGTTATTGCAGAATTACCCATCGGCACCGATGTAACAGCCACCAATGCATTCATGATGGAACTGGAAGATGATATTGAACAGGTGATAGGACCATACCGCTCGATCGTCAAATCAGTTCTCACCACGGTGGGAGTTGGCAGTGGTCAGTTTGAAGCCGGGAACAAGCCGAATGAAGCCCTAACCACAATCACTTTTGTTGAATATGAATTTCGTAAAGGAATTAAGACTTCAAAAATCTTACGGGAGTTGACAGATCAATTGTTGAATCGTTACCCCGGTGTATCGTTATCCATAGAGAAAGACAACAACGGTCCACCTGCCGGTGACCCAGTAAGTATAGAAATTTCGGGCAACCGGTTCGATGAATTGATTATGATAACGGACAGCATATTGGGAGCCATAGATGATGCCGGTATTAAGGGGATGGAGGGACTTACAATGGATCTTACAACAGGTAAACCGGAATTGCTTGTAAGTCTTGACAGGGACAAGTTACGAAGATACGGACTTTCAACCCGGCAGGTCGCGAATACTTTGAGAACTGCACTTTTCGGCCGGGAGATTTCCAATTTTAAAGTTGGCGAGGACGAGTATCCGATCAATATGCGTTTGAAGGAGGAATACCGATACAACTCCTCCTCCCTGCTGAACATAGGTATTTCATACGTAGAAAATGGACAGACCATTTCAATACCCCTTTCTGCTGTGGCAGATATCGATTATCAAAGCACCTATGGATCGGTTCGTAGAAAAGACATGAAGCGCGTGATCACACTCTCATCGAATGTCATCGAGGGTTACAATGCGACCCGCATCAACCAGCAGCTGGCTGGTGTGCTTAGTGAATACGATTTTCCCGAAGGTTACGGGTACACTTTTGGGGGTGAGCAGGAGGAACAGCGCGAATCCATGGCCTTTCTGATGCAGGCCATGTTGATTGCATTATCGTTAATCCTGCTGATCCTCGTAAGCCAGTTTAACTCTCTGGTGAAACCTGCTATCATCCTCGCAAGCGTACTTTTCAGTACTATTGGAGTATTTGGCGGGATCGCCACATTCAGGATGGATTTTGTTGTGGTGATGACAGGCATAGGAATTGTTTCTCTTGCTGGTATTGTAGTAAACAATGCCATCGTACTGATCGATTATATTGAGTTACTGAAAAAGAAGAAGCGGGGGGAACTTGGGTTGAAAGAGGATGAATTCCTTCCGGTAGACGCGGCAAAGGAAACTATTATTGAAGGTGGCAGAACAAGGCTCAGACCGGTGCTGCTAACTGCTATAACAACAATTCTGGGACTGATCCCACTGGCAGTTGGTCTGAATATTGATTTCGGCGGATTACTGCGGGAACTGAAACCCAATATCTATTTCGGCGGAGATACGCTCGCTTTTTGGGGCCCTATCTCATGGACCGTTATTTTCGGACTGACATTCGCCACCTTCCTTACGCTGGTGATCGTACCTGTTATGTACAAAATCACAGTGAATATCAGTAAAATGATCAGTACAAGGCTTATTAAGCTCAGAAGAATAGAAAATGGAAACTAGAAACTTTCAGGCGAACGATATTCAATGGTTTTCACTATCTTGTAATTTCTTACAATATCATTGAATGATGAGAATTGTTTATCTGATCCTTATTTTCGGCCTGTTTTTACAGAATGCCGAGGCGCAGCGTACGCATCCGGCATTCAGGGAGCGTGTTGAAGACCGGCACTACCTGGTTTACAGGGAACTGATCGATTATCCGGGAATCAGCATTAACGATACTGCTGTCCTGGGGGCAATGTTTCGTACACCCAGGCATGCATTTGTTCCGGAACATCTGCAATCCCATGCCTACGACAACAATCCCCTTCCCATCGGATACAATCAAACAATATCTCAACCTGCGATCGTAGCCTCGATGACACAGCTGCTTGAACCGAAAGAGGGTATGAAAATTCTTGAAATCGGTACAGGAAGTGGCTACCAGGCTGCGGTTCTGGCAGAACTTCGGGCAGAAGTTTATACGATCGAGATCGTACCCGAATTGGGACGGAAATCACAAATGGTACTTGAAGATCTCGGCTACAGGAATGTACATGTAAAAATCGGGGATGGCTATGAAGGATGGCCGGAGCATGCGCCTTTCGACAGGATCATCGTGACATGTGCTCCGGAGGAGGTACCCGAGCCACTTACAGAACAGTTGAAACAGGAAGGAAAAATCGTTATTCCACTTGGGCCACAGGATCAGATCCAGTTCCTGGTTGTATTAAAAAAGCATGCACGCGGCAGACTGATTCGCGAACTGAAATACCCGGTCAGATTTGTACCGATGACCGGCAAAGCCGAAGAGCATCAAAAGTAAGAAGCTGAACTTCATTGCTGTAAATGTAAATAACATTTTATCGTCATAACGCCTGAATTCTTATGGAGATCGAATTTATATTTTACTGCATCGGTTCATCAATATTTTTAAAATGGTTGTAAACTATTTTTCTGTTTTTTAAGTTATTACTGAAGAACACAGACATCGACTCAAAGCAGGTTATATGAGAAAGCTGATTATTCTTCTATACATTTTATCACTCCTCCTGGTTCCCTTTTCATGTAAGGATCAGGAACCGGAAAAAACAGAAAATGAGATAATCATTGAATGGATATGGGATGTTATGACCGATGTATACCTCTGGGCCGATGAGGTGGATAAGTCATTATACCCGACTGTTGAAACAGATCCTGTAGCCTTTTTTTATAGTCTCCTTTATGAAGATGACAGGTTTTCCTGGATTGTTGATGACTACGAAACCCTGATCAACAGTTTTAACAATATCACACTTTCAACAGGTATCTCCCCCACTTTTATCAGGCTCAGCGGCACAAATGAAGTAATCGTTGTGGTGGAGTATGCTGTAGCGGAATCCCCTGCCGGGGAGGCAGGAATCAGGCGGGGTGATATTATCACGGACATAAATGGACAAGTCCTTACAATCGATAATTACCGGAACCTTTTCTATGCCGAAAATGTTGTATTAGAATTCGCTGATTATACCGATGGTAAAATTGTTGCTAACGGTAAAGAAGTTTCACTTACCGCTGTTATCATCGAAGAGAACCCTGTACTGCATCATGAAATCATAAACTTTGAGGGAGAAGAGATCGGTTATATTGTTTATACAGGGTTTAGTGCCGGGGAGGGAAACAAATGGGTTGATTCGCTTGACAATGTTTTTAAGGACTATAAATCGAAAGGCATTTCAGAACTTATCCTGGATATTCGCTACAATTCCGGAGGACGGGTATCAGTCGCAACACATATTGCCTCAGTCGTCAGCCCGGCAACCGTACCCGGAAATGATAATGTTTTTATTAAGTACCAGTGGAATAAATCATATCAGGATTATTTCCGGGAACAAGACGGTGATGACTCTGAAAACCTGTTAATCTTTTTTGAAGACAATCCATCGGTCAACCTTGACCTCTCTGAAGTCTATTTTCTTACCAGTAATCACTCCGCATCAGCCTCGGAGCTGATTATCATCGGACTGGAGCCCTATATGGGAACGATCCAGATTGGTGAGAATACATTTGGAAAATTCTACGGATCTATTACAGTTCCTGATATAGAACAGCCCCCCAGACATAATTGGGCACTACAACCACTCGTATTTAAATTTGCAAATTCAATTGATTATACCGATTTTAATGACGGATTGGTACCTGATATCAGGGTCAGTGATAATGTTCTTGAAATGAAACAATTCGGGGACACAACAGATCCCATGCTGGCAGCAGCCCTGGAGGAGATTACCGGTGTATCACCGGCCACTACAAAATCTGTATCATTATCGGTGGACTATACAGTATTGCCCGATCCTGTAAGGGAACTTAAAAACAGGGCTGCACTCTTCATGGACCCCGTAAAACTGAAACCGGCTCCGGGAATACCAGCAAGTGACTGACGCATGTCGTCCCAAAAACATGGTAATCAATTTTGCTTTTTTAGCCGGTTCTTCAGGATCGCCCGGTTGATCTTTCTAATGAATCCGGGACCGTTGTATATGAAACCGGTATAAACCTGCAGGAGGGTTGCCCCTGCATCCAGCATGTTGAGTGCATCTTGTACAGACATGATACCCCCTACCCCAATTATTGGCAGATTACCTCCGGTCTTTTCAGAAATATATCGAACCACCTCCAGGCTCCTGATTGTAAGGGGTGCACCACTCATGCCTCCATTTCCGATGGTGCGAATAACCTCCGGCTCAGTGGAAAGATTTGCCCTGGTGATCGTTGTGTTGGTAGCAACTATGCCGTCAATTCCATATTTTTCAACAATCTCAAGGGTAGTATCAATCTGTTTATGGTTCAAATCAGGTGAAATTTTAAGCAGAACCGGTGTCTGGATTTTCATCTGCCTCCGAATCTCTGTCAACCGCTGAAGAATCGATTCCAGTTTATCCTGGTCCTGCAACTCATGAAGGTCTGTAATGTTCGGACAGCTCACATTTACCACGTAATAATCGACAAATCCGGATAATGCCCTGAAACAGGTCTCATAATCAACTATTGCATCCGAGTTGGGGGTCAGGGTGTTCTTACCTATGTTACCTCCTAAAACAAGCCCTTTTCGCCGTTTTTTGGCAAGTCTGATTGTAAGTGCTTCCACACCCTGGTTGTTAAACCCCATTCTGTTGATCAACCCCCTGTCGGCAGGAATCCTGAAACTGCGTGGTTTTGGATTACCAAACTGACCTTCAGGTGTGACAGTTCCTACTTCAATATGCGAGAACCCAAAGTCAGAAAACTGGTTATAGTAGGCACCATTCTTATCAAACCCGGCAGCCATACCCACCGGATTATTAAATTTTATTCCAAGGAAATCCGTTTCAAGCAAAGGATCATTCAGGCGAAAAAGAAAGCGGGTAAAAGCTGCTATTCCGGGAATCCTGAATAATAATACAACAGACCCTGCAAGCAGTTTATGGATACGCTCAGGAGGAAAAAGAAACAAAATTGGTCTGATCAGAATTCTGTACATCCGCTTTTTCGGCAAATATAACAGAAATCAATCAGCAATTTCAAAGGATTCAAAGGTTTTATCATTGTAAAAAACAATGACACGAACAATTGCATTCGATGGTCGTTGCTTTGGGGTCGCAGCTCTATCATTTCCAGCCGTTGGCCGACTGATTATCGATTCATCAGAATTCGCCGTTTCCCGGTATGATACGCCTGATCCACTCTTTTGCCCTGCTGATACCGGTTTATTATGAGAATGATCATCCTTCTGCGTCAAGGGTACTTCTTCAGCGCCTGAAACAGCCTGATCTGTTCCCCTCTTGTCCTGAATATGAGCAGCCACCTCAGAATCAGATATTCTTTCCTTATGTGGCTGATCAAAAAGACTACCAGCAACCGGACCTGTCGTATCCTCATACATATTGCCCTCACCAAGTATCAGCCAATCTGCGTTTAATAACGGAAATGCCTTAAGTGTCTTTTGCAAAAAATCAAAACTCGGCTTGTTCCTGCCTGATAAAATATGAGAAACACTGGAACGCTGAACCCCTATAGCATCAGCAAATCTGGCAGATGATAGCTGCTCAGAATCCAATAATTTTAATAACCGGTCTTCCATAATGGTATTGATTATCCACAAATGTAATTATTAATATGTTTACTTATGTAATTCTATTGTTGTTACATTTGTTATTATGTATACACATTTGTGATGTATATTCCTTTAACCGGGTTTTCGGGTATTTCTTTTGTAATGTGGTATTCCAATCTTACCTGTTGAATATTTGTGTGCTTATATACATTATTAATAGAAACTTACAAAAGTCAAAAGAGCAATTTTACTTCTAATCCATATAAATTATGCATTTATTTAGATAATCGCTATAATATACTGTTATTTAATTATATAAAATGCTAAATTATAGATTTGTAAGCGATTTCCAGATTAAATACAGCTAGATAGTTTATCTGTTACTTTATATAAACATTATTAATTATTGATATATAGTATTTTAAATGCGATCAATTACAGATTGTAAGAGTCTTAATAGATGTTTACATTTGTGTATCTTAAGTATCGTTACTTTGTTACATTTGTATGCTGTAAGTAATTGTGTACCCTATTTTTGATTTTACAATTGTAATTTTAGAATCTGTTGTTTTATAGATATTTGTAAAGGTGGTATTTGTTTACTTTTGTGAATTATAATTTATTAGTTATGATTCTGATATATTTAAACGCTAATATAATTCCAGGTTGACAAGAATTCGGTCCTGCTATTATCGTTGTTTAATATATGACTCAGAAGAATTTCTATACGACGATATTTAATAAGGCTGCCACAATAATTACAATAATCCTACCCTATCCTTATATTTTTTTGAATTAATCCCTGGTAATCCTTCTAAATGTAACCTGTGCCTCAGAGAAATTGCTTTATTCAATTCTCAATGAGTTTATTTTACCTGAATATGCAGGTAACTACTTATAAATATTGACATTGTAGCGAGAATTCCCTATTATTTAATTTATTTGAACGGGAAAAAAGGTTTTATGTTCCAGGTTCAATATGGATCTCACCTTCCGATTTAGCAACCAGAGAAGCTACGGTTGTGTCGCCTGTAATATTAACCACAGTTCTGAGCATGTCAATAGGCCGGTCGACCCCTAAAATCAGTGCCAGTCCCTCCACCGGTATTCCGACAGATGAGAGAACTACAATCAGCATAACGATGCTGCCACCTGGCACTCCAGGTGAGCCGATAGATGCCATTACGGCGAGCAGAACGATTGAGAGTTGCTGAGAAGCGGAGAGATCCATTCCAAATACCTGTGCAATAAAGACTGCAGCCACTGCCTGATAACAGGAAGTACCATCCATATTGATTGTAACTCCTATAGGAAGCACAAAATTCCCGATTGTTTTGGATACCTTAAACTCGTTGGTCACCTGTTTAAGGGTAACCGGCAGGGTTGCTGCACTGGAACTGGTTGAGAATGCGACGAGCTGTGCAGGTAGTACCCCTCTGAAAAAGTCCCTGTAACGCATTCCGGCAAAGATCCTTATAATAAAGGGATAAAAGAGAAGAATCAGTATCATCAGGGCAGAGATAGCAGTAACCATATACAGGCCCAATGCGGAAAAGAGTTCTGAATCACCTGAAAAATCAACAATCAGCCCTGCCATAAGTGCTAATACTCCCACCGGTGCAAATCTCATGATCAGATCGATGATCTTCAGTATGATCTCATTCAATCCACTAAAAAAACCTTTTACATACTTAATTTTCTTATCCTTAATGGTCACCATTGCAAGGGCAAACAGTATGGCAAAAAAGATCACCTGGAGCATTTTCGAGTTATCTCCTGCCGCAAAAACAATATTTTCCGGGATAATGTCCTCCAAAAAATGGAGTGGTGAACGACCTTTCATCTCATCTGCAAACAACTGTTTCTCTGAGATATCATCCATAAATTCCTTCCTGTACTCAGCCTGCCTCTCCTCGGGAAAAACATTTCCGGGGCTGATCAGGTTGACCATTCCCAAACCAACTGTAGTGGCTATTAATGTGGTAATCAGGTAAATAGCTATGGTTTTTAATCCTATGCGCGATAACCTGCTGATATCGGTCAAACTGGATATTCCTTTAACGAGAGAGACAAAGATCAGGGGGACAGCAATAAGTTTAAGTAAATTCAGAAACATATTTCCCCACGGCTTGACCCAGTCCAGGGTAAACTTTTCAATGGATACCCATATGGAGAATAGTCCCCAGAGAATGCCAATCCCCATTCCTATAAAGATCTTCACCCAGAGAGGTATTTTTTTCAGCTCATTTATCATACCTGTTAACTTATTTTAATTCTCTGAGTGCATCATACAGTATCTCCACCGGATGCAGACCCTTTTTGCCTGTCCCGTCAATGACCTGATGCCGGCAACTGGTGCCAGGGACTGCAATAATTTCATTCTCAGATGCTTTCCTCACTTCAGGGAACAAAACTAACTCACCAACTTTCATTGACATAGTATAGTGTTCTTTCTCATATCCAAAGGAGCCGGCCATACCACAGCAACCTGAAGGGATCTCTTTAGCCGTATAGTTTTCGGGGATAGAGAGCATCCGTATCGTTTCGTGAGTGCTTGCCACTGCCTTTTGTTGACAATGACCATGAAGTAAAATGTTTCTTTCGGTCTCAACAAAAAGTGATTTGTCAATCATTCCCTTATCCAATAGTCTGATGATATACTCCTCAACCATCAAGGCATTATTCGCCAGTTTAACTGCATCCGGCTTTATAAAATCCCCAACGATATCAGGATATTCATCCCTGAAACTGAGGATGGCCGATGGTTCCGTACCTATTAAGGGCCGCCCCTCATGTACCAGTTCTCTAAAGAATGTTACATTTTCAGTAGCCATTTTTCGTGCCCTCCTCAGCAAACCTTTCGTAATAAACGTTCTCCCACTCCAGGCACTATTATAAATAAAAACCCTCACTCCCAGCCTGTTCAGCAGTTGTATGGTCTTAATCCCAATATGCGCATCGTTATAATTGGTGAATTCGTCTACAAAGTAGGTAACCTCCGGAGCTGATGAAGGCAGGTTACTGTTCAAAACTTGAAGGTTTTTTTTCGCCCAACGTTTCAGGGTTACTTTGCTTAGAGCAGGCATACTTCTCTGGACAGCAAAACCAAGTATTCTCTTGATGATGGACGAAAAAAACCTGTTGGTTGTAAAAAAATTAAAGATCGCCGGGAAGATCGATCCTACCCGGTTGATCGAAGTTATATTGGCTATGATCCTTGTTCTTAAAGGGATAGTGTGCATATCATACCAGTGCTGCAGAAATTCACTTTTCAGCTTGGCCATATCAACACTCGATGGACACTCAGATTTGCAGGCTTTACAAGAAAGGCACAGATCAAGGATATCATAAACCTCTTTGTGGTCAAACCGGCCTTTTTTTCCTTGCTTTCCAAGGAATTCACGCAGTAAATTGGCACGGGCGCGGGTTGTGGTACGCTCCTCCCTGGTTGCCATGTAGCTGGGGCACATGGTACCACCAGTCAGTTCAGTTTTCCTGCAATCGCCCGAACCATTGCACAACTCTATGTGCCTGATCATGCCACCATCACTGCTAAAATCGTATATTGTTTCATCCAGGGGCATTTGCTGACCCGGCGCAAACCTCAGGAAAGTATTCATTGGAGGGGTATCAATGATCTTCTCAATGTTATATACACCATTCGGATCCCAGGTCAACTTGATACTTCGCAGCAGTTCATAATTGCGTTTTCCAACCATCAATGGGATAAATTCCCCCCGCAACCTGCCGTCACCATGCTCACCGCTGAGCGATCCCCTGTATTTCTTGACAAGCAGGGCTGTTTCACGGGCAATGGTATAGAACAATTCTACGTCCTTTTCATCCTTAAGATTCAGGACCGGTCGCAGATGCAATTCTCCAACTGAGATATGTGCATGATAGACACATTCGAGTTGATACCTTTCAAGTAATTGATTAAAATCAGTGATATATTGTTCTAATTTAGAAGGCAATACACTTGTATCTTCAATTACGGAAACTGGTTTGGCATCACCTTTCATTTTAGACAATACGCCAAGGCCTGCCTTTCGCAGGTTCCAGACCCGTGGAATATCTGATCCTGTGATCAGGGGAAAATGGTAACCAATACCGGCTGAACGAAGATCCTGCTCCATCTCAGCTGCGGTTTTACGGATCTCATTGATGGAGTCAGCAACAAATTCGACGATAAGGATGGCACCCGGATTACCTTTAACGAAGAACCTGTTTTTGCGCTGCGTGATGTTATCAGCGGTAAGCCCGAGAATGGTTCTGTCCATTAGCTCCACTGCAGCCGGAGCGTGTTTTAATGCAATAAGATTCCCTTTGATGGCATCCATAACAGAGTCGACATGGACAGGGACAAGTGCCTTTTCGGCGGGAGGAACAAAGTCGAGATGTAACCTTGCCTGGGTGATAATACCGAGTGTACCCTCCGACCCGGCGATCAGTCTGCAAAAATTAAATGTCGGGTGACGGGCATTTTTCCCGGCGAAAAATGAGGTTGAGGCGAGTTCATCGAGTGCATAGCCCGTATTTCGGCGGACCAGGTCAGGATCGGGAAATTCAGCCTCTATAGTTGCAATATTTTCAGGGTTTTCCATCATTTCCCGTATACTCCTGTACAGGCTGCCTTCGAGGTTATGCATTCCGCATTTTTCCTCAAAACCCTCTTTGTCCAGTTCACCAAATTCTGCTACTGAGCCGTCTGAGAGAACCATCCTGACAGCTAGCAGGTGTTCGCGGGTAGTACCATAGACCAGGGAGTGCAGTCCGCTGCTGTTGTTTCCGATCATCCCGCCTATCATGCAACGGTTGGATGTAGATGTTTCCGGACTGAAGAAGAGTCCGGTTGGCTGCAGAAGTTTATTCAGTTCATCGGGGATCACACCCGGCTCAACCTCCACCCAGCCTTCATCTTCGTTCAGCCTGATAACCCGGTTCATATACCTGGAGATATCAACAACCAGGCCTCTTCCGACCACCTGTCCGGCTAGCGATGTTCCTGCAGCACGCGGTATCAGGGTGATTTTATGTTTATTGGCGAAATGTACCAAAGTAATGATATCCGTTTCATTTTTCGGGCGGCAGACAGCCAGGGGGAGTTCTCTGTAGGCTGAGGCATCTGTTGCATACATCAACCTGCTGGAATAATCAGAAAGCAGGTCACCTTCGATTGAAAAACCCAATGCTTCCAGTTCAGCCCGGAGTGAATCACTGATCCGTTCATTGATCAATTGTTCTGCCACTTAAATTCCTGCTATTAATTTGGTACAGAAAGTGACAAAGATAAAAGAAAATATGATCTAAATCATGAACATACATTATGTAACTTCCCAAAAAATAACTACTTTTAACATCTGTAAATATTTTAATCAAACAACTGATAATCAATGGATTTACTAAAAAAAATCCGGGACAAGGCGTCCCGGGAATGTCAAAGGATCGTATTACCTGAAGGTGATGAAGAGAGAACCATACTTGCCGCAGATCAAATCATAAGGGAAAAGCTGGCTCATGTTATTCTCCTTGGAGATCCCGCTGAGATTGGAGTACTTGTTGAGAAATACGGATTGAATAATATTCAGAAAGCACAGGTGATCAATCCGAAGGAACACCCGAAAAAGCAGGAGTACGCTGAGCTGCTTTATGAAATCAGAAAACTCAAGGGGCTGACACAGAAGCAGGCGCTTGAGCTTGTGGAGGATCCTCTCTACCTTGGAGTTTTGTTGATTAAGGCCGGTGATGCAGATGGCGAAGTTGCCGGGGCCAGGAATTCTACGGGTGACGTATTAAGACCCGCATTTCAAATTGTGAAAACGATGCCTGGTATTAGTGTAGTCTCCGGTGCATTTATTATGATACTGAAAGATAAGGAGTTTGGTGAAAGCGGGATTCTGGTTTTCGCAGACGGAGCAGTTCATCCGGACCCGACCGAGAATGAGCTTGCCGAGATTGCTGTCGCTACCGGGTCAACAGTCAGGCAAATCCTTGGCTTTGAGCCCAGGATCGCTATGTGCAGTTTTTCAACAAAGAATAGTGCACAGCATCCGATGGTCGACAAAGTGATTCATGCCACTAAGAAAGCCAAAGAGATGGATCCCAGCCTGATCATTGACGGTGAGTTCCAAATTGATACTGCCCTGATCAAAGAGATCGGGGAGAAAAAAGCTCCTGGCAGTCCGCTGGCCGGAACTGCCAACGTTTTGATATTCCCTGACCTGAATTCAGGAAACATAGCCTACAAACTGGTTCAGAGGCTTGCAAAAGCGGAAGCCATTGGTCCTGTTTTACAGGGCATGGCGGCTCCGATCAATGATCTTTCGAGGGGATGCTCGGTTAGTGATATCGTTAACCTGGTAGCCATTACAGCCAACCAGGCTGCTGGAATGAAGAAATAATTATAAAACAGAATAACCAAAAAAAGATGATAATACTGGTATTAAATTGTGGTTCCTCTTCTGTTAAATATCAACTATTTGACATTAATGAAGAATCTGAAGTGATAGCAAAGGGAAATATTGAAAGAATTGGTTTTAATGATGCAATCGTAAGTTTCAAGCCTGCCGGTAAGGAGAGGATAAGAGAGGATATGCCAATTCCCGACCATACAGTAGCTATCAATAAGATATTTCAATTACTTACCCACAAGGAGAATGGAGTAATCAGGGAAATAAATGAGATCAAAGCAGTTGGTCACAGAGTTGTTCAGGGAGGTGAGAGTTACAAGGAGAGTGTTTTGATTACAAAGGATGTGATCAAAGATATTGAAGAGAACAGTGAACTGGCCCCTTTGCATAATCCGGCTAATCTCAAGGGAATCATGTCAGTAGAAAGCCTGCTGCCGGGAATTCCACAGGTAGCGGTTTTCGACACCTCCTTTCACCAGACAATGCCCCCATATGCTTACATGTATGCCATCCCAATGGAGATGTATAAGAAATATAAGATCAGAAAATACGGATACCACGGCACGAGTCATAAATATGTGTCGCGGATTACAAGCAATGTGATTGGAAGGGATACCAGGGACCTTAAGATGATCACCTGCCATCTCGGCAACGGTGCTTCCATTGCGGCCATTGAAAATGGTAACTCGATAGATACGTCTATGGGATTCACTCCGGTAGACGGACTGATAATGGGTACTCGTACCGGCGATATTGATCCGGGGGTACTGTTGTTCCTTGCTGACAAAGAGAACCTTAGTCTCAAAGGGGTCAGCAACCTGATCAACAAGAACAGCGGAATGCAGGGAATTTCCGGTATCTCAAGTGATATGCGTGACCTGGAACTGGCCTACTATGAAGGAAATGAAAACGCTGCCCTGGCCCTCACCATGTATGCATACAGGGTAAAGAAATTTATCGGGGCATACGCAGCGATTATGAACGGATTGGATGTGCTTGTTTTTACAGGAGGTGTAGGGGAAAATGATTTTAATATCAGAAGAATGATTTGTCAGAATATGGAATATTTAGGACTGAAATTTGATGAGGTGGCCAATCATGGAATCAAAGGACAGGACAGTGTAATATCAAAACCCGAATCGAAAGTGGTTGCCGCAGTGGTCCGGACAAATGAGGAGTTACTGATTGCGACAGATACCTATAAGATTGTTCAGAAATGTGTTTAACATCATAACCGACCCGGCATCCTTGTATCTTACTTTTCCGTTTATTTACAAGTACAGTTAATTATTCAAACATGTTGAAAAAACTAGATGACCTCAGGCAGTTCCTGCCGAAGGCGAAAAAGCCCCAGAAACTGGTGCTGGCACCCTCGGAAGATGCCCATTCAATTGGTGCCGTTGCACGTGCTGCAGAAGAGGGAATCATTGAACCGGTGCTTGTAGGTAACAGGGACAAAACAGAAGGTTTGGCAGAAATCATGAAAGTCAGTTTGAAAGGTTTTAAGTTTCATGAAGAGCTGGATCAGATGGAAGCGGTAAAGACTGCCGTAAAACTGATCCATGAAGGCAAAGCTGAGGTACTAATGAAAGGCAGGATAGGTACTTCCAGCCTGCTGAAAGCGGTGCTTGACAAGGAATATGGGCTTCGCACCGGTAACCTGCTTTCACATTTTGCATTGTTTGAGGTAGTGACCTATCATAAACTGATCGGGGTTACAGATGTGGCAATGAATATTGCTCCTACACTGGATGAAAAGATTGGAATACTGAACAATGCCGTGCAGGTCTTTAACCGCCTGAATGTACCGGAACCCAAAGTGGCTGTGCTTGGAGCTGTTGAACAGGTCAATATCAATATGAACGCTACACTTGATGCGGCCCTGTTGTCGAAAATGAACCAACGGGGTCAAATCAGGAACTGTCTTGTGGATGGTCCACTCGCATTTGATAATGCAATCAGCCTGGAAAGTGCAAGGCACAAGGAGATTAAAAGCGAAGTAGCCGGTGATACAGACCTGCTTCTTATGCCCGATATCGAAGTGGGTAATGTGCTTTATAAGTCGCTGGTTTTCTTCGCAAAGGCAAAAGTAGCATCAATGATAGTCGGTGCCGCAGCACCTATCGTGTTAACCTCACGTTCCGATTCCGAAGAGGCAAAATTTGACTCAATTCTACTTGCAGCTGCAACGACCACCAGGAATTAATGCTATTTTTTATTTTATGATATTATTTCACAATAATTTACTGTTATCATTGATATTAACGAATCTTTGAATAATAATGGATATAAGTTATATTCTTGCGATAAATCCGGGTTCGACCTCTACTAAAATTGCCGTATATAAGGGGAATAATCCTCTCTTTCTGAAGACCATTCGTCATGAATGCGATGAATTAGCCCGGTTCAAAGAGATAGCGGACCAGTTTGAATTCAGAAAAGGCCTGATACTGAAAGAAGTTAAGGAAAACAGCATCCCGCTGGAAATGATCCGTATTGTTATTGGTCGTGGTGGTCTGATCCGTCCGATTGTTTCGGGTGTTTATGAAGTGAATGAAGCAATGATCCGGGATTTGAATGAAGGAGTATTGGGCAAACATGCCAGCAACCTGGGCGGACTGATTGCAGCTGATATATGCATGGAATTACCTGCTGCCAAACCCTATATAGCTGATCCTGTGGTAGTAGATGAAATGAATGATGTCGCCAGGATTACCGGACATCCGGAGATCAAACGTGTATCGATCTTTCATGCCTTAAACCAGAAAGCCATTGCCAGAACCTATGCACAGTCGTGCGGGATGAAATACGAGGACCTGAACCTGATTATTGCTCACCTGGGAGGTGGAATTTCTGTCGGTGCCCACAAGCGGGGACGTGTGATTGATGTGAACAACGCACTGGACGGCGACGGCCCCTTCAGCCCTGAGAGATCGGGAACCCTTCCAGTCGGACCGCTGATCGACTACTGTTACAAAAACAACCTGGAGCATGATGAGATCAAACGAATGATCACGGGAAATGGCGGACTAATGGCATATACAGGCTCCAAAGATGCGCATATGCTGGAGGTCAGCGCCCGGAAAGGCGATAAAAAAGCCAGGTTGATCCAGGAGGCCATGGGATACCAGATTTGCAAAGAAATCGGCGCTATGGCGGCTGTTCTGACAGGCGAGGTTCATGCTATTATTCTTACTGGTGGCATTGCTCATAATCCTGATCTCACAGGATATGTTAAGGCACACGTATCTTTTATTGCCCCTGTATTTATCTATCCCGGTGAAGATGAAATGCATGCACTGGCCATGAACGGTATTATGCTGTTGAAAGGTGAAATACTTGCCAAGGAGTATAAGGAAGAGAATTTTGTTAAGTCACCTGATCTGGATAGATTATAGCTCAAATTCTGCTATTTCATTTTGAACCATATTCAGTCTCAGCTGCTTTGTATAGAAATGCCGGGAATCGGCCCATAAAGCTAAAATTTCAGGGAGTAGAGTCAGATACAGGGAGCATTTTTCCGTTAAAACGTTTATACCCCTCGGTTGCAAACCATTTAAAAAAGCGTCCCATCTCTTCTGCATTGGTTGATGACTGGAAACCAGGAAAGGCTTCCTCCAGCATTTCAGTCTGTACTGCCCCGAAGGCCAATGAGTTCACCCTGATCCCCTGGTCCTTTAATTCTTCTGCAAGGCACTCAGTAAGAATTGCCAATGCCCCTTTGCTGGCACTATAGGCAGACAAACCCGGAAATTTCATGCTTCCCTGCACAGCCCCCATAGATGTTACATTGATCACTGAGGCAGCAGAAGAGGCGCTCAGTAGCGGTAAACATAGCTTTATCAATTGTTCCGGAACGAAATAATTGACCTCAAAAACTTTTTTTGACTCAGCAAAACTAGTTTCTTTAAATGGTTTATTAACCAGGTATCCGGCATTATTGACCAGCAAGTCAAGGGTTTCAGTAATTTCAAACAGTTGTTTCCTGAAGTTTTCCGAACCAATTAGCAATTGAGTAAGGTCATAAGGAAGCGGAAATGCATTTTCAGCCCCTGATCGTTGGTTACATCGTTCACACACTTTCATGAGTGCCTCCCTATTCCTTGCAACCAGTATGAGCCGGTGCCTGTCTGCTGCAAGCTGAATCGCCAGTTCCGCACCTATTCCCCTGCTTGCACCTGTTATAAGTATTACCATCCCTTATATTTTTTACTAACTGAATGACCAACAATACCTTCAGGCTCGTATGAATTGGATCCATTCTCAGATTACATTCTCGATACTCTGTTTTTTACCCAAATGTAACGAGTTTTTCCATCCTTTCTAAAACAAATTTGATTAATATTGCAACCTGGAAACAATGAGAAAATTTAAAGTGATAGTTCCGTTCATGATTGTAACGGCCTTATTTTGCAGCACTTTACGTGCTCAACAAGGAAGGTATTACGAGGAAATAAATGGTTTCCGGGGTTCCAGAAAAGGAATGTTCTATCTGGTCCCTGAATTCGCACTATGGTTTGGAACATATACCAATATTGAGGCAGCTCCCCAACTGGCTTATCATCTTTCTGACCGCTGGTCTGTTGGAATGGGACCGCACTACGCTTTTTACAGGAATGCAAATCCTTACAGCACGCCAAATTTCTCAACTCATCTATGGGGGTTCAAGTCTTTCTCCCGGATATCGATCGTGAGAGAAGCCCCGGAAATTCTCCCGTTCTACCTTTTTGATGAGCTTTTCGCACACTTTGAATATGAAAGAACAAGCCTTGACAGTCGATTGTTTAATGCTCCTGGTAATCCTGGAGGATTACGATTCTGGACCGATTTTTTTTATATCGGAGCAGGTATCAGTCAGCGATTTAAAGGATTTACATCTTACTCCATACTTTTATTGTTGAATCTAAATGATACTATGAATTCCTTGTACAGGAACCCCTCTTACCGAATTGGACTGTCTATCTATTTCTAGCCAGACCAAATAGCTACCCGAATTGCTACATGGGATGATCCAGCAAAATCCGAGCGGGTTCTTTGTCGAGCTTTAGCAATACGCGGGTTACGAACTTCTTTAATTATTCATTGTTATGCATAAGATGGATCATAATTCTTTTAGTGTTACAAATATATTTGCTTTCTTTGATTGAAATATTAATATATGTCTATGGAAATTACAAAAGAAAAAGTAGTATCGATCACCTATGAATTGAGAAAAGATGGGGAAAACGGAGAAGTTGTTGAAACAGTATCAAGTGAGAATCCTCTGACTTTCATTTATGGTGTGGGTGGAATGCTCCCAAAATTCGAGGAGAATCTAAACGGGATGAGGGCCGGGGAAGATTTCCGGTTTGAGTTAAATTCTGAAGATGCCTACGGTCCGATGGTTGAAAATGCTGTAGTGGACGTCCCGATCGATGTATTTAAGGCTGAAGGAGAGGTAGATCAGAACTTGTTACAGATCGGAAATATGGTTCCAATGATGGATAACTCCGGAAACAGGCTGAATGGTAAGATCATCGATATACAGGACCAATCTGTAAAAATGGATTTTAATCATCCGATGGCCGGAAAGGATCTCTATTTCTCAGGTACCGTTACCGAAGTCAGGGAAGCAACCGATGAAGAGCTCGCACATGGTCATGTACACGAGCAAAGAGGTTGTAATGATAACAACTGCAGCGATAATAAAGGACATGGCTGCAATTGTTCCCATTGATCTTCCAATGATCTCAAGGCTCTATTAATCTGAACTGGTCTGCATCTTCCCATGCAGTAAAACCGGACCGGAATTTGTTAAGATCATCAATATCCAGTGACGCATACAGGACTCCTGGTTTATGATTCAATCGGGCTATGATCTCTCCCTTTGGGTCAATCACTGATGAAACACCGCAATTATCCACACCTACTCCATCTCTTCCTGTACAGTTGGCACCTATTACAAATGCCTGATTTTCAATTGCCCGGGCGGTTAGCAACGTTTTCCAGACATGCCTCCTCGCAGAAGGCCAGTTGGCTACATATAAAATTGCATCATAATCGCCCCTGTTACGTGCAAAAACAGGGAACCTCAGGTCATAACAGATTTGCAGAAGAATCCGGAAGGATTCGAATTGCACTATGATACGTTCCCTGCCCGCAGTAAAAAACTCCTGCTCTCGCCCCATGCGAAACAGGTGTCGTTTATCATAATGTGTGCTATTCCCGATGGGGTCTGTCCAATAGAGCCTGTTAAAGTATTTTCCGTTTTCTTTGATGATACTACTGCCTGTAAGGGTGAAGTTATTTTCTGCAGACTGTCTGATCATCCATTGAAGAATCTCTTCGTTTGGATCTGCAAAGCGCTCCACATTCATTGTAAAACCGGTTGAAAATGTTTCCGGCAGAATTACAAGGTCAGTACCCTGTTTCAGTGTACGAAACTGATCTTCAAAAAAGTTAAGATTCGCCTCAGCATTCTCCCAGTGAAGCTTTGGTTGTATAACTGCAATCGCCACTTTTCTTTTCACCCCTCATCCCTTTCTCCAGACTCCTTTATTTCAATTGCATCATGCAGTATGCTTGTCATAATAGGTTTAAAATATGAATAGAAAAAACTGGAAGCACCCTTACTTCTGCTCCGAATTCCGGTTACCAGCGGCCCGAGAAATACCATCCTTGCAAATACTGCATCCGAACGGCTTTTTCCGAAATCACCCGCCATGAAATAGAGGTGATCATCAGCATGAATCAGTGCCGGAAATGTCTCCGGAATACCAAATTCATTGAGGGCTACTTTACCTTTTTCAGTGGCATTCAGCTGAAATTCGGACAACACTTCATTTCTTCCGGCATGAAGTATGCTGAACCATCCATGGTATTTCACACGGGATAATAGATTGTATTTATCGATTGCTTTATTGCTGGAAAAGAGGAAACCCTTTTTGCATTGAATATCCTCACCTTCCAGTAAAACCAAAACCCTCCGGCTTTCCGGATTGACCATGACCATACCGGGGCCTTTGGCTGTCCAATCATTTCCAGTATACTCAGTATACAATTCTTTCCAGTCAAACCCCAGATGAGTGTCAGCTTCTAACGAGAGATTCTTTACATACTTTCCTATCCAGCCAACAAAATAAACATCTGTAAGCTTCTCAATATTGAATCTGACAAGCGGCTCCGTTGGCGGAGAAAAGAAACAGAATTCGGCAATTACAGGCTTTCCCCGGCTGATAACCTCCCTCAGTAACGTGTAGTCGGTATTATTCAATCCGCCCTGAACGGGTTTGTTGGCATCATCTGTTGCTGATCGTTCTGCCTGATTGCTACTGACACCGGACACATCAGCATAATAGATCAGGTCTACTTTTTCTGCCATTCTCTCAACTTCATTTAATCGGGGGAGTTTTATTCTGTGATTGCCTTTATTCCAGATTAGCCCGTAATGATCAAACTTTAAATTATAGAGCCTGTTTCCTGCTGTCAGGATCTTTTCTTTGTTGAGAACATAATTCAACGCTCTGTTTTCACTTCCGCGAAAACCCGTCATCGATTTATTCACGACAAACACTTCCAGCTGGGTTCCTTTTTTAATCATCCAACCGGCATATCCAATGAGTGGAAGAATCAGAACCACCAGTATCACTATCAGAAATACCCTTTTCTTTTTCATACGCTTTTCCTTTTAGTCTGAATGGTTTGTATACAGCAAAGAACATGAAGAACAGCAATACGTATTGATAATACAGAAGATAAAAGTAAGAAATAATCCAATACAAGTAAAGAGCTATCCAATCCGACGGGTCATTATCCCATCAAATCAGACTTAGGTGGAATAGACAGATTTACATTCTTCTCAGGATAAAACAGAACTGCAAACTGTTAAGCTTCAAAGCTATACCCAACGCTTTTAACAGTCTTAATTCTGTTCTGACCGATCTTTTCCCTGAGTTTCCTGATGTAGACATCGATTGTTCGGTCACATACATAAACATCCTCACCCCAAACGTGTTTATATATATCGTCCCTGGTGAATACTTTGGATGGCTTTGAGGTAAGCAGGGTTAGTAACATAAACTCTTTTTTTGGCAGGCTAACTTCCTTTTGTTCAATAACTACCCTGTGCTTTTCAATATCGACAAGAAGATTTCCAAAATCCCGTACACTGCTTGTATCCTCTTTATTCTGACTGATCTGTGCATGGGGTCTTTTTAACAGTGCCTTGATCCTGCTCACTAACACCTTCGGTCTGATGGGCTTGATCATATAATCGTCTGCACCGGCATCAAAACCAGCTATCTGGGAATAGCTTTCGGCCCTTGCAGAAAGCATGGCAATTAGAATATGCCTTGTTTCGGGAGTTCGCCGGATCTCTTCGCACACCTCAATTCCATCCATTCCGGGCATCATAACGTCTAACAAAATCAAATCCGGGTGCAGCTTCCTTGCCATCTCAACAGCTATCCGGCCATTATTTACGGAATTGACATTAAAACCTTCACGTTTAAGATTATAGGAAACAAACTCGAGAATATCCTGCTCATCATCAACAATCAGAATCGACTTCTTCTGGGTATCCATATTAACAAACTCCAAATAATTATGATGCTAAACTAGTAATCAGGATAAAAATAAATGTTAAGGCAGTTTTACTTAAATAACAAAATTGTTTCCAGCCTAATGCCTGTATAACGTCCAGTTTACCTTAACTTAATATACGGTTAATGTTTCTGTTCTGAATTAAATCTATTTTTATCCTGCAAATTTTATTATCCTGGTAATGGAAACGTACTACTTAATTATCGTCGTTGTACTGTTTGTTCTTGCAATATCCGACCTGATTGTAGGTGTTAGTAATGATGCAGTTAATTTTCTCAATTCCGCAATCGGTGCTAAAGCTGCACCATTTGCTGTCATCCTTACCATCGCTGCCGCCGGAGTTCTTGTTGGGGCGGTATTCTCCAATGGCATGATGGAAGTAGCCCGCAAAGGAATCTTTCACCCGGACCAGTTTACATTTGCCAATGTCATGGTGGTTTTTCTTGCAGTAATGATGACAGATATTTTGCTGCTGGATTTCTTTAATACCATTGGACTTCCAACATCCACAACTGTTTCGATCGTATTTGAACTATTGGGATCTTCAGTTGCAGTGGCATTATTTAGTATTATAGGTTCCAATGGCGAATTTACAGGGATGTCAACCTATATCAATACCGACAGTGCAATGTTGATCATCGCGGGGATATTTCTCTCCGTGGCCATTGCCTTTACAGTAGGATTAGTTATCATGGCTATTGTACGATTTGCCTTCTCTTTTAATATTATTAAAACATATAAATACTGGGGAGGCATATGGGGCGGATTTGCCATGACTGCAATTCTCTATTTCCTGCTCATTAAAGGCGCCAAAGATTCAACACTTGTAAATGAAGATATGATGGCCTTTTTAAGAGCCCATACCACGAATATTATGATAATCAGCTTCATCGGGTGGACCATAACATTGCAACTTCTTGTTCTGTATACCAGGGTAAATGTTTTAAAGTTCATTGTGCTGGCAGGCACCTTTGCTCTTGCCATGGCTTTTGCAGGGAACGACCTGGTAAACTTCATTGGTGTTCCGCTGGCGGGTTATGAATCATTCAAGTCATTTATTGCTTCAGGAGCTGGTCCGGATGCATTAATGATGACAGCGCTTACAAAAACAATCAACACCCCACTGGTCTTCCTGGTTGCAGCTGGTCTGATCATGGTTATAACATTGAAATTGTCAAAAAAAGCCAGATCGGTAACGGCTACAACTATCGACCTGAGCCGCCAGGATGAAGGAAGTGAACGCTTTGCCTCTTCAGGATTGGCAAGATTCATGGTTAGAAGGACCATCGAAATATCGAATATTATAAATAGAATCACTCCCGGGCTAACTAAAAGATATGTCAACTCAAGGTTCGATTTAAAAAAGAGCCCGGATGAGTATAAGAGAAACAAAATTGCGTTCGACCTGGTCAGAGCCTCTGTTAACCTTGTTGTAGCCAGTATATTAATCGCTATCGGCACATCATATAAACTTCCACTTTCCACAACCTATGTTACATTTATGGTTGCGATGGGAACGTCGCTTGCTGATGGTGCCTGGGGTCGGGAAAGTGCTGTTTACAGGATTTCGGGTGTAATGACCGTTGTTGGAGGATGGTTTTTTACTGCCTTAATAGCTTTCTGTGTTGCATTTATAATCGCAACGCTCATCTTTTTCGGTAAGCTCCCGGTGATTATCGGTCTCATTTTACTCTCCATTTTTATTCTTATAAGGACACATGCATTCCATAAAAGAAAAGCAAAGGAATATGACCTCAAAGTGAACGGAAGACCGGCAGAAACTCCTGAGATCATGAAACACTGTGTAAACGAGGTTAGAAGTTCTATCATCGAAACATCCAAACTATTATTTCTGACATACCACAGTTTTGCAAAAGAGGACCATAAAGAACTTAAAATTATAAGGAAGCAGGCTAAAAATCTGAATAAAAAAGTGAAACTGATGAAGCGTTCAGTGGGAGAAACACTGAAATCGTTTGGAGAATCAGAACTTGAAGTTGGTCACCATTACGTTCAGGTAGTTGACTACCTGAAAGAAATATCCAATGCACTCTACCACCTTATCAACCCTGCATTTGAACATTTGGACAACAACCATGCCCTCGACGTAGAACAGGCAAAAGAATTAAATGAGTTTAACGAATCGATCAATGAGTTTTTTAATTACAGCATATCGATCATTCAAAACCATCAATATGAAAGTCTTGACGAATATGTTGAGAAACGGGACATACTGATCGATTCGATAAATGCAATTATAAAAAACAGGATCAAAATACTTAAGAAAAAGCAAAAGGGCACAAAAGTAAGTATGACATATATCGAGATGCTTACCGAGACAAAAAACCTGCTTTTACATACAGTGGAACTCATTAAGGCTGTTGCAAACATGGTTGAATCCCTCAAATCACAGGGGATTGGGAAAGCAAACCGGCTGTAGATGTGAAATTAATCTGCCAGTTTATTGCTTAACATATTTATAACCAATACCTTTCACAGTTTTGATATGTTCATCACCGATTTTCTCACGTAGTTTGCGGATATGCACGTCAATGGTCCTGTCACCCACGACAATGTTATCGCCCCAAACTGTATCGAAAATCTCTTCCCTGGTGAAAACCTTATCCGGTCTTGAGAGCAGCAATGACAATAATTCAAACTCTTTTTTGGGAACGAATTTCTCCTTCCCCCTTACAATTACAAGGTAGCGGTCCTTATCAATGATCAGTTCTCCTGAAACCAATTGGTTTTGATTTACGTCCCGTGTTTTCTCATCATTGGAAGAAAGCCTTTTAAGGAGGGATTTTATCTTACTGATCAGAAGCTTGGGTTTGACTGGCTTCATGATATAATCATCTCCACCTGCCTCAAAGCCGGCAATCTGAGAATAGTCCTCTCCCCTTGCTGTAAGAAAAGCAATCATTGTATTCTCCATTTCAGGAAGTTTCCGTATCTCCTCACATGTTTCGATACCATCCATCTCTGGCATCATTACATCCAGTAGCACAAGGTGCGGCTTTATCTCAGAAGCTATTTCTAAGGCATCTGAACCGTTATTGGCCGTGTAGATATCAAATCCTTCTTTTTTCAGGTTATAGCTGAGAAATTCCAGGATATCCTGCTCATCATCAACAAGCAGTATTTTATATTCTTTCCAGTCCATCTGAAGGAATTTTGTAAATTAATTGTAAAATAATTGTAAATGTAATAAAAAGATACAAATAGAGGGATATTACTTTTTACCCTCAGATTTTCCAAGCGAATCAACCTCGCTATCCCCTGTGCTCCTTTCGTACAAGGTCAAAGATGGTCTTTACCGGGGTAAATGTCTCTGCAGGCACTTCGACAAAAACAGTGATCCAGCCTGCCATTGATCCATTCTACAACCCGGGTAGTTCAAGCGCCTTCAGGTCTTTACCTTTCATCGATTTTTTGGAGATAAACCCCATGTTTTTGTCAACAAACCGCATCAGATCATACCCTTTTCCATCTGCATCTTTCATGCTGCAGGCAAGATCCACCGGGTTAAAATGGGTGGATTGTGCGAAAATCCCCGCCTGGTGGATATCATTTGTGTCTACCTGCGAAGACTCAACTATCTGGAGAGATATTTCACCATCACTGTTCCTGGTAAAAAATGGGCCACCCCCCGGTTCCCCCTCATTTCTTACCATACCGCATGCTCTGATCGGCCGGTCCAGTTGAACTATGAGCCAATCCAGTTGCTGCTTTTCATTCAATTCATTCAGTTTTTCCGGGATTTCGCGGAAGGCTTTATCCCTCAACCACTCTTTTGCATTTTCAACGGCACCATCTTCTCCCGACTGTATCGCACGTATAAGCTTCTTTGTTTCTTTTTTCAGCTGCATTACCAATCCACCAAGCATTTTTTTATTCAGAACCCGTAATTCACTGTTCATGTCGGGAGATACATTATCAATGTTGTTTATAAACACAATATCATACTCCAGGTCGTTCAGGTTTTCCAGCAAAGCACCGTGTCCCCCGGGCCTGAAGACCAGTTTCCCCTGATCATCCCTGAATGGATTGTTGTTCATATCCACTGCAATAGTATCAGTCTCTTTCTTCTGAAAGGAGTAGGATATCCTAAAAGTCATGCCATACTGCTGTTCAAGCCGGTTTCCTATGGTCTCCTCCAACTCCTTAAATCCATTCAGGTGCTCCTCGGAAACTGTAAAATGCAGTTCTACCTCTTCTCCGGTACCTGCCATTCTTGCCGACTCATGCAGATGCTCTTCGAAAGCTGTCCTGCTCTGTGTGCCATACTTGTGAAACTTTATTAAACCCTTTGGTAGCTGTCCGTAATTCAGCCCCTTTTCCAACAGGATGAGATTCAGTATCTCAAGGGGTGATTCATCTCCTTCCAGATTCAGATCATCCCAGAAGGGATAAATATCTATTGTTTCGTAAAAACTCCGGGCTTGCTCATCCGAGTTAACAAAGTTCCTCTGCTCATTGACCGACAGGTCGTGCAACGCCTCACGGAATGAGAAAAGAGACCTGAACATTCTTGTCGCTGCACCTGAAGCTGGTACAAACCTGCAGATATCATAATTTTTCCGGTTTCCGTCATAAAGATCTGCCAATTCCCTCTTTTGAATATCACTCAATCTTAATATACCATTAAGAGGTGTTGCAGGTTTAATCAGCTCTGTAAACGGAAAGCCGGCTTTAAATCGTTCAATCTGCATTTCCACAAGCTCAGGATCTGATCCACGTTCCCTGATTTGCTGAATATCCGCGTATGTTAACATAATTAGACTATTTTTCGAAAGATAGCAGATTTATCCCATAGTGAGAAGCTGGTTCATCAGCAAAATAAAAAACCGGCTATGCAGTTTAACCGCATAACCGGCTTATATAATTACAATTCAATATATTAACTGGAAAGCCGAACCATCATACGATACTCTTAAGGTAAAGTGTAGAGTATCGTCAGCTCGGGCCTCATCTCATGGATTTTATAATCACTTGAAGCAAAACGCCATCCGCCCGGGTAGGGATTGTCCGCAATCACTTTCAGCATCATTCCATAGTTAGGGATATCAAGCTCATTTACAAAGATAGAGGTAACGTCAAAACTTCTTTTCATGCTACTGTAGATATCAAAGAGAGGAATAATTACCTGGTTGGCATCAGTTGTGGATGGTTGGTTGTTCCATGTCACCTTGAATTCCTCCCAAGGCTCAATAATCTGCTGAAGAGCGATATACTTATATGATTCGTCACTGTCTTCTTCAGAAACCGCCGGATTTTCCCATATCATATTCTCGATGGAAAGGGTAAGGTAAACCTTTTGAATCCTGGCGCTTTTTGGAAGATCGTTCAGATAAAACTCTATCAGGCTGCTTTTTGTACGCATAACGGTCAACACAGGTTCTGACAGAAAGCTGGCTTCAAAATATGGATGGTCGCCAAAATTCTTTTCCGGGTTCAGATCGGTGATCATCGCATCCTTCCCCTTTTCGGGACCGGGTCGTAACACCAGTTTATGATACTCCACATTTCCGAGTGCGAAAACAACCGGATTTTCTTCTGAGGAGTTGATGAGCCTTTTGGCTGGTATCTCTCCGGTATATGGAGGATAATCCGGATTCTTTACTATCACCTTAAACCATTCATATCCCGGTTTCACAAGAATCTTATTCACCCCTGCATCCAGCTTGTATTCATGCATCCAACCACCATGAGCAGCCCTCAGTACCATCGTTGCAGGAATAGCAGCAGACGGCCTCATGCTTAATGAATCGTTGTGAACCACCATAACATAAGCTAGAATGGGCCGAACCACATTGAAACTAAAAGTGGCGTAACCGAAGTCTGCAGGAGTACTGTTTATCACACGCAATACTTCTGGTGAAATATGACTTACCTGTTCCGGTTTAACCACAAAACTGAGCGGCAGTGGATGGTTCACCAGGTAGGCCTTTGGCGATCCATCCAGGGGAGCGGCATACACAACGTTTCCGTAGGGCCCAATTACCATGAATTTTTCCAACAGGTATTCCCCGATGTTCAGCTCTATCTTCTCGCTGACAAATTGTAAGCCAAAACTCAGCAACGGAATATGCTCATCTTCCATCACTATCTCTCCATCGACTGAAACAATCGTTATCACAAGCTGCCAATAATTTACCGGTACGATAGTATCATCGCTAACAACATTGCTGTCTGTTTCAACTGATTTCAATAGCTCTTCGCTATCGAGGTTAAGTGAGAAATCTATTTTTCCCTTAATTTCAGGCTTATCTTCACAGGATTGTACCATTCCGGCGACCAGGAAGAGCATCGCAAGCAAATGTGGTTGTATCGTTTTCATTTTTTTTCAGATTTAAGTGTCTAACAAAAATACAATTTGGACATACCAATGTCAAGATGCTTTTGACAATAAAATGGTTGCGTGAAAAGACTTACATCAGCCACATTTCAGCAGCTTCATTGCCTGCTTTAAGTGCACGGATGTTCAGGTCAACGGCCTCCTCTCCCTTTCTTCCAAAAATTGCAGAAATACTTCTTTCCAGGGAACCGAAATCAAGACTAAGCATAGAGGAGGCGGCACCAAGCATAACTATGTTGGATACTTTTGCAGATCCTAACCCGGCAGCAATCTGATCGGCATCGATCAGAAGGCTGTTTTTTATCTTACCTATTGCATCATACAATTTAGAGGTATCAGGATAATTACTGATATTGACCAATGGTTTGGAATTTGTGACGAGCCAACCGGTCTGCGAAAGCCAGGGAAGGTATCTCAGAGACTCCATCGGTTCAACGGAAAGGATCATATCACAACTCCCCATAGGTATAAGATCTGAATAGAGGGGCTTGTCTGAAATCCGCAGGTGAGACTGGACGGCACCACCGCGCTGACTCATACCATGTACCTCTGCCTGCTTTACAAAGAGAGCATTTTCGATTGCAGCCATTCCTATGACTGCCGCAATGGATAGAATACCCTGTCCCCCTACACCCGATAGTACGATATCTGTTTTCATCTTATGCTTTTATTTTGTAGTCTGCCAAAGCCTCCTTCATCAACTATAACCACCTTCCATGCTATATGCAGTGTTCTGACAGTACTTAAATGAAACTTAACATTTCAATTCTGTCATATCTTCAGGATAAGTGACTGTGCTGCAATTGCTCAATAATTCCGTTCCTTCTTTCTTCTCCTGGTTGCTGTCCGGATGCACTCACGTGATGCGATGATCACTGAAACACCTTCATAGTTCAGTTCCCGTTCGATGAGCATACAATTCTCCTCATGGTGTTTTTTCAATGGATTGATCTCTACTATATGATCCTCGTCCACACCCAGCCCCTTGCAAATTGCAGTCAGCCTGTTGGTAGCATGCGAAGCCTGTCCCCCTGTCATTCCCGTGGTAGAGTTATCTGAAATGATCACCGTCAGCGGCGTATTCTCTACCACTGCATCCAACAAACCAGTCATCCCGGAGTGGGTAAATGTAGAATCGCCAATCACGGCCACAGAAGGTCGCAGCCCGGCATCTGACGCACCTTTGGCCATGGTAACAGATGCCCCCATATCAACACAGGAATTTATCGCATTGTACGGAGGCAGCGCGCCAAGGGTATAGCAACCAATATCGGAAAACACCCTGCCTGGTCCATATGACTTAAGTGCCTCGTTCAGTGCATTGTACATATCGATATGGCTACAGCCCTTACAGAGAGCCGGCGGTCTGCTGACAACCACATCGGGCACATCCAATCCCTTCTGCAACTCAATACCCATTGCTGAAGCAACTTTCTGCGGGTTCAGTTCCCCGTCACGGGGGATTGCACCGCTCATCCGGCCGTTGATCCGGTATTTCGATCCAAGCACACCTGTCAGCAGCTCTTCAATTATGGGGAAACCCTCTTCGAGTATGAGAAGTTCAGTGGTGCGCCCGGCAAGTTTCCTCAGCATTTCACCTGGCACCGGATAATGTGATATTTTTAGCACCGGATGGTTCAATCCATACATCTCCGCAATCTCCATATAATAATTGTATGCAATCCCACAGGCCACGATCCCCCTGGATGTGTCGTTTCCATCTGTAAGCTGATTGTACCCCGTTTTTACTGCATCTTCTTCAAGCAACGATTGAATATCCAGCAACTTTCGGTATCGTTTTCGTGCAAAAGCCGGCAGAAGGATAAACCGGGTATTATCTGCAGGTAATTTCAATTCATTTTCGGGTTGCAGCTCCCGGCATTTGACCCCCGAACGCGAATGGGCCAACCTTGTCGTTACCCTGATCATTAAAGGCAATTCGTACTTTTCTGACAGCTCAAATGCCTTGCGTGTAAAATCGTAACACTCCTGCTGATTCGCCGGTTCCAACACCGGAACCTTTGAGAATTTTGCATAAAAACGCGAGTCCTGCTCATTTTGTGATGAATGCATTGATGGATCATCGGCCACCAACAGTACAAGACCGCCATTAATCCCAGTAACCGCTGAGTTGATAAAAGCATCTGCAGCCACATTCAGTCCTACATGCTTCATGCACACCAATGCCCGCTTTCCGGCATACGACATCCCCAAAGCAGCCTCCATGGCTGTCTTCTCATTTGCCGACCAATCGGAATGCACACCTCGCTCACGCGCTGTATTTGAACGTTGAATATATTCAGTAATCTCTGTTGACGGTGTTCCCGGATAGGCATAAACCCCCGAAATACCACTGTCGAGAGCCCCCTGTGCGATCGCCTCATCGCCTAACAATACCATTTTATCCATCGGTTCTGCACTTGATTCTGGTGTCAAAAATAGAGAAATTCAACGGGCAGGAACATATTGTTCAGCATCTGATCCATCTGCTAAACAACATTAGTTTAACAGGGGATCGCGACCTGCAAGGCAGAATGACTTAAACCGGAAAAGCACTGCCCGGATAAGCACTACCCGGAATAGCAGAAATACGCAATTCAAATTCTGCTCTGCCTGGCATTGTCGGAACATCAGTCCGGGTAATTTTGATATATGGTTAGCAAAAAAGACTGGCTCAGGAGATGGAAACCTGGAAGGAATGTCTGGCCTGGAGGATTACAGTAAAAAACTAAGGAACCCCGAACACACAACTATCAAGATTTATTTTATAATGGCTTCCTTTTATTAAGAGCGTGGCAATACAAATCAATTTCAGGTGTAAAGGGTAATGACAATTTTACGGGACCCCCCGTGATTTCTGAATTCGCAGAGATAAATACCCTGCCATGTTCCCAGGTTGGGTCGTCCTCTTGTAATGGGAATTGTAACAGATTGGCCTATAACAGACGATTTGAGATGAGCGGGCATGTCATAGTTCATGTATTTTATTACATATAATAGACTTGTAGTAATATATTCTAATAAACTGGTAATTAAAGTGAGAATAGTTTTTTAATATCTCCATTTATTTGCCAATGCAACCAATGATAGCATTACTGGTACTTCAACTAATACACCAACCACGGTCACTAATGCTGCTGGTGATTGTAACCCGAAAAGTGCAATTGCCACAGCAACGGCTAATTCAAAAAAATTACTTGCACCAATCATTGCTGAAGGAGAGCAAATTGCATGGGGTAATTTTAATTTTCTGCCACTAAACCACGTGATAAAAAAAATGAAATATGTCTGAATGGACAAGGGAACGGCAACAAGTAAAATAATAAGCGGATTATCGGTAATCGTATCTCCCTGAAAAGCAAATAATAAAATCAATGTTAGCAGCAATGCGATTATAGAGATGGGTTTAAATTTGGGTAAAAAAACTTCTTTAAACCAAACCTCACCTTTTCTTCTGATTAAATTCTTGTTTGTAATATACCCTGCAAGCAATGGAACTACTACAAAAATCAGGACACTCGCAACTAAGGTATCATAGGGAACTTGAACATCAGTTATTCCCAGAAGCAAACCCACAATAGGGACAAATGCTACCAAAATAATCAGGTCATTTATCGAAACCTGAACGAGTGTATAATTCGGGTCGCCATCAGTCAGGTAACTCCATACAAACACCATTGCTGTACAAGGTGCTGCACCTAATAGAATTGCCCCTGCAATATATTCACCTGCCAGTTCAGGCGATATAAATGCTGCATATATTTTGGTAAAGAATATCCATGCAAAGAATGCCATTGTGAAAGGCTTGATTAGCCAATTAACAACTAATGTTAGTATCAATCCTTTTGGTCGTTTACCAACATTCTTAATGCTTGAAAAATCAATTTGAAGCATCATGGGGTAAATCATAAGCCATACCAAAATAGCGACTGGAATATTTACATTATAAATTTCCAGTCTACTTAAAATCTGCACACTATCCCCTGCGAAATTTCCAATCAAAATACCTGCGCCAATACATAAAGCCACCCAAATTGTCAGGTACTTTTCAAATATGCCGATGTGTTTTTTTTCCGTGCCCATGACTTATAATTGGGGTTTGATTTGTTCAACATATAATTTGTGAAAACCCTCTCTGATTTCATCTCTGACACGCAAAAACTCGCTCCAAATATATTCTTCTGTACCTGTTGCATGAGATGGGTCATCGAAACCTATATGCAAGCGGTGTTTAACCTTCCCCAAAAATGCAGGACATGCCTCGTTTGCTCCACCACAAACGGTAACCACATAATCCCATTCCTCACCAAGGTAGATATCCACCGAATCAGAGGTATGATGGCTAATATCTATACCAATTTCTGCCATTGCTTTTACTGCTTTAGCATTTAATTTACCCGATGCTTCAGTTCCTGCTGAACGTACAACAAGGTTTTTGTCGAACGATTGTAAAAAACCATGAGCCATCTGGCTGCGGCAACTATTGCCTGTACATAAGATTAAAACTTTCATATTGTGAATATTTATAATTTATTCTTTTATAATTTCTTTTTCCAAATCAGGAGTTGAGATAAAACCTGTATGCCTGAAATATTCTTCACCATTTTTATTTAAAAGTACTTGTGTTGGAATAGCAGCGATTCCGTAAAGTTTCATCAGGTTTTGGTTTTCAGGTTTCAAAATATTCAGGAATACAACATTCACATGCGCAGGGTACTTTTTACGAATATCTTCCATTACACTTTCCATGCGTTTGCATGCTGAACAATTTGTTGCGCCAAATTCGAGGAAAGTAATCACGTAATTGGAACCATTTGTCGAATAGTTATAAAGCGAATCTATTAAAGTGTTCCCTGATTGTGCTACTTCGTGGGACACCTGTTTTTTCATCATAACAGAGAGGGAATTATTCAGACTTTCCCTAAATGCTAAGCCAAAGATTATTAATGTAAAAAAGAAAATGAATACTATCCACGGAATAACTTTCTTAACCATTCTTTATGGCTTTATTTTTTGAAACAAACCCATGAGTTTGGTTTGGAGGATTTCTGAAATTTGTGCTTCATGTTCACCAATTGGTCTAACAGGAATCAAATCAATAACTTCGCTGTTACTTAATCCCGAATTGTAGAACAGATTAATAGCAGCCAATAAAGTCTCCTGTATCGCTTTTCTGCTTTCCAACTCGTTTAATCCCATCTGCACCCCAAGGTGTTGCATTTCTTCCCATTGAAACCAAAAGTAAGTTGGTAACATGGCTGAAACCATTGCATAAGCCTCCAGTTTTAATTCTTCCACTTCAAATGTATTTCCCAATAATGATAGCATTTCAAACAGGGTTTGTTTTTCAGACATAGTATATTCAGAAGAGAAGCAAACAGGATTATAGCCTTCATTGATGTATGAAGTGGCATTGGGAATCATGCGTGCAATTTTCTTGGATGATAGTTTTGAGACAATTTTTTCGATGCTGATTTTCGGTGCCAATGAAATCACTTGTGTTGTCTGAGAAACAGTGTCTTTGATTTGTTCCAAGGTCTCCATAATTACAGGAGGGTGCAAGGCAATAAAAACAATTTCCTGTTTTGCTGCCTCCATACATGAATCAGACGTTTGAATTTTTGGGAACTGTGTTTTGAGTGCATTCAGGACATCTGGATTGGTATCGCTTACCAATACCGATGAGAAATCTGTTGTCTTGTTTTCCAAGGCTTGTAGAAAAATTTTAGTAATTCTTCCGCCACCAATAAAACCGAGTGATTTTGATTTCATGATAATAAATTATCAGGTTAATAAATGATTTAGGCTTTTATTCCTTCATTAATTTGTAATGGATATCTGAAAAAACACGATGCCCTACCGATTTTGTATGGCATGAGTTACAACTCATTTTAGTGGCTGTATTGTTTACTTTACCTGTGCTGCCATGGCATGTTAAACAGTTGTTTACGGCTTCATCGTTATAAACATTGGTAGTATATGAGTCGGTAGAAATTTCATTGAGTGCTATGACAACTTTTTTTGCTACATCACTGGTCATTCTTCTACATCTTTCTTTCCGTTCGTTACTACTAACTTTAAATCCTGAAGTTTTGCACCAATTCGTATTTGATGCATGACACAAGACTGATTGTGAAACACTCTTGACGGGAATATATTCTGAAGAAGCACTTTGCGGGTTGAAAGCAGGCAATGGTTCTTGTTCATACCATCGGAAAACATCGGCTATCATACTATCCCGAACGCCTTTATCAGTTACAAGTAAACCAATGATTGCTGCTGCCCCATTTAGCGTACCGCATATAGAACCATAACCTCCAACGCCTCCATGACCATATTTAAATAAATGAATGGGAAAAGACTTATATGGTTCACCAATTTTTTCACCCAACTGAGAAATAATACTCTTCGCAATTGCATACATACAACTACCTTGGGGATAGTATTCATAAGCCAATTCGGCAGTAAGGTCTGGGTCAAGCGGGGAATATGCCCAGTCACCTTCATCTGGATTGTAATCCAGTCTGTGAGGCTCGTTATCAAACTCTATATTAGGTTTGAATGCATTTGTTAAGGTCAGAAGTCCTGCTCCACCTCCAACAACAACACCTGCTGCTACTTTCATTGCTTTACGTCTATTCATTTCTATTTATTTGGATGAATACCATAATTCACATAGATATTAATTAGTTAGAGGAAATAGTTAAAAATAAACCCTACCAATACAATTCCAATCGCAACTATTCCTACGAAAACAGTTATAAGTTGCCATTTCAGCACTTTCTTCAGAATAATGATTTCAGGAAGTGATAAGGCAATTACAGACATCATAAACGCCAATGCTGTACCCAGTGATACTCCTTTTTCAATTAAAACACTTACTATAGGAATTATTCCCGCAGCATTGGAATACATTGGAATACCCATGAGAATAGCGATGGGAACACCATACCAATTATCCTTTCCTAATAGTGAGCCAAGAAAATCTTCGGGAACATATCCATGCGCTCCAGCACCCACAGCAATACCAATAACAATGAAAATCCATATCTTTCCTACGATTTCTTTTACTGATTCATATCCTGCCCGAATACGTTCATGAAAAACAGGTTTAGATTCTATTTCGTTTTGGTGACTGGCTTTAACTTTATATACCCATTCTGCAACATACTTTTCCAAACCAAGTTTACCAATTAACCAACCTGATAAAATAGCAATTGTAAGACCAGTTCCCACATAAATTATAGCAACTTTCTAAAGTACTACCTATTCTTAGGACCACTGAAAGTGGTTTCTTAATTTATTTCTT
>CAZIIU010000029.1:0-41104 GCA_964539395.1 uncultured Bacteroidaceae bacterium
TTTAATCAATCAACTCTTAAATTCTAATTTTACAGAAACAAAGTTACGCAGCGTAAAAAGTCTTACATTCATTACTACCTGCATAAATATTAGTGTATACTTCTACCTTTAAAAATATGTTATACTGTATTTATTTCTGTTCACATTCAGGTCTATATTCAACTTTCGATTCAGCTCAATATTACCCCCTTTTGCATCAACCTGTAAATCGTCCACAATATAGTTTGAAAACAGGTTTATTCTCTTATCATACTTCCTTTCTCCAACAATATACTCCCCTGTCTTCTTTTGAAAGAACTCAAAGCGTATCAATGATAAATCCTTCACAGAATAATTAATTACCCTCGAAACATCCTTCAGCGACCGGTCAACTACCAGAACTTCATCATTTTTTAATGAGATACCTTCAAAATCACAAACAATACTTTTGTTGATAAGAAATTCCAAATCCTTAAATGCCAGAGGTGGAGGATATTGATATTGCCATTCCCTGTAGATATATACTGACTTATCAATTCTGTTAATAAAAACGGCACTATCCCTGGTCACTCCAATCCGTACAATTTCAAAACCTGCATTCACCGCACTAATAAAAAACAATGAATCCGGCATATAATACAAAGCCACTTTTGCATTATACTTGTTTTGACCCAGAAATATCTCCGCATCGATCTTACTAACATACAATGATTCAAACAGCCGCAAGCTATCACATTGATTTATCCAGTTTCCGGCATGAATCTCATCCAATACATCTCTCTTACTCAACTTTCTTTGAGAAGAACAAGAAAATATTACTATTAAGGCAGGTATCAGAAGCAGATTTCTACTCATGCTTATACAGATTTTCCATCTTTTCCAAAATCCTTTCACTTTCACCGCCAAGCTCTATCGCTTTCTGATAATGCATCCTCGCCATTTCCTCATTACCGTTACTATAAAAAATATCGGCTGCATGTTCATTGATAACAGGGCTGCTCTCTCCTCCAAACTTCAATGCCTTCATAATATAAACTTCAGCTTCTTCATATTCACCAAGTTTAAACAAGACCCATGCATATGTATCCAGAAAGGTTCCATTTTCAGGATTATTCTCAATAGTCTTGCGACTCATAACTTTTGCCGATTCCAGTGATTCTCCCCTTAGAGAAAGATAGTAACTAAAATTATTCATCACCATGTAATTATCCGGCTCACTTTCTATAATTTTTCGAAAAATACTATCCGATTGCTGATATTCACCAATTTGGTATAAACTCTCAGCAACCAACATATTCATATGTGAAACCATTTCATGGTCTTCGGCTTTTTGTACCATATCATTTGATAATATGCTCAACAGCTCCTTGTATTGTTGTAGTTCATAGTGGGCAATGCCTTTAAAATAGATTATTTCCAGGCTATCCGGAAAAAGTACAGATGCGCTTTCAGCAATCCATAGCATATCCCTGTTCCGATCTGCGGCACTCGCCAGCAGCATTCCCTGTTTCCATAATCCATACCTATGTTCTTCCTTGTTTAAAACAGGGATCATAGTATTTAGAGCTTCATCATAATCTCCACTACGAATAAAAAACTCAGTTGCAAGCAGTCGTATTTCACTTTGACCACCATGCTTCTTCAACATGGTTTCCACCAGATTTTTCAATAATGGCCGGTACTCTCTTACCATAGCAGTATCGGAAATATAGAATTCCATTATCGCAATTTTCCTCTGATAATCAATTTCATCGCTTTCAAAAGACTTATTCAAAAAAAACAGGCTCTCAGATATATTACCCTTCTTTCTATAGTAATCTGTAAGATTTGTTAAAGCATAAACATTCATGCTATCCAGCTCAAAAACGCCCATATAATATTCTGCAGCCAGCTCACTTTTACTATTTTTCATAGCCATCTCCGCAGCTACTATTTTCAATTCAATTGACTCTGGAAAAATTTGCAATATCCTTTCAATCTCTGTAAGTGCTTTATCATAGTTTTCTCTCTCCTCATAAATGCTTGCTTTTAAAAGGGTAACCTTATCTGAAAATCCCCATTTCCTTTCCATTCTCTCCAGGATTCGAATCGCCTTTCCGGACTTTCCTTCTAAAAAAGCAATATTCGCAAGCCTGTAATGATAGTCCTCATTATCCGGATCTTTCTCCCTTTTATTCTTCAATAACTTTTCAGCCTTTTTATATTCCTTCTGTATCAATAAAACCTCTATATAGGTATTAAAATACCATTTTGTTTGAGGGTCTATTTCATATGCTTTTTCAAGGTGATCTAATGCCAGGTTATAACTACCGGCAAGTGCATAGAGTGTTCCTAATTCATAATGTGCAACAGCAACTGAATCGTTCTCTTCCAAAACCATTTTATATAATTCCACGGCTCCGGGAAGATTTCCAAGATTCTTTTGCTTAACGGCTTCTATCAATGCATACTGATAATCTGTATTTCTCTCCTGCGCTGCTATGGTTAAGCACAAAAAAAGAGAAAGAACTACTGTTTGTCCAATTCTTCCAAACATAAAAATCCTCCGTTATCCCGCCAATTTACCCTGTTTATTAATAACCAGTTCCTTATACATACTATTCCTTTAAAATGACACTGTATATTTTTATCGAATGCTTCTAATTCAATATTTGTCTTGATTCGGCAGCAATTAAACATCCGTTTCTGTAGTACTTACTCCGTACCAGTATGTCCAAAACCACCTGAACCCCGACCTGATTCAGCCAGATAATCCACACTCTTCCAATCTATTTTTTCATACTTATTAATAACCATCTGGCAAATCCTATCTCCCGGTTCAACTACAAAATCCTCAGAAGACAAATTGACAAGAATTACGCCAATTTCTCCCCGGTAATCAGCATCAATCGTACCCGGACTGTTTAATACAGTAATCCCATGCTTCACTGCCAGTCCGCTTCTCGGTCTTATCTGGGCTTCATAACCTTCCGGCAGTTCTATAAACAGGCCGGTTGGAATAAGCCTTCTTTCAAGGGGTTTTAAAACAATACTCTCACCAATCGCTGCTCTGATATCCATTCCTGCACTATATTCCGTTGAATAGGCTGGCAGAGGATTATCAGATTTGTTAACAATTCTTAGTTTCATTCCTTCATCTATTCTTTTTGAACAACCTTGTATTTCAGAAACCTTGTCCTCTCTCCTAAATAGAACATCAACAATGAGAGTAGAATAAGCAGGGGTTTCATAATATTGCTGAAAATGACAAAATACCTTGTCAGTAATTGATCTATAAAATAGAAGCATACAATTATAGCAATATAAAATATAATTCGATTAAAATCATAGGGGATTTTATAATATTTCCGGGATAAAACAAAAGAAAGAACTACCATCACTGAATAACATATCAGATGTCCCCAGGCTGATGCCAAATACCCATATTTTGGTATAAAAAGCAAATTAACAAGAACGGTTATACCGGCACCGATCGTCACCAGTATTGCACCAACCATCGTTTTATTAGTGAGCTTATACCACACTGATAAGTTGAAAAACATACCCATCACCAAATTGGCCATCAAAATTACCGGCACTATTCCCACGCCCTGCCTAAAAGCCGGTCCTATAAACAGCTTAAAGTAATTAATATATAACATAACCACTAAAAATATCAGCAGCCCGGGAATAATAAAAAATACAAGTACATCCGCATATAGTTCTTTCGCCTCCCTGAGTTTTGATTTGGCGAAGAAAAATGGTTCAGCTGCATATTTAAACATTTGTACATATAGCGTCATCAGCACGGCAATTTTATAATTAGCCCCATAAATACCGAGTTGAAACATTGGATCGAGTGCCTCATCTATCAAGTGTTTCAAAAGAACCCGATCGAGTGCTTCATTTATCGTACCAGCAAGTCCGGCAATAAGCAGTGGGTATGAATACCTCAGTATCTCCTTGATCAATTTACGGTCAAAATATCCCCTGATAGCAGCAAGAATTTCAGATGCAAGCAGAAAAAGTTTCAATAGTGATGCTGTTAAATTTGAAACAAGTACATAACCCACCCCAAGATCCGGGTCATACAACCTCATTACCCAATCTGCATCAGCATTTCCAGGACAATAAAACAAGAAAAACCAATTCAGACCAATATTCACCATTACCTCTGCAATTCTTATCAACGCATATTTCAAGGGTTTATTAAGAAGTCTAATTCTGGCAAAGGGAATTGCAGTAAAGGCATCCAGGGCAACGATCATTGCAAGCCATTTGATGTAGAGGGGAAACGAAGAATATCCCAAACCGGAAGAAATCGGTACAATAAATGTGAATACCAGCAAAACAAATAACAAAGATGTTGTAAAAACAGTCAGCAGAATGCTGGTGTAAATGTGGTGCTGCTGACCAGTATTGTTACTGGAAAATCTGAAAAAACCAGTTTCCATTCCGTAGGTAAGAATAACCAGTAAAAACACAACATAGGCATATAATTCTGTAATTATTCCATATTCCCCAGGCTCAAATACCCTAGTATAAAAAGGAGTCAGCAGCAAGTAGTTCAGCAGACGAGGAAGCACAATCCCCATTCCATATACTGCTGTCTGACTGAAAAGTTGTTTAATCAGATTCACGTTTCTTCTATGAGGTTTGTGATTGATTCCTGAATAGTGGCAAAGGTAAAACTATATCCCTCTTCCAGCAGTCTCATTGGATAAACTGTTTGTCCTCCAACAACAATTATAGAAGCCTTACCTAATACAAACCTTACTAGTATACCCGGAATACGAAATATTGCGGGCCGCTTCATTTTGGAAGCAATGGTTTTTGTAAAAACTTCATTTGATACAGGGAAGGGAGCTGTGAAATTATACACTCCACTGCCATTATTCTTTATAATAAACTGTAAAGCGTAGATCACATCGTCAATATTAATAAACGAATAAATCTGTTTTCCTGAACCAATAACACCTCCCAAACCATACCTGAACAGCCTGAATAACCGTGGCATTGCACCTCCGTCTCTTCCTAAAACCAACCCCAGCCTAACTGTCACTAGTTTGACCGGTTCTTTTACATATGCTGCACTTTGCTCCCACCTCTTTATCACCCCGGCCAGAAAATCATCGCTAAAACTGTACTCTAATTCGTTGTGCACTTCATTTTGACCATATATTCCTATTGCGGAGGCATTAATAAAGAAAGCTGGAGGATTCTTTAACTTGTTTATCGCCCGAACAATGTTCTCTGTAACACCTATTCTACTGGTATAAATCCTTGCCCGGTTCTTTTTGGTCCACCTTTTTGAAACAGTATATCCCGCAAAGTTCATAACAATTTGAGCTCCTTGTATTTTTGCGGCGAGCTCCTCTGTATTTCCGTAGATGTCTTCCCTGTTAAGTAGAATTAATCTATCTTCTCCAAACGCCTTTTTTATATGCGATCCAATAAAACCTCTGTGGCCTGATAAAGCTATAACCATAATATAATAAATGTGCAATGCAACATACTGCCGGCTCTGATTGTTATAATAAGAGTTGTTGCAAAATTACATAATTATGAAACGCATATTGATGATACATGTCATACTTCTTTCGTTGCTGAGCATCTGGTCGCAAGATAAGACTGAGGAAAGAGGTACAATCGTGGTGCTTTCAACCTCTCTGGGCGATATTGAACTGTTGCTTTATGATGGCACCCCTTTGCACAGGAATAATTTTATAAAATTAATCAATGAGGGGTTCTATGATAACCAACTGTTCCACCGTGTAATTAAAAACTTTATGATTCAAGGGGGGGATCCTCATTCGGCTGGGGCACCCAAAGGACAGCGACTTGGTACCGGAGGACCTGGTTACAGGATCCCTTCAGAATTCAACAGCAATTATTATCACAAAAAGGGTGCCCTTGCAGCTGCCCGGCAAGGAGACGCTGTCAACCCTGAAAAAGAATCATCGGGGTCACAGTTTTATATAGTTCACGGTCAGGTTTTTAGTAAAGAACAGCTTTTAATGATGCAATCTTCAGGAAAGCACCCGCCCTTTACCCCGGAACAAATTGAATATTATACTACAATTGGCGGGGCACCCCATCTTGATGGTTCCTACACTGTATTTGGAGAAGTAATCAAGGGTATCGATGTTGTGGACACAATTGCTTCTGTTCCCACAGACAATTATGACAGACCTGTTGAAGACATTTTCTACACGATCAAAATAAAATAGTTATCCCCATTGCATCATATTATACTGTACCCATACCTCTGAACATGCCAATATATCTTACCTTCCGGTAGCTGTTGAACCTATTCAGCAATTCGTTTATGGATGGACCGCATATTTTGTTTAATTTTACAGCCTTTAATAATAAATTATGCTGGAAAGAATAGAAAAACTTCTCAATGAAGCGAGAGAATTTCAGGCTTCATCTCCAGAGGCTATTGAGGAGTTTCGAATCGCATATCTGGGAAAGAGAGGTCATTTAAGCGCATTGTTTTCTGATTTCAAATCAGTTCCCAGCGAATTAAAACGCGAAGTGGGTTTACGTATAAACGCATTAAAAGACTATGTATCGGAGAAGGTAGCAACGTTGAAAGAAAATTCAAAGCAGCAGAACACAACATATGCCATTCCAGATCCTACTGTTCCGGGTAAATCATTCTCAATTGGTTCCCGTCATCCGGTATCCATCGTAAGAAATGAGATCATAGAAATTTTCAACAGGCTGGGTTATCATATTTCTGAAGGCCCTGAAATTGAAGATGACTGGCATGTTTTTTCAGCGCTTAATTTTCCTCCTGAGCATCCAGCCAGGGATATGCAGGACACCTTCTTTATTGAAAAAAACCCTGATGTTTTACTTAGAACGCACACCTCATCTGTTCAGGTACGTGTAATGGAAAAATCGAAACCTCCTATCAGGACGATTTCTCCGGGAAGGGTATTTAGAAATGAAGCAATTTCTGCCAGGGCACACTGCATTTTCCATCAAATTGAGGGTTTATATATTGATAAAAATGTATCTTTTGCAGATTTGAGACAAACACTCATGTATTTTGCCAGGGAAATGTTTGGTGAAGAAACAAAAACAAGGTTTCGTCCATCATTCTTTCCATTCACAGAACCTTCAGCTGAAATGGATATCAGTTGTAAGATTTGCAGGGGTAAGGGGTGTAATGTTTGTAAATACTCCGGTTGGCTCGAAATACTTGGCTGTGGAATGGTACACCCCAATGTACTTGAATTATCGAATATTGATAAAAATATATATAATGGATTCGCTTTTGGTATGGGTATTGAGCGTATCGCTATGTTAAAATATGAAGTAAAAGATCTACGGCTCTATTATGAAAACGACACCAGGTTTCTGGAGCAGTTTTCTTCAGCTTTTTAAAAGAATCACAAACTTGGATCAAATCTATAATATTGAATCTGGAGGGTTATGAAAAGCTTCCGGAAACCGGAAACGGTCCTCACACTTGATTTTGCTAATCGTCATTGATTCTTATTTCATGTTCAACAGGAAATGAATCTTTATAGTTGGCCGACACTCCACAATACCTTTCTCTTGAAAGATCAACTGCCTTCTGTATTTTTTCCATTGGCAGGTCCTCTCCCCTGAATCTGTAAATTACCTTCATATGGGTATAAGGTTTTGGGAATTCATCATCCAGCTCAGCTTCAATCTTAATGCTTAAGGAATCAAATTCCACCCTCATCTTTCTAAGTATAGAAACCACATCCATCCCTGTACATCCGGCTAAAGCGAGCATCATAAGTTGCTTTGGCCTTGGTCCGGAATTTTTACCCCCTACAGACTCATCTGCATCAATGTATATCTTGTGACCGTTTAACTCAGTTTCAAAAGCCATTCCACCAAGAAAGTCCAACTCCAAGTTTTGCTTCATTCTATTCAAAAAATTAAAAAATGTATGTTATATATATCATTTATAAATGAAATTTGTTCAAATACACCTGTCTCTATCAACAAATAGTCAGTATTTCTCTCTACATCAAAAAAAACCCGGTACTTCCGGGATAACGAGAACCTATTGCTCCATGAAAGAATGAATCGGGTTGTATTTAATTAATATACTTATTGAGAAAAATATGACCCAGAAGTCCTGTAACAACAAGGATGAGGCTGGCTGCCAGTTTTGCATTTGTTTGTGTTTCTTTAAAAACTGCAATACTCAGAATTACAACACCCACAAGAATTAGTATAAGTCCTAAACTTTTAAGAAGCTCCTTCATTTTTGGTTGTGTTATTTTGTTTCAAATATAATACAAAATATCAAAACAAAAGATTTTGATCACCTATATATTTTCCCAGGTGTTTATAGGCAATTTCTGTTGCTTCCCGTCCCCTTGGTGTTCTTTTAATATAGCCCTCCTTTATCAAAAAGGGTTCATAGACCTCTTCGATTGTACCAGCTTCCTCTCCAACTGCAGTTGCAATAGTTGAGATCCCAACCGGGCCACCCTTGAATTTATCAATGATGGTGGATAATATTTTATTGTCCATTTCATCAAGACCAGACTTGTCAATATTAAGAGCTTCAAGGCCGTATTTGGTAATTTCAAGATCGATTATCCCAGATCCTTTCACCTGTGCAAAATCTCTGATTCTTCTCAACAATGCATTGGCAATCCTTGGTGTTCCCCTGCTTCTTGAAGCTATCTCTTTAGCTGCTTGTTCTTCAATCTCAATTTTCAATATGGATGAGGACCTGTTTATGATGCCTTTTAATACTTCACAGTCGTAATATTCCAACAAGGAGGTAATTCCAAAGCGTGCCCTTAAAGGGCTGGTTAATAATCCGGATCTGGTTGTTGCTCCTATTAATGTAAAGGGATTGAGTGTGATTTGCACCGACCGGGCCGATGGGCCCTTATCTATCATTATATCTATTTTGTAATCCTCCATGGCTGAGTAAAGGTACTCTTCAACGATTGGAGACAGCCGGTGGATCTCATCTATAAACAGAACATCGCCTTCCTCCAGGCCAGTCAGCAAACCTGCCAGATCGCCGGGCTTGTCGAGAACCGGACCGGAGGTTACTTTTATCCCAACTCCCAACTCAGTTGCAATAATATTTGCAAGGGTTGTTTTCCCCAAACCCGGTGGCCCATGCAGCAGGACATGATCAAGTGCTTCATCTCTTAATCCAGCTGCCCTCACAAATACTTTTAAATTATCCGTAATTTTTTTCTGACCATTAAAATCTGAAAATTTCAAAGGCCTCAATTGCCTGTCAAGCTCCAGATCTACTTTAGTTAGAGACTCTTCCCGAAGATCAAAACCGTCCGTATTATTATCCATCTAACTGATTATTTTTATTTCGCCTTCTGGTAAGTCAACTCTTACACCATCAATTCTTACCTCCTTGTTATTCCTGTAAACAATTGATATCTCTACATCTCCCAATTCATTAAACTTTCTCCATATTCTTTCCCTGATTCCTGATCTGTAGAATTGTTCCTCCTGAATATTACCGTTCCTGTAATAATAGAATTGTTTTCCATCCGGAAGTCCCCTTACATAATTTCCTTCAAATTTCTTTGATCCATCACTGTAATAATAGATCCATTTTCCCTCCCTTAATCCGGAAATGTAGTTACCTACCTCCTTGTGATCGCCAACCATATGAACCCATTTTCCATCTTTTTCACCGGTAATATAGTTCCCCTCCGCAATAATACTGCCATCCCTGCTATATTCAACAGCATAGCCATCCTCATTTCCGTTGAAATAATTCTCCATCCTCCATATTTCTCCAGTATCATAATACCAAATCCATTCCCCATCAAATCGTCCATTCAGGAAATTTCCCTTTTGTTCTATTTTTCCATTCCTAAAATAGAAGTTCCATACTCCACTTTTCCTATTATTCTGATATGAACCCTTAGCCTTTAATTCACCTGTTACATAGAAATCTTTCCAATCCCCTTTTCTTCTTCCCTGTTCATCAACAATGCCCTCAGATACTTTATCTCCCCGTTCATTATAAATATGAGAATTAACAACAGTTCCAGTACTGTCAAAAAAGCGATGGATGCCTATAGGTATTCCTTCTCTGTATCCGCCAGAAAAAATTAATCTTCCCTGTTCGTCAAAAGTCCTTTTAAAATCAATGATCTCCTTTGCTTCTTCATCAATCTCCTCAATAATGGATCCTCTTTCATATCGGAAGGTTTGCAATAACAATCCATTTCTGTCATATTCCCTTGAATATCCGTGAAGTTGATCGTCCAGATAATTTGCTTCACTTTTCACAGAACCATCCTCATAAAATGTTTTATGAGTACCCTGTTTTAGTCCCAATTCGTCTTTCCTGTTTATACGCTCCCAACTTATCAGGTAATTCTCCTTGAATTGTTTTAAGGTTATTACTGTACTGTCTTTTGAAAACTCCCTTGCATATCCTTCTTTTTTGCCCTCTGAATAGTAAACAATTTCTCTCAGTTCCCCGGTTTGATAATAATAATATGAGAACCCCTCCTTTTTATCATTAATATACAATTCCTTGGAAATGAGCGTTCTTTTTCCAGGTATTTCAGGGTTATTATAATCAAACACATAGGTGTATCCACTTCTTTTTCCCAGTTGATAATTTATAACCTCAACCAACTCACCTGAGTGATTATAAAAATTCCATGTGCCGTCAAGAAGAAAATTTGTTCTTTTTCCTTCAGATTTCAAAATTCCAGTAGCATAATATGTTTTCCAATATCCATCAGGTTTGCCGTTTCTGACGAATCCCTCGCTTGAGACCTGACCATTTGGATAATATATTTTTACTGGTCCGTCTTCTACATCCAGTTGTGCGATTAATGGCTGTGCAGTAATGGATAGAAGAAATAATACTTCTATCAGAAGACTTTTTTTTATTTTACAAACTGGTAACAATTTATATTCCTAATTTTTCTGAAATATCTAACATTCTTTTGATAGAAACAACTGCCTTATTCATCAGTTCCGCTTCTATAATAACCTCCGGTTGCTCAAATTTCAGTGTATTGTATATCTTATTTAAATCAATCAATTTCATATATTTACAATCATTGCAAGCACAAGTAGAATCCTTTGGGGGTGCAGGAATGAAGATTTTTCCGGGATTTGCCAGTTTCATCTGGTGCAAGATGCCTGATTCGGTAGCGACAATATAGACTTTAGCATCATCCTGACGGGTAAAGTTGAGCAGAGAAGATGTGGATCCAACATGGTCTGCAACAATTCTTACCGGTTTTTCACATTCCGGGTGAGCTATAATTTTTGCATCCTGATATTCCTGTTTCAATTCCAGAATTCTTTCGAGACTAAATTCTTCGTGGACATGACAAGCCCCCTGCCATATAATCATTTCCCTTCCTGTTAAACTTTTAATATAGTTTCCAAGATTTTTGTCAGGTGCAAAAATTATTTTTTCATTTTTCGGTAAACTATTGATAATATCGACAGCGTTTGTTGAGGTACAGGTAATATCTGTCATTGCTTTAATCTCTACTGTTGTATTAACATAAGAAATTACGGTATGTTCCGGATATTTTTCTATGAACTTCGCAAATTCTTCCGGTGGACAAGAATCTGCCAGTGAGCAGCCTGCATTCAGGTCAGGAATTAGTACCTTCTTTGAAGGAGAAAGTATTTTTGCAGTTTCAGCCATAAAGTGAACACCGGCAAAAACAATAATATCAGCTTCAGTAGCTGCAGCCCTTCTGGAAAGATCAAGACTGTCGCCAATAAAATCCGCAATATCCTGAACTTCGCTTTCCTGGTAATAATGCGCTAGAATAACAGCGTTTTTATCTTTACACATTTTCTTTATCTCTCCTACAATATCTAATGAGCGATCCACCTCTTCATCGACGAATCCTTTATCAAGTTTTACCTTTTCAACAATTCCCATAATATAAATAATAATAATATTTAAAATTTAATCTTTAATGATGATGATAATATCCTGTTGATTATGTTTACAAATTTTACACCCAATCAATCAGGAAGAAGTTCTTAAAATCAAAATAACATATAGTTAACAATGATTGTACAATATCTGTTTTGGCTTTCTGAAATTTAGGCAATATTTTCAAATCATGTTAATAAAGCATTGTTAAAAAAAACAAATCAAATTAAAACAGATTTTGTGTTAACATCTTGTTAATGATTACGGATAAAAAAACAGAAGATTGTGTTTGACAAATGTAAAAAATAACTAAAGGAAAACACAATTTGAAAAAGCAAATGTTTTTTTTGAATTAGAATAAAAAGCAATTCACAAAGAATTAACATTATTTTTGTTAAATAATGAACATACCGGTTATACATCCGGTTTAACACGTAAAAGAGACAGCAATGAGAGTTCAGGAGATTTTTCCATGGGGTCATATATCTCCAATAAACAGCCTCAAACTATCAATTTCAGGTGAATTACTAACCATATGAACCATACAACATTGGAATTTGATATTTCAGCAACACAAAGACAGCGAGGCATATATAAAATGGTCGGTGCATCCGGCAACATTGAAAACAATTTCTTACACAAAGCTCTGGTAGTTTGAGTGTTGTTCAGAAATATTATACATTTAATCGTTAAAATATATTTATGAAGCTTACCAGGACAGTTTTAATGGGTAGTGATCATGCAGGATTTCACCTAAAAAATAAGCTAAAGGAGCATCTTGTAGACCGGGGGATACAGGTCGTAGATGTTGGTACAGACAGTGAAGATGCAACAGATTATCCTGATTTTGGTCATAAGATTGGTAAATTTATTTCGGAGGGCATATACAAAACGGGTATATCAATTTGTGGATCAGGGAACGGAATTAACATGACAACCAATAAATATAAAGGTGTCAGGGGAGCGCTTTGCTGGTCCGAAGAGGCTGCAGAACTTGCAAGAAAGCATAATGATGCAAATGTGTGCTCTTTGCCAGGGCGCTTAATAACGGAGGATTTGGCGTTTAGAATAGTAGATATTTTCCTTAATACCGAATTTGAAGGCGGACGTCATGAAAAACGAATTCAGAAGATAGATAATTAATATGTTATCCAATACATGTAAATATGCTATTCGCTCTGTTGTGTATATTTCAGTCCATGCCGGCGGAGAAAATAAAATTGGAATAAAGGAAATATCAGGGGCGCTTGATATTCCCTCCCCCTTTTTAGGAAAAATATTGCAAATACTGGCAAGGAAAAAGATACTTCATTCTGTAAAAGGTCCGCATGGTGGCTTCAGTCTGGGAAGGCCTGCCGAGGATATCTCCATAATGGATATCGTTGAGATCATTGACGGAACCGACATTTTTGATTCATGTCTGGTAAGAACAACACATTGTTCTGACGAAGAACCATGTGGGATTCATGACAAAGTTACTGGAATCAGAGAGGAGATGAGACAGGTCTTTGTCCGGCAAACAGTGGGTGATCTGTCAACAGAATTTCGAAGTAACAGCGGGCGAATCAGGATTTGATCATTTTGAACAATACTACAAGGAAAGAACCAAATAAGATACCCGCAAGATTTGCAAGAGCATCATATATCTCCCCGGATCTTGATAAAATAACAAAATGCTGAATGAGTTCTACCATGATCGAATAGAAAAAGATAATTGTAATAATCAGGAAGAAGGGTAATTTTCTAATTTTTTGTTTAAAAAAGAATTCTGAGAGCACCAGGATCGTAAAAACAAAATACATTGAGGCATGTACCAGTTTATCCATCCCTTGAAAATAGAAAGGAGTTGGACCATTACTGATATCTACCGGAAATATACTAAGTATTAGAATTACCAGTGCAAATAGGGATGTAAACAGGAACTTTCTCTTTCTTTTCGTATTCATGATAAAAAATTGACTGCAAAGGTATAATTTATTATATTCAGTCAGGCAATATATAAAAGCTATGAGGTTTTATACCTTTTGCGTATGTTATATCTCCTCTCCACTACTATAGGATGACTTTTATATGACCGTTCAATGGATGAAAAAAGAGAAGTTAAGTCGTTGCTGGAACAATAAAGAAAGTAGAAATTCTTACATGGTTGGATCTGTGGCTGTATATCGATAGGGTCAAGAAGAATAACAAACTGATAGACAGAGATATTAGGGGAAGTTATAACCATTTTTAAAAAAATTAATTAACAGGGGTGTTGCATTTATTATAATTCAGTTCATGTTTGACGGAGTAAATTTTGAGATAGATAAGTATACCACTCTTTTCGAAAAAAACTACCCGGGTATACCATTTCATTTTATTGGTTTTGAGAACATCATGCAGGCTGTTGAGACCGGACCATTATTATTTGATCAGGGGACAGACTTTAAACATCTCTCTTTACAACAGGGCATATGAATATAATGTATATGCACTACCGGCTGAGCCGAGGGCCGTATCTAATCCGGTAAATATTTACCAATAATGAATAAGCAGGATGGCGGGATTATATATACATGTTCCTTTTTGCAGGCAGGCATGCAGCTATTGTGACTTCTATTTTACAGTAAGTTTAAAGTACCGGGATGGATATGTATCGGCATTGCTCAGAGAGTTGTCTGAAAAAAAGAGTTATGCAGAACAAGAAATAATAAAATCGGTATATCTGGGTGGAGGAACTCCTTCAGTGCTGAATAGTAATCATTTAACACAAATACTCAAAAGGATCCGGGATGAATACCTGCTTGATGAAGCTGCTGAAATTACGATTGAGGCAAATCCCGATGATTTGAACAGGGAATACATTTCATTTTTAATAAACATTGGGTTTAACCGGCTAAGTATCGGAGTACAGTCTTTTCACGACAGAGAATTGCAGCTCATGCGAAGATCGCACACCAGCAGACAGGCCAGGGAGTGTGCCGGTTTGGCAAGAGAATTGGGATTTGAGAATATCAATATGGATCTGATATACGGATTGCCAGGCCAGTCCCTGTCGGATTGGAGGGAGAATTTGCAGATTATGATGCAGCAACCCTTAACGCATTTATCTGCATATCATCTTACATATGAACCAGGAACCCTGTTTTTTCACTGGCTGAAAAAGGGGAAGCTGCAGGAACTATCTGAGTATACAAGCATTGAGCAGTACAATTTGTTGAGGGATGTTGCCGGAAAGTATGGTTTTGAACATTATGAGATTTCAAATTTTTCACTACCGGGATATCATTCAAGACATAACAGCATATACTGGAAGGGAGAAAGTTATTATGGTTTTGGTCCTTCAGCCCATTCTTTTACCGGTAAGGAGCGAAGGTGGAACGTTGCTTCTTTACGTGGGTATATTGAAAAAACAGAGAACGGGGAACAATATGATCAATCTGAGATTTTAACCAAGAGAGAAAAGTTTCATGATTACCTCATTACAGCACTAAGGACCTCGGAGGGATCAGATCTGGTTACCCTGAAAGGACATGTGGGAGAGGAAGGATTAAGAGAACTTTTGCAAATAGCAGAATCGTTTGTTGGGAGGGAAGAGGTGGTAATTCAGGACGGTGTTTTAAAGATTACACCGAAAGGTTGGTTGAAATCGGATTTAATTATCCGGGAACTGATGATATAAAAGTTACCGGGATAATTATTTTACGCGTGAGACTGCCTTTTCTGTCAGAAGTTCAAGCTTTTCCCTGAGCGTATCATAGCTGAAATATCGTTTACCCAATTCACAAAATCAGGCACTGATGGCTGAGAATGTGCAACTGGATCAAAAGGCCCGATCCGGCCAATGATAATCCCGATCCTCATAGAAGAGTATTCTACAAAGAAAACAAATCACTGCCGATCAGGCGTCCCTCTGCATATAATTCTACCTGATATTCTCCGGGTACCAGCTCACCATTGTTATTCCAAAAAATTGATACCGGCAAATCTGAATTTTCATAGGTTACAGTTCTTGATGCTGATACCGGGAGGCCTTCCCGACCGATTGTAATGACCTCCATTTCGGGCGATCCAAGTGCAATTCCATCCGGACGGACCAACCTGAGAAAGATAGTTTTTTCACCCGGAGCAGCAACCGCATTTGCCCTTATAACAAAATCTGTTCTTATTTTATCAATGCTGTTGATTCTTCTTCTTGGTCTGTTTCTTTCATTAATGGGTTCCACATAAATATCTGATACCTGAAGGGATGATGCGAGGTTTTTTATCTCTTCCAGCTGGGCCTTATCGGTTTCCAGTTGATTTTTCTCACTTTTTAATAATTGTTCGGATCTCTTGAGTTGCACATTCTCTGCCATCAGTGCCTGATTTTGTGAATTCAGGGAATCGATCTGTACGATGTAGCTGCGTAATACAGAACGAAGGGTTTCCATTTCGCGTTTATACATACGAATCTTATACGCATCATCAGCCTGAATGGCGATTAACCGGTTAATTTTTTCCTGTTGAATGGCCATTTCCTCCTGTATGCGAAGGTTGTCTGTTTTTAGGGTATCATATGAGAGATAGATATTATGGAGTTCCCGTTCAAGGGAATCGCGTTCCATTTCGAAATAAACCTTGTTTTGTTCCAGTATTATACGAGTTTCGTCATAATCCTTCTTCAGATCGATAAGAATATATGTTGAAACCGCCAGTATCACTACGAGCAGTCCGATAACTCCATACAGAACACCTATATTCTTTTTAATATCAGTCATTACAAAGAAATTTAATTTTACAAAGATATGAATTACGGATGCATTGTAAAGATGTATATTATTTATTATAACAGGATAACTTAAAAAATAGTATTATTTTCTATGTTTCCGGGGAACATCTCTTTCCGTAACCCCGAATTTTTCATCTGTTTCAAGGTTTCCTGTTGGTTCAACATGTACCATTACATCATATACATTTGGAATATCCTTTTTTATCATGTCTTCAACCTTTTTGGCGATTGTATGTGCATGCCTGACACTCATATTCGGATCGACTTCAATATCGAGGTTAATCATATAGTGGGAGCCGATCTTTCTGGCCCTGGTGCGATGAGGATTGTGGGCACCGTCAACTTTTTTTATTGCCATAAACAGGTTCTTGTATAACTCCGGATCCTCAATGCCATCCATTAATTCTGTATTTGTTCTCAGGAAGATCCTGAAAGCTTCATACATAATAAAAAAACTGATCAGCAGCGCTATGACTATATCAATTACACCGATATCAAATAATATTGATGTGAGGAGGCCAATCAATACGGTTAATGAAATAAGCATATCATTGCGCATATGAATCCCCATTGTTACAAGCATATTACTATCAGTCGTTTTCCCGACATTTTTCAGGTAAAGGCTCAACAGAGTCTTGCCCAGCATAGAAAAAAGAGTCACATATATTGCTATCATTGCAGGCACCTCATCGATTTCACGCGAGATAAGGCGGTTTACTGCAGAAATGGCCAGTTGGGCACCGGCCAGGAATATTAGCATGGAGAGAACTTTTGTAGCAACCGTGTCTGCCTTTACATAACCATAGGAATACTTTACATTGGGTGGTTTTTTTATCACCCGAGCAGCCACCAGCGTAACAATGGAGCTGATAATATCAGCAGTGGAGTCGATACCATCTGCAATCACAGCAAAGCTCCCTGAAATAAAGCCGACCAAAAGCTTTAGAATGGCAAGCAGGGCATTTCCGATTATGGAAACCCATGAGGCAAAAATGATATTTTGCTTCATTTTTACCATAGGTTAAATATCTTTTTTAATTGAGAGCTTATCATGTTCAGGCTGATATTCAAACTGCAGGGTAGCATGTTGGATGTTGAACTCCTGTTTTAGCAGTGTGTCAATTCTTTTCCGGATTGAAATAAGCTGACTCAATTTGAGATCTTCGTCCAGTTCAACATGTGCCTCGAAAAAAATCTCACTTTCACTTAGGCTCCAGACATGCATATGGTGCAAATTCTTGATTTGAGACAGTCTTTCTATCCTTTTCCGGATGTCGATAATATCCAGGTATCCCGGGACAGATTGCATTACAATATTCACTGCTTCCTTGAGTATTAAATAAGATTCACGAATCAGATATATCCCGATCAATATTGTGATGACAGGATCCAGCCAGAATATGCCGAACAGCTGGATTGCTGCTGCAGCAATAATTACAACTACGGAGGATAGGCTGTCACCAATCAGATGGACATAAGCTGCCCTCACATTGATGCTTTTTCTGAAGTCTTTTCTTAAAAGGGCAACAGCCAGCACATTTGCAATCAGTCCAACCATTGCCACAACGATTACAATGAGCGATTTAACCGGCTCAGGCTCCTGGATTCTTTCCCATGCCTCCCTGAATAGATAAAAACAGATAGTGATCAGAATTACAGCATTAAGCATCGCGGCGAGTATTTCTACGCGCTTAAAGCCGAAAGTTTTTTTAGGAGTTGGGGGTCGCTTTCCCACCTTAATAGCTATATATGCAATAAAAGTTGAGAAGGCATCGCTGATATTATGTAGAGCGTCTGACAGTAATGCAAGACTGTTTGACAGAATGCCCCCTGCAATTTCGAAAATACTGATGACAAGGTTCAAAAGGGTAGCAATAAGTAGGTTACCCTCATTTACAGGTTGATGACCATGTGTATACTTTCTTTTATCCCGGGACATATCAGATAAATAATAGTAAACTTAAAGCCATTACAGCCATACCTCCTATAAAGCCGTATATCGCGTAGTGATGGTGGCCATATTCTTCAGCAGTAGGTAGAAGTTCATCAATCGAAATAAACACCATAATTCCGGCAACACCTCCAAACAGGAATCCAAAAATACTGTCAGGAATCTCTGATCCGTTAAAAAACAGTGAAATAATTGCAAAGGCAAAAAGAGCCCCAACCGGTTCAGCCAGTCCGGAGATCATGGACAAAAAGAATCCTTTTTTCTTACTGCCAGTTCCATAGGATATAGGTACTGAGACGGCAATTCCTTCAGGAATGTTGTGAATTGCAATAGCGATGGCAACAGGGATTGCCAGTTCGGGCTCGGTAAGTCCCGCGAAAAATGTTGCAATCCCTTCCGGGAAGTTGTGAATGGCAATGGCCAGAGCAGTAAACATCCCCATGCGCACCAGTTTGGGATCACGGCTGTTTTTTCCATTTTTTACCTCTTCAATCCGCCTCACTTCATGAGGGTTTTCATACGAAGGTATAAGTTTGTCGATCAGTCCGATAGCTAGAACACCACAAAAGAAAGAGATTACTGTTAACCAGGACCCAGTGTTATTTCCATAAACCACCGACAAAGAATCGTTCGATTTAGCGAGGATCTCAACGAAAGAGACATAGATCATCACTCCAGCTGAGAAACCCAGGCTTGCTGATAGAAACCGTGTGTTTGTCCTTTTTGTAAAGAAGGCAAGTGCGCTCCCTATACCGGTTGAAAGACCGGCAAAAACTGTTAGGCCAAATGCAAACCAGAAATTTTCAACATCCATACTGTAGGTATAAAAGATTAAGATTTTAAAAATGGTGTCATATCCGAAACCAGATTATCCTTAAAAAGTTCCTGTTCTTGCCAGTGTTATTTTTTTCTCTCTTTTTTCTCTCTTTTTTTTGGAATAGGGGTTTTTGAAAAATAGGAGGGATTTACCCTTGTATAAACAATAAGTCCTGCTCCAATCAGGATAAATGGAAGACTCAGCCATTGACCCATATTCAGGAACATTCCGGCCTCGAATGATACCTGGTCATTTTTAATAAACTCAATAAGAAATCTCGCAGTGAAAAGAAGGATCAGAAAAATACCAAAAATCAATCCATCCCTTATCTCATCTTTCTTTTTCCTGTAAAAAATGAATAGAATAGTGAAGATAAGAAGGTAGCTCAGGGCTTCATAGATCTGTGTAGGATGGCTGGGCACATTTGGAAGCAGCGCCCCGGTTTCCGGGTCAATCACCCGATCCCTTACAAACAGAAAAGCCCACGGAAGATCTGTGGCTCGCCCGTATATTTCTGAATTAAAGAGGTTTCCGAATCTGATAAAAGCGCCACCCAGTGGGACAACGATAACGAGCCGGTCCATTAACCATAGAAAGGACAGTTTATGTTTCCTGATGTACAACCAAAGAGCGAGTACAATACCTATAGCAGCACCATGACTTGCAAGCCCTCCTTTCCAGATCTTCAAGATTTCGATAGGATTACTTAGGTAATAGGAGGGTTCGTAAAAGAGGCAATGCCCCAGTCTTGCCCCGACAATTGTGCCGGCAGCGACATAAATCAGTAATTGATCGAGCATTTCTGTGTCGAGCCTTTTAATTTTAAGTGCCTTTGTAAATACAAGGTAACTCGACAGGAACGCCATGGCAAACATGAGTCCATACCACCTGATTGAAAGTGATCCGATGCTGAATATTTCAGGATTCACGTCCCAGGTTATATAATTCAATATCATAACAATTAGTTTTTTCGGGGGATAAATCTACAAATTATATACTATTCTTTATGCCAGATGGTTGAAATTATATGGTAGCGCCGGTGGATTATATATCTTTGCATTCCTGATGGAAAGAATTAATTATATATGGCAGCTGGTTATACTTATTGTATTGCTGTTTTGTTACGGTTGTGCACAGCAGGGAGCCCCTACAGGAGGACCGAAGGATGAAAACCCACCGATTGTGCTAAAAACACTACCCTCCAACTACTCAACGAACTTTGAGGCACGTAAAATAACGATCACATTCGATGAATATCTTGATATGGCGAATTTCACCCAGGAGTTGGTTGTTTCTCCTCCGATGGAGGAAAAGTCCGAGATCAGGCTCCGGAATAAGATGCTTATCATTGAGTTTGAAGAGGAACTAAAGGAAGAGACGACCTATACATTCAACTTTGGTGAAGGAATTAAGGATCTGAATGAAAAGAACGTTTTGCTTAATTATGAATATGTTTTCAGCACAGGAGAGGAGCTCGACTCACTATCAGTTAAGGGAACGCTAAGAAATGCATATGATCTCAAAGTACCTGAGACACCGGTCAATGTTATGCTGTATTCTGAACTATATGATTCGATTCCATTGCAGCAGATACCATATTATGTCGGAAGGGCCGACAAAGAGGGTAATTTTGCAGTAAATAACCTTAAAAGTGGTATTTACAAATTGTTTGTACTTAAAGACGGGAATAATAATTTCCTGTTTGATCTTCCGAATGAGCAGATAGCTTTTCTTGATTCAAGCCTTTTAATCGACGGCAATTATTTCAGAAGAGTATTGTTGGAGAGTGGAGTATATGACTCAACCGACCTGAAACCAAAATCGATTGAAATGGATATTGACACTGCAGGAATGAGTGCTGACTCTGTTCAGATATTATTAGATTCGCTTGAACAGTTGAAACCGGATTTCAACTCCTTATATGTCGATCTGTATATGTTTGAAGAGGATCCCGTTAATCAGTATATCAGTGAATACAAGCGGGACGACAGAAATAAAATCGAGATATTGTTTAATCTTCCACTCACCGATAGCTTTGATTTCAAGCCTGTATTTCCCGACACGCTAACTTCATCAGACCTGATCCCGGAATTTAGCCAAAACCGGGATTCACTGACCATTTGGGCGGCAGATACAATGGTGGCTGCTCTGGACACAATTAAGCTCTCATTGACATATACTGTAATTGACAGCATGAGCAATCCGGTTGAGAAAAGCGACACATTGCAGCTCTCATACCGTGAACGACCAGCCAGGAAGAAAAAAGATGATCAGGATAAGGTAAAAAAGAGTGCTTTAGAGATCAGTTCAATCAGAAATAAAGGTAAGCACCATATTATGCATGATCTGACCTTTACTATCAGGCAACCACTTGGAAAACTTGATCCCGGGTTATTCAGGTTGTTTGTTATTCCAGATTCTGTCGAAATACCGGTTGATGAAAAACCTTTCATTGATTCAACGCATCTTCGGCGTGCAAGGATTAGTCACCAGTGGCAAGAGGAGGGGAATTACAGGATTGTGCTGTATCCTGGTGCGATAACCGACATATACGGCCTTACCAATGATACGATGGATGTAACTTTTCAGATCAGGCCAATTGCCGAATATGGACGGATTATTCTAAATTTGGAAAATGTCGATGATACCCTTATTTTGCAGGTTTTTAATAAGGATAAACTAGCCAAAAGCAGGCAGGTATCCGGATCGGGCACATATACCATTGAATTTGTTGACCCAGGCACCTATCATATTAAGATTGTCCATGACAGGAACGGGAACGGGAAGTGGGATACAGGCAACTATCTGAAAGGTCTTCAACCGGAGAAAGTTGAATATGTACCCCGGGAATTGAAAATCCGTGCCAATTGGGATCATGATATTTCATATATAATCGGATCAAATAAAAATCCTCCGGTGCCAGTAGAATCAACAGAATCAACAGAATCAACAGAATCAACAAAATCAGTAAAATCAGACACTCCTCTTTTTTAAGTCAGAATTACCCAAGTTCTTTCCAGATCAGGGCAGCAGCTCCGAGTACTGCGATATTTTTGTGTTGCAATGCAGAAGGTAATATTTTGATTTTGCCACGGAACACCTCCAAAAGGTTCTCCTCCATAGCTGCTTTTGTAGGCTCAAAAATCCAATCACCAGCCAGTGCAAGACCTCCAAAAAGAAATATTGCCTGAGGACTGATATGTGCAACTGTGTCGGCAAGTGATTTTCCAAGCAGCCTGCCGGTTTTCTCAAATGCTTTTTTAGCAATTTTGTCACCGTTGTTTGCTGCAAGTGTAATCTGTTTTGATTCCAGTTCGTCAAATGAGATTCCACGGAAGACCGAATCGTCGGTTTCCGTTGCTAAAAGTTCAAAAACAGTCCTCTTTATACCTGTAGCAGAAACGTAAGTTTCCAGGCAGCCCCTTTTACCGCAACCGCAGGCCCTGCCATTTTCCTTTACACATATATGCCCCAGTTCTCCAGCAAATCCATCATGTCCGTAAATGAGTTTTCCGCCAACCACCAAGCCACTTCCAAGTCCGGTACCAAGTGTGATCATCAGAAAATTATCCATCTTTTGTGCACCCCCAAAAATCATTTCACCGATTGCAGCTGCATTGGCATCATTGGTTAAGGTCACAGGCAGTTTAAATATTGCGCTAAATATATCTGCAAATGGGATTATCCCTTTCCAGATCAGGTTGGGGGCGTATTCAATGTTACCGCTGTAATAGTTTGCATTGGGAGCACCTATACCAATTCCTTTTAATTCCAGTTTATTCTTATTCTTTGAGAGTTGCTTGTGAATTTGTTTATGTATGGCTTCTGAGAATGATTTTGGATCTTCATATATATCGGTCTTAATCGAATCTTCATAATAGAGTGTTCCTGATCTGCCGGCAATTCCCAGCTTAGTATATGTACCCCCGATATCTATCCCTAATACGACCTGTTTGCCCATTTTATTTCAAATATTTTTGCATGTGCAAAAGTAAGACAATTTGTTAATACTTTCAAGCTGACTGTGTTTGAAGTAAGAAAGGACATACGTTTTGCCAGTTTTAGAGTCGTCTGTCTAATGTACCGGTTATTTAACCAATGAATCCCTGATATGACTTAAGTTGGGGAAGAGGGTTTCATCATTATGGAATTATTTATAAATTAGCTGAATTAATTAAAGCAACATCCATGAAAAACTTTATCGTTCCCATTGATTTCTCAAATGAATCGATCCACGGTTTGGAATTGGCCGTATTGTTTTCACAAATCCGGGAGGTCAACATCCAGATGGTTTATGTTATCACTGCGGTTTCAGACTATCATCCCAGCACAATCAGTGATGAAAAGAAATTTGCGGAGGAGAGGTTTACCAAATTAATAAAGTTATTTGGACCAAAGCTGGGAAACAATTCAAAATTAAGGTATATTATCAAGCAGGGAAAAGTTTACAAGGAGGTTGTTAACCAGGTAAACTCCTATTCAAATGCGGTGGTATCGGCTTCGACTCATGGTGCCTCCGGATTTGAAGAACTTTTCGCGGGCAGTAATGCCTTAAAAATAATGGCAGCAACCAGTAAACCGGTATTTGCTATCAGAAAAAGTCCTGTTCCACATAGCATAAAGAATATCGTTGTGCCGATTAAACTTCATCCGGACACAAGACAAAAGTTACCAATTGCTTCCGAAATTGCCAGGTTGTTTAATGCAGTGGTGCATATAGTCGGCATTTCAATTACCAGCAACAAAAGGGACCTTCGAAGAATTGAATCCTATTGTGACCAATCGGTTGGTTATTTAAAAAGCAGAAAAGTACAAACTGTAAGACACCTTGTTACAGGCGACAGCCTGCCGGTACTAACACTGAATTATGCCGAAGCAGTCAATGCCGATATGATCGTGATTATGTCAAGTGCGATTGACAAATGGAACGTATTCTTTGGCAGTTATGCACAACAGATGCTGAACAGATCGAAACAACCCCTGCTCTGTATTAAACCCAGGCCTAAACAGCTACCCACAGGATTTCGAACATTTGGTTAAAATTTGTCTATGAATTCCGTAGTCATTGTTGCAGGAGGAACCGGATCAAGAATGCAGAATGAAACCCCAAAGCAATTCCTGGAGATTGCAGGAAAGCCTGTTATTATCTGGACTATAGAGAAATTCCTTGCATACGACAAGGATATCAGGATTGTTCTTGTATTACCGGAAAGTCATTTCATAGTATGGCACGGATTGAGAACACGATTTGCCTCCACTGAAAAGGTCATTCCAACTGCCGGAGGAGCTACACGGTTTCATTCGGTAAAAAGAGGATTGGAGAATATAGGAACGGATGAGGTCGTGGGAATTCATGATGCTGTAAGACCGTTGGTTTCTCTTGTAACAATTGATCGTTGCTATAGGGAAGCTAAAAAATCGGGCAGTGCTATTCCGGTAATCGATGTTGAAGATTCATTAAGGACGGTAATTGGTATGGGAAACAGTATACTCGACAGAAGCCTTGTTAAACGTGTGCAAACGCCACAGGTGTTTCTGGCTGACAAAATACTGACCGCTTATGAGCATTGCCTGAACGAAGGCTATACAGATGACGCTTCCGTTTATGAATCCTATTTTGGGCAGCTTAGCCTGGTTGAAGGTAACATTGAGAATATAAAAATTACATTCCCTTCGGATATAAAAGTAGCTGAGGCTCTTTTATCAGAGAAGAATTAGCCATTGGTTGGGACAACTTTTCCACTTCTTCGATTAACTTTTTGTTACTAACTTGCAGCCTTGCGTTACAGGCTAACATGTCTAAAAGAAGATATATTTTACGATTCACAATCGCTTTTTCGGTACTGATAACGGTTGTCGGTCAGGCTCAGGATTCCATTCCCCACGATAGGTTACTGATCAATAATATTGTTATTCAGGGAAACCGGATTACAAAAGAGAATATACTACTAAAAGAGATGGTTTTCTCAAGGGGAGATACGATTGAAAAGCAGCAGCTTATCTCTTTATTCAACAGGAGTCGTGACAATTTGTTGAACCTCTCTCTCTTTAATTTTGTTAACCTGGAAACAAAGCATTACCCTGGAAACAGAATTGATGTGATCGTAGATGTTCAGGAACGCTGGTACATCTGGCCCACCCCTATTTTTGAACAAGGAGAGAGAAACCTGAGTGCTTTTCTAAAGGATCCCGAATGGAGCAAACTTAATTATGGGATGTGGCTCAAGTGGAACAATTTCCGTGGAAGGAACGAGATTCTGAATATTAAAATCCGGTTGGGCTATCGTGAGCAGTATGTGTTACAATATGAAAAACCAAATCTGGGGGTAGATGAAAACCATAAGATTTTCGTGAGTTACAGTCTGAGTCGCCAGCACAGGGTGAGTTATGCAACCGAGGAAAATCGCCCTGTCTATTTCAGGGATGCCGAGCAGTATACCCTGAGCAGAGCGAATGCTTTTTTGGCATATGCATACAGGCCTCAATTATACAGTTTTCACAGGATAAGGGTGCATTTTGTCGATGACTGGATCAGCGATACAGTGGCGGTACTTAATCCCGGTTTATTCGGACCAGGTTTTACCCGGCACAGGTATTTCAAGATCGACTATGTATACAGGTATGATATTCGGGATTCAAAAATATATCCTTTGGAAGGAGAGGCATATAAATTCAAAATTGAACGTTACGGTCTGGGTATCCTGAAAGAATACCCTTATGGTAATCTTGAGGTTGAAGGTGTAATGTTTTATCATAGGAGATTAGCTGACAGATTTTATTTTGCCAATGTGATAAAGGGGCAAGTTTCAACGAATAAGTATCTGCCATTGCTTATGCAGCAGAAGGCTTTTGGATATGAAGTAAACCTCACCGGATATGACGACTTTGTCATTGATGGTACCGACTTTGTGATCAGCAAATATTTTGTTAAGTACCAGCTGATCCGGCCAAATACATTTACAATGCCTTTCCTGGATTTTAAACAGTTTACTAAAACACATTATGCAGTATATATTAATCTGATGGGAGACCTGGGGTACGTGAACAGTAAATACTTCAATCATCCTTCAAATTTTATGAATAACGAACTTCAGTACAGTGCAGGACTGGGAATTGATATAGTAACCTATTATGACAAGGTGTTAGGCATTGAATATACAGTTAACAGGTATGGAATGTGGGGAATCTTTTTTCGTGTTACAACACCGTTTTTTGAATGGTAAAATGAGCTAAAATGGCAATTGTGAAATCACCCAGAGGAAAATCCTTCTTTATAGCCACAATAATTTTGGTTTTGTATATTGCGGGCTTTTCAATATATATGATTTTCGGGGTTATCAGGAACCCATATTGGTTGATCGTGATTGGAGTTTTATTGTGGGGGGCAAGCTATTTGATCATACATCGTAGTTTCCTCAATTATGTTGAGAAGCGTCTCAATCCCATTTTTAAAACCATACACAAAGTAACCCTTACGAAGGGTGAAATCAGGAAAAATATAGAATCTAAAGATTTTTCCAAAAACCTGGACCAGGAGGTGAAAGTATGGGCGGCTCATCAAACCGATGAAATAAGGCAGCTCAAGGAGATGGAAAGATATAGAAAGGATTTCCTGGGAAATGTATCTCATGAACTTAAAACACCGATATTTAATATTCAGGGATATATCCTGACACTTCTCGATGGTGGTATTGATGACCCGAAGATCAACAAACTCTATTTAAAACGTGCAGAAAAGAGTGTAAACAGGATGATCACTATTGTTGATGATCTGGTTTCAATATCACGGCTGGAATCAGGTGAGTTTAAATTGCATATGGAGCGGTTTAACATTGTTAAATTGGTAGAGGATGTATTTGAATCGCATGAGATGTTAGTTAAAAACTATAAGATAAAGCTTGAATTTGACCGTAATTACAGTAAACCTATTAAGGTTTATGCCGACAAAAAGAGAATTACTGAAGTGCTTAACAATTTGATTGTGAATTCGATCAAATATGGAAATTCCAATGGAAAAACCAAGGTGGGTTTTAATGAGGCAGACGGGATTATTTTAGTGGATGTCACAGACAACGGAATAGGGATAGATGAAGAAGATCTCCCCAGGATCTTTGAGAGATTTTACAGGGTGGATAAAAGCCGTTCAAGAGATTCAGGAGGAACAGGATTGGGGTTGGCCATTGTAAAGCACATCATTCAGGCGCACAACCAGTCCATTAATGTACGCAGTGCGCCGGAAAAAGGTACAACTTTTATCTTTTCACTTGAAAAAGGTTAGGGATCCCTCCAGTCACCACTTTCTTTAATCACATTGATCAGTTTTTCAACGGCCCGGTTTGCGGGGATATTTTTGAGGATTGCATCCCTGCCTTTATACAGTGTCACCTGACCTGCTCCGGACCCGATATACCCATAATCTGCATCGGCCATTTCCCCGGGACCGTTTACAATACATCCCATGACAGCTATCTTTAATCCTTTCAGGTGGCTGGTTTGTGATTTCACCTCCTCCAGTACTGACTGAATGTCGAATCTTGTCCTGCCGCATGAAGGACATCCGATATATTCTGTTGCAGTGATCCGGTTTCGGGAGGCCTGTAAAATACTAAATGACAAATTGTTATTTAATTCAACCGGCATGTTTTTATTATCGATCCACACTCCGTTAACCAGTCGGTCGACCAGGAGAAGGGCGAATTCACCCGAAGCACGAACCAGGTAATCCTCCGGATCGATATCGGAATACTGTTTTTTAAGAACAACCGGATTTGATCCCTTTGCGCTGATATAGGTGATCATCCACTTTTTTACATCAGTCATCTCCATGCTGCTGGCATCAAGGATTATTACACACGATTCTTTTATCCCTGCTGCAATCTGAGGGTCAGACCCGGGATTTTCCAGAAGAAAGACCGGAACAGAAGTAGCCTGCGTTCTGTGGGGGACCGGAACATACTGATTACCCTGCACTTTGAGCACTGCACGATTGTTTGTTGTTGCTGCTGTAATATCCGGCGGGGGGTCGCAGACAGCACTATCATCAGAGATCACTACCGGCGGATTTGATCCCCCGATACCCAGCACCTCACGGGTAGGTCTATTGTTGTGATGAAAAGGATTCCAGGGTAGACCGAGGAATGGATGGTAGGTTAATTCAGTTGGCTTTCTGAAGATATTTGCAATTTTTTGAGCCACCGGGATCTCGTTCTCAGGGGGTTCCGTAAGGCTGACCCGGATGGTATCGCCAATACCCTCCATAAGCAATGGGGCCATGCCTACTACTGATTTGATGCGTCCCTCCATCGCGTTACCCGATTCTGTGACACCCAGGTGGAGCGGATAGCAGAGATCTTCAGCAATCATTTGCATTCTGAGGAGGCGTACAGCCTGGATCATTAGTACAGTATTACTTGATTTCAATGAGACAACAACTTCATGGAAAGATTCATCACGACATATCCTTAGAAACTCCATTGCAGATTCAACCATACCTTCCGGTGTATCCCCGTAGTTTTCCATGATGTTTTTCGAGAGAGATCCATGGTTCACACCAATACGTAAAGCAGTTGAGTGACTTTTGCATACATTGATAAGTGCGATCAGGCGTGAACGGATTTCGGATGGAGGAGCGAAGTTGCCCGGGTTGATCCTTACTTTATGGCAGACAGCTGCTGCTTTCAGAGCCACACCAGCCCTGAAGTGCACATCGGCAACAACTGGAATACCGGAGTATTCATCCGGCAGAGCCCGAATTAGCCGGCCAAGGGTATCAACCTCCATACTGCCCTGGGTAGTAAAGCGAACCATTTGCGATCCTGCATTAATGATTGACTTGAATTGTTTAAGGCTGGATGGAAGGTCGAGGGTATTAGTGTTGGCCATTGATTGGATCACAACGGGATGGCTGCCACCCATTTTAAGCCTTCCAATTGTAACTTCTCTGGAGCGAGGAACAGGGTATGGAGATGTTGTGATCATACTCAGATAATCTCCCAGTCTGCACCATCCTTTCGGTCCCTGATCACCACCCCCATTTTTTTCAATACATCGCGAATCTGGTCGGCCGTTTTGTAATCATTACGCTCCTTAGCTTCCTTCCTGAGCCGGAGTACGTATGCAATCAGCTGTTCTGTAACGGATGTCACATGTGAGCCTGATACCAGAGGTTTCAGTCCGAGTATTTCATAAGTATATGTTGTATAGATGCTTTTCAGGAGGTTAAGATTTTCAGCGTTGATGCGGATACGTTTTTCATGGACCGAGTGAATCAGCTTCACGCCGTCGAAAAGTGCTGAAATGATAAGCGGGGTATTCAGATCGTCGCACATAGCGGCTTCACACTTCTCCTGAAGTTCGACCGCATTTACTACTCCGGATTGGGAGGGATCGAGCCTGTCAAGCAGCTTAATAGCAGTATGGAGCCGCTGTAGCCCCTTTTCCGAGGCGGCAATGGCATCGTTGGAGAAGTCGAGCGTACTGCGGTAGTGTGCCTGGAGGATAAAGAACCTGATGGTCATCGCATCGAAAGCCTGTTTCAGCAGCGGATGGAGGCCTGCGAAGATCTGGTCGAGGGTAATAAAGTTACCGAGTGAACGCCCCATTTTCTGCCCATTGATGGTGATCATATTGTTGTGCATCCAGTAGCGCACCTTTTCACCGCCGTATCCGGCAACATTCTGGGCGATCTCGCATTCATGGTGCGGGAAAAGGAGGTCCATACCACCCCCATGTATGTCGATCGTTTCTCCGAGGTATTTTGCACTCATGGCGGAGCACTCCAGGTGCCAGCCCGGGAAGCCGTTACCCCATTCAGACGGCCATTGCATGATATGGCCCGGTCCGGCTTTTTTCCAAAGGGCAAAATCGAGTGGTCCTTTCTTCTCGGAGTGCGATTCGAGGTTTCTCGTATTTTCCAGGAGGTCTTCTGTTTTCCGGCCTGAAAGCTTTCCGTACGGGTGGTTATGTGCATATTTTTCAACATCGAAATAGACGGAACCGTTGACAACATATCCGTAGCCGTTTCGGATAATCTCCTTTACAAGTTCCTGTTGTTCGATGATGTGTCCACTGGCCCGTGGCTCTATACCTGGAGGCAACACTCCGAGCTCATGCATGTTTTCATGGTAGGCATTCATATAACGCTGCACCACCTCCATTGGTTCCAGTTTTTCGATCCTAGCCTTTTTACCAATCTTATCTTCACCCTCATCAGAATCATTTTCGAGATGGCCCACATCGGTGATATTCCGTACGTAACGAACCTTGTATCCCAGGTGCATGAGCACCCTGTAAAGAATATCAAAAGTGATTGCCTGTCTGGCATGTCCCAGATGCGCATCTCCGTATACAGTTGGCCCGCAGGCATATAGTCCCACAAATGGAGGGTTTGCCGGTTCAAATAACTCCTTCTTTCGGACAAGTGTGTTATAGATTTGCAGTTGATTCATCATAAGTTATCCGTCGTATTGGCATTGGATCGCATAAAATTAGTAATTTTAAAGCTAACCTTTTACCCGGAGAGGAAATCCTACTAATTTAAATAATCCGGTAATAACAACTAATCATAAATATAATGGGAAGAAGATCATCGAATCAACGAAGGGGCAGGTTTACAATCGAGAAAGCAATGACCCAGACCATGGGAATCTTTACCAGGAATCCAAAGAAGCTGTTTAACTACAAGCAAATTGCAAAACAGCTGTTGATAGGTGACCAGAAGGAGCGTGAGACGATAAGCAATGTTTTGCATAATCTTACTGAGCAGGGATTGCTCGAGCAACCTGAGAAGGGGAAGTTCAGGCTGAAGGAGAGAAGGGGATATGTAAATGGTACGATAGATATGACTCAGCACGGTTATGCGTTTCTGATATCAGATGAGATTGATCAGGATGTATTTATTGCCCGATCGAACATGTCGAGGGCGCTTGACGGAGACCTGGTGAAGGTGCATATCTATCCGAAAAAGAAAAATGACAACAGGCTTTCGGGTGAGGTGGTGGAAATCATTGAGCGGGTTCGTGAAACTTTTGTCGGCATCGTCGAAGTATCAAAGAATTACGCTTTTTTACTGCCTGATAGTGGTAAAATGCCATTTGATATTTTTATAGCCCAGGATAAGCTTGGCGGTGCGAAGCATGGGCAGAAGGCAATTGCAAAAATTATAGACTGGCCGGAGAAAGTGAAGAACCCGTTCGGGGAGATCATCGAGGTGCTTGGATTTCCGGGGGAGAATGACACAGAGATGCACTCGATCCTTGCAGAGTTTGAATTGCCCAATAAATTTCCCCCGGAGGTTGAGGCTGCAGCAGAGAAGATTCCCGATAAGATCACTGGGGCGGAGATTAAGCGCCGCAAGGATATGCGTGGGGTTCCAACTTTTACCATTGACCCTGCCGATGCAAAAGATTTTGACGATGCCCTTTCGATCAGGAAGCTGAAGAATGGAAATTATGAAGCGGGCATTCACATTGCTGATGTTTCGTTTTACGTGGAGAAGGGATCCGTGGTAGATGAGGAGGGTTTCGACAGGGCCACATCGGTTTACCTGGTCGACAGGGTGGTACCCATGTTACCGGAGAAGCTTTCGAATAATGTTTGCTCATTGAGGCCCAATGAGGAGAAGCTCTGTTTTTCGGTAATCCTGGAGATGACACCAAACGCAGAGGTTGTGAACGAATGGTTTGGAAGAACAGTGATCAATTCAGATAAACGATTTGATTATGATGAGGCGCAGCAGATTATTGAGACAGGGGAAGGTGAGATGAACGAGGAGGTACTTTTATTTCATGATCTGGCGACCAAGCTGAGAGAAAAGAGGTACAAGGAGGGATCTATTAATTTTGAACGCGACGAGGTAAAGTTTAATTTGGATGAAGATGGCAAGCCTCTGGGAGTCTATTTCAAGGTACAGAAGGAGTCCAACCATCTGGTAGAAGAGTTTATGCTGTTGGCCAACCGCCGTGTGGCGGAGTATGCCAGCAGGGGAGGGAAATATGAGAAGGAGTTGTTGCCTGAGGAGGTAAAATCTGGTAAAGGGAAGGGAAAAACATTTGTATACAGGATACATGATCTGCCAGATTCAGAGAAACTGGAATCGTTCACGGCATTTATCAGAAAGCTGGGATATGATCTGCAGATGGGAGATAACCAGCGTGTGGCGAAATCGATGAACAGGTTGCTGGACGGGATCAAGGGAAAGAAGGAGCAGCATGTGATTGAGAATATGGCATTAAGGGCGATGGCCAAGGCGAGGTACTCCACGAACAATATTGGTCATTATGGACTTGCGTTTAAGAATTATTCGCACTTTACCAGTCCGATCAGGAGGTATCCCGACCTGATGGTACACCGGTTGCTGGAGCATTACCTGGCTGGTGGGGATTCGAAGAATGCAGCTAAATATGAGAGCCGCTGTGAGCATGCCTCGGAGATGGAGCGGAGAGCGGTTGAAGCAGAGCGGGCGTCGATAAAATACAAACAGGTGGAGTTCATGCAGGATAAGGTGGGACAGGAATTTGATGGGGTGATTTCAGGATTGACAGATTGGGGGATCTATGTGGAGATTGTTGAAAACAAATGTGAGGGAATGGTATCGTTACAGGGCTTGGTAGATGATTTCTATGAGTTTGACGAGGATGATTACAAGATTATCGGAAGGCATTCTGGCAGGGAATTTCAGATTGGTGATGAGGCGAGGATCGAAGTTGCCAATGCAAATCTATCACGTCGACAGCTCGATTTCAAGCTGGTGGAGGAAGAGGATACAGGGTCTCTGTAGCCCGTTCTTTTTGTTAAGACATAAGCCTAGAGTCGTATATGGTAGTAGTAAAATCAAAAGTCAGGGCAGAGATTGTGCAGGTGGCCCGAAAGGTATTTACCAGGAATGGTTACAGGGGCACCACCATGGATGAGATAGCTCGTTATGCTAAGATGGGGAAGAGTTCGGTTTACTATTACTATAAAAGCAAGGAAGAGATTTTCGAGGCGGTCGTTGTGAGGGAGGCGCAGGAGTTGAAAAGGCAGCTTAACAGTGTGATCAATACAGGAATGTCGCCGGTTGACAGGCTGAAGGAATATTTTATGTTCAGGCTGTATCATGTAAAAACCGTAACCAATTTTTATGCAGTACTGAAGGAGGATTACCTGGACCAGATGCAGTTTGTGAACCGGGTAAGAAAGAAATTTGAAGATGAGGAGTACAAAATGGTATATCAGATTCTCGACAGGGGCATCAAGGAGGGAACATTTGTGATCAACAGTCCGGATATAGGTGCCATCGCTTTCACCACAATGTTAAAGGGCCTGGAGCTGCCCCTGTTTCTGAATGAGTATACACGTGCAGAAAAAGAGAAGTTGCTTGATGAACTTATCCGGGTTATATTTTACGGCATTGTTAAGCGGGAGGAGTGATTGATTTTCTCTTTTTTGGTCCAAAGGCAATTTATTATTATTTGTATAGCTTGACTTTCCGTCTTGGTTTTAAGGGTATATTCACTCCTTCCATCTGCCTGTTCTTTGAGTCATTGGGGGCGGTCGTTCGTAATGGTTGAAACACCTGCTTTTTTAATCTGGCAATTGGAGGAGATCATTGTTGTATATTTGCAGAAGAAAAAAATTCAATTTACCATGAAAATCAGTTTTTTCAAACGTCTGAGAAGTTTCTTCCGGACTACCTTTATCGGAGGATTGGCAGCGATTCTGCCTTTAACACTGGTAATTGTATTGTTTCGCTGGATTATCGGAATAATTGAGCGGACCATCGGACCGCTGATTGACCTGGTGGTTGAAACGGATTCACGGCTGTATATCTTTGGCCTGTATGTTACAGCGATCATAGTAATTTGTTTGATCTTTTTTTCGATCGGACTGATCATCAAAACACGGTGGGGTAGGTTTTTGAATCATCAGCTGGAGCAGAAATACCTGAACAAGATTCCCGGCTATAAAATCGCAAGAGAGACTGTAGGTCAGTTTTTCGGAAAGAACAAGTCGTTCTTTAAAGAGGTTGTAATTGTTGATCTGTTTAACTCGGGAACGCTGATGACAGGTTTTATTACGGATGACCAGGGGGAGATTATCACCGTTTTTGTTCCGACGGGTCCAAATCCGACTTCAGGAAATATTTACCATCTTCCAAAGGAAAAGGTACTACGATCGAATGCAACTGTAGAGACCGGAATGAAATCGATCATCAGTTGCGGAGCGGGATCATCGAAATTGTTCGATTAAACAAACCAGAAAAGGTAATGTGAAGACGCGGATTCCTGGTGCTTATGCGTCTGTTTTGTTATCCGCATCATTTTCATTATTACTGGTTTCATGCATGAATTCGAAGAATTTTCGTTGTCTGAACAGCAGAATGAAAACTGCTATCGAGATACTGGCATCGGAAATATTGAATACAGGTCTGAAAAAGGTAAATGACTGTCCGCCAACACGCGGAATCCAATCGGGATAGATACCATTAAGAATTGGAAAATAGAACATGTCCACCACATTTCCATGGAGGAAAGTATCATACCCTCCGTTTTCCGGAAAGGCCGTTGCGGTTTCAAAAGGGCTGCTTTCGCTGAAGATCATACCATAGAATGCCGAATCGATCATATTGCCGATTGCCCCGGCCAGGATCATAGACATGGTTATCAGCAATCCCCCATGAGCTCCTACCCTGATCAGATGACGAAGGTAGAAGGCAATGGCAACGATGGCAACCAGCCGGAAAAGACTTAATATAATTTTCCCATAGTTGCCGGGCAGGTTCATTCCAAAAGCCATTCCCCTGTTTTCAACGAAATGGATGATAAACCAATTTCCGAAGACTGGATTTTGCTCGTAGAGAGTCATGTTGGTTTTAACGATCACCTTGATCACCTGATCAACAATCAGGATAGCCAAAATAATGAATATACACTTCAGTGCCCTTGACATACAATTATATCATTTTAGGAAATAAATGGGTGAACGACTGTTTTACAGGCAATAGGTGGTATTTAAGCCGTTATTACTGCTTTGATTTTGCCTCCATGCTTAACGTGGCATGGGGTACGATGCGCAATCTCTCTTTAGCAATAAGTTTTCCGGTCTCCCGGCAGATACCGTAGGTCTTGTTTTCAATACGTACCAGTGCTGCCTGAAGGTGTTGGATAAACTTTTGCTGACGTTGCGCCAGTCTTCCTGCCTCCTCTTTTGACAAAGTTGCAGCGCCCTCTTCAAGCACTTTGAATGTGGGGGATGTATCCTGGGTATCGTTACTTTCACTTTGTGTAATGGCAGATTTCAAAAGTTCGTAATCTTCCCTGGCCTTATCGAGCTTTTTGTTGATGAGTTCTTTGAACTCCTGGAGCTCCTCGTCTGAATATCTTGTTTTCTCAGCCATGGTTCCTCGTTTTTAATTTGCTTAAATATACTAAATAATTCAATGTACTGATACTTTTTCGTACCTACTGAAAGTTAAAAATCACCTTTCAGTTTTTGCAACTCTGATTTTCAGTTTTATCTTTTCGTCGATCTCTATTTTCCGGCTGTCATTGTTGTCCAGCTGATCCGTAAATGCAATGTTTGCAGCCAATGTCTGGGCACTGATATAATCACCGAATCTTTCTATAACGTCTGTAATTGCATGATGTTGCTCCAGCATTATGTTTACTTTGTCAGTTACCTCAAAGTCGCTCTCTTTCCTGATGTTTTGAATCCTGTTCACAAGTTCCCGTGCGATCCCTTCGAACCTCAGTTCTTCCGTTACGGTAATATCGAGTGCCACGGTAAGTGTACCTTCAGTTGCTACAAGCCATCCGGGGATATCTTCAGAAATGATTTCCACGTCTTCCGGTCCAAGGGTAATGGTCTGGGGTCCGGTATCCAGGACAAACTTACCCTCACTTTCCATTTGATTGATTTCCTGCTGGCTCATCCGGTTGATTGCTGAAGCGATCTCTTTCATCTGCTTCCCGTATTTCGGGCCCAGAACCTTGAAATCTGGTTTGATCTTTTTCACCAGAACGCCGGTTGTCTCGTCAATATACTCAATAGATTTTATGTTCACCTCATTAAGTATCAGGTCCTTTACTCGTTCCAGCTTATCTCGGAACTGTTTGTTCAACAGAGGCACCATGATCTTATTCAGTGGCTGTCTGACCTTGATGTTTACCTTTCTTCTGAGACCAAGAACCATGGAAGTGATGGTCTGGGCAATATTCATTCTCTCTTCCAGGTCACGGTCGATCAATGTTTCGTCATGGGAAGGAAACTTCACAAGGTGTACCGAAGGTTCTTCAAACTTACCGGTCGCACCATTGAGGTCCCTGAAAAGTTTTTCCATGTAAAATGGAGCAATGGGTGCGGCCAGTCTGGCGGTTGTTTCCAGGCAGATGTAAAGTGTCTGGTATGCGGCCAGTTTGTCTTTGTTGAAATCACCACCCCAGTATCGTTTGCGGTTCAGTCGTACATACCAGTTACTGAGGTTTTCGAGGATAAAATCCTGGATCAGTCTGGCGGCGCGTGTGGGTTCGTAGTTTTCATAATGCTCCTGCACCTCTTTCACCAGGGAGTTGAGCAGGGAGATGATCCACCGGTCGATCTCCGGTCTTTCCTTTACCGGAACTTCCGGTCTGCTGTAGTTGAAGTCATCCACATTGGCATAAAGTGCAAAGAAGGAGTAGGTATTGTATAAAGTACCGAAAAATTTCCTTCTCACCTCCTCAACACCGGCGATATCAAATTTAATATTGTCCCAGGGCTGTGCGTTGGTAAGCATGTACCAACGAAGCGGATCGGAACCGTATTTTTCGATGGTTTTAAACGGGTCGACTGCATTTCCGAGCCGCTTCGACATTTTGTTCCCGTTCTTATCGAGTACCAGTCCGTTTGAGATAATATTTTTGAATGAAACGGAATCGGAAAGCATGGTGGCAATGGCGTGCAGAGTAAAGAACCACCCTCGTGTCTGGTCCACACCCTCAGCAATAAAGTGTGCCGGGAAGTACTGGTCGAAATCCTCCGTATGTTCGAAGGGGTAGTGTAGCTGGGCATAGGGCATTGCGCCGGAGTCGAACCAGACATCGATCAGGTCGGGTTCGCGGTACATTTTTTTCCCGCTGTTGCTAACCAGGACCACCTCGTCGACGAAGGGTCGGTGCAGGTCGAACCGGTTATAGTTTTCCTTCGAGAAATCATTTTCGACGAAATCCTTTAGCGAATTTACCTTCATGAAACCGGCAGCGACCGATTTTTCTATTTCACTTTTCAATTCTGCGACGGAGCCGATGCAGACAGATTCTTTTCCGTCTTCGCTCACCCAGATAGGCAGAGGTGTTCCCCAGAAACGAGACCTGGAGAGGTTCCAGTCGAGAAGGTTCTCGAGCCATCTGCCAAAGCGGCCGGTTCCGGTGGCTTCCGGTTTCCAGTTGATCGTGTTATTGAGTTCGATCATCCGCTCTTTCATTGCAGTTGTTCGGATGAACCATGAATTGAGGGGGTAATACAGGATGGGTTTGTCTGTTCTCCAGCAGTGCGGATAGTTGTGTAAATATTTTTCGATACGGAAGGCCTGGTTGTGTTGTTTCAGGAAAACTGCAATTTCGATATCGGTTGAGGGATCATCATCCGCTTTTGAGTCATCATATTCATTCTTCACATATTTGCCGGCAAAATCCTGATAGTTTTCAATGTTCACCTGGTTTTTGATAAACTGCGGATCGAGGTCTTCCACCCGGAAGAACCGTCCTTTGCGATCGACCAGAGGCTGCACTGTACCCGCCTGATCGGTCACGGTGAGGGCTGCGATATTGTTTTCACCGGCTACTTTATAGTCGTCTGCTCCAAACGTGGGAGCGATGTGTACCACACCTGTTCCCTCATCGGTAGTAACGAAATCACCCGCGACAACCTTGAAAGATTTGCCTTCGGGTCTGACCCATTTCAGAAGTTGTTCGTATGATATTCCTGTCAGATCCTTCCCCCTGAAGTTTTTCAGCACTTTGAAAGGGATATGTTTATTACCCGGTTCATACTCATCGAGTGGCAGTTCAGCATTCTTCTCAGGGAAATACCTGGCGATCAGGATACTTGCCAGTACCACGGCAATTTTTTCACCGGTATACTGGTTATAGGTTTCAATCAGCGAATACTCAATTTTCTTACCAACAGCGAGAGCGGTGTTCGAGGGGAGTGTCCAGGGAGTGGTGGTCCATGCTAGGATAAAGACATCTGCACCGGTTTCTTTAAAGAGGAATTCCGATTGTTCGTCTCTTGTAATTCTGAACTGAGCCACTACGGTGGTATCCTTTACATCGCGATAGCAGCCCGGCTGATTCAGTTCATGGGTGCTTAGACCGGTACCGGCGGCAGGGGAGAAGGGCTGGATGGTATACCCCTTGTAGAGCAGGTTTTTATTCATCAGTTCCTTCAGGAGGTACCAAAGTGTTTCGATATACTTGTTGTCGTAGGTGACATAGGGGTCGGACATGTCGATCCAGTAACCCATTTTTTTGGTCAGGTCCTCCCAGAGGTCGGTATACTTCATTACATCCTCGCGGCAGGCCCGGTTATAATCTTCGATGGAGATCTTTTTCCCGATATCCTCCTTGGTGATGTTCATGGCTTTTTCCACGCTAAGTTCAACGGGCAGACCGTGTGTATCCCAACCGGCTTTTCGTTTTACATGGTAGCCGGCCTGTGTTTTATAGCGGCAGAAGATATCCTTGATGGCTCGTGCCATCACATGGTGAATTCCCGGCATCCCGTTGGCGGATGGCGGTCCCTCGTAAAAGACGAAAGAGGGGGCACCTTCACGGGAGGTAAGACTCTGCTCGAAAGTTTTTTCTCGTTTCCACAAATCGTTGATTTCCTTGTTGATCTGTGAGAGATCAAAATTCTTGTATTCCGGAAATTTCCTGGCCATTGAATTTCTCCTGTTTTTTCCTTTGTTTAACCTACTATTTTATTGAAACGCACAAAGATAGAAAAAAGTAGTAAAAAAGCAGAAATACCTGCAAGGCATTGTACGTTAAAACCGGTTCCCTGGATTTCTAAAGTACCATGAACTTTGCGCGGGCTCCGGCTCTGCCGGACAGTGCAGCATTTAGAATGTAGTAACCGGGTTGCAGGTACCTGTTTAGCAGTCGTACCCTACATCTTCCATCCGCAGGTTATCGGTAATATGAATTACGTTGAATCCCAGCTCTTTTGCTGCTTTAACATTGTGAATATTATCGTCGAGAAAAAGGGTTTCTGCAGCTTTGATCCCGGCTTTTTTCAGCACATTCCTGAATGCTCCCGGATCGGGTTTGTGCCACCCGGTTTCGTGGGAATAGAACCCATGGGTAAAGACATCGGAGATTGTGTAGCCTGCAGCATCATGGAACATCTGGTTGAACTCCCTGATATGCAGTTCGCTGGTATTACTCAGGATATAGAGGTTATACTTTTTCGACAGCGATTCCAGCAGCCTGATGCGGCTTTCAGGGATTCCGGTAATCATGGCGCACCAGGCATCATCGAACTCATCATCACTGAAGTTCACCCCGGAGATTTTACGTATGGCATCACGAAACTCCTTTGTCGAGGTTTTGCCCGTCTCGTAGTTGAAGAAGATATTTGTCTCATAGTTTTCAGGGTAATTCAGCAGTTCTTTTGGAAAACCCAGGTTGAGAAAGCGCTCCAGCGTTGCACTTACGTTCAGGTCAAGAATTACACCTCCCAGGTCGAAAAGGATATTCTTTAATGATGAAAAGTTCTTCATTTTCTTTTATCTTCGTTAGTTGCAAAGGTAGTGATTTTGGTCGGTCTGTTGTAAGGGCAGCGCAGGAACAGAACTGAAAAATATGTTAAATCAGAGTGAATGCTGTTTGAAGGGTGAATGTGGAGAAAGCGAGTATCGGGAATGTGTGCTGAGCGGTATACTACTTTGATTCAAGGCAGTACAGATCTTAAACAGGGAATTAAACATGGCACGAGTAGCAATTATCGGCGGTTCGGGATTTGAGAATCCAGATATTTTAAAAGATGCTGATCCGATTATGCTGAATACCCCTTACGGGGAGCCCAGTTCTGAGTTTCTTTCAGGGCAGATCAGTGGTGTGGAGGTGGTGCTGGTATCAAGGCACGGAAAGAACCATACCATCACCCCGACACAGGTGAACAACAGGGCCAATATCTATAGTATTAAAGAGCTGGAGTGTTCCCATATTCTTGCCACTACGGCGTGCGGCAGTTTGCGCAGCGAAATTTGGCCGGGCGACCTGGTGTTTCCCGATCAGTTTATTGACTTCACACGGTTCAGGCAAAATACTTTTTATGGCGAATTCAGTCCGGGTGAGCTGCAACATGTGCCAATGGCCGATCCGTTTGATGAGGGCTTGAGGAGGTTACTGGGAAAGGAGGCTGCAGCAATGGGACTGGCAAAGCATGATTCCGGAACTGTGATAACCATCGAGGGCCCCAGGTTTTCTACCCGTGCCGAGTCGCAGATGTTCAGGGCCTGGGGTGCGGATATTATTAATATGTCGACTGCACCTGAGGTAATCCTGGCCAATGAAATGGGGATTCCCTATGCAGCCATTGCCATGAGTACCGATTATGACAGTTGGAATGAGGATGAGCAAACGGTAACCTGGGATGCTGTGCTTGAGATTTTCGGAAAGAACGTCGGTAATGTGATAAAGTTGATTGAAAGAGTTTTGCCATTAATATAATTTTTCTATTGTGAAAAACATAAGTTAT
>CAZIIU010000030.1:0-7466 GCA_964539395.1 uncultured Bacteroidaceae bacterium
GGGGGGGGGGGTTTTTGGGGGGGGGGGGGGTTTTCAGGGGGAGCGGGGTTTTCAGGGGGAGCGGGGTTTTCATGCAAATAGACTTTGTTAAAGTAGCTACGCTGCCAACAGGACTTGTCGGGCCCTGTTCGGAGCGTCATGTTCGTATAAAAACAAAAAAAACTACCTTTGCTGTACGAACTAAAACAGATAATACCAGATAGCAAATGGCCCTCAAATGTGGAATCATCGGCATTGCCAACGTAGGAAAATCAACACTCTTCAATTGCATGTCAAATACCAAGGCAGAGACCTCCAGTTTTGCCTTCACCACCAATAAATCGAACATCGGCATCGTGGATGTACCCGATCCGCGGCTCTACAACCTTGAGAATTTTCAGTCGACCGAAAAGATCATTCCGGCCACGGTGGAGATTGTTGATATTCCCGGACTGGCACGTGGAGCGAACAAAGGGGAGGGCGTGGGGAACCAGTTCCTTACTGATATCCGCAACACCGATGCACTGATCCATGTGCTGCGTTGTTTCGACGATGAGGAGCTGCCTCACATAGAGGGATCGGTAAACCCGGTACGCGACATTGAGACGATCAACCTGGAACTGCAGGTAAAGGACCTCGAGTCAGTGGAAAAGAAGATCACAAGGCTGGAAAAGCTGGCCAAAATTGGTGACAAGGATGCGAAGCGGGGGATTGAAGTTTTACAGATCTACAGGGAGCACCTTGAAAACTTTCAAAACGCCGCTACGGCACCGGTTGGCGAAGCCGACAAAAAATACATCGATGATCTTTTTCTTCTCACTGTCAAGCCGGTCCTCTACGTCTGCAACGTCGACGATGCCAGTGCCACTGCAGGCAATAAATATGTAAATGAGGTGAAGGCGTTTCTGAATGCAGGGGGCGAAGAGCATGCTGAGGGGGCAGGTGTTGAAGGTACCAATACAGATTCCGGTGCAACCGGAGCAGATGCAGGTGCAACCGGAGCTGGTGCAGGTGCAGCCGGAGCAGATTCGGGTGCAACCGGAGCAGATGCAGGTGCAGGAACCGGGATAGCCGGAGAGGCAGCCGGAGCAGGGAAGGCTGCTGCAGGAAAATCTGCTGCGGATAAAGCTGCTGCGGGTAAAGCTGCTACAGGAAAAGCTGCTGCGGGAAAAGCCGGAGCTTCAGACAATCAGTCCGATACCGGTCCGGAGGTACTGGTCCTCGCTGCACGGCTCGAGGCAGAGATCGCGGAGCTGGATAAGGAGGACCGGGCGGAGTTCCTGTCCGATGCCGGTCTCGCGGAACCCGGGGTTAACAAGTTGATACGCTCTGCCTATGCCATGCTCAACCTAATGTCGTTTTTTACCGTGGGGCCGAAGGAGATCAGGGCATGGACCATTAAGCGCGGCATGACCGCACCGCAGGCCGCCGGGGTGATCCACAGCGACCTGGAGCGGGGATTCATCCGGGCTGAAGTGATGAAGTACGACGATTTTATCACCCTCGGATCAGAGGCGAAATGCAAGGAGGCGGGCAAGCTGGCGATCGAGGGCAAGAACTATGTGGTCAAAGACGGTGATATCCTGCATATAAGGTTCAATGTTTAACGTTATACAAACCCCGGCAAAACCGTTCATTTCACCTAACTCTATTTAATAGGGCTATAACCAATAATATCATTAAGTATTGTATTTTTTTTATGGTTGTAACCATAAAACATACATTGTATTATCTTATATTTATGGTTACAGTTAAAGAATTAAAAAGTATCATGTTCGCATAATAATATCATATATTTTCATAATGAGTACCAAACAGAACATCATCGACAGGATTATTAAGATTGTTAATATCAATGATCCGGATTCTGAAGTTTACTTGTATGGCTCCCGTGCAAGAGGCGATGCAAAATTGCTTTCCGATTGGAAAACAAATCATCCAATCACACCACTTTTCCAAAACATCCAAAAAGAAGGAGTTCGACTAAAATGACCCCCCTGTTTCTCAGTCTGCTGGTACTGTTCATAAGTACCACCACCCTCCATGCCCAGGTCGACCAGTCCGACATGGCCGCCGACCTTACCGAAGCGCTCACCTTCACGAAGTACCCCACCTGTGCGCAGTACGACAGCATGATGCACCATTTTGCCGACAGCTACCCGGAGATCTGCCGGATCGACACCTTCGGTACCAGCATCCATGGCCGCTTGCTGCTGGCCCTCAAAATCTCCGACAACCCCGACACTGAAGAGGATGAACCGGCTTTTCTCTACACCTCCACCATCCATGGCGACGAACTGGTGGGTTATGTGCTTTCGCTGCGCCTCATCGATTTCATCCTCAGCAATTACGGCACTGATCCCGAGATCGACCGGATTGTCGACGAGCTTGAGATATGGATCAATCCGCTCGCAAATCCTGATGCCACCTATTACAACAACCAGGACACGACAGTGGCGTTTTCCCGCCGGCAGAACATCAACGACATTGACCTCAACAGGAATTTCCCCACAGTACCCGGTCCCCACCCGGAAAACCTCTCCGGTATCGAACCGGAAAACATCCACATGATACGTTTCATGCAGCAGCACCGCTTCAACCTCTCGGCCAACATCCACAGCGGTGCCGAGGTGGTCAACTACCCATGGGATTACACCGATACCCTCTTGCACCCCGACGATGAGTGGTACCGCTTTATCTCCCGCGAATATGCCGATGGCGTACATGGTGTTGAACCTGCTTACATGATCGGGTTCGACAACGGTATTACCAACGGTGCGGCCTGGTACATCATTACCGGGGGAAGGCAGGATTATGTCAACTACTTCATGCACGGAAGGGAGCTGACCCTCGAACTGAGCGGCATCAAAAAGCTGCCGTCGGAACTGCTCGACGCCCACTGGAACTACAACCAGTGGAGCCTTATCAACTACATCAGTCAGACCCGCTACGGCATCCACGGTAAGGTAACCTGCCGCAGCACCGGCGTTCCCGCGCCAGCGGAAATCCGTGTTTTGAATCATGACGACGACCACTCATGGGTGCTGAGCGACAGTGTATACGGCAGTTTCTACCGCTACCTGAAGGAGGGGGTCTACGACCTGGCGGTTAGTGCCGAAGGGTTTGTGAGCGACACGGTGAGGGGTGTGGCACTGTTCGATTACCAGCGCACCGATCTGCTGGTGGCGCTCGACAGCCTGGTAACGGGGGATCGCGGGGTGGCGCTGCAGCAGGCGTTTGTCTGCTTCCCGAACCCGGCTACCGAAGTGCTGCATCTGCGTGGCAGCTTGCCGTTTGCGGCTGAGACGCATTTGGAGGTGTTCGCGGTTTCGGGTGCACAAGTGCATGCCGGGGTGCTGCCTGCCGGTGCGCAGATACATCGGATCGATATTTCGGGGATAGAGCAGGGAGTGTATGTGATGCGGATCAGGAACGGGGGTGAGTGTTTCAACCTGCGGTTTGTGAAACTGTAACACCAGTTTTGGCCGGTTACATCGCAGTACGGTCGCTGCAACTGGCTTTTCATGCCAGACCCACCCCTTAATGGTAATGCTGAATATTCGCCGAAATGATCTGTTCAGGGGTTCAAGAGGGTCGCGATACCAGTGCCGTTTTTTAACTTTTCTCTGTTGCATGGAATTCAGGAATAGTTGTAAATTTGCCAAATGGATTTAATCAATCAAAATATTAGCAGTATAAAATAACTATGTGAAAAACACCTTGTGGCACAACTATTTGTGTTCGGGTCTGTATTAAATAAAAACTTCAAAAAGCAAAGTGATATAGATTTTATTGCTGACTTTAATCCGGTATCCCTTGATGAGTATGCTGAAAATTATTTTGTCCTTAAACAATCCCTTGAAAAACTTTTTAATCGCGAAGTCGATCTGCTTGAGGATCGGGCCATAAAGAGATGGGGCAATTGCTCGAATCATCCTAATCTTTAATCTTCCCGGATCTTCGTTATACTTATAGAACAAAATTCTTCGTTGAAGAAAAATAAGAAATGTTTGGTAAAGGGAAGGTTTAATCTGTACCGGGAAGAAAGAGGGAAATCTTATGATGTCGGGAGAGAAAGTTTGGTAATGTTGAGAGGGAGATGCAAGTGCTGTTAAGAGAGAAGGACTGGGAATGTTGAGAAGGAGATGCAAGTGCTGTTAAGAGAGAAGGACTCGTAATGTTGAGAGGGAGCTGCAAGTGCTGTTAAGAGAGAAGGACTCGTAATGTTGAGAGGGAGCTGCAAGTGCTGTTGAGAGGGAAGGACTCGTAATGTTGAGAGGGAGCTGCAAGTGCTGTTGAGAGAGTAGGGCTGGTGATGTTGAGAGAGTATTACGAACAGTGCTTGTCAATAGAACCAGGTGAAAAGATCAGGGAGATTATGGACAGACCGGTACCAGGGACATTACAGATCAATAATAAACAGATTAAATATTGTTAAGAAAGCATAGGAACATGGTTGAAAAAACGTCGGGAAGCAAGGGGGTTATAAGGATGAAAAGCTTATACGGAAAGAGTGCTCAGGAAGGGTTCAGATGGAAATTCAATAAAGGAACTGCATTATTACTGTTGGTTTTTTCAGTGGTATCGGTTCAGGCACAGCGGATCCCATCCGGGAAGCCGAAGCTCATTGTGGGTATTACCGTGTCGGGAATGCGCTTCGACTATCTGCCGGCCTACTGGGACAAATTTGGTGAGGAGGGATTCAAAAGGATGGCAAATACCGGCACATACTGCCGGAACGCCCGGTACGACCACCTGATCACTGAATCGGCTACCGGGTATGCCACGATTGCCACCGGGGCACGTGCCGGTGCCCATGGTATTGTAGCGGATTACTGGTACGAACGTGCATCAGGGGAGGTGAGGCATTGTATTGAGGACCCGGCAGTGAGGGGACTTGTGGGTTCGGATGAGAACGGGCATACATCACCGGCGGCGATGTTGTCGCGAACCCTCACCGATGAGCTGCGGATCAACTCCAGGTTCAGGTCTAAGGTTATAGGTGTTGGTCTCGATCCCGTTGCTTCGGTGCTGCAGTCGGGACATACCGCTAACACAGCCTACTGGTTCAACCCTGTTCACGGGATATGGACTTCCAGCAATTACTACATCGATTCATTGCCCGGCTGGGTGAATGAATTCAATGGCAAAAACTACAAGGATATATACATGGAGAAGATGTGGGAACCTCTCCTGCCGATCAGTGAGTACACAGCCGGTTTGCTCGACAACAACCCTTACGAAACAGGGTTTAATGGTCAGATCACTTTTCCATACGACCTGAATAAACTGAGTGGGGGAAAGCGGAGGAACAACTTCAACCTGCTGATGTACACCCCGTTCGGGAACACCTACACGAAGGATTTTGCAATCAGCGCGATTGTGAATGAGGAGCTGGGACTGCGTGGGGTAACCGACTGGATCAACATCAGCTTCAACGCTACAAAGTACCTGTCTGAACGGTTCACCACCTGGTCGGTAGAGGTAGAGGATATGTATTTGCGGCTCGACCGCGATATTGCGCACTTGCTGCAGTTTTTGGATGAGCATGTGGGTCTGGAGAATACACTGGTTTACCTGACGGCCGACCATGCAAATGCCGACGATCCCGGCTACCTCGCCGAATACCGCGTTCCCTCAGGACAATTCAACTCCCGGGCCAATGTTTCTTTACTGAAATCGTACCTAAACGCGATATACGGACAGGGGGAATGGGTTCAGCTTTACTACGCAAACCAGGTGTACCTTAACCGCAGGCTGATAGAGGATTCGAGGCTCTCTCTCGAGGAGGTACAGGACCGGGTAGCCAGATTTATGATCGGCTTTTCGGGTGTGTCGAATGCACTGCCCTCTTATGTGCTGGAGCGAAATAATTTCACGGAGGGAATTTTTCAAAGGATACAGAACAGCTATAATCAGAAGCGTAGCGGCGATGTGATCATTTACCTCACCCCGGGGTGGGTGGAAAAGCAGAATGATGGGGGTGCTTCGCTGCCCGGGTTCAGGTACAATGCACATGTACCACTCATTTTTTACGGCTGGAAAATGAACCGGGTTACACTGCCTGAACGGGTTTCCCCATTGGAAATTGTACCAACCATCGCTTATTACCTGGAGCTGTCGGTGCCGGAGAATGCTTCGGGAAAGGTTATTAGCGGAATGGTACGGTAAACAGACATGGCGCTCCAACGGAGCTGGGTTTCATGCAGGCTACAGGTTGTACAGACATGGCGCTCCAAGGGAGCTGGGTTTCATGCAGGCTACAGGTTTTAAAGAGATGGCTCCAGGATATAGCTATCATTGCTCCGAAGGTGTAAAACGTCCGTAGCAGAAACGGTCCCATCCGAAGAAAAAAGCTCCGTTAGAATCGAAATGTACAGAACCGGCACGGCAAAACATCAGTAGGTTTATCGATTCAGCCGATCACGAAGTCCTGCAAATTCAGCGATCTGACCGGGAAATTCCTCGAGCTGCGTTCCGATTACGATCATATCGGCACCGGCGCCATACACCTTTTCAGCCTCCTCAACACTGCGTATTCCACCGCCCACTACCAGCGGCAACCCGACTGCTTCACGAATGGCAGCGATCATATCGATCCCCACTGGATGTGCCGCGCCGCTTCCCGCCTCAAGATAGAGCATCTTTAAACCGAGCATCTCCCCTGCCATCGCCGTGGCAACTGCTATATCGGTCTTACCGAGGGGAATCGGTTTCGTACCACTTACATATTCCACGGAAGTGGAGTGTCCATTCTCAATAAGCATGTACCCAGTTGGGATAACATCGATCCCGGAGCGGCGGATATGGGGTGCCGCGATCACATGGTTGCCAATAAGGAAATCGGGGTTTCTTCCGGAGATCAGTGAGAGCAACAGGATTCCATCGGCCGCGTCCGACAGTTGGGTTACATCGCCCGGGAAGAGATAGACCGGCACGTCACAGCCGGCTTTCAGCTGTACAATGGTGTCGTTCACAGGTCGCAGCAACAGGCTGCCGCCTGCCAGGATCAGCTCGGGCGGATGCATCGTAAAGAGCGAGCAGAGCCTGCTGAGACTCTCCGCACTGTTTTTGTCGGGATCAACCAGTACAGCAAATCCTCTCCTCCTTTTTAATATGTTGTATACGCTGTTCATAAATACATCGTGCAAAGTGCCGGCCGGTTTCATCCGCATCATTTCTTACAGCTCCACACCAGCGCATAATTATCGTGGTGCAGGTACTCCAGGTCAAACATCTCCTCTCCTGCACTGTTTACAACATGACCGCGAATAAAACCGTTGTCGGACGGTTCGAACGGCAGTATGGTGATCCCCGACCTGAAATTCACATCCTGCTTGTCGCAGATCTTATAAAGCGCCTCCTTTGCACACCAGTGGAGGTAGAGGTGAAACTTTCGCGAGTTCGGATTCTTCGTAAGCACCTCCCGCTCGTTCATAAACTTATGTCCCAATTTGCTGATTTTCCCGGACATATACTCCAGGTCG
>CAZIIU010000030.1:7476-38729 GCA_964539395.1 uncultured Bacteroidaceae bacterium
TTTTATCCGGGCTTACCAATATGGCAGTTAGGCTGCGTGAGTGTGAAATGCTGATATTTGCGCTACCCTTATTAATAAATGGTTTGTTAACAGCATTGTATGTGATCTTCGAAAAATCCCCCTTCATACTTCGGATCAATGCACGTACACTCAGCCATTCCAGCTTCCTGCTCATACTTCTGAAGCTTGCGAGCCTCGCTTTTTCAGTCCTGTCCAGCATCACCATGGAGTAGAGCGTATCATAATCCTCGGTGATCTCCCAAACGCCCAGCAGGCAATCTGGCTGTATTTCTGTTTTTAAAAAAATTCCCACAGAAACTCCCTTTCAAAAATCTTCAGTTTACTATCATCTCTCTTCCTTTCTCTCAGCAACTATTTCCCTGTTGAAATAAACCTGTCTCCACTCCAGATCTAACGCCGACCCTGCGTTGCCTCATCCCTGTAAGGATGTTCCTAAAAGCTATTTATCTCCCGGTAAGCATTTCGAAAAATCATAAATACCCCTGCAATGATAAAAACTTCAGGGTACTAACTTACTTAAAAGAACTATAACTGCATCTATTTCCAACGTACTGTTTCTATCAGGTGTTCGATATCCTTTTGTACGAAAATGATGATCGGATTGAGGGAATCCCTGTTTACAGTGGTATTGAAATAGAGTGATCCCCTCAAAAAATGATCCGTACTGTCGGTTAGAAAAAACTGCACCGGTGAGGCAACGTCCCCCCCAAGCTCATACAGGATTCCGTACCTCTTATTGTCAGGGTCCACAAAGGGCACCTCCGATATTCCATCTGCGCGTGAAGTATGCTTGTAAACCAGTGTACGTGTGTCTTTGATATATTCTTCCACGTCATCCCTGACCGGCTTGTAGCTGATATGGACCGTACCCCTGAAACCAGGAAACTTCAGATCATACCAGTATGGTTCGGCATTTCCCGTACTGGCTGGTACCACTTTGGTATAGACTGGTATTTCGAAAGAATACGGATCCGGTTCATCGAACAGCACGTACTCCTTTTCGGGGTAGTCAACCCTCACGTAACCTGAAGGTTTCGGTGTACTACCCCTGTCGCAGGCTGCTGAAAGAACAATGAGTAGGGCCCATAATCTGAGGGCCGGCTGGCTGAAAAAGGGGAACCTGGCCGGGTGGAAACAACCGGAGCGGAACCAACCGGAACGGAACCAACCGGAACGGAACCAATCGGTACTGAACCAACCGGAGCGGAACCAACCGGAACGGATCCAACCGGAACGGAACCAACCGGAACGGAACCAACCGGAACGGAACATTGCTGCCGGGAACCGAACTGTCGGCAGCTTGTAAACCGGTAATCCGAAAAACGACATTCCTTTACTTCTCATGCCTGGTTTTAATTATCACCTTCACCTCCTTGATCCGGCGTTTATCCATATCGGTAACTGTGAATCTGACATTCTTGCATTTAATGGTATCATTCATCGCCGGGAAGTCGCCCTCCAGTTCAAGGATCAGTCCGGCAAGCGTTTCTGCCTCACCCCGAACATCCTCGAATATCTCATCCTCAAGCTCTGTTACCTTAAAAAAATCATTCAACAGCGTTTTCCCATCGAACAGGTATGTATTCTGATCCAGCTTCCTGTAGAATTCCTCAGCTTCATCCGACTCATCGGTGATCTCCCCCACCACCTCTTCAAGAATATCCTCCATGGTCACGATCCCTTTCATTCCACCATATTCATCGACAACGATTGAAAGGTGGATCTTCATCTCCTGGAAATCCTGCAGCAGTTCATTGATCTTTTTAGCTTCCGGCACGAAAAACGGCGGTCTGATCAGTGAATTCCATTTAAAATTCTTGTTTTGAATATGTGGCAACAGGTCCTTTACATAAAGGATCCCCTTAATATTGTCTGTCGAATCCTCGTATACAGGAATTCGCGAATAGCCCGAGTCGAGAATGATACCGATCAGCTCTTCCATGCTTGTTTCAACATTCACATTGGTCACATCCATCCGTGGTTTCATGATTTCTGAGGCCTCAAGGTTGCTGAATTTAACGATACCCTCCAGCATCTTCTTATCCTCCGAGAAGACGCCGGTAGCGATATCGAGTGCTTCCGACAGTTCATCCATCGAAATATTCTGCCTCTTTTTCGCCAGTCGCCTGTTCATGGCATTTGTCGATGTTGCAAACAGGTACACGAGTGGTCTGAAGAGCCGGCCGGTGTAATACAGGGGAATACTCATTCGCGCAGCGTATGCTACGGAGAACCGGTCGGCCCATAGCTTGGGTAATATCTCACCAAAGAGAAGGATCACGAAAACAATGGCTGCAACCTGAAGAATAAACCCGGTCACGGGTGCCGCCACCGCATCGACCAGTCCGGACGTTACAAAACCGGCAATAATGATGATTCCCACGTTCAGAAAGTTGTTGGTAATGAGGATATTTGCCAGCAGGTCTTCCGGCTTTTTCAACAGCCGGAGTGCCATATTGCTCTTCCTTGAGTCTTCCTCCTCCAGTGCTTCTTTCTCCTCAGCAGAGAGGGAGAAGTAAGCCAGCTCGGCCCCCGATACCAGTGCGGAACATACCAATAGCACTGCCACTACGAGAAGCTGAATAAGCTGTGAAGTGGTAATTGGATGAAACACCAATTGCAAGGATACGATCATTTGCATTTCCAAATCCAGATCAGTGATTCGTTGATTTAGAATGGCAGGTCATCCATCTCATCTCCTGCACCTCCAATATCGGGATCATTCCCTCCGGCATTTGCTGAATGAGATGATTGCTGGTTACCGGCAGTTCCGGGTCCTGCCTGTTGCTTATTGCTGTTTCGGGAATCACCGGTCTCCTTTCCGGGCACATCCTGTTGATCGCCAGGTGAACCGCCAGTGCCGGAACTGCTGCTACTACCCGGGGAACTGCCCGAACCGTAGCCGCCCTCACTTTCCTTGCCCGGGGAGTCATAACCATCATCTTTCTGGCTGCCATCCTGTCGCCGCCCCAGCATCTGCATATTATCGCCAACGATCTCGGTAATATATCGCTTTATACCATCTTTATCGTCGTATGAACGGGAGCGGATTCTGCCTTCGATATACAACTGTGAACCCTTTTTTACATATTGTTCGGCCACCTTTGCAAGACCGCGCCAAAGCACCACATTGTGCCATTCGGTCTGCTCTACCTTCTCACCGTCCCTGTTCCTGTAAACCTCGCTTGTTGCCAGCGGGAACTTGCACACGGGTGTGTTTTCATCCAGGTACCGTGTTTCGGGGTCTTTCCCGACATTTCCAACAAGGATCACTTTGTTTACTGCCATAATGCAATTGTTTTAAGAAATCAAAGATACAAATTTGTGAGAACTTACACCGTCAGTCCGGAATGAAGTTCAAGATACCTGTCAATTAGTCTGGGCAGCGGATACTCTCCAATCTTCCCGGATGGGATCCGTTTCCAGCTCACAGGATGGGTGTAGTCCGGATTATCTATCCGTACATGAATAAACCGGGCCTCGATCGTTCGGTGCGTAAGCTGGTGCATAACCGGTCCGGAGGCCTCTATAACCTGCAGTTCGCCGTTTCGCGCTCCTGCAAGCTGTTTCACCTCTTCAATCAGCACCGCTGTCTCCGGGGGTGCATCATGCTCAATAAGCGGAAATTCATACATCATTTTCCATATATCATCTGCAGTACGCTGTTGTAAATAGGTGTAACCGTTGTGCCCGATCACCACGTAGGTAAAGAACCGTCTTTTCACCTTTGCTTTCCTGATTTTTACCGGATAACGGTGAACCTGTTGCCTGCTGAACGCCATACAATGGCTTTGGAGCGGACATGCAGCGCAATCGGGTATCGAAGGAATTTGAGGGATCCCCCCGGAGCAGGTTGCATTGCTTCCGGAAGCAATGGTACGTCGCTTAGGGGCAGGTATACATTGCAGGGCACCGAAATCCATGATCGCCTGGTTAAAATCGCCAGGGTTTTCGCGATCGAGCAATTCTCCGGCCAGTTCCCGGATAATCCTCTGCCCGGCCGTTGAATTCACCGGCTCCCCAACAGCAAAAAGTCTGCTAAGCACACGGGCCACGTTTCCATCGACCACTGCAACAGGTTCATTGAAGGCGATAGATGCAACGGCAGAGGCAGTGTAGGGCCCTACCCCTTTCAACTGCAGCAGAGAGATGCGATCACCCGGTAATACCCCGCCAAAATCGTTAACAACCTGCTGGGCCGTGGCATGAAGGTTCCGTGCCCGGGAATAGTAACCCAGTCCCTGCCAAAGCTTCATCACCTCCTGCTCGGAGGCGGCTGCAAGAGAAAAGAGATCGGGATACTGCTCCACGAATCGAAGGTAATATGCAAGACCCTGCTCAACCCGGGTCTGCTGGAGGATCACCTCAGAGAGCCATATGCGGTAGGGATCATGTTCTCCCCGCCAGGGAAGATTTCTCCTGTTTTTTTTATACCATTCAACTATTATATCGCTTATTTTCATTATCTTCGCTTCCACACTTCAATAATTGTTCCTGGAAATAAAATTAATTCTTTTGATTTGTAATTAATTGTGAAAAACAGTTATATTTGCAAACTGAAACAATGAAACTAACATAATATATTGATAATTAAAGGTTTTAAAAAATGACTAAAGCAGACATCGTCAACGAGATTTCCAAAAATACTGGAATTGAAAAGGTAACTGTACAGAAGACAGTTGAAGCATTCATGGAATCAATCAAAGATTCTTTAAGTGACAATAAAAACGTATACCTCAGGGGCTTTGGAAGTTTTATTGTTAAAAAAAGAGCTGAGAAGACTGCCAGGAACATCTCCAAAAACACCAAGATCATCATTCCTGAACATTTCATCCCATCTTTTAAACCTGCAAAAACTTTCGTCAACAAAGTTAAGACGAACGTCAAGTAATTTACAGATAACATTTCTATTATGCCTAGCGGAAAGAAAAGGAAAAGACACAAGATGGCTACCCATAAGCGTAAGAAACGCTTAAGGAAGAACAGGCACAAGAAGAGGAAATAACTTTTTGCTCTTACATCATACAATGATAAACCTAAAGTGCATTACACTTTAGGTTTATTTCTGTTACATTAATACGACAGTTATAAAAGATATTCAATTGTGAGCAGTGAATTGATTATTAAGGCCTCGGAAACCGAGGTCTCAATTGCTCTGCTGGAAGATAAAAGACTTGTTGAGCTGAACCGCTCAAAGCCGGAACAGAAATTCTCGGTTGGCGATATCTATCTTGCCAGGGTTAAGCGGGTGATCCCAAGTTTGAATGCTGCATTTATCAATGTAGGCTATGAGAAGGATGCGTTTCTTCATTATCTTGATCTCGGACCCCAGTTCAGTACCCTTGGAAAATATGTAACACAGTCGCTTGGCAAAAAGGGGCGAACGATCTCGGTATCCAAATTCCGGAGAGAGAAGGATATAAACAAGCATGGAAAGGTCAACGAGGTTTTAAAAGCCGGACAACATGTTCTGGTGCAGGTGGCGAAGGAGCCGATCTCGACCAAGGGACCGAGGCTTACTTCAGAAATCTCCATTGCAGGGAGAAACCTGGTGCTGATACCATTTTCTGACAAGGTGTCAATCTCTTCCAAGATCGAGTCGTCTGCGGAGCGGGAAAGACTCAGGAACCTGATCACCAGTATCAGGCCGAAAAACTACGGCATAATTGTAAGAACCGTGGCAGAGAAAACCAGGGTGGCAGAGCTGGATTCCGAGTTGCGCGGCCTGGTGCAAAAGTTTGAAAACGCCTTTGAAAATATTAATGTAAAAAACCTGCCGCAGCTGGTACAGGAGGAGCAGAGCAGAGCCATCTCCCTGATCAGGGACCACCTGAATGGAAACTTTGAAAATATCTTCATCGACAACAGCGAGGTATACCAGGAGGTGAAGCAATATATCAGCACGGTCGCCCCGGAAAAGGAGAAGATCGTTAAACATTATAAAAGCCCCCAGTCGATTTTTGAAAAATTCGAGATCGAGCGACAGATCAAGGCCACTTTCGGTAACACGGTCTCATTCAAGCAGGGTGCCTACCTGATTATTGAACATACAGAAGCGCTACATGTGATTGATGTGAACAGCGGTAACAGGACCAAATCGGGTCTCGACCAGGAGGCGAATGCCACAGAGGTTAACCTGGCTGCGGCTGATGAGATCGCCCGGCAACTCCGACTGCGAGATATGGGCGGTATCATTGTGGTCGATTTCATCGATATGCACAAGGCGGAGAACAAGCAGAAGCTGTTCAATCATATGAAGGAGGTGATGTCGCGTGATAAAACCAAGCACAACATACTTCCCCTGAGTAAGTTCGGGATTATGCAGATCACCCGGCAACGTGTCAGGCCCGAGATGCACGTCGACACCACAGAAACCTGTCCGACATGCAACGGTACCGGAAAGATACAGCCGGCAATCCTGCTTGAGGACCACCTGAAACTGGAACTCGAGAACCTGGTTAAAACAAACAATCTCAAAAAAGTGACCCTTCAGGTACATCCATTTTTTGCAGCTTACCTGGAGAAAGGGTTCAAATCGATCATTAAAAAATGGCGGCGGGAAATGAAGTGTAAGATCAACCTGGTGGGACTCGACTCATGTACCTACCTCGAATATGTGATCCTTGATGAGAACGGCGAAGAGCTGTTCAGACGAACGAAATAGTTATTCCCCACGTCTGACTGAAACTTCCGTACGACTTCCGCTGTATTGCAATATGTATACTCTCCAGACATGCCCAAACATTGCAGCTATCCTGATTAGGGTCACTCAATTCCTCCCCATGCTAGACCACCATACCTGCTAAACAAAAGGTCATTTATCCGGTTATATACAGGAAATCAATTTTTTTTCGCTTTGTGTTATAATTTTAGCCAATTTTATGCGACAAAATAACCAGAGGGTTTTGTTACAAATTGAAAGATGCTTATGCTTATTTAAAACATGAATCGCACATTCATACATCTTCAAACAGAACTGTTTTAAGAATTGAACCATTATTCAACTAATTGTAATAATTGTGAGAAAGACTGTGACATTTTTAACCGGAATTATACTTTCAATGGCTGCATTTGCCCAGCCGGCAGATCCCGTTACATGGAATTTTTCTTCCGTACAGACTGGCGACAGGACATTTGAATTGATCTTTGAGGCTGAGATCGATCCGCCATGGCATCTTTATTCTGCCTTCGTACCGGAAAACGGTCCGATCCCCACCAGGCCCCATTATGAGGATGAGGAGGAATTTGAACTGGTGGGTGAACTAAAAGAGGTTACAAAGCCAAAGGTCAAGTTTGATGAGGGGTTCAGGATGAATATCGGAACCATCGAGAAACGCGCCGAGCTGAGGCAACAGGTGAAAATAAACGCGATGGAGCAGACAATTCGCGGGGAGATTGAATACCAGGTATGTGACGACAGCAACTGCCTGCCACCCGCCTACAAGGAGTTTTCCTTTAACCTGAAAGGAACTTCAGCAGCAGCAGCCGGGGATGCAACCCCGGTAAAGGATGCAAAAACAGCGGCAGAACGCGATCCCTCGAAAAAAGAAACAAACCCTGCAGAATCAACAAAGGGTTCCGGCGACGGTGATGCTGGCGACCCGGGTACAAAAGGGGGTTCAAGGATTGAGGGAGCTAAAAGTGATGTAGGAAAAGAAGGGACCACCGGTTCTCAAATGTCCCAGGGGGATGTGAGCGGACAGGCTGGGTTCGTGGCAGAGACCGGGGCACTTGCCGGTGAACGGTCGCTGTGGGCCTTTTTCTGGATCGCTTTTGGAGCCGGACTTTTGGCACTGCTAACTCCATGTGTATTCCCGATGATTCCCATGACTGTGAGCTTTTTCATGCAGGGCAGTGAAAACCGGGTGCGAAGTGTATTCCGCGGATTGGTATTCGGTTTTTCGATCATCGTGATCTATACGCTCCTTGGAGTGATTGTCAGCCTGACCAACCTCGGACCCGACGCTGCCAATGCACTGAGCACTCATTGGATTCCGAACCTCATCTTCTTCCTGCTTTTTGTCATATTTGCCTTCTCATTTTTCGGGATGTTCGAACTGGTCCTCCCCTCCAAGTGGGTGAACAGGGCCGACAAAGGGGCTGATAAGGGCGGAGTGGCAGGTGCGTTCTTCATGGCGCTAACCACTGTACTGGTCTCCTTTTCTTGCACCGGCCCGATCGTGGGAGCACTGCTCGTGGAAGCTGCCGGCGGACTGGCACTGAAGCCGATCCTGGGAATGTTCGGGTTCGCACTCGCTTTTGCCATTCCGTTTACGCTCTTTGCTATCTTCCCGTCGTTGCTCAAAGGATTACCCAAGTCGGGCGGATGGCTGAACAGCGTAAAGGTTGTACTGGGTTTTATCGTTCTTGCCTTCAGTATGAAATTCCTTCAGCCGCTGGATCCGACGCATACAATCATAAGCCGTGAGGCAGTTCTGATCGTCTGGACGATCCTGTTCTTCCTGATGGGTATGTATTTCCTGGGGAAACTGAAGTTTGCACACGACAGTGACCTGCTCTATATCTCTGTTCCGCGACTGCTCTTGGCAATTGCGTCCTTTATCTTTGCTGTTTTCTTGTTCATGGGACTCTTTGGTACGCAGCTGAGAATCATGGCACCACTGCTGCCTCCTAAATCGCCCGGGTGGATTGATCTGACACAGTTGCACCGCCAGCCGGCTTTGACAATGGCCGGCAACCGGCCGGAGGAGTGTATCCCTTCAAAACATACTGATGAATTTCATGCGCCATATGGACTGGTCTCTTTTTACGATCTCGAGGAGGGACTTGCATGTGCAGAGAAGACAGGTAAGCCTGTGTTCATTGATTTTACGGGCCGGTTCTGTTCGAATTGTAAAAGGATGGAGGCAGTGGTATGGTCCGACCCGGAGGTTCAGTCGATGCTGCGGAACGATTTTATCCTGATCTCATTGTACACCGATGTGAACAAGAGACTTCCTGAGGAGGAATGGTACACATCGGAAATTGACGGGAAGGTAAAAAAGACCATTGGACAGCAAAATGTTGATTATGAAATAACCATGTTCAGGACAAATACGGTGCCATTGTATGTTATTATGGACAGCAGTGGAAACGTGGTAAACCGGCCCCGGGGGACGGACCTCAATGTTGCCAGCTATACAGCATGGATGAAGGAAGGATTGGAACTGGCTACAACCAGGTAGGGACACTTCGGCATTGCTCCTTTGGCGGAGCATGGAACTGGATGCAGGTTTCGGACTAAAAGCGTATCTGTCCGCTTAAGATGTTTCATCTGCTCCTGAGTAGCATTTTGTCTGTACAGTAAACTTCAAATTGCTGAGCAGACTCTGATCCGGAAGTGTCATATTACCTGTTTACTGGTCCCCTGCCGCGGTGGCCGCCATCACCGGCACGGTACTTTTTCAGCACATGTATTCTGAATTCGCGGTCGAGCGCATACATCTTCATGGTTTTCTTCTTGCCTATAATCTTAACGAAAGTTTTATGGTACTCTGTACTTAGCTCCAGACGATTTTTTTGAAGATCGAGAAACTTCTGAATGGTCTCATCTACCTCTTCATCGCTCATTGCCTCATAATTACTTCTGTAATAAACGAGTAAATTCTTTTCGTCTTCATTGATTTTCATCATCCGGTTATGCAGGTCCTGTGCTACCGGCCAGAATTTTTCAGCCTCCGCTTCGGAAAGGTCAAGCTTCTCGTTATAGAAATTTATCTTCTCCTCCTTGAACCGTTGCATCTGGCCTCCTGGTTGTGCTGTTACCATGGCGCCCATGCCTGTAAGGCACGTGGCGATGATCAGCAGCCGGAACGTGTTGTGAATTTTTTTCATGGTTTGATTGCTTTAATTTGAATTGAGCAATTGAATCAGATCGACCTCATTGCTGCTAAGATAGAGCATCGCATCTTCGTCCCACTCGGAATAGACGCTCTCCTGTGTCTGTGAGTATGCCTCTGCAATTATCGCCTCATCCTGGACCACTCCCGCTTTGTCGAGCAATGTCAGGTCATAATACCCATTTTCATCCATCCTGTCACCCACAACGGTCTGCAGCAGGATATATATGATCAGGGCTAAACCCGACATGGAAGCCGCGAGGGTCAGATAGGGCCGCATGGAGATTTTTCTTCGCTTCACGGATCTGTTTTCACCGTGGGAAAAACCGGCTGCGGGTTGCTCATATCCAGACAGTTTCGCATCCCCGGCAGACCCGGTACTGATCCGCTCCATTACGCGATCGCCCAGGTTTTGGAAATACCCCCCTGGTACTTTAAAGGGATTTCCCGGCTTACCCGGGCCAGCATTCAGTATTTCTTTCTTTGAAGTCATAATTCAGTCTCCTGTTGTTTAGACTGTTAAAAAGAAAAAAGGTTTATTCTCCGGTAACATACTTTCTGATTTTCCTTACAGCATGGTGGTAAGAAGCCTTTAATGCACCCTCTGACGTGTCAAGGACCTCTGCCATCTCCTCATATTTCATCTCCTCGTAATACTTGAGGTTAAAGACGATCCTCTGCTTCTCTGGCAGGGAGAGGATTGCCTGTTGAAGCTTTCGTTCGGCCTCATCTCCGTCAAACCATTCATCACTCTCCAGTTGGTTTGCCAGTTGTGATTCATAATCTGACATACCTGGGCCTGAAAGATGTCTCTTGCGTGCATTGATCAATGCAATTGATTCATTGGTAGCGATCCTGAACAACCATGTATACAATCCCGATTCTGCCCTGAATTGACAGAGGTGGGTCCATGCTTTAACAAGTGTATTCTGCAATGCATCGTCAGCGTCTTCATGACTCACAAGCAACCGTCGGCAATGCCAGTACAGGCGCTCATTATATTTATCCATGAGTAATCTGAAAGCATCCTCACGTTGCTCTTTCATCATAAACTGGTCAAGTATCTGCCTGTCGGTCTTCAAAATCTGGTTGATGTTTGCCAATTTTATTCAGTTCATCCATTACTGGCAAACATATATTTGATTGTAAAATTCAGGAATGGTTTAACCGGTGGTGCCAGGTTTCTGCACTACCAGAATTCAACCAACTCTGTTAATCCCGGCCGGATCACAAAATCGCGAATCTGGCTCTGCATGGTACTTTTCAGCTCTGCCTGCCTGTATACGATCCTGTAGCTCCCGGGTTGCAGGTAATGGTCCTGCCTCGTAACATTGCTCCGGATATTCATCACCCACTTCTGTTTGCCTTCGGGTGTAAGCAGAAAAATTGCACCATAACCCGGTCTTTTTGCAGCAATATGCACCATACCCGGTTCGGGAATTTCAACAGTGGTTGTGTAGCTTTGCTTTATCTCCACATCACGCAGATAGATAAGCGGAAATACCGGTATTTCAAGGTCATATTTCCCTACAAGGTATTTTTCACTGATATCCATGAATTGTACATTGATGGTATGGGGATTTCCAGCACGTTTCACCAGTATCTTTTCGTTGTTGTATACGGTCCCTCGCGCCGTTCTGATCATAAGGTACCCCTGAGGGGCATCGATCCCAATGTGGTTGTGCTTTCCTGCAACCAGCCTTACTGAATCTGCAGAGGCAGGCGGTATGGTTTGTGCCACTACCCGGTAGGTACTAAGCTGGTCGATGGATAGTGTGTCCGGGTTACCCTTACTGTTGAGTGTATGTATCATGTTGTACCTCACCATTCCGGATAGCTGGTCGTAAAAAACCACTGCAACATCTGTTTCTGAAGGCACACCTTCGCTGTCGATCAGGTTAACCTGTGAACTTGTTGTGTTCAATGCATGGGTGATTACAATCTTCATGGCGTGCCGGAACTGCTCCTTGCTGGGAGCATCAAAATAATGCCCCAGGCAACCGAATGTCTCTTTAAAGCCGGGATCATTACCGATGCCAATTACAAAAGGACGGAGGGCGATACCCTTTTTCTGCAATTCAAGTGATACAGCACATGGATCACCATCGCAGGCCTCTATTCCGTCGGTTATTAAAATAACAATATTCCTGCAGTTATTACAAGGGGGAAAGTCAGATGCCGCCAGCTTCAGTGAATTGGCGATCGGGGTTGTGCCCTTTGGGGACAGAAATCTGAGCTTCTGTTTGATACGTGCAGCATTATTCGGTGCAAAAGGAACTTCAAGTTTTGTATCACTACAATCCTGTGGTGGAACAGGACTCTGGTGTCCGTAAACCCTGAGAGCTATCTCCACATTGGGTAGTTGTGAGAGGCTGTCGACCATTTCAACAAGCACCCTCCTTGCAACATTGATCCTGGTCTCCCCTTCCCACAGTCCGGCCATACTGTAAGAGGCGTCGAAGATGAACAATATCCTGGAATTTGGCTCATACCCTATATCATTTTCCTGGCCACAAAGCTGAAGCTGAAAAAGCAATAATAGTGCAATCAGGGGTGCAATCCAAAACATTAACTTTCTCATCGCTGTAACACATTAGAAATGAATGTCAATTCGCAATATACAAAATATACTGCCAGGGGATTTGGTGAAGGTTCTAATTATTTCAACAATTCCGGTTCCTATTTGAGCAATCAAAGCATATAACCCAACGCCAATTACTAAAACTTCATAAGGGTAACTATACTATGAGAAGTGATTGTCCGACTTTCTTCGAACAGCCGCAGAGACGAATCGGCACAGAAGGGCCGGGATTGGATCTTCTGTGTTCCGGCAGCTCATTCCCGACCTGCTGCGTATCCTGTGATGACCAGAAGTAAAGGGCGAAATTATTTTCTGGCCGACAGGTAGTCCAAAACCTGTTTATAGACATTCTCCCCGTTAAATCCGAGCATATCATCAAGTACTTTGAACGGTGCCGAATATCCAAAGCTTTCCAGTCCGAACACCTTTCCCCCGGGACCAACGAGGCCCCGCAGTGTTACCGGCAATCCGGCAGAAAGTCCGAAAACAGGCAATGCTGTCGGAATAACAGATTCGCAATAAGCATTATCCTGATCGCGAAATCTGCCTTCGGAGATAGCCGACACGACACGTACATTGAGCTTCTTCCGCTCCTCAAGAAGAGCAGCACCATCAATTAGTGTTGAAACCTCTGAGCCGGAAGCTACCAGTGTGATATCCGGGATCCCTTTACAATCTTTAACAATGTATGCACCTCTCTCCGCATTCAGCGCATCGGTATACCTGTCGGATCCGGGAAGTGCGGGCACATCGGCGATCCCCTGCCTTGAAAGAATCAGGGCTGTTGGAGTCTCCTGGTTTACGAGGGCCATTTTCCATGCCACCACCGACTCAGTTCCATCGGCCGGGCGAAGCACCAGCATCGACCTGTCGCCCGAATGGTTTTTTATATGTTCTAGGAGTCGGATCTGGGCCTCCTGCTCTACGGGCTGGTGTGTTGGTCCGTCTTCCCCCACCCTGAATGCATCGTGTGTCCAGACATACTTCACAGGCAGTTCCATAAGAGCGGCAAGCCTCACCGCCGGTTTCATGAAGTCGCTGAAAACAAAAAAAGTACCAACAACAGGAATAACGCCACCATGCAGTGCCATTCCATTGGCGATTGCAGCCATGGTAAGTTCACTGACCCCTGCCTGAAGAAAGGAGCCTGTGAAATCGTTCTTTTTAAATGCTGTTGTATTCTTAAGGAATGCATCTGTTTTGTCGCTGTTCGAGAGGTCTGCAGAAGCAACGATAATGTTTTCAATCTTCCTGTAAAGTGCAGCAAGTACGTTACCGGAAGATGCACGCGTGGCAAGATTCTCTTTCAGCTGGATTTCCGAGAAATCAACCTCGGGAATATCTCCTTCAAGAAATGCCTTAAGCCTTAAAGCCTTATCAGGATGGGCTGCTTCCCATTCAGCCTGAAGTTTTCTCTTCTCTGCAACAACCCTTCGTTTTGCATTCAGCACCTCTGCATACCTTTCCTGAATTTCGGGGAAAATAATAAAAGGATCTGCAGGATCACCTCCCAGGTTGGCGATTGTCTTTTCGAACGATGCCCCGGCCTCCGACAGCGGCATCCCGTGTGTGGAGGTTTGTCTTTCAAAACTCTCATCCGATTCTGTCACGGCACCCTTGCCCATGATGGTTTTTCCAATAATCAGAACTGGGTTTTCAGTCTCCTGTTCTGCACGCTTCAATGTTGAGAGTATCTGCTCCGGATCATTCCCGTCGATTGTATACACCCGCCATCCCCAGGCTTCATATTTCTTTGCTGTATCCTCAGTTGTCACCACATTTGTCGTAGTAGACAACTGGATATCGTTGGAGTCATAGAACATGATAAGATTGTTCAGTCCAAGGTGGCCGGCAATTCTGCCAGCCCCCTGCGATATCTCCTCCTGGATTCCACCATCGCTGATGAAGGTGTATGTTTTATGTGCCATCCATTCGCCAAACCTCTCCACCAGAAAACGCTCAGTAATCGCAGCACCAACAGCCATCGTATGACCCTGTCCGAGTGGACCGGATGTATTTTCAATCCCCCTGGAAGTATCCAGCTCGGGGTGACCGGGTGTTGTACTGCCCCACTGACGAAAACCCTTCAGATCGTCCATCGTAAATGCACCTGTAAGGGTCAGCACACTATAGAGCATCGGCGACATATGGCCCGGATCGAGAAAAAACCTGTCCCTGAAGGGCCATTGAAGATCGTCCGGGTCGAATGTCAGGAACTCTGAATACAGTATTTCGATAAAATCAGCGCCACCCATGGCACCGCCCGGATGTCCCGATTTAGCCTTTTCTACCATGGCTGCTGAAAGAATCCTGATATTGTCTGCTGCTTTTGTGTGAAGTTGAATGCTCATTAATTCTGTTATTTAACATGTTTTCTAACGATAGCAAAAGTAAATAAATTCCGGTGATTTTGGAAGCCTTTTTAAGGCTTTGGGGAGATTGAACCGTACTTTAATTGAAGATGGCAAGCTCCTGTTGGAGATATGGCAGCATGACAGGATCGAAATGTAGCTGCCAAGGTAACATTTCCAGCCAGGATGGAAAAGCAAACCCCGAGCCACAGAAGAAACTGGAAAGTCTTGAAGCTCTGCCGGAAGGGCAAAGCCTGTAAACAGGCCGGGAATTGAAGAGCAACTTAAAATAATCTTTCTTCCGCTTCCGGTTCAAGTTGAACATTTCTGAGGAATTCAACCGACTCATTGATATCTTCATACATCACCTTATCATCATCGATAAATGCCACCTTCTCCCTGTACATAGCCAAAAAGCGTTCCAGTACAGGTGAAGTTTTTGCCGGTCTTCTGAAATCAAGTGCCTGTGCTGCACTATAAAGCTCAATGGCCAGGATCCTTTCCATGTTCTCCATCACCTTATATGCTTTTACAGCACCATTTGCTCCCATGCTAACATGGTCCTCCTGCCCCTGCGACGACTCTATGGAATCGACAGAGGATGGGGAACAGAGCTGTTTGTTGTGGCTCACCATGGAGGCAGCGGTATATTGCGGGATCATAAACCCTGAGTTCAGTCCAGGGTTGGCCACCAGGAAGTGCGGCAAACCACGCGTGCCTGAAAGCAATTGATATGTCCTTCTTTCTGAGATATTTCCGAGCTCAGAAAGGGCTATAGCCAGGTTGTCAAATGCCAGGGCAAGCGGCTGACCGTGAAAGTTTCCGGCTGAAATCACCATATCCTCGAGGGGAAAGATCGTTGGATTGTCCGTCACAGAGTTTATTTCGTTCCTGAAAACATAAGCCACATATTCGATCACATCTTTGGAGGCCCCGTGGACCTGTGGAATGCATCTGAAAGAATATGGATCCTGAATATGTTCCTTGGGTCGTTGAATGATCTCACTTCCCTCTACCAACATCCGAATCCGCTGCGCGGTATGGATTTGTCCCTCGTAGGGTCTTATCTTCTGGATGAGCGGATGAAAGGGTTCGATTCTTCCGTCAAAGGCCTCCAGTGAGATAGCTGCGATAATATCAGCAAGCCGGGAAAGTTTAAACACCCTGAGACACATATGCACTCCATACGCACTCATGAATTGTGTGCCATTCAGAAGTGCCAGTCCCTCTTTCGACTGTAATTCAACAGGGTCCCATCCCATTTCCTTCATGATGGTCCCGGAAGGAGCGGTCTTTCCTTCAACAACCACCTCTCCCATCCCTAAAAGCGGCAGACACATATGTGCCAGTGGCGCCAGGTCGCCCGAGGCTCCGAGAGAACCATACTGGTAAACCACAGGTGTTATCTTGTGGTTATACATATCGATAAGCCTTTGTACCGTAGAGAGCTGAACGCCGGAATGCCCGTAGGATAATGATTGCACCTTCAGGAAGAGCATCAGCCTCGTGATCTCAGTCGGAACCTGGTCCCCGACTCCACAGGCGTGCGACATCACGAGATTCTTTTGCAGGTGTCCCAGGTCGGCTTCTGAGATCACCTTATCGCAAAGTGAGCCGAACCCGGTATTGATTCCATACAGGGTATCGGTACCCTGCTTCATCCTCTTATCCAGGTAAGTCCTGCAAACCAAAATTTTCTCCCTGCTTTCGGCTGACAGTTCCAGTTGCCTGTCCTCTTCAATCATCCTCCCGATGATCATCCAGTCGATCGACTGGTTATCAATAAGGTGCACCTTTTTCATATCCCATCTGAATAATTTAAGCACTCTCTGTTGCCAGGCTGCATCACATGAATAGTCACATACTTGTATTGCAAAGTTCCTGACACCAGAGACTGTGAATTACGTAAAAAAAGATGATATCTTTGATGTTGTTTGACAGTTACGGCTTCAGAACAGCCAATAATTCGTCGAAGGAGACCATTTGCTGATCGCCTGTATGCATATCTTTCAGCGTTACTTTTCCAGCATTGATCTCCTTTTCACCTGCCAGTGCAACAAATGGAATCCTGAGCTGGTCGGCATAGGATAGCTGCTTTTTCATTTTGGCTGCATCGGGGTAGACCTCAGCAATGACCTCATTTTTTCTAAGCTTACCGAGTATCGGAAGAATGTAATGCAACTCGCTCTCGCCAAAATTTACAAACAACAGTTGGGTAAGCTCCTCTGCAGATGCCGGAAAGCGGTCGAGCTGCAGCAACACGTCGTATATCCGGTCGGCACCGAAACTGATCCCTACCCCAGAAAGTCCAGGCATTCCGAAGATACCGGTAAGATCGTCATACCTGCCTCCACCACAAATACTTCCGATCTGCACCTCTTCAGACTTGACCTCAATGATGGCCCCTGTGTAGTAGTTAAGTCCACGTGCCAGGGTAATATCCAGTTCGATGGTCGAGGAAACCGGGTCCATCGAGATGTACTGCATCAGCTTCCTGATCTCAGCAATTCCTTCCTGCCCTTTTTCACAGCCATCAAGGTATTTATCCAGGAAGGCCAGTTTTTCATCGTTGCTGCCTCCCATTCCGAAAACCGGGTTGAGCAGATCAATGGATTGGGAGGATATTCCTTTATCCAGCAGTTCCTTGCGGACACTTTCAATCCCGGCTTTCTCCAGCTTGTCGATGGCTGCAGTGATATCAGCGATCCTTTCATACTCACCGATCACCTGGGCAATTCCCGCAAGAATCTTTCGGTTATTAATCTTGATAGTAACCTTTAGAGCGAGCAGGGAGAAGATCTCATCGATGATTCTGAGCAACTCAAATTCATTGATCAGTGAATCGCTCCCGATCATATCTGCATCACACTGATAGAACTCGCGATACCTGCCTCGCTGGGGATTGTCGGCCCTCCAGACCGGTTGAATCTGGTATCGCTTGAAGGGAAAGGTGATCTCATTCCTGTGCTGAACCACATACCGGGCAAAAGGGACCGTGAGATCATATCGCAGGCCGCGCCTTGAGATGGTTGAAGCAATTTCAGCAGGGGTTGATCGGTCGATCTGCCCTGCATCCAGCCCTCGCAGAAAATCACCGGAATTGAGTATTTTGAAGAGAAGCTTATCACCTTCCTCCCCGTACTTTCCCAAAAGGGTGGAGAGGTTTTCCAAGGCAGGAGTTTCGATCTGCATGAAACCGTACTTCCGGAAGACCTTGCGGATCACATCAAAAATATAATTCCGACGCGACATCTCAACAGGTGAAAAGTCGCGTGTACCTTTAGGGATTGATGGTTTTTGAACTGTCATAAACGGAAAACAAATTGATCAGGTTAAAAATCGTCGGACAAATTTAACCATTTAGATGCAGTACTCCTGATAAAAAAGCCAATCATCAGGTTTATAAACCCAAAGGATCCCAGGATTCCCTGGCCTTACCTACTTTCTTCAAATCAAACTCCAGGAAAGCATCCGGCTTACGCGGACCAATTTTATGATAATCAAAATAATAGAAATTCGAATCTCCCGCACCGATCAGTATCTTGTAGACCCTGGCACTTAATTTGCTTCCCTCGGGACCAACTTTGTGCAGGAAAACAACATTCTCATCCTTATTCATGATGGCCTCCTTGATCTCCTCTCTTGTAACAATTTTGAACTTATGGGGGTAAACCGATCTGATCCTCGCCTCGGAGCCAATGGATTTCTCCAACTCATCTTCAACCAGGTAGAGAGTCTTGTCATGCACTCCGATCATATTATCATTGTACTCCTTCAGCACATTTTGTGAAATAAGTTCCGGATCATCTGTAATCATACGGACATGTTTCTGCATAAAATTCACAAGGGTTCCAAGTTTATATGTATAGCTTTCCTCATCCACGGCATAGTAGCTGAGCGGTATATTTACAATATCCTTCATCTCTTCCACGGAAGGAAAATCTCCGCCGAGTGAAAGGCAGAGAAAGGTATACCGTGTTTGCGATTTATCCTTTTCAAAAGAGACCGTTGCTGTATAAAGAAAGGAGGCCTCCTCGAAACGGGTTTTCCTGTCAAATTCATCAAACTTAATGAACTCATAATCGGTAATATCCCAGTACTTCTCAACGGCATCCCTGATCTCAAAATTATAGCCTGAAATTGGATTGTCCTGCAGGACAATGTAGGTTTTCGTTTTATGAAAAGTTTCCAGATCCTCAATGGTTGGAATGTATTCCCTCTGAGCTGTCAGGCAGATCACCGGAAGGAGTGTACATAAAATGGCAAATAGTTTTTTCATAATTAATATACGTTCATAATAGATAATAGATTAATAACCAGTACAGCATCAATTTGCAGGAAAATAGAGCGGGTTTCTTTCATTAAATTTACGAATATATACAAATTTAAACTGCTTTTTCTTTTTTCTTCTCAGGGAGGCATATTCATCGTGTAATTCAGGATCCTTTATCAGCAGCACTTCTACAGATGAGACGTCGAATTCCATCAGCTTACCTGTTTCAAAATCGATCAGATACTGCCTCACCTCAGAAGAGGTATATCCGGCGGAGGGTGAACGATAATATGGATCGTAGTAGTAGTAATTTCGCCTGTAATAGGGATCATAATACCCCTGGTTATAGCTTGTAAGTGTTGCTACAAAATGGCTGATACTACCCACAAAACTGATCCTGTGGAACTTCGATTGCAGGTTAACATAGAGGACACCGTTTCGGCCATATCCCCAGATATCGGATGTATTAATTTCCTGTTTCACCCCGAAATCATCATAAAAAGCGATTCTTTTTTCCTGCGTTACCCGTTCAAAAAAATCACGCGAAAAAAGATCCTCTTCGGTTACGAGCCTGGTTTTCGGGATAGGGTTATTCTCCCTTACACTTGAAAAATTGGGGTAGATTCCCTCCTTAAACTCAAAATCGGGTGAATACTTTACCATTCCTTCCGGAACCTCCTGTAATTCTTCTCCCGTCTGTGCCACGGCCACTATGTCCAACAGAGCGAAGAGTATTCCGCTTATAAGTAACCTTCCTAACATTTTTACCTCCATGCTGTAAATTTATCAAACTCCTTTTGTAAATAAAACGTACAAACTGCAAAAATGATCTACAGAAGATCATTTTTTCAATTCAATGAGAAGGGCAAGCAAAATAAGTGAGGTGCCTTACTTATAATTTAGACAACAGGCAATTGAAGAATGATCTGTTTATCAGTATGTTCTAATCAGATTTCTTCGATTTAATTTTGGAATCCATGGCCATTTTTTCCAGCATCTCGGTAGTTATCGATTTCGGTCTTTCAAGTGGATATCCCAATGCCCTGTCCCAAACAAGATTAGCTGATATTCCGATGGATCGTCCGATTCCAAACAGAACAGTATAGAAGTCATATTCAGTTACCCCATAGTGCCATTGAATCACTCCCGATTGAGCATCAACATTTGGCCAGGGATTTTTTGCCTTACCATGTTCCTTAAGAATATCGGGCACTACCTTGTAGAGCATATCTGTATACTGAAACAGCAGATCGTCGCTCATATGCTTTTTACTGAATGCTCTTTGAAGGGTATATCTTGGATCAGTTTTTCTTAGCACCGCGTGACCGTAACCGGGAATCACCTGACCGGAATTCAATGTATCCCAAACATATTGTTTGATCTCTTCTTCAGTAGGTATCTTACCATCCATCCGGTGCACGAGGTCCTGCAACCAACGCAGCACCTCCTGGTTTGCCAGTCCGTGCAGCGGACCGGCAAGTCCGTTGATCATTGCAGAGATCGAAAGGTAAACGTCTGAAAGTGTGCTTCCCACCAGGTGACCGGTATGTGCACTTACATTACCGCTTTCATGATCGGCGTGAATTATGAAGTGCATTCTTGCCACGTCGTCATAGGGTTTTGGAATTCCCATCATATGCGCAAAATTCCCACCCATATCCATATTCGGATTGGATTGTATCCTGTTTCCCTCCCGATAGAGTTTTGCATAGATATATGAGCCGATCTCGGGAAGCTTGGCCAACAAATTCAGGCTGTCTTCAAACATCGGATCCCAATAATCGTTTTTATTGATCCCTGCCTGGTATTTTTTTGCAAAAAAAGACTCCCTGTGCATAGTAAGAATTGCCGTTGAAAAGATCGCCATGGGATGAGAGATAGATGGAAAGGCATCAATCACCTCATACACATACCTTGGCAGAATCCGCCGCTTGTTAAATTCATCGGCCACATCTGAAACCTCCTTATCAGTAGGTATTTCACCTGTAAGCAATAGATAAAAGGCTCCTTCAACATAAGGCATTTCAGAACCTGAAGGTTTGGGAAGTTTCTCAAAAACTTCGGGCAGGGTATATCCCCTGTAACGAATTCCTTCATTCGGGTCAAGATAGGAGATATCGGTGACCAGGCTTTTTAGTCCGCGCATTCCGCCTATCGCCTGCCCGATGGTCACATGGTCGATAACCACATCACTATGATCCTTAAGTAATTTAGTGGTTCTGGGTCTCCACAAATCAATCTTATCCTTTAGTTTTTGCTTGAGGTTTGACATCTTTTAACTATTTTATCGTCATTTTTTAAAGTACCCGACAATATACTATATATATGGAATTATTTCAATATTTAGATAAGAAACATCAAAAAAAGATAGTTACAACAGACCGATGTTAAAAACAAAGAGGTTGCAAGCCGAAGCCAACAACCCCTTATGCAGGACTATTGCTTATCTGGTTTCCTAATAACCGTAGATCGCGTGCTCTCCCAGTTCTTCTTCGATGCGCAGCAGCTGGTTATATTTAGCGATGCGGTCTGAGCGGCTCAATGAACCGGTCTTGATCTGTCCGGAATTAGTGGCCACAGCGATATCAGCTATGGTGGCATCTTCAGTCTCTCCGGATCTGTGCGAAGTAACAGTTGTAAAGCCTGCCCGGTGAGCCATCTCAATCGTGTTTAATGTCTCTGTGAGTGTACCTATTTGGTTCACTTTGATCAGGATAGAGTTTGCACATTTCATTTCAATACCCTTGCTCAGGTAATCAACATTGGTTACAAACAGGTCATCTCCAACCAGTTGAATCTTATCCCCCGATTTTGCAGTATGTATCACCCATCCATCCCAGTCACCTTCATCCATACCATCCTCAATGGAGTCGATGGGATACTTATTGATCAGTTCATCGAGGTAGGCAGCCTGTTCCTCCCGGTTTCTTTTGGCACCGTTGGGACCTTCAAAAAGGGAATAATCGTAAACTCCATCCTTGTAAAACTCAGATGCTGCGCAGTCGAGTGCAATGGTGATATCAGTACCTGGTTTGTAACCGGCCTTTTTAATTGCCTCCAGGATACTGTCGAGTGCATCTTCCGTACCATCAAGTGCAGGTGCAAAACCTCCCTCATCGCCCACAGCAGTGCTGAGTCCCCTGGTCTTGAGTACATTTTTCAATGCATGAAAAACCTCAGCACCCATCCGCAGACCTTCCGTGAATTTTCTTGCACCTACCGGGCGTATCATAAATTCCTGGAAAGCGATCGGGGCATCTGAGTGGGAACCACCATTGATAATATTCATCATAGGAACAGGAAGGTGTTTTGCATTGGTTCCGCCGATATACCGATAAAGCGGCATATCGTGGTACATGGCGGCAGCTTTGGCAACAGCCAGTGAAACACCAAGCATGGCGTTGGCACCAAGTTTGCTTTTAGTTTTTGTGCCGTCCATAGCAAGCATTTTCTGATCGACCCCAACCTGGTCGAGTGCATCCATGCCCATCAATTCAGGAGCAATCACTTTATTAACATTTTCAACGGCTTTAAGCACACCCTTTCCAAGATACCTGCTCTTGTCACCATCACGCAGTTCCAGTGCTTCATTTTCACCTGTTGAAGCTCCGGAGGGAACCGCAGCTCTTCCTACAAAACCGCTTGCCAGGGTAACTTCAACCTCAATAGTTGGATTTCCTCTTGAATCGAGGATTTCACGTGCATGAACATCAACAATTTGTCCCATAATACTCTTAATTTAAATTATATGTCAGAAATTATTGTAGAAAAATCTCAGTAGCTTTTATATCGACTTAAAAAACAGAAAAGGGATAAAGCACCAAAGATACTTCATCCCCCTGCAGAATTATAACACATTGTATTAATTTATTCTTTCTTTTTCTTTTCCTTTTCCTCTGAAGCATCAGAATTCTGATCCTTTTCATCTTTCTCCATGGTCTTCTCCTCACCGGAAGCTTCCGAAGTTTTTACCTCAGGGGTATCATTCTTCACTTTGTCTGCCTGCTCATCCTGAGCATCTTCATTTCCCGGATCTTCTGCAACCGGCATACCCTCTTCCGGAACATCACTTTCAGTTTCCCCTGTTTCAGGTGCTTCATCAACAGTTTTACTTTCAACCGGTTCAGATTCAGAACTACTACCTGCAGCAGGTTTATCACCTGACTCTTCCGCGTCTCCGGAAGTGGGTTCCGCTTTTTCCGGCAAAGAACCTTCGGGCGCCTGTGCAGCCTCACCTGCCGGTTTCTTTTTACCTCCCCTTCTTCTCCGGGTGGATTTGGTGGTGGCTGCCTTTTCTGCCAGCATTACTTCGTTGTAGTCGACCAATTCGATGATACACATATCTGCACTATCGCCAAGCCGGTTCCCCAGCTTAATAATGCGTGTGTAGCCTCCCGGGCGATCACCGATCTTTTCCGCCACATCACGAAACAGTTCACTTGTTGCATCTTTGTCCTGCAGATAGCTGAACACCTCTCTTCTGGATTGTGTTGTATCCTCCTTGGCCTTGGTAATAAGCGGTTCGATATAAATCTTAAGCGCTTTTGCCTTGGCAGTTGTGGTTTTGATCCGTTTATGAATGATCAATGAAGCTGCCATATTTGACAACATCGCTTGTCTGTGCCCCTTTTTCCTGCTCAGGTGATTAAGTTTCTTCCTGTGTCTCATCTCAATTAGTCCTTGTCAAGTTTGTATTTCCCTGTATCCAGTCCGAAGCTCAGGTTCATGGATGTCAGGAGTTCTTCCAGTTCAGTGAGTGACTTTTTGCCGAAGTTTCTGAATTTCAGCAGGTCATTCTTATTGAATTTCACCAGGTCGCCCAGTGTTTCAACTTCCGCGGCCTTAAGGCAGTTGAGTGCTCTGACCGAAAGATCCAGGTCGACCAGTTTTGCCTTTAGAAGCTGGCGCATGTGTAATACCTCCTCATCAAACTCCTCATTGGCAAATCCTTCTTCTGCATCGAGTGTGATTTTCTCATCTGAAAAAAGCATAAAATGATAGATCAGAATTTTGGCTGCCTCTTTCAAAGCATCTTTTGGATGGATCGAACCATCCGTTTCAATTTCGATAATGAGTTTTTCATAGTCGGTTTTCTGCTCCACCCTGTAATTCTCGATCTCATACTTTACATTCTTTATTGGCGTATAAATTGAGTCGATTGCGATCAATCCGAATTCAGACTCTACGGGTTTGTTCTCATCCGAGGGTACATACCCACGCCCCTTACTGATCGTAAGTTCCATCTGGAGTTTAACATCAGGTTCCATATTGCAGATAACCAGGTCTGGATTCAGCACTTTGAATCCATTCATAAACTTACCGAGATCTCCCGCCTTCAAGGTTTCCTGTCCGGAAACAGTAACAATCACTTTTTCATCGTTGGTATCCTCAATCTGCTGCTTGAAACGCACCTGTTTAAGATTCAGTATAATATCCGTTACATCCTCGATTACCCCAGTAATGGTAGAGAATTCATGTTCGACACCTTCAATCTTCACCGTTGTAATCGCGAAGCCTTCGAGCGATGCAAGCAGTATTCTCCTGAGAGTGTTCCCAATTGTGGTACCGTAACCTTGCTCCAGGGGTCTGAACTCGAATTTGCCGCGCTTATCGTCGGCTTCAAGCATAATAACCTTATCTGGTTTCTGGAATGCTAGTATGGCCATAATAAAAAATATATATGATTTCTATTTTGAATATAATTCAATAATGAGTTGTTCCTTGATGTTTTCAGGAATTTCCTCTCTTTCGGGGCGGTTCAGGAACTTGCCCTGCATCTCGCTCCGACTCCACTCCAACCATGCAAACGAGCCGGCACGGTTGCTTTCAAGTGAGTCTGTGATCACAATAAGTGATTTTGATTTTTCCCGTACACCGATAATATCACCTGGTTTAAGGGTATATGACGGGATATTCACCACTTCACCGTTCACAGTGATATGCCGGTGAGAAACAAGCTGACGTGCGCCGTCTCTTGAAGGAGCGATCCCGAGCCTGTAAACAACATTGTCGAGCCGTGATTCAAGCAGCTGAAGAAGCACTTCACCAGTAACCCCTTTGCTCGCTGAGGCCTTTTCGAAGAGATTGCGGAACTGTTTTTCCAAAACCCCGTAGGTATATTTTGCCTTCTGTTTCTCTTTCAGCTGAACACCATATTCAGAAGCCTTACGTCTTTTTTTATTCAATCCGTGGAATCCCGGGGGATAGTTCTTCTTTTCAAAAGACTTATCCGTACCGTATATCGGCTCTCCGAATTTCCTCGCAATTTTTGTCTTTGGTCCTCTATATCTAGCCATTCGTAACTAATTGTAATATGATTAAACTCTTCTTCGTTTTGCCGGCCGGCAGCCATTGTGCGGCATTGGTGTCACATCAACAATTTCAGTAACCTCAATACCTGCCCCGTGAATCGTACGGATGGCAGACTCCCTGCCTGAACCGGGTCCTTTTACAAACACCTTCACCTTTCTCAGACCAAGGTCATAAGCTGTTCTCGCGGCCTCCTGTGCTGCCATCTGTGCAGCATAAGGGGTATTCTTCTTGGAACCGCGGAAACCCATTTTACCGGCTGAACCCCAAGAGATTACCTGTCCCTGGCTGTTGGTAAGTGATACAATAATATTGTTGAATGAGGCGTGTATATGTGCCTCACCTACCGGTTCAATCTTCACGGAACGCTTTCTGGATGATCCTGTCTTTTTAGCCATGTTATACTTATGTTATTTAACTGCCTTCTTTTTATTTGCAACTGTCTTTTTGCGGCCCTTCCTGGTGCGTGCATTGTTCTTTGTACTCTGTCCCCGCACAGGAAGCCCGATACGGTGACGAATCCCGCGATAGGATCCAATATCCATCAAACGCTTGATATTCATCTGAACAGACGACCTGAGTTCACCTTCCACTTTACAGGTTTCATTTACGACCTTTCTGATCTTGTTTATCTGATCATCGTTCCACTCCTGAACCTTGATATTGGGATCAACGCCCGCCTCATCGAGTATCCTTCGGGCCAAACTCCTGCCCACACCGTAAATATATGTGAGTCCGATCTCTCCCCTTTTGTTTTTTGGCAAATCTACGCCAACGATTCTAGCCATATTCCTGTTTTAATTATTTTCAATAAACAATTATCCCTGTCGTTGTTTAAACTTGGGATTTTTCTTGTTAATAACATACAAACGCCCTTTCCGGCGAACGATTTTGCATCCGGCGCTGCGTTTTTTAATTGATGCTCTTACTTTCATGTTGTGTATAGTTATTTATATCTGTATGATATTCTGCCTTTTGTAAGGTCGTAGGGTGACATTTCCACTTTGACCTTATCACCGGGCAGTAATTTTATATAGTGCATTCTCATTTTCCCGGAGATGTGGGCTGTGATCACATGTCCATTTTCCAGCTCCACCCTGAACATTGCATTTGACAATGCTTCGGTTATCACCCCATCCTGCTCAATTGATGCCTGTTTTGCCATAGTCAGACTATTATTTAATTATTTCATCGATATATGAAAAAGTTGACAGTATATCGGCTTCTCCCTTATCAACGACAACAGCGAGTTCGAAATGGGCAGATGGTAAATTGTCTACCGTACTGATGGTCCATCCGTCGGCCCCCTGTTTGATCTGTCTCTTCCCCATATTTATCATCGGCTCAATACAGATTACCATTCCCTTTTTAAGTTTCACACCTGTACCCCTTCTTCCGTAATTGGCAACTTCAGGCTCTTCATGCATATTCTTTCCAATTCCGTGACCTACTAGCTCCCTAACTACGGAATAGCCGTTTATTTCAGCATGGGTTTGAACAGCATTTCCTATGTCTCCTGTCCGTTGACCCTCGACAGCTTTCTGAATCCCTTTATGGAGGCACTCCCGGGTAGTCCGGAGCAGTCTTCTAACCTCCTCACTCACCTCACCGACCTCAAATGTAAACGCAGTATCACCAAAGTATCCGTTTTTCATTACTCCACAATCAACTGAAATAATATCTCCCTCCCTGAGGAATTTAGCCTTCGACGGGATTCCGTGAACTACCTGCTCATTCACAGAGGTACAGAGTGTTGCGGGAAATCCCTGGTAACCTTTGAAACCGGGTTCTGCACCATGATCGCGAATAAAGGTTTCTGCGATGGTGTCCAGTTCGCCGGTAGAAATCCCGGGAAGAATATGTTGAGCGATCTCTGCCAGTGTTTTTGAAACAAGCAGGTTACTCTCCCGCAATAATTCGATCTCTTCCGCTGTCTTTATAAATATCATCAAAGAACTTTTCTCAGGATCAGATCGCTGAGGTAGCACCACCGGCACGCCCCTTGATCTTTCCTGATTTCATTAATCCGTCATAGTGCCGCATCAGAAGGTGACTTTCGATCTGTTGCAGCGTATCCAGTATTACCCCTACCATAATCAGCAATGATGTACCTCCAAAGAACATAGCAAATGCCATGGACACGCCAAACATCATCGCAAACGCGGGCATAATAGCTACAAAAGCCAAAAAGAAAGATCCCGGCAGTGTGATCTTCGACATTACTGAGTCGAGGAACTCTGCAGTTTTTCTTCCTGGTTTGACGCCGGGGATAAATCCACCGTTTTTCTTCATGTCCTCAGCCATTTGCGTCGGATTGACTGTCACCGCGGTATAGAAATAGGTAAATAGTATAATTAGTACAGCATTGGTAAAATTATACCAGAAACCTACAGGATTTGAGAATGCAGCTGCAACACCAGTTGCAGAGTCCGACTGTGCAAATCCTGCAATGGTAACAGGGATAAACATCAGAGCCTGTGCAAAGATAATTGGCATAACACCTGCTGCATTCACCTTAAGTGGTATATATTGCCGTACACCACCATATTGTTTGTTGCCTACGATCCGTTTTGCATACTGCACCGGGATTCGCCTGGTTCCCTGAACAAGTAGTATTGAAAGCATAAAAACGATAAACAGCACCAGTATCTCTACCAGGAACGCTACCAGTCCGCCGCCCTGCTGATCGAGTCGTGAAGCGAACTCAAGTCCGAGTGCCTGTGGCAACCCTGCGATAATACCGATCATAATGATCAGTGACACCCCGTTACCAATTCCTTTATCAGTGATCCGCTCTCCCAGCCACAGGATAAACATCGTTCCGGCTGTAAGGATAATCACTGCGCCGAACTTGGAAAAGTTTGGAGAAAAGGCATCAGGCGGAAGCTGGTATGTAAGGCTTGCTATATAGGTAGGGGCCTGTAGTAAAAGAATAGCCACAGTAAGGTACCTGGAAATTTGGTTGATTTTTCTTCTCCCGCTCTCACCTTCACGCTGCAAGCGCTGAAAATAGGGAACGGCGATTCCAAGCAGTTGGATCACGATGGTTGCGGAAATATAAGGCATGATACCCAGTCCGAATATCGATGCCCTGGCAAAGGCACCTCCTGTAAACAGGTTAATGATATCCATGATATTTCCAGAGGGCTGCTGCAGGTTGGCAAGTCGGGCGGGGTCTATACCCGGCAGGACAACATGCGTACCCAACCTGTAAACCAGGAGTATACCAAGGGTATAGAGGATCCTCGACCTGAGTTCCTCAATTTTCCAGATATTCCTTAATGTTTCCAGAAACTTCTTCATCAAGTTTATATTTTTTCCACTGTGCCACCCAGAGCCTCGATAGCAGCAACAGCTGATTTAGAGAAAGCGTGTGCTTTCACATTCAATTTGGTTTTCAGTTCACCTTCACCCAGTATCTTAACAAGGGTACTTTTCTGTACCAAACCAGCATCCCTCAGGGTTTCCACAGAAATATCGGTGAGATTCTTCTTCCCGGCCAGTTCCTGCAGGGTGGCAATATTAATCGCCTTATACTCCTTGCGGTTGATATTTGTAAACCCAAACTTAGGCACACGACGCTGCAAAGGCATCTGCCCCCCCTCGAATCCAATCCTTTTGGAATATCCGGATCGGGATTTCTGTCCTTTATGTCCACGGGTTGAAGTTCCGCCTTTGCCGGATCCCTGGCCTCTGCCAAGCCTCTTACCGTCTTTTGTCGAACCTTTTGCGGGTTTTAAATTACTCAAATCCATTTTCCTGATCTATATTGTGATTATTACTTAACATCTTCAACATTTAAGAGATGTGATATTTTCCTAACCATACCCAGTATCTGTGGAGTCGCCTCCAGCTCCACAGTATGATTAATCCTTTTCAAGCCCAGGGCCTCGAGTGTTCTTTTCTGCCGAACTGTTTGTCCGATCTTACTTCTCTTCTGGGTAACTCTGATTTTTCCCATGTCTAGCCTTATTAACCGTTAAAAACTTTATCCAATGATACCCCGCGATGCTGTGACACGGTATGTGCATCCCTTAATTCAAGCAGTGCGGCAAACGTGGCCTTTACCAGGTTGTGCGGATTGGATGAACCTTTAGATTTTGCAAGCACATCTGTAACCCCGACGCTTTCCAGAACCGCACGCATGGCACCTCCGGCCTTCACACCGGTACCATTTGCAGCGGGTTTCATAAAGATCGTTGCTCCACCATACTTGGACACCTGTTCGTGCGGGATCGTGCCATTAATCACAGGAACTTTGATAAGGTTCTTTTTTGCGTCCTCAACACCTTTGGCTATCGCGGTGGTCACTTCATTGGCTTTTCCAAGTCCGTGACCTACAATACCATCCTCATTGCCCACAACAATAATTGCCGAGAAGCTGAATGTCCGACCTCCTTTGGTCACCTTGGTAACGCGCTGGATACTTACCAGACGGTCCTTCAGTTCGAGATCACTTGTTTTTACTTTCCTGATACTATTTGTTGACATATCAATTCTTAAAATTTAAGTCCGTTTTCTCTGGCAGCATCGGCTAAGCTCTTCACCCTTCCATGATACAGATAACCGTTCCTGTCAAATTTAACTGTCTCGAAACCTTTCTCTTTTGCTCTTCCTGCAATCGCTGCTCCGACAAGTTTGGCCTGTTCGATTTTACTTGTCTTTTGGCCAGCAATGTCCTTTTCATTTGAAGAGGCCGACAAGATTGTCTCACCGGTCAGATCGTCAATGAGCTGCACATAGATCTGCTTGTTACTTCTGAAAACCGTTAACCTGGGCACATCCGCAGTTCCGGAAAGATTCTTCCGGATTCTCATCTTGATCCTGTTTCTACGTTTCTGCTTTGTTAAAGCCATTTCTGTTATATTAACTTGTTTCTGATTCTAAACACCTGCGCTGATACTATACGGAGGCAGACTTACCAGCCTTCCTTCTGAGTTGTTCGCCTACAAATTTGATTCCTTTTCCTTTATAGGGTTCCGACGGACGGAAAGACCTGATCTTTGCCGCAACCTGACCGATCAATTGTTTATCTGCGCTGGATAGAGTGATGACCGGGTTGGAACGGCGTTCAGTTTTTGTCTCCACAGTTACCTCTGCCGGGATTTTAAAATGGATATCATGTGAATAGCCAAGGCTCAGCTCCAGTACCTGTCCTTTTGCCTCTGCGCGGTATCCAACACCTACTAATTCTAGCTGAAGGGTGTATCCCTCGGAGACACCTGCAACCATGTTGTTAACCAGCGACCGGTAGAGTCCGTGCATGGACTTGCTTCGCTTCGATTCATCGGCACGGTCAACAACAACCTCCTGCTCTTCTATTTTCACCGAAACTGCCTTGTCGACCTGCTGCTGAAGTTCGCCTTTGGGTCCCTTCACAGTAACCAGGTTTTCATTATCCACTGTAACTGTGACTCCCTGGGGTAAACTTATAGGTAAAATTCCAATCCTTGACATGCTAAAAACCTTTCTGTATTAATAAACGTAACACAACACCTCACCACCGATACCCATGGCTTTGGCCTCTTTATCAGTCATCACACCCTGTGAAGTTGAGAGAATCGAGATTCCAAGTCCGTTCAAAACGCGGGGTATTGACTCTTTATCCGCATACTTTCTCAGACCCGGGCGGCTCACCCTCCCAAGTTCCTTGATAGCAGGATTTTTTGTCTCCGGGTGGTACTTCAGTGCAATCTTTATATTTCCCTGGGGACCTTCATCAACAAATTTATAATTCAGGATATATCCCTTTTCGAAAAGAATGCGTGTAATATCCTTCTTAATGTTTGAAGCAGGAATATCCACGATCTTGTGATTGGCCATCACTGCGTTCCTGATTCTTGTCAGATAATCTGCAATCGGATCTGTCATTTTTCTCT
>CAZIIU010000031.1:0-37968 GCA_964539395.1 uncultured Bacteroidaceae bacterium
CCGACCTCATGATTATGAATCATGCGCTCTAACCATCTGAGCTACCTCGCCATCATTGTACATCATCTTTACCGGTCTCATCCCGGTATGCTATATCAGGGGTGCAAATATAATATTTTATTTGGAAGGCGAATTGACATATTTTATTAATTTCGCAAAACACATTGCGGGAGTAGCTCAGGGGTAGAGCATCAGCTTCCCAAGCTGAGGGCCGGGGGTTCGAATCCCCTTTCCCGCTCATATTTATCTCGTTAAATAATTCTCCCAACCCGAAATCACGAAAGTAATTCCACCCCTCAATCCAGCTCCATCAACCGGATATTCTTCCACCTCACCTCGTAAGGTGTGGTGTGCTGACCCCCGTAGTGTACCTGCAATCCGATGATCCCCCTTTGGACTGAGGCCATCGCGGAAGTCTGCCACAACTACACCGTTGACGATGGTCTTGATGGCATCTCCCCTGCATTCTAAGCGGTACTTGTTCTACTCACCGTTTTTAAAGGCTTTGCTTTCCTCCGATCCTTTTTCGGGCCACCATGGATCCACCATGGCACGGCGAGCCCCGTCATATACGCCGCCTGCACTTCCGTTTGACGCGATCTCCACCTGGTAGCCATAGACTTGGTCGGCCGGGATGGTATTGGTATGGTATTCGCCATTTCCACCGCGGAACCAGAAAACCGTCTCCTCCTCTGCAATCTGGCTCCTGAACTGTACACCGGAATTCAGCTCCGGGCTCACCAGGAAAACCTCAAATTCCAGGATGAAATCGCTGTATTCTTTGTCGGTGCACAAAAATGTATAGGGACTGTTGGGAACCGACGCTCCAATGATCTCCCCGTTTTCAACACGGTACTGTGCAGTTCCACTATGGATGGACCACCCATCCAGGTTCTTGCCGTTGAAGATTTTAATCCATTTGCCCTCCTGGGCGTTTGCATTTAGTGAGAAACATCCTATCAGGATCGTAAACAGGAATACACTGGTAAACTTTTTCATAAAATATGATCGTTGGTTTCCATAAAATAAGGTAAATTGTCAAACCGTAATTAATATAACCAACCCCGTTGTGGCTTTTTCCCAGCTCACTCCCTTTTTATTAAAATCATCTAACTTCCAGCCAAATGGCCTCTCCTCCTCCTGAAGCCATCACCACCGTATGCTGACCATCGGCAGTTACAGGTGTTTTTTCAAATACAACATGTTCCGGATTTTCATCTGCATCAGGAGCATCCTTATAAATATGGGCCATATAGTTCACTCCTTCTTCCAGAAAGTCCAGTGCAAAAGACACCTGCCGGTCTGATTGCCCATTGTTCATGACACCCACAAACCAGTCATCTCCTTTTCTGCGGGCAACAGCAACATAGTCCCCGGGATAGCCTTTTAAAAACTTTGTTTCATCCCAGGTAACCGGTACTTTCCTGAGGAATTCGAACTGCTCCGGTGCGCTTACATAGGCATGGGGATAGTCGACCAGCATCTGCATTGGACTGAAATATACCACATACATGGCCATCTGCTGGGCACGGGTGGTTTGCACATACTTGGGAAAAGTTTCCGTGCCATCCAGGTCAAAAGCACCCGGGGTATAGTCCATAGGACCACTTGGCATCCGCGTATATGGAATTATAACGTTGTGTTCGGGAAGCGGACTTTTATTGCCCTTGGAGAATTCAAGTCCATGAATGGCTTCGCTTGTGAGGTAGTGCGGGAAAGTCCGCATTTCTCCTGTCGGTTTATATGAGCCATGGTAGTTAATCATCAGTTTATGTCTTGCAGCAACATCCAGCAGGTAATGAAAATGGTTTACCAGGTCCTGATCCTCTCCTTCATAGTAATCGGTCTTTATACCCACGGCACCCCATTCCGCAATGGCCGAAAGTACCGTATCGACCTTCTCTTTGGTGAGGATAGATCCAAGGTGCACCCACAACCAAACACCAATACCTTTCCGGTTGGCATAGTCTATCACTTCCTGAATGTCGTAAACGTCGGCAAGCTCCTCCTCCATGGTCAGCGGATCTTCTGCTGCCGGATCGTCCCATACATCCACAGCCATGCCATACCAGGAAGCATCTACCAGCAGATAGGGTATGCCGTTGCGTGCCGCAAAATCTGTATAATGCCTCATGACTGCATTGGTGGGTTTGCCGGTAGGCTCATAACCCCTGACAGGCATGGATTCGGATATCATTTCACCATTTTCAATAACGGTACGGGAATTCCACCACGGCCATGTGACTTTTCCGGGTTTGATCCACGATGTATCCTCCAGTTTGCAGGGTTCATTTAAATTATAGAGCAAAGGGGACTCGATGAAATCGCCTGCCCGATCGCCCAGCATCAACACCCGCCAGGGTGAATCATGTGGTGCAGTTCCCCTGACCATAACCTGGCCTTTGGTCTTAGAAGTGGTATCAAGTTCACAAACCAGGGTGTTGGTGTCCAATGTATCCACAGCAAGCGACATACCTGCATAGTCGGTCAGGTCGGCTTCCATGATGGAGATCCAGCAATGGTTGGCCTCTACCAGAAAGGGAAGACTCATAAATGACCCTCCGTCAATTTCTGAAAATTGCACCGACTGGTGCTCTGTTTGAAAAATACCCGACTTGCCCGCAAAATGACCAAAGCACTGGTGGTCGCCGGCAAACCGAATGCGGGTGTCTTCTGAAAGTATTGTGAAATCAGATAATTCTGACTGTTTGGGAATGTGATAACGGAAAGCAACCCCGTCGTCGTAAGCCCTGAAGATCAACCGAAGCTTATGATTGGGCTCATCCGTTTTTTCGAGCGTAACGCTCAGTTCGTTGTAGTGATTGCTGTAGGTATCATGTATCCCCCAAAGCGGCTTCCAGGTTTTATTCTCGCTTTTCCTGCCATGCCGTTCAATTTGAAATCCACCGGCCAGCTGTATGTCGCCTTTAAGACTCATTCCCAACTCCGAGGGCAAAATAACCTGTTGGTTCCTATACTGAACGCTATAAAGAGGCCTACCTTCATTAAGGCTGAATTCAAGCACTATGTTTTTGTCCGGAGAAGTGATCTGATAAGGTTTGTCATCCCTGGCGCAGGATGCTGCCAGGAGACTGGCTGCAATGAACAAATGCACTACAAGTTTTGAGAATCCCGTTTTTTGATAGAAAAATTGACTTTTCGTAAAATTAACATTAGTGTCCGACTAGAAAAAATAAAGAGAAGGGCACTCCCCGGAGGTTTCCACTTCATGTTGTAAATTTGTTTTTGCGGAAACAAAAAACAATATGAGTAAAAATACGAAAATAAAATTTGTCGGACAACCGAACCCAGGTTTGGTGTACGCTGATCGCCCAGTTATTGCTAACGGTCAAACAAAGGATAGCTCAAACCAAGAAGGCTTTCTCAGTTGTGGCAGCCCTTGTAAGAATGCATTTGATCAGCATGCTGGATGTTTGTGAACTGCTCAGGAGCAAAAACCGGAGTTACAAAATTGTCAGAGGATCCCCGGATGGAACATTGCAATTGGCCTTATTCGCTATCGATATGAGGGGAGGTCAATTTGAAAAATGAAATATCAACGCCCTGTTTATGGGCTGTACAAAATAAAAATTACCGATTTAAGAATTTAGTCGGATAACAGTGAAATCTTTTATAGTTTTTTTTTAAAAATTACATATCATTACCCCCCAGAGCACTCCACCCCTGCCCAGTATCCCACCATCGACCATATGGGGGGAAGTATAACCAATATTGTTTGAGCAGTGGGTGATGATGATTTAAGGCATTGGTTTTCTTAAACAACATCCTTTTAGGTATTATTCATTTGTTATCCTGGACCGGAAAACTTCCGGAGAAATTCCTTTGATCTTATAAAATTGCCTGAAGAAATTTGAATAGTTCTCAAATCCGCTTTCATAGCAGATTTCAGCAATTGTGGCTTCTGTTTCTCTTAATAAACGACAGGCATATCCAATCCTAAATTCATTAACAACAGTTATAAAAGATTTTTTCATCTGCTTTTTAAAGTATTTACAAAAGCCCGATACACTCATGTTTATAAGTTGTGCAGCTATATCCAGTGAAATTTTTGTCTTCATGTTTTCAATAATATAATTATGAATTACTTGCATTTTCTCTGATGCTGCATTATCAATATCCATAAAACAAGGGCTGGACAAAACTTTAACATCATTCCAAACTGACAGTTCCTGCAGAAGTTCTATGAAGTAGATCAAACGGTTCGTTGAATTTGCATTGATAATTTCATAAATAAAATTAATTGATCTATTCACTATGGCTCCGTTAAACTTTAATCCTCTTAATGATTTCTGAAGCAGAATTAAAATTTCCTGTAGTTCAACTTTATGGAAGAATTCCTTACCCATAAAATCATGTCTGAATTGAATAATCAGGTAATGTACCTTGTAATCCTTTCCTTTACAATGAGATAATTTTTCGTTCAACCAACAATGTGGCAATCCTCTACCAACCAATACCATATCGTATGGAAAAAAAAACTCGATGCTGTCTCCAACATATCTTTTTCCATCGCTGTTTAAAATGATCATTAACTCATATTCCTCATGCACATGCCATGGTACATTGAAATATTTACGATGAAATTCACCGGCAATAAATGAATAATCAGGTGGAGCCAATAAATGCCTGTTTATTGGTTTCATGAAACAATTGTTTTTATTTGCCAAATTTAATAATAAAAAATATAAAGTGTAAAATAGTATATATAATTGGACAGATAAGAGATAGTTCTCCTTTATAATCAAACTATCTTTATACGATAATAAGATACTCAACATATTGGTTAAGAATTTTAGTGTTACATTTTACCAAAAGAATATGAAAGTTTTACTTACGGGTGCTACCGGTAGTGTGGGTGAACTCATCAGGCCCTACCTTTCACAAACCTATGAGTTGGTGTTTCTGAATGCACGAAGACCAATTACCGATTTAAGGGAAAATGAAAAATATATTCGCGGTGATTTAAGCAATCCTGAATTAATTGATAAACTAGTGCAAAAGGTTGATGGAATAATTCATATGGCTGGTCTTGTAGGACCAGACTATACTTTTGAAGAAACACTAACGCCCAATTTTATTAGTGTTTATTATTTATTTGAGGCTGCCCGGAGACACAATGTCAAGCGTATAATCTATGCCAGTACCCATCATTGTATTGGTTTTATAGAAAGAGGAGTGCATGTTGACCATACAACACCTCCAAGAGCAGATAGCTGGTATGGTGTAACCAAGGCTGCTGGTGAAGTCCTGGCTGCATATGCTTCTGATAAATACAAACTTGATGTGATGTCCATTAGAATTGGGTATGTAAACAAGACCATACCGGACGAACGTCGTGTACACACATGGTGTAGCCCACGCGATTTGGCTGCTCTAATTTATCTGGGTTTGACTGGTCCTCAGAAAGGTTTTCATATGGTTTATGGGATATCCAATTGTCCCGATCCATTATTTGACAATAGTTATGCTGAATCACTAGGGTATAGACCTCAGGATCATAGTCTTGACTTCCTGGAGGATCTTGAATTGGCAAATCAAAAACCAGATAAAAACAATCCCGAACAACGGTATATCGGAGGTCATTTTGCTGCAAGGAGGAATAAAAATGAAGATTAAAAGCGTTGAACCAATCATTTTAAAAATTCCATTTACAGACGGTAGTTCCGGAACAGGGTTATTTCCTTCAACCTGGAATGAACTAGAAATTGTGCTTGTAAAAATTACCATGGAAGACGGGCTTGTTGGTTGGGGAGAAGGCTTTGGTTATTTTTGCAGTGAAGCTGTAGCATCAATGATTTCAAGCGTTCTGGCGCCAATTTTAACAGGTAGGGTGATTGATGATCCACGGGATATCAATATAGAATTACAAAAAAACACTGTTCTTTCCGGACGATATGGTATTTCTACCTTTGCTATATCGGCTGTTGATATTGCATTGTGGGATCTCTTTGCAAAAGAAAGAGGTGTTAGCATTTCATCTTTACTTGGAAATAAAAAGAGAAGTGAAGTACAAACTTATGCCAGTTTGGTTAGGTATGGCAATTTGGATTTGGTTCTAAAATATACTGAAAAAGCTTTGAAAGAAGGATTTCATGATATTAAACTACACGAAATTTCTATGTCCGAAATTCAAGGGGTAAGAAATACTTTTGGAAATGATTTTTCCTTGACGGTAGATTTAAATTGCAATTGGTCGGCAGAATTCACAAGAAATGTTATTCCGGAATTAATCCATCTTAAGATAAAATGGCTGGAAGAGCCAATTTTTCCACCGGAAGATTTTCAACTGTTAGCTGATTTACGTTCATTGGGTTTGCCAATTGCTGCAGGCGAAAATGCCTGTACATCAATACAGTTCTCTCAAATGATCAATGTAAAGGCAGTAGATTATTTGCAACCAAGTATCACGAAAGTTGGTGGTATTTCAGAATACAAAATAATTCAGGATATAAATAAGTCTGAAAAAATTAGCATAGCACCCCATTCTCCATATTTCGGACCAGGTTTTTTAGCAACTTTGCAAATGGCTGCAATAGATGAAAATTTTAGTGTATTCGAATACTTATTTATTGAACCGGAATCATGGGTATATAAAAATATGCCTTTACCTGTGAATGGTCTAATAAAAATACCCCAGGATATAGGTTTGGGAATCGATCCAAACCCGGAAATAATAAATCGATACAGGGTTAATTAAACATTTTTTAAAAAATACATCTATGACAAACGCTAGCAAAATTGGCCATTATATCTCAGGGGAAATGGTTTCAGGTATGTCAGGTAGATTCTGGGAAATATACAATCCGTCGATTGGTGAGGTTCAGGCCATCGCAGAATTAGCCAGTAGTGCTGAAGTAAAAGCAGCAATTGACTCATGTGAGAATGCATTCCCTTCCTGGTCAGAGCTCCGGCCTCAGCACAGAGTTGCAGTTTTAATCCGGTTTGTACAACTTGTAGAAAAGAATAAGGCGAAAATAGCTGAAATGATTTCCCTGGAACATGGAAAAACAATTCCTGACGCAATTGGAGAAATTCAGAGAGGAATTGAAGCTGTGGAATTTACATATGGGATGTCGCATTACCTTAAAGGGGATTATTCTGACAATGTAGGTAAAGGTATTGATACTTTTGCTTTTCGTCAACCGCTGGGTGTTGTAGCAGGTATTACACCATTCAATTTTCCAATTATGATACCTATGTGGATGCTGGGTAATGCTTTAGCAACCGGAAATACAATGGTTTTAAAACCCTCTGAAAAAAATCCATCCGTTCCGTTGTATCTTGCACAACTCCTTTCGGAAGCGGGCGCTCCTCCGGGAATTCTAAATGTTATAAATGGAGATAAAGAAGCTGTTGATACGCTACTTACTGACAAACGGATTCAGGCAATTAGTTTCGTTGGTTCATCTGCCATTGCTGAATATATATATGCCACAGGTGCTGCAAATGGAAAGAGGATCCAGGCCATGGGAGGAGCAAAAAACCATATGATTATTCTACCTGATGCTGACATGGAACAAGTAGTAAATGCATTAATTGGAGCGGCTTATGGCTCTGCAGGTGAGCGTTGTATGGCTATATCCATTGTCGTTCCCGTTGGAAACAACACAGCAGAAAAACTGCTCAAAGTGATTGTTCCAAAAATCAAGGATTTGAATGTAGGACCATCTCTCCACCCAGAATCTGAATTTGGACCTCTTGTAACCAGGGAGCATCTTAATCGGGTATGTAAATACATTCAGGGTGGAATTGAGCAAGGTGCCAAACTATTAGCTGATGGTAGGTCTATAAAAATTCCCGGCTATGAAAATGGATTTTTTCTGGGTGGCTGTTTGTTTGACCAGGTTACACCTGAAATGGATATTTACAAAGAAGAAATATTCGGACCTGTTTTATCTGTAGCCAGAACAAATGATTTTGAAGAAGCTCTTTCATTGGCAACGAATCACCAGTATGGAAATGGAGTAGCCCTATTTACCAGAAACGGCAATGCTGCCAGGGAATTTACCAGAAGAGTTAATACAGGAATGGTTGGAATTAATGTCCCCATTCCGGTTCCTTTGGCATTTTATTCATTTGGCGGATGGAAAAGATCTGCATATGGAGGCTTTCATCAACACGGCCCTGAAGGGGTTAGATTCTTTACAAAATTGAAAAATGTCGTTACTAGATGGCCTGATGATATACCTATTGATGTGGAATTCGATATGCCAACTCTAAAATAACTCTTTTTTGAGTTTTTTATTCTTGACATATAACGGTTTAATATAAACTTTTAATAAAACCTACAGTCATTCATAAGTTTTAAAGCAGTAATAGTATGAGCTTTAAAAAGAATATGCTTATAGAAAAATGGACGAAGGGACAGGCTACTTTAAACGGTTGGATATCGATACCGGAAGTAAACTGTTCAGAAGTTATGGCCCGATGCGGGTGGGATTCACTCACTCTTGATATGCAACATGGACTTATAGACTATAACAGTGCTTTGCAAATTCTTATTGCTATTTCTACAACCAAAGTCGTTCCGTTGGTACGGATACCCTGGCTGGAAGAAGGAATAATAATGAAAATGCTTGATGCAGGTGCATATGGAATAATTTGCCCCATGGTAAACAATAAGAAAGACGCAGACCGTTTTGCCCTTGCATGTAAATACCCTCCTAAAGGTAGACGAAGCTTTGGCCCAATAAGGGCGGGGTTATTGTATGGTGATAAATACCATGTTTATGCCAATGAAAATGTACTGGCTATTGCAATGATAGAAACAGAGGAAGCAATCGAGAATTTAGATTCTATACTTGATCATGATGAAATTCAGGCAGTTTATATTGGTCCTTCGGATTTATCACTTGCATTAGGTGCAGAACCTAAATTAGATCAGGATGACCCAATAGTTCTTTCTGCCATTGATTACATCATCCAAAAAGCGAAGGAATATAAAAAGATTGTTGGAATACACAATGCCACGGTTGATTATGCGATTAATATGGTGAATAAAGGAGCAAATTTTGTTACGGTCAATTCTGATTTACGAATACTTAAAGCCGGAGCAATAAAAATAGTTGAATCATTTAATAAAAATTCTAATCAGCAAAGATGAACTGGATTCAAAGAAAAGAATATCAAATCTATTATCAATGGGACGGAACACCTGATGCTCCGGTATTAATTCTGTCTCATTCACTTGGTTCAGACCTGAGTATGTGGGATAGTCAGGTTAAAACGCTAAAATCATATTTCCATATTTTACGCTATGACCATCCCGGTCATGGAAAATCCGGAAGTTTAAACAAAGTTCCTTCAATCGCTGATCTGGGTGAGGATATTTTGGCATTAATGGATAAGCTGGGAATTCAAAAATCCCTATTTTGTGGATTGTCTCTAGGCGGAATGGTGGGGCAATGGTTAGGTGCAAATGCTCCCGGTAGATTTACCAAAATTGCTATCAGCAGCACTGCCGCTAAAATTGAAAATACTGATCTTCTGAGAAACCGCATAAGGACCATTCGGGCTAATGGATTGGAAACTATTTATGAAAGTGTTATTTCAAATTGGTTTACTGAAAGTTTCCGGCACAGAAATCCTGAAACTATCCGAAAGTTTTTAGAAATATTGAAGAACACCTCCACAGAAGGTTATGCCAAAGTTGCGGAAACCGTGTGTGAATTGGATTTAAGGAAAGTACTGGTAAGAATTAAACTTCCTTTTCTTATCTTATATGGCAAATATGACAAGGCAACTCCATCTGACTGGAATAAATATATTCACAGCAAAATAGCAAATTCGGAAATTTTTGAACTGGACGCATCTCATATGGCAAACGAAGAGGACTCAAATACATTTAATAATAAAATAATCTCCTTTTTCTCTAACAATTCACAGTAATGTCCGGTAAGAATTCCATAATGCTAATTTGTTTCTAATGTTACTTCACCGCTAAAGCTGCTTAGATAAAACTGGTATCGAGAGGGATAATATTCCTGGAGATGGCGTAGATGGTGAGTCCCGAAAGGCTCCTTATTCCGGTCTTTTCCATGATATTCTTACGGTGACTCCCGACTGTATGGATGCTGATATTGAGCGCATCAGCGATCTCCTTGTTGGAATGCCCCTTTACCAGCAGGATCAATACATCCCGTTCACGAGAGGTTAGATTGTCCTGCCGTGAATTTTCCGGATGCGGATTGTCCATCTGCCTGTTGATCTTCTCCACTAAATTTTCAACCGGATCGGAAATAGAAAAGGTCTCGTTGAATCTGGAAAGCACCTCATTTTCGAAATATGAATAGATAAGTGCGATCCATAGGATCCCGAAATTATTGCTAATAAGTTTTTCATATTCCTCACTCCTGTTCAGCACACAGAGCGGATTCAGAATTATAACCTGCAGTTCGTGCTTCCGGATTACCGTACCCAGTTCATTCAGATCATCCATTCTGGCCACATGAAAATGATGGTCCGATCTCATCAGCAGCGTTGAAAGCCCTTCAAAGATAATATCAGAAGGTTCGATAATAGCAATATTTATTCTGACCCTATCCAATTTTTCTGCTATTCTCAACCCGTTCGATTAGCGGCAGCAATATTAACTCCTCAATATGTGAATGTATCGACAAATCGTTTTCCAGTTCAAAGAGGCTGTATAAGAACTTTCTTCTGATCGTCAGGTCATTCTCTATCGATATATGTCTGAGCAACAAGTTTTTCAGATCGGTAAGCTTGGTTTCTATATCGGTATGGTGTTCCCTGTATTCATTGACGGAAAAATCTGAAGGTGTATTGCCGGCACCATTTCCCAACAATTCTACAAAATAAGGAAACGCTACCTCTTCTTCATAATCCAGGTGTTCCAGGACCTCCTCAAAATATTTGTTAAAGAAGCGTTCGATCAGCAAAATCTGATCGGTCTTATGCCGTTCATAGAGGATTCGCAGGTACTCTTTAATCTCAGGATATTTATCATTTTTATAGTAGTGATGACTGTTTCTAAGAAACCTGATGATTTCGGAAATATCTGTAACTGAACTGACATCTTTCTCATTTGGATAGTATCCGTTATAGAGATTACAAATAATTATAAAAACAGTCTCATCAATACTGTATTCTTCACAGATCTGTGCCACTGTTTTATCGCCTACGGTAAAATCGATCTCCATATGTTCCAGGAGCAATAATATATCGTAGTCTTCATCGATCAAATCTGCCATTTTCAAGTGCGGCCTGATATACCTCTTTTGCGTTTGATACATGATCAAAAAATTTTCATAATTATAAGACAAAGCAGGTGAAAAATCGTTCAATATTGGGAGCTCTTGTCAAACAGTTTTTTATGCATCGCTGAATCAGGACACCCTGCCTCTGGCAACTGAGGCAAAAATTCCTGCGAAACAGAGTGCTGCAAAGATGATAAACGAAATGCGCATCGATTGCAGGAACGGACCGTGCACCAGGGGTGTGATCTCGCTCTTTCCTATCAGCAAAGAGAACAGAATCAGCACAACTCCCATACTCAGCATCTGACCGATCATCCTCATTGTGCCGACTGAGCCGGATGCAACACCATAGTACCTTGAATCGACCGATCCCATAATGGCATTGGTGTTGGGTGAGGAGAAAAGTGCAAACCCAACCCCCATCATGGAAAGCACCCCATAAAAGTACCCCATCTGCGTTTCATCTCCGGTCATTGCAAGCATCGCCAATCCTGCCGACATTAGGGCCATTCCTGCAGATGCCAGGATCTGAGGTTGAATCCTGTCCGAAAGTCTTCCGGAAACAGGAGAGAACAGTGCCATCAGTACAGGCTGTATCACCAGTACCAGTCCCGCTTCCGCAGGAGTCATATCCCTTACATACTGAAAATAAAAACTCAGCAGAAAACCCACTCCAAAAGTAGCGCTGTAGTTGATCAGCGCTGCCAGGTTGGAAAAGGCAAAAACCCGGTTTTTCCGAAAAAGACTGATCTCCATCAGTGGATCAGTGGTGCTCTCTTCCAGCCTGATAAAAAGAATAAATGCAACAATACTAACTACCAAAAAAATATATCCTACCGGTTTTGGAACACTTGAAAGTCCCACCATCAGAATTGTCAGCGTTAGCATGTACAGCAAAGCACCTTTATAATCGAATGTACTCTTTATTGTACCCTTCCACTCCCCCTTCAGCTTCATGCGCAAAAGGAAGATCGAAATAATACCAATCGGTACGAGTGTCCAGAAAATACTTCTCCATCCGAAATATTGCGTGAGGAGTCCACCAACAAAAGGGCCGGCTGAAAGCCCGGCATACACTGCCGCTACATTAATACCCAGTGCCTTCCCACGTTCACCCGGGGGGAATACAGAACTGAGAATTGCGATCCCTGTGCCAAAGATCATGGCACTGCCGACTCCCTGGAACACGCGGCTGACGATCAGCAGGTAAATATCAGGGGAGAGTGCGCCACCGGCACTCGAGAGTGTAAAGAGGATCAGTCCGTAGTTAAATATCTTTTTCCTTCCATAAATATCTGCCAGCCGGCCGAAGGGTAGCAGGCATACTGCCGTGGCAAGCAGATAAATAGTGGCTGTCAGGTTCAGAAGGATCGCGTCGGTATCCATATCTTTGCCGATAGCGGGAAGAGCAACGTTCAGCGCTGCCCCGAGGAACGGGGTAAGAAAAGAGGCGAGGGTCGCGACAAGAAGGGCCGTGGTTTTTTCCTGTTGAGCTGCGCTTGAATGTTTCATTACAAATAAATATGATGCGAAATTAATAATATTAGACAACTGTCACAGAAAAGACACTCTTAACGGAACTCTGTTACTTTCGCTGATGCATTCCTGCGACATACATCGCCCCCGGAGTAGCCCGATTGTGCGCTCGTGGGGCAGCTTACGCCAATAGCTTAGGGCTACAAAAAGGTAACCTGGTGCAGACATTACCCGTCTAACGGTGCCGGATTTTCTCCGGAAAGGCGATATGACCGGCCACGGCAGGCAATACGTCCAGCCTCGCCCTTATTACAGGGTCTGTAACGTAAAAATAACTGTTTCAATAATCGAAGTTTTTTGTTATATTGCATTTCTGACCATTTTGCAGCAATAATCAGAAAGACAATGATGGAAAAATATGAACTGGAGTATACATTTAAGACTTCTCCGCGTGTACTGTACAACCGGTTAAGCACTCCGGCCGGACTGGCGGAATGGTTTGCTGATGATGTAATGATCAAGGACGATCGCTTCCTGTTCGTTTGGGACGGTTCTGAGCAACATGCAGAAGTAGTTTCCAAAAAGGACAATAAACATATCCGTTTCAGGTGGCTGGATGAAGATGAAGACTCCTATTTCGAGTTCAGGATCCAGAAGGATGAACTAACCGGCACACTGGCCCTCTTTGTCACTGATTTTGCCGACAAGAACGAAACCGATGATGCCCGTGATCTCTGGGACACTCAAATTGCCGAGCTAAAACATGCTCTTGGCCTCTGACTTCAATTGTGATTCGGCCAAAATAAGTTACTTTTACTTCCGTTTTGAATTTAAAGGTTACAATACGTCTGTCTTGTGAAACGATTACATTATCTTATTATCAAATCATTTCTGGGTCCCCTCATTCTGACCTTCTTCATGGTGATCTTTATCCTGTTGATGCAGTTTCTCTGGAAATACATCGATGACCTGGTAGGAAAGGGTCTGGACACATTAGTACTCGCAGAATTCCTGCTATATTCCAGTGCCAGCATGGTACCTATGGCCCTTCCGCTTGCAGTACTGCTTTCATCGTTAATGACCTTCGGCAACCTGGCTGAGAACCTTGAACTCCTGGCATTTAAAACATCGGGTATCTCCCTGTTCAGGATTATGGCTTCACTGATATTTGTAGTTGTGATCCTGACATTTGCAGCATACTTTTTTGCAAACAATGTTATGCCTGTATCGAACCTTAAACTCAGGTCACTTCTCCACGACATTCAGCGCCAGCGGCCCGAACTCCAGATACAACCGGGAATCTTTGATAATACAATGGAAGGATATTCCATCAGGATAGGCGATCAGGATACGAAAACCGGACTGCTAAAAAATATCTGGATCTATGACCATACCGATAAGGAGGGGAACGTAAGTGTTACCGTGGCCGACTCAGGCTATATGCGAATGTCTGTAAATAAAAAACACCTGGTGCTTACCCTGTATAATGGCAACAGCTATTTAGAATTACAAAAAAAGAAAAAACGGAATGAGCCGAAGAGCTACCCGCATCGGAGAGATTACTTTGCCAAACAGGAGATGCTGATCGAGCTTAGTGGTTTCGGACTTAACCGCACCAATGAGAATCTGTGGAAGAACAGCTTTTCCATGATGAACCTGAAGCAGCTTGATCATTTTTCTGATTCGCTTGAAAATGATGTCAATGAATTAAGAAAATCAGTGGAAGAGACGGTTAACCTCAGTACGATCAGAAAGAAGAAGGGAAGTTTGTATAAGAGCATGACAATGCTCGATTCAGCAGATCAGGCTGATTTAGTGCCAGCCTATGTAGAAATAGATTTCGATTCAGCATATAATGCACTGACAAAGCCAGAGAAACGAAGGGCCATCTCCCAGGCAATCAATTTTGCCCGAAACAACAAATCATTTATATCAACAAACGCAAATACCGTAGAGTACAAGACCAAGCGGCTGAGAAGGTACCAGATTGAAAAGCACAGGAAGTTTACCCTTTCCATGTCGTGCCTTGTATTCTTTTTTATTGGCGCTCCCCTGGGTGCTATAATCCGTAAAGGGGGACTTGGAGTACCTGTAATTGTCAGTGTACTCTTCTTCCTCGTCTGGTATATGATCTCCATTACAGGTGAAAAATTTGCCAGGGAAGACATGATGTCACCATTTGCCGGTATGTGGATCTCCTCATTCATCCTGATCCCTGTCGGCGTATTCCTGTCTTACAAAGCAGCTATGGATTCTGTGATCATGAATGTCGATTCCTACTTTGATTTCCTGAAAAAGGCCCGGGAAAGGCTGGTGAAGAAAATTCGCCAGATAAAATAAGACCATTCAGACGCTGACCGAAGGGGCACTGTCCGTCGGAAGAGAAAGTATAATTGCTACAATGATACCTCTAGCCATACTGACTGCAGACAATTATTGGCTTTTTTCTGAGTATATTAGAAATACATGTTGTATTTTTGCGGTTTGTACGACACTTTATCACCATGGGTATTGCATTTTTCCATGGTTTCATCAATTATAAGGCAGGAATTAAAGAGATGTCTGGTAACCAACCAACAGAAAAAACATTCAAACTGAATACCATTGAAGAGGCGATTGAAGATATTCGCAACGGAAGGATTATTATCGTAGTTGACGATGAGGACAGGGAGAACGAGGGCGATTTCATTGCGGCAGCAGAGCTGGTAACCCCGGAAACCATTAATTTCATGGCACTGCATGGCAGGGGATTGATATGTGCCGCCATTACGGATGAACGCTGCAAGGAACTGAACCTTCCCATGATGGTGAGCGCCGGTTCAAATACGAGCAGTCATAATACAGCCTTTACCGTCTCTGTTGACCTGATCGGTAAGGGAACCACAACCGGCATTTCGGCTTCCGACCGTGCCAAAACGGTCAGAGCACTGGTTGATCCTTCAACCACTCCTGAGAATCTCGGCCGACCGGGACATATATTTCCACTTAAGGCAAAATACCTCGGCGTTCTGCGCCGTGCAGGTCATACCGAAGCTGCCGTTGACCTGAGCAAACTTGCTGATCTAAAACCGGGGGGTGTACTTGTTGAGATCATGAATGAGGATGGAACCATGGCCAGGCTCCCGCAATTGATGAAAATAGCAAAGAAATTTAACCTTAAGATCGTCTCAATCAAGGACCTGATCGCCTATCGGCTCAAATCAGAAAGCATACTGATCAAAGGTGATGAAGTAAAACTGCCAACGGCATTCGGTGATTTTAAACTGACCCCCTTTATCCAGAAGTCGAACGGACTTGAACATGTGGCACTTACAAAAGGAAAGTGGACCAGGAATGATCCTGTAATGGTAAGGGTGCACTCATCATGTGTTACAGGTGATATCTTCGGCAGCTATAAATGCGATTGTGGTGAGCAGCTGCACAAAGCGATGAAACTGGTTGATAAAGAGGGTACCGGTGCTGTAATATATCTCAACCAGGAGGGACGCGGTATTGGTCTGTATAACAAGATGAAAGCCTATAAACTCCAGGAAGGCGGACTGGATACCGTACAAGCAAACCTTCAACTGGGTTTTGAAGAGGATGAGCGGGATTACGGGGTCGGAGCAGGTATACTTCATGAACTTGGAATAGGGAAAATACGTCTCCTGTCGAACAACCCGGTAAAAAGAAAAGGTCTGGAGGGTTATGGCATGGAGATCGTTGAAACACTGCCCCTGGAAGTATCGCCCAATATTCATAACAAGTTTTACCTGGAAACAAAAAGAACAAAAATGGGCCATTTCCTTGATTTGGCCACCTACAAAAGGGATTCAGAAAAATGATCAGAACCCCGCCCAGGATACTGTTCATGGGTACACCGGAATTCGCTGTGGCACCCCTGAAAGCGCTTGTTGAAGCAGGTGCAGAAATCGCCGCCGTTGTTACGGCACCCGACAAACCTGCCGGAAGGGGCAAAAAACTAACAAGCAGTTCGGTAAAAACCTATACGGTTTCAGAACTGGATTGTCCGGTGCTTCAGCCGGAAAAACTAAGAGACCCCAAATTCACCGACCGGTTGAAAACATTTAATGCAGACCTGTTTATCGTGGTTGCATTCAGGATGCTGCCTGAAATTGTTTGGTCAATACCTCAAAAAGGGACTGTCAATCTGCATGCCTCACTGCTGCCACAATACCGTGGTGCCGCCCCGATTAACTGGTGTCTTATCAACGGTGAAAAAGAGACCGGGGTAACCACCTTCCTGATTGATCAGGAAATCGATACCGGAAGAATTCTTCTGCAGAAGAAAATTGAGATAGGTCCGGATGAAAATGCAGGTAGCCTGCACGACCGGCTGATGAGAGCAGGATCGGAGCTGATCGTGAAAACCGTCGACCAGCTTATGGAAGGGACCATTGAAGCAATCGACCAACGAGATTTTGATATCCCCGAAGAGCAACTGAAAAAGGCCCCCCGCATTTATAAGAGCGACTGCCGGATTAACTGGAACAGGAACCGGGAAGATATCCACAACCTCGTCAGGGGTCTCAGTCCCTACCCTGCTGCATTTACTTTTCTCCATTGCAGCAATAGAGAGGATCTGCATCTGAGAATTCTGGACACAAAGCAATTGCCCGATCCCGTTAAGTTGACCCCAGGAACAATCGCAACGGACCAGAAGAACTATATACGGGTTGCCTGCGCTGATGGATGGCTGGAGATCACATCACTTCAGCCGGCAGGAAGAAAAAAAATGTCGGGTGGTGAATTTGTAAGGGGATTCAAGCAGGATATAGAACAATGTCAGATATTATAGCCCATTTCTTACTGCAACCAGAGAAGCAACCTGTGGTAGGCCCTGTGCAACTACCGGAATATCTTCAACAATACATGTGTCGATCAACCGATATTCACCCGGTATAAATCTATAAACAATGATTGATTTATCAGGTTTATCTTCTTACCTCAGATTTACGCAATCCTTTCAGGCTCACCTTCACCCCCTTAATAAACTCAAGGTAAAGTGAAAGTCCGTTGATAAACTGCAACTGGTAGGATCTGGAATACTTGCCTGCAACAAAAAACTCATAATTATAATCTTCAATCACACCGAGCGATATCTGAGTGATCCGCTTATCATCAAGATAATGAAAGAATTTTCCAAGCATGAAGAGATAACTCTGACATGATTTCCTGCTGTAATTCCGCTTCAAGAGGAACATGCGAAACTCCTCCAATTGATCCTCCCGCTCATGTTTTGAGGCCTTCAGCCAACCGGTAATTGTCTGCCACCACTCCAGGGAGGAGCGTCTTGGGACTACAACATGGGAATCCCTCCTACTGGTTTTGGCTCCACCAAAAAAATCAATCCTGGTCTGCCTTCCATCCGGAAAATGTGAAAACCTTCCGGAACCCTGTGATCTTGGAACTGTTGCCTCCACCAGATTAGTTTTAACGTAAAATTACAACAGCTAAATATCTTTGTAAAGTTTTGAGCGTCAATTTGATTAACATTTTATGAACAAATTGCTGCTTCCAGACCAGCATCAATGTTCTGAAGAATGAGTACCGGTATGGTTACTTCCCGAAAATACTCCCGCGATATTCTGGTTACCAGAAATCAATAAATGATTGGAATGTGAAGGCACGGGGCGAAGAATGCTAGGAAGGATCGAACTCGAATTCCATTGAGTCTGGGGATTCCCATGGTTCATCTTCGATGACACGCTTTTGCGGGTCGGCAGGTTTTCTTTTCCGCAGCCAGAGCGTATCACCCTCTGAAACTGACGAATCTGGTTCCATACGATTCATCCTGTAGAGTCTGCGCAGCCTAATGCCGTAGATCTGGGAAACATCCCACATGGTTTCTCCCTCGCCCGCAACATGTATATCATTTCCCCTCTCTGCCCTGAACCTCTTAGGCTGAATATAGATCACCATTCCGGGTTCGAGAATTGCACCCTTACTGATGTTGTTATACCGGTATATTTCGTGTGGATAAAGGTCCAGAAGCTCCCTCAGCGATTCAGGTGTATCACCAGGCCTTACAACAATGTATTCGATTCGATTATTGGTCAGTATGTTACCTGTCTCGCCGGTTTTAAGAGGTACCTCCGATGCACCAGGTACCTTTTTTCCTTTCAGCACCATCTGATCGTACCCAAACAGTTCATTCTCCTCAATTATTTTTATAAGCTGCTCTGCATAGGTTGGACTGGTGGCATAACCCGCAGCCTTGAGTCCCCTGGCCCACCCCTTGTAATCATCAGGATTGAGGGTAAAAAGCTCAGCGTACCGCGGTTTGGAGGTGAGAAAATCTGAGTGATCCATAAATGACTGATAGGCACTCCTGTACTTTCTGAAACATTCGTTCCTTTCATCATCATCGTGATGAATTCTCCTTCCTGTCCAGTCGTGACATTTAATCCCGAAATGGTTCTTTGCATCGAGGGCCAGCCGGCTGTTGCCATTGTCAGACTCCAGGCAGGCCTGTGCCAGTTTGATGCTTGCGGGGATCCTTGTGCGGACCATCTCTTTCATTGCAAGATCGGCGTACAGTTCAATATACTGCTCCCTGGTAAGCTTCGACTGGGCTTCCCCAGGGAAAGCCATTGCCACCAGCAGAATAAACTTCAAGCCTGCGTAATACGTGCGCATCCCCCGTGAATATTTTGCTAAAAATAGCATAAACCGTGCTGCATGGTTCAATGAGTTTTTAACAATACAATATTAAACGGCTGTTTTCATCTTTTATTGGCGGAACGTCATATGTCGGCAGAATTCGATATTCGTAATTCCCGGGCTATCTGTTAAACAAGATAGCATTGATACGTGTTATGATTCAAGTAACGATCAATCCTTTAACCGGCATGAATCCATCCGACAATAGCTTTCTGAATATCTTCAACAGGGAGGTGGGGCTCAAGTTTCAGCTCTATAACAGCCTGTTCACTGCTCTGCCTTTTCACAAGGTTGAAAAAACCGGAGTACTGGTCTCAATCTTTCTGCTCCATTGTGAAGAGGGCTATGCAGCGGGAAAAAGCCCTGTAGAGATCATCCGCACATTTCTTGAGCAATACACTGACTACTCCACAGACCGGGAGAAGCTTGACCTGCTTTTTCGCTTTGTCCAGTATTCAGAGAGACAGGTGGTGCTTTTCGATGCCCTGGAAGATGCTGCTTTTCCAAAAGTTAATGATCCGGGTGGACAGGGGACACTCAATCACCTCCATGCAGGGATCGTTCAACAGCATATGCAGGATGCGATCAGGAACAAGTTAAGGGATTTCAGTGTACGGCTTGTTCTTACCGCCCACCCAACACAGTTCTATCCCAGTGAGGTTCTTGTTATTATCAACGACCTTGCGAAGGCACTTACTGATGACAACACGGCACTGGTAAACAGTTACCTTCAGCAACTGGGAAAGACCCCTTTTTTTAAAAGCAGTAAACCAACCCCTTATGATGAGGCGGTAAACCTGATATGGTACCTCGAAAATGTCTTCTACCATGCCGCTGGCGAAATTTTATCCTATCTGAACGACAAATTTCCTGGCAGCACTGACCAGGGAAACAGGTTGATCAAGCTGGGATTCTGGCCGGGTGGGGATCGGGATGGCAATCCTTTTGTGAAGGCAGATACAGCTCTGAGGGTGGCCGGGGCGCTCAGGAGCTCCATTCTCAGGTCTTATTACGAAGAGGTGAAGCAATTAAAAAAAAGGCTCACATTCAAGGGTGTTGCACAAATTCTTGCTGGTCTTGAAGAGCTCCTGTTCAGGAATATCTCTCTTCCCGACGATGAATTCGGTCTGACAACGGATGAGCTAATCGACTATCTTTATAAAATCAGGCTGTTACTTATTGAGGAACACAACAGGTTGTTCCTCGAACAGCTTGACAGTCTGATCGGTAAAGTACAACTCTTCGGGATACACTTTGCATCGCTTGATATCAGGCAGGATAGCAGCATTCATAATGCCATGCTTAAAAATCTGGCGGAACAGACAGACCTGTTGCCCGGTAATTACAATGCACTGACAGAGTCGAAGCAGATTTCCCTGCTCTTAAATATCGGTACAACACTGGGTGACTACATTTTCGAGGATGAAACCGAACAGGATGTTATTGATACAATGAAGGCTATCAAGGTTATTCAGGCTACAAATGGGGAGGCAGGCTGTCACCGGTATATCATAAGTCATACCAGAAGTGCCCTTGATGTAATCAGTGTTTATGGCCTGTTTTTATTATCTGGTTGGACAGGGGGTGAAATCTCTATGGATATCGTCCCGCTATTTGAATCGATCGACGACCTGAAGAGGGCCCCCGGCGTAATGGAACAGCTCTACCGGCTGCAAGAGTACCGCGATCACCTGGAACGGCGCAATAATATCCAGACAATTATGTTGGGCTTTTCCGACGGCACAAAGGATGGCGGCTTTCTCATGGCCAACTGGAGCATATACAAGGCGAAGGAGGCCCTCACCAAAATGGCTGAAAAATATGGTGTACAGGTAGTATTTTTTGATGGGCGCGGCGGACCACCTGCACGCGGCGGCGGGCGCACACACCAGTTCTATTCTTCAATGGGTTCGAATATTGCCAACAAAGAGATCGAGCTGACCATCCAGGGACAGACCATAAGTGCCAACTTCGGAACCATTGATACGGCGCGTTATAATATGGAGCAGCTCATTCACGCCGGTATCTGGAGTGATCTTTTCTCTTCAGACCGGTCTACGCTTACAAAGGAGGAGGATGCTCTTTTCAATGCACTTGCAGAGGAAAGTTATAAAGCATACAGCTCTCTGAAGAACCAACCAAAATTTCTCGAATACCTGAACTATGCCAGTCCGCTAAGATATTACTCTGAGGCAAATATCGGCAGCCGGCCGTCCCGCCGTAAAAAGGGCAGGCTCAGCCTGGAGGACCTTCGCGCCGTACCCTACGTGGGGTCATGGAGCCAGATGAAGCAGAATCTCCCGGGCTTCTATGGCGTAGGTACAGCACTGGACAGATTGAAACGGGAGGGAAGATGGGAAGATGTCTCAAAAATGTACAACCGCTCCCCATTTTTCAGAACGGTGCTTGAGAATTGTGAAATGGCCATGACGAAATGCTTTTTTCCTTTAACGGCTTATCTTTCGGAACACCCTAAATACGGTTCGTTATGGAACATGATTCACAGGGAATACCAGCTAACGCGAAGTTGCCTGTTACAGCTTTCCGGCAACAGTGAGCTCATGGAAAGCAAACCGGTCAGCAGTATGTCTATTCAAATGCGACAACGTATTGAGCTTCCCTTGCTTACGATCCAGCAGTATGCACTCGACAGGATCAGGGAACTGGAAACACCAGGCGACAGGGAAGAGACCAAACAGGTCTATGAAAAACTGGCCATGCGCTGCTCATTCGGGATCATTAATGCTGAAAGGAACTCTGCCTGATAATACAGCATCTTTTATTGTAGTTCGGAATACCCCGGGGCGACTGCCGCCAGGTACTGACCGGGCACGGGATCATGGTGAAAAACATGTGGAAGTGATCATGTATGGTACCCGGCAAATCGAGGTCGTGATGAGTATCAGCGACCTGCTTCCCCAACCTTTCGACTATATCTCACAGAAAATATCATCCTCCGGAAAAGGTGCGATTATATCCAAAGGTACTTTTTTTACGGGGTGAATAAATGTTATCCTCTGCGCATGTAAACTGATACCCTTGTTCGCATTGGCCCTTCTTGCTCCATACTTGACATCACCCCTGACGGGACAACCGATAGACGCCAACTGTGCCCTGATCTGGTGGTGGCGGCCCGTTTCGAGATTCACTTCAACCATGAAGTAATGCTTCAGCGAGTTGACCAGCCGATAGGTCAGTACTGCCGGTTTTGAATCCTTCACATATTCAGTATGACAATAGGATTTGTTCTGCCTTGTATTGCGTGTCATGTAATGCTCCAACCTGCCTTCCGGCGGATCGGGACACTGCCCGACCAGTGCATAGTAAATCTTTTCCACCTTCTTTTCCCTGAACAACTGTGTCATGCGACTGAGTGCTTTTCCTGTCTTGGTATAAACCACCACCCCGCTCACCGGGCGGTCGAGCCGATGCGGAACACCTACGAATACATTACCCTGTTTTTTATCCCTCTTTTTTAAAAAATCACCCAGGGTACGGTCGAGAGAGCGATCCCCTGTTTTATCCCCCTGAACAATATCAGATACCCGCTTATTCAGAGCGATCAGATGATTGTCTTCATACAAAATACTGATTCCGAACTCCTTTTCAAATGACATGTTCAGTAAAGCCGGTTTTAATACTGTTCCCTGGCATTCGGGAAGTCGCCCGACCTGACATCCTCGATATAAGTCTTCACCGCGCCGGAAATTTCAGCGTTCAGGTTATGATAGCGGCGAAGAAAGCGAGGGGAAAACTCTTGTGTGATCCCGAGCATATCGTGCGCAACAAGTACTTGTCCGTCGGTATGTCCTCCGGCACCTATTCCGATTGTCGGGATACGCAACATTTTTGAAACCTTCTCACCGAGCGAAGAGGGGATTTTTTCCAACACGATTGAAAAACAACCTGCCTTCTCAAGTTTTTGGGCATCCTTGATAAGCTTTTCCGACTCCTCATCCTGCGTGGCACGCACAGTGTAAGTGCCAAATTTATGGATCGACTGAGGTGTGAGTCCCAGGTGTCCCATAACCGGTATCCCGGCAGATAATATGCGGTCCACGGAATCAATGACCTCATGACCACCCTCCAGCTTAACTGCACTTGCACCGGTCTCCTTCATAATCCTTACAGCCGAGGCAAGTGCTTTCTTTGAATTTCCCTGGTAGGTGCCGAATGGTAAATCAACTACGATCAGGGCTCTTTTTGAAGCACGAACAACAGAGGCCGCGTGATAGATCATATTGTCGAGTGTAATTGGCAGGGTGGTTTCAAAACCTGCCATGACATTGGAAGCCGAATCGCCGACGAGGATGATATCTATTCCTGCCTGATCCAGTATACGGGCCATGGAGTAATCGTACCCGGTAAGCATGGTGATCTTCTCTCCCTTTAATTTCATCTCATGTAATACATGAGTGGTCACTTTCCTGACCGAGCTGTGAACTGACATATCTCACTGTTTTTTACAAAGTTCAGAATAAAAACCGGAAAACTGCCCAAAATATTGGAGAATTACTGCGTCAAATTGTCAGTTATCACAGAATATTCAATAAAAAAGTGACAAATAACATTACCAGAGCGTGTCATATTAACATAAAAATCATGGGTGAAAGCAATGGCACAATCATTGACAAAATATTGAGAGAACAATTGAAACATTCAAACAATATTAGATATGGGTAAAATAATTGGAATAGACTTAGGGACTACAAACTCTTGTGTTGCAGTAATGGAAGGGAACGAACCTGTTGTGATCCCCAATAGCGAAGGAAAGAGGACCACTCCTTCTGTTGTTGCCTTTGTTGAAAACGGTGAAAGAAAAGTGGGTGATCCGGCCAAAAGGCAGGCAATCACCAATCCGGAAAAGACCGTTTTCTCTATTAAAAGATTTATGGGTGAAACTTTCGACAGGGTTACCAAAGAGGTAAACAGAATACCCTATAAAGTGATCAAAGGAGAGAACAACACACCAAGGGTACAGATTGAAGACAGGAAATACTCACCCCAGGAGATCTCAGCCATGGTGCTTCAGAAAATGAAAAAGACTGCTGAAGACTACCTGGGAGCCGAAGTAACAGATGCTGTTATTACTGTTCCGGCATACTTTAGCGACTCCCAGCGACAAGCCACTAAGGAGGCTGGTGAGATCGCCGGACTGAATGTCAAGAGAATTATTAACGAACCTACTGCCGCATCACTGGCATATGGTCTCGACAAGAAATCTTCTGATCTGAAGATTGCCGTATTTGACCTTGGTGGAGGCACATTCGATATCTCAATCCTGGAGTTGGGTGACGGAGTATTCGAGGTAAAATCGACAAATGGCGATACTCACCTTGGTGGTGATGATTTCGACCAGGTAATCATCGACTGGCTGGCAGAGGAGTTTAAAAAAGATGAAGGAATTGACCTGAAAAGGGATCCAATGGCACTGCAGCGGCTGAAAGAGGCTGCTGAAAAAGCTAAGATTGAGCTTTCCAGCTCCACACAAACAGAGATCAACCTGCCTTATATTATGCCGGTTGATGGTATACCGAAACACCTTGTCAAAACGCTGACAAGGGCCAAGTTCGAAAGCCTCTCTGATAAGTTGATCCAGGCAACCATTGAGCCCTGTAAAAAGGCGATGAAAGATGCGGGTCTGAAATCTTCGGATATCAATGAGGTAATTCTCGTAGGTGGTTCAACAAGAATACCTGCTATTCAGAAGGTGGTTGAGGAGTTCTTCGGAAGAACACCATCCAAAGGTGTGAATCCCGATGAAGTTGTGGCCGTCGGCGCTGCGATACAGGGTGGTGTCCTCACTGGTGAGGTAAAAGATGTACTGTTACTCGATGTTACCCCGCTTTCACTGGGTATCGAAACCATGGGTGGCGTATCCACCAAGCTCATCGAGTCCAATACAACGATCCCGACCAAGAAAACGCAGACTTTCACCACTGCAGCCGATAACCAACCGTCGGTTGAGATCCATATCCTGCAGGGAGAGCGCTCTCTGGCAAAGGACAATAAAACTATCGGGCGTTTTCACCTCGATGGTATACCACCCTCACCACGTGGCGTTCCGCAAATCGAGGTAACCTTCGATATTGATGCCAATGGCATACTCAACGTGTCCGCCAGAGACAAAGGTACAGGTAAAGAGCAGAGCATCAGGATCGAAGCATCATCCGGACTTACCGAGGAGGAGATCAACAGGATGAAGGATGAGGCAAAGGCCAATGAGGAATCGGACAGGAAGGTGAAAGAGAGAATTGAGAAACTGAACACTGCCGACAGTCTCGTGTTCCAATCGGAAAAACAACTAAAGGAATATGGCGAAAAGTTGCCTGCCGATAAGAAAAAGGCAATTGAGGATGCACTTGGCAAACTCAGAGAGGCACATAAGGCAGAGGACCTCGATGGAATCGATACAGCTACTACAGAGCTTAACAACGCGTGGCAGGCGGCCTCTCAGGATATGTACAACGCCGGACAGCAGGATGGTAACCAGCAGCCACCACCACAAGACGAACCTGAAGGGCAGCAGAACAAGAAAGATGACGATGGAGAAGTGACCGACGTCGACTTCGAAGAGGTTAAATAACAGCTGTAGGTTATATAAATAAGGGCCGGCTCACTTTAGCCGGCTTTTATTTTTTACATCAACTTTTTACCTTTACCTCCAACAATGATCTTAACTTTGCACTTTAGCCAAACATACTTTGCTGAATGAAAAGAAGTCTCACTTTATTCGCCACACTCCTCTTGACAATTGCCCTGGCAGGTCAGAATGCATTTGACGACAGCGGACTGCGCACCGGTCCCTGGCAGGGTTTCTACCCCGACGGAACGTTGCGTTACGAAGCAGAATTCTCAAAAGGAAAGCCGGTCGGGACCATGAAAAGATACAATGAGAAAGGCGACCTTACCACCATCATGAATTTTTACCCCGGAACCAACCGTTGCTTTGCAGAGATGTACAATATGAAAGGAGAGGTTATTGCACGGGGTGTTTACGAAAATCAAAAAAAGGATTCCGTATGGAACTACCTGCGGAAGGATGGCTCGGTAAGCATGTCGGAACATTTTAACCAAGGAACATTATCCGGACCGGTAGTGAATTACTATCCCTCAGGTAATATCTCGCAACAACTACACTACACCGGGGGAACTAAAAACGGACCCTGGATCCGGTTCTTCGAAAACGGCGACACCATGATGGTCTCCACTTATACCAATGGAGTGCTGCATGGCAGCTACACCAGCTTCTACCCGGGAGGTACAATAAGCATTTCCGGTACGTACCACAACGACCTGAAAGATGGCGATTGGTCCTATTTTTCAGAAGAGGGTGAAAAGCTTTCTGTTATCCGCTATGACAAAGGTGACCTGCTGAATCCTGAAGAAATGGAGAAAAGTTACGAAAACTTTATACGAAAGATTGAAGAAAATACAGGGAACATTACTGATCCCGGACTTTCTTCACCACATTAGTAACAGAATAGCTGTACCCGGCCTCAACTGCAGCAGCCGGGCCTCAACAGCTGTGTGTTACCGGGAACAATATATTCCTTTTATATTTTCCGCTTCTCCACTGTCTTTCAGTTTTTAGTTCGGCGGCCTCTAAAGTGTTTATATTATAGCGCTGGCTCATTGAGCATCATTGTAATACATTTTACTATCTTTATTGTATCATGAAAAGCCTATCTCTTCTGTTACTGATCTTGTCAGTTGCATGGACTGCACCAGCGCAGCGAATAACTGAGAACACCTATTGGTTCTATTTTACCGATAAGCAGAACAACGGTTATACAACAACGCAGCCACAGGAGTTTCTTTCGCAACGCTCTATCGACCGTCGAGGCTGGCAGTCGCTACCGATCGACCAAAGCGATCTGCCCGTTACCAGGAGATATACAGACAGCCTAGCAGCACTCGGACTCGAGGTGATGTATACTTCAAAATGGCTCAACGGAGCACTCATTCGGAGCAATGATAGCCTTCTTATCGATACACTTTACCGGTTAAGTTTTATCGACTCGGTACGATGGAATCCGTCAACGGAGGACCTGTTTTTTCCGGGTATGCCAACGGAGGAACGATTCGGTCCGCCCCTGTCGTCTCCACCGTCTTATAAATATGGCCTCTCTGCAGACCAGATCAGTCAGGTGAAAGCCGATTTTCTGCATGAAAAAGGGTTTACAGGTGAAGGAGTATTGCTCGCAGTGCTTGATGCCGGCTTTTTAAACTACCTTACCCTGCCCGCATTCCTTACACCACTGGCAAAAGGTCAGATCATCGCGTCACGCAACTTTGTTGAAAAAAACAAGGATCTCTCTAATCTCAATTCGCATGGTACAAGTGTCAGCTCTATTATTATTTCTTACTGGCCTGATACCCTGATGGGCACCGCACCCGGAGTTAACCTGTTACTTGCCACCACGGAGGATGTGCGTTCTGAAACACGTCTGGAGGAGTTCGCATGGATCGAAGGAGCAGAATGGGCCGATAGTCTTGGAGCAGACATCATCAACACTTCACTTGGTTATACGAGATTCGATGATTCAACCACCAATTACAGCTACAGGGATATGGACGGTAATACTGCACATATTTCAATTGCCGGCGGAATGACCGCAGCCAAAGGAATAATCCTCGTAGCCAGTGCAGGGAATGCAGGAAATGGTGATTGGTATTATATCGGGGCGCCTGCCGATGCTACAAATATTCTGGCAGTAGGAGCAGTTGACAAAAACGGGGTTTTAGCAAACTTCAGCTCGAGAGGTCCGACATTCGATCACCGTATCAAACCGGAAATTTCGGCAATGGGTGTCCGCACCGCAGTACAGTCTGCCGACAGCACTGTTAAACTTGGCAATGGTACCTCCTACGCTTCTCCTGTGATCGCCGGTGCCACTGCAGCACTTTGGCAGGCCTATCCTGCACTCACTGCTAACGAAATGATGCAGTGGATTATCGAGTCTGGCAACCGGGCAAAATTACCCAATGTTGAATACGGCTATGGCATACCAAGCTTCAGGAAAGCATATTTTGCAATCACCGCTGTTTATCAATCCATCCTCCCCGAAACATTGAAATTATACCCTAATCCCTGTACCGATTATATTTTTATTGGTATACCGGCCAATATTCAGGGAATTTATTCCGTTAACCTTTACAATATGCAGGGTAAAAGGGTATATACCGACCAGATCCGTTTGCCCGGCAGGACCGATCTGCCATCAGCAATTCTGTCAGGTATGTATATTATTGAAGTTGCGGATGAAACGAAAATATTCAGGGGGAGGATCATTAAATTATAATGCCAGCAAAAAGCATCACACTGGGTGCCCTCAACGGGATGATAAGGGAAGCCATACAGAAGGATTTTCCGGAAACGGTATGGGTCGTTGCAGAAATCCTGGAAATGAACATCAACCGAACCGGTCACTGTTATCTCGAATTAGTTGAAAAATCGACAAGCGGCGATCAAATCGTTGCAAAAAGCAGGGCCACCATCTGGTCGTCACGCTTCCGAATGCTCCGTCCCTATTTCGAAAACACCACAGGAGCAGCACTTCAACCCGGTATTAAAGTACTTTTACAAGCCGGCATCTCGTTCCATGAACTATACGGACTGAGCCTGAATATCACCGATATTGATCCGTCCTATACGATGGGCGAGATGGAAATGAGAAAAAGAGAGGTGATCGCAAAACTGAAAGCCGCAGGGATTATAGAGATGAACAGGGAGCTTGAGCTGTCACTTGTTCCGCAGCGTATAGCGGTGATCTCTTCTGAGACAGCTGCAGGATATGGCGATTTTCTCGACTCACTTTTAAACAACAGCAGCGGTTTCATGTTTTCAGTATCGCTCTACCCGGCAATCGTGCAGGGTGAAGCTGCCGAACAATCGGTCATTTCAGCCCTTGAACAGGTATATGCCGAATCCTTCAACTTTGATGTTGTTGTCCTGATCAGAGGTGGTGGTTCAAGATCCGACCTCGATTGTTTTAATGGGTACGAACTGGCAATGAACATAGCTCAGTTTCCGCTGCCCGTATTAACGGGAATCGGTCACGAACGGGATGAAACCATTGCTGATATCGTTGCCTGCAGAAGTTTAAAGACACCTACGGCAGTGGCTGAATTTTTGATCGACAGGGTGTCCGACTTTACCGGGCGGCTCACATTGCTAGAGGAACAATTCACACAGGTTATAGAGAGGATCATGCAGCAGGAGAAAATGACACTGCAACAAAAGGCATTCGATTTGCATCACCTGGCACATCAATACCTGGTTGAAGAGAAACATGCCCTCGAACTTTTTAACAGTGAAATCAGAAGAACGGTGGATCGTATTCTGAAAGAGGCAAATATAAAGGCAACCGACTTTTCTCAGAAGGTAAAGTATATCTGGAAAGATCTATACAAGCACCGGAAACGTGACCTGCAACTGCTAACAGAACGAAGAGAACGATCCACGGCTGACAGATTCAGAAAGGAAAGGGAACAACTGCACAACATCGAACGATCCCTTAACCACTTAAGGCCCGAAAAAGTACTGGCCAGGGGTTATACACTTACCATGGCTGAGGGGAGGATTATTAAATCTGTCAGATCCTTAAAAGAGCATGCGGAGGTGGAGACAATCATGTCTGATGGTAGAATTAAAAGTATTATCGATAAAATTGAACCTTCGAACAGATAAAAGAAAAACTTTGAAGTCATGGCAAAAAAGGAGATAACCTATAAGGAGGCTATAGCCGAAATAGAGATGATCCTCGGAAAAATCGAGGAGGGAGAGCTGGATGTGGATGAGTTGACGGTAAATGTTAAAAGGGTCACGGAATTATTGACAATTTGCAAGGAAAAACTGCGCAAAACAGAAACAGAGGTCAGCAAGATTCTCAAGGAGGATGAGTAGCTGCCTGGTAGCAGCTGCTTTTAATAAGGGTGATCAGGGTTAAATACATATTCTCCATTAACCTTCATGATACATAACGCCCTGATAAACCTGACACAATTCTGCCTAAGATACATGTTCCTGTACATGATACTTAAGCCCTGATGGACCTGGCACAATACTGTCTCAAATAAATGTTCCTGTACATGATCCATGCCCTGTTGGACCTGATACAATTACATTTTTTTGAATGATTTCCGAATCTTTTCAGGAACCTGACGGAAGAACGGTTAGAAGGGGTTTTTCCTTTATTACATTCTTCAGAATCAGGTTATTCATGGGATTGGGACTGAACCCACGGACCGAATGCTGAACAAAACGAACCACCATATCATAATACAGCGGAACCACCGGAGACTCCTCCATCACGATACTGTCCATTTGCCTGTAAAGCGCATGTCGGATTTTCGGATTGCCTTCAAGGATTGCCAAATTGTAGAGCCTGTCGAATTCTGCTGATCCGAACCTGGTATAATTCGGACCTGCAGGGGTACGATTGGCTGAATAAAAAAGTGCGAGGTAGTTTTCTGCATCGGCATAGTCTGCTATCCACGATCCTCTGAAAAACTGCAGGTTTCCATTGGCTACCATATTTCTGAATGCTCCTCCCGTACTTACGGAGATATCAATCCTGATTCCAATTTTCTCCAGCTCGTATTGCATATATTCGCAAATATCCAGATAATCTGAAGTAGTGGTAAGCCCTATTGGAGGAAGATCTGCTCCATCTTCATAACCGGCCTCACGGATCAGACTGCGGGCCAGGTCGGGCTGGTAACTGTAACCCTCCGAATAATCCAGGCACCCGGGTAATCCGGGAGGTATCATCCCGGCCGTTGCAGCATAACCAAGGTTATTCCTGAGATACTTCATCATCTTTTCCCGGTCGAAACCGAAATTGATCGCTTTCCTGATCTTCTTGTTGAGTAAAATATGATCACCGGTCCCCGCATCTTCCTGAAGTATCCCCAGGTATTCTGTGTTAAGATAGGGCTCCGTCAGCAGCTTTATCCGCCCTTTGTATTTTGGGTTCAGGGTCCCCGACCGGGTGAGCAGTTCATCCTTATATGCGGTATGCACTCCTGAGAGAAAATCGAGATTACCCTTCAGGAACTCCAGGAACTCGCTCTGCTTGTCCTTGATAAAGGTGATGGAAACTGCATCAAGGTAAGGCAATTTGTTGCCCGCCCTGTCATGCTCAAAATAATTATGATTCCTGAGGAGAACAAGCTTTTCATCCGGACTCCACAACCTGAATCTGAAAGGTCCTGTTCCAATGGGATGACTGCCAAACGAAATATCCGGATGCTCAACGGCCTCCCTTGGAACAACAAAGGTATAGGGCATAGCCAGGATCGCCAGAAACGGAGGAAACGGGGTTGAAAGTGTGATCCTAAGTGTTGTATCGTTCAGGGCCTCAAAACCGTTCTCTTTTTCAAGATGCTCAAATATCCAACTGCCGGGCGATGCAACCTCCGGATCCAGAATACGTTCAAAACTGTAGATAAAGTCCTCCGATGTTACCGTGCGACTGCCATTCTGAAAACAGGATGAAGTATGAAACATTACATCAGAACGGAGAAAAAAAGTATATTCGAGCCCATTGCCGCTTATTTCCCAGCTCTGTGCAATACATGGCAGAATATTTAAACTGTCATCCAATTGCACCAACCCGTTAAAAATCTGGCTGACGGGCCAGATGATTGTCTGGTTGCGAGCCAAAGCGGGATCAAGGGTGGTTATACCTTTTGATTCATTGTATCTGAATACAGCGTTTTGATCAGTCGCCCCATCATCACGACAACCGGTCAACAGCAGTAGAACAAGACCTGCGAAAAGAAAACAACGAGACATGATCACCCCTATTTTAGAAAACGACCCAGCTTTCCCATCAGGTCAGCCATATTCATCGGTTTACTGATATAATCATCGCATCCCACGGCCATGCTTTGTCCCCGTTCGCCAGACATGGCATAAGCTGTCTGGGCGATCACCGGAATCCCGGGGACTTTTTCCTTAATAATGCGGGTGCATTCATATCCGTCAATTTCTGGCATACGTATATCCATCAAAACCAGATCTAGGCGATCCGCATGTGTTTCAAACAAAGCAATTGCCTCCTTACCGTCCCTGGCGTGAATTATTTCGATGTTGGTTCTTCGGAGAGCCTCTGAAACCAGCCGGAAATTAAGTTCGTCATCTTCAGCTATCAGGATTGTTTTTCCTTTCCAGTTCGAGTTTGAATTTATTTTTGGGCGGCTCTGCTTTTTCCAGCCTTTCCCGGCTTCCTCAAAAGGAAGGGTAAACCAGAACTCGGACCCCTCACCCGGAGTTGAATTTACTCCAATCTCACCTCCCAGTAATTCTGTAAAATTTTTCGAAATAGCCAACCCCAATCCGGTACCGCCGTAAATTTTGTCTCTCGACTGACTGCCCTGCATGAAACGATCGAATATGATCTTCTCCTTGGCCGGTTCTACTCCTATGCCTGTGTCTTTTACATAAATTCTGACAAAATGACCCGCTTTTTCAATGCCCAGCTCTACAAAACCCTCCTCTGTAAATTTAATTGCATTATTCAGAAGGTTGGCGACTATCTGCTTAACCCTGAAATGATCTGTATTTAAAAGCAACTCCTTTGATGGATACTTCCAGTTCAATCTTAGTTCAAGATGAGATTTATTGAGTACTTCAAGGTTTCGGGAGAACATTATAATCTGCTCATTCAGAAGATCATGTATGGAACAGTCATGCTTTATGATTTTCACCTGACCGGCTTCAATTTTCGAAATATCAATTATATCATCGATCAGGTGCATCAGGTTTTCGGCTCCCAGATTTATCTGGGCGATATATTCTTTTCTTAATTCGGCGTTAATCCCGGGATCATTTAACAGGCCGGAGAATCCCACAATGGCATTCATTGGTGTTCTGATCTCATGGGACATATTTGATAGAAAGGCAGATTTGAGCCTGTCAGACTCCTCAGCCCGCTCCTTTGCCTCCATCAGGTTTCTCTCCGTCTCTTTCCGGTCGGTTATATCCTTGAAGATAATTACCATCGATTCAGGCTCTCCTTCATTATTATAGATAGCTCCCGTGGATACTTCAGCTTCGAAAACGGAACCATCGGCACGCTTCACATGAAATTCAAGGCTTTTTATATACCCCTCTTTCCAGGTGCGCTGAAAATTACGAATTGCACTTCTTCTGTCACGCTCCTCAATAAACTGGAATACATTTTGCCCGATTACTGGTTCATTGGTAACATTAAGCGCTCCAAGAAGTCCTGTATTATAGTCAATTACCAAACCCCTTGAGTCGACAACAACGATTGGATCGGGTGATGATTCAAAGATACGCCTCTGTTTCTCCTGGCTGACAATAATTCTCTCCTGGTCGATCTTCCTTTTAATGGCGAGGGCAATCTGATCACTAACAAATTCAAGGATTCTTACATCCTCCTGTGTATACAAAACATCATCGCGGTAAGATTGGACAACAAAAACACCGATGATCCTGCTATCGGTTTTAAGCGGGACACCCAACCAGCTGACGCAGGGCGTACCGACAGGTTCAATAAGTCCCGCCTCCGTTAATTCTATTTCTCTTTCTGCATCAATCAGTTGTGATTCACCTGAGCTCACCACGTAACCTGTCAGGGTTTTACCTGCCGGGAACTCACTAAAGGAATCAAACTCATCCCGAATAAAGGGCAGCGACAACATATTCGTCTCTTCGTTATACAATGCCAGGAAACAGTTGGTTGTGTCAACGATCCTGCCCAGGTTTTCTCTGATCTTTTCATACAACTCATTTAGGTTATGAGTCGTATTCACTGCATTGGAAATGTTAAACAATGTCCTTTGGATCTGTTCATTGCGCTTTCTTTCCGAAATGTCCTCATGGGTACCAATAAGACGCCGGGGGGATCCATCTTCGTTTCTCTCAACTATCTGGCCTCGGGCAAGAATATGCTTATCCGAACCATCCTTGCATATCAACCTGTGACTAAAGGCGAATGACTCCTCCTCACTGGCCAGAAAACTGTCTACAAACGCGATTGCCTTTTCCCTGTCATCCGGATGCAGTAAATTTTGCCAGGTCTCAAGCCTCGGAGGTAATTCATCCGGTTCATAACCAAGCATCCTAAAGTAAATGGAGGAGTAAAACACCGTGTTTGTTGCCAGGTTCCAGTCCCAATACCCCAGGCTCGTCGCCTCGACTACCAGTTTTAATTGCTCTTCATTTTTCCTGATTGCCTCATTGGCCTTTTTTGAATCGGTAATATTCCTTGCGATAGCAAGAACAGTGGAAATATGCTCCGTATCATCAAATTCAGGGAAAAACCTCCACTCATAACTTATGGTTCCCTTCCTGGAATCTATATCAAATTCAACTGCATGACTTTCTTCTGTTCTAAAAACATGTTCAATGGCTGCTTCCCAGAATTTTACCTTCTCGGCTGGAAATACACCCATCTCATGATGACTCTTTCCGACAAAATCATCAACAGGTATTCCAATGTGCTCCTCTACCGTCTGGTTCACATACAAGTGCCTTAATTTACGGTCAAAACGCATGATCACATCCGGAGAATTCTCTGCCAGGTTCCTGAAATGCTCCCTCGACGCTTCAAGTTCTTCATTAACTTTCCTGCTAAGCTTCAGTAATTTTCCATACTTCTGTGAAGAATAGACGGTAGGGACAAGCTTCATAAAACGACTTTTCAACAAATAGTCCCACACTCCCCTTTTGAGGGTCTCGGCAGCCATCTCTTCATTTCGCTCTCCCACCAGGTAAATCAGCGGCACATGGTAGGCAAATCGGCTATGAACCTCTTCAATATTGTTTCGTAGAATATCAGGCAGATCAAAATCGGCGATAATCAGGTCAATTTCAGACTCTCTGAAATATTTTTTAAGTGGGGTAGTATCCCTGCAAATTGTATAGACCGGATCATAATTCCCCTTCCTAAGGATTTGAACAATCTCCTCCACCAGGGAATTATCTACATACCAAAAACAAATATTCAGCTTAAGGCCTGCCATTCAATAAAGAGATAAGTTAAATCCGACCGTAAAATAACACATTTTTTACAGATAATTCCCGAAACTTATCAATAGTTGTTTAAAAGTGTACTCTCAGTCCCAGCATAAAGTGCCGACCAGCCTGTGGGAAATAACCATCAATAAAGTGCTCCTCTCCTCCGGTGTAATACCTGTATAGCCATGCATTGGTCTCGTACTTTGCATCCAGTACATTCGGAACAAGGATATTTAAACCGATCTCTCCGCCCCGGTCAGTTACAAAGGAATAGGAAAACTTCAGATCATTAACAAAATAGGGATCAATGGAATAGTCGATATTCGAAGTGTTGTCAATAAACTGTCTGCTAACAAACTTAGACATTATGCTGAAAGAAATATTAGCCGGAAGCAAATATTCGAACTGACTTGCAGCGACTACTGAGGGTGAATATGCCAGGGTAGAATTCCCTATATACTCCTCAACCTGGTAAGGCTCATTTTCAGGATCCGCCCAGTAATCCCAATTATCGGTATAGTTCACAAAATCACTGATCCGGTTCCGGCTGATAGTAAGGTTACCTTTCCAAAGCACCTTGTTAAAAAGATTTACCCCTGCCTCAAGTTCAACTCCTGCCCTGTAGCTGTTTTCAACATTGGTCATTACCGGGTAGCCGGTCTCGTTAATCTCACCTGTCAACACCAGTTGATCCTTGTAATCCATCAGGTAAAGAGTGATCCTGGCCCTGTAGGAGTCTCCACTTACGGAATAGCCAGCTTCATAGTCGTTCAATGTTTCATGTACAGGTGGTCTTCCTGCAGGAGCATCTGTAAAATTATTTCGGTTGGGCTCCCTGCTGGCACGCGACCAGGAAACAAAGGCACGCCGACCGTCATCCGCCAGGTAACTGATTCCGGCTTTCGGATTGAAAAACAGGAAGTTATGATCCTGCGTCACATCACGTTTATTATCGTCTGTTCCCTCCAGCATATAGTCGATACCCCTCAGCTGAAGGTCCAGAAAAGCTGTCACTCTCTCACCAATATCATAATAGTACTTCCCATAAAGGTTCCAATCGCGCTTATCTCCCGATCCATGATACCATTGATGACCTTTTTTATTGTCGCCGAAATGTTCTGCCCAGATTACCCTGCCAAAATGCAGTCCCAGGTACCTGTTCCAGCCTCCTCCGATGATTAATCTTCCTTTGTCGTTTTCATAGTTCATCGAGGCAATAGCTCCGAAAAAATCATTATCCAGCCACTTCCGTCTGACCAGATCGGTTGAAAAAACCGTATCGGAGCCGATAACAGGATATTCCATGTTATAATCGGAATAATCCTCGGATGATTCATACTGTTCATAGTATCCGCTACCTTTGGTATAATGCAACGCACTATTTAAGTGCACCTGCTTCGAAAGTTCCCTGGAATAATGAAGTTGATAATGGATCTGATCGTAATGATCCACCTGATTCTCATAAAAAGCCGTTTGTCCGGATGTATCCTGATAGATTCCCATCTCATTGTAGGTGCGGTCGGTTGACAGCTTTGAAGAAGGAACGCCTCCCCATGACTGGTACAACTCTTCGAATCCACCAAATGTGATAAATTTAAGGCTTGATTTTTCATCATACAAGCCAGCAGAAAGATAATAAGACTGAAGGTCGGTCCATGACCTGTCAATATAGCCATCCGAATGAAGATCGGACAATCTGAGGTCGACAGCAAACTTGTCATTTATCATTCCTGTCCCGGCAGAGAGACTGTTTTTAAGTGTATTGAACGAACCGGCTGTAAGGTCATAACGTGCATAGGGCTCCTTTTCAAGCAACTTTGTCTGCATATTGACCGTAGCACCGAAAGCTGCCGCACCGTTGGTAGAGGTTCCCACACCGCGTTGGATCTGGATCTGTTCTGTTGATGTTGCCAGGTCGGGCAGATCAACCCAGAAAACACTGTGCGTTTCCGCATCATTCAGAGGGACACCATTTATGGTAACATTGATCCTGTTGGCATCTGTTCCCCTGATCCGCATGGATGTATATCCAATACCATGTCCCGCATCAGAGGAGGTGATCAGCGAGGGGGTTAGCCGAACAACATAGGGTATATCCTGACCAAAATTTCTTTCAGCGATCTCCTCCCTGTCAAGGTTCACAAATGCCATTGGTGTTTTCTCCCCGGCACGCAAAGCGCTGATAGTCACCTCCTCACCCTGGTAAGCCCGGGGCTCCAAACCGATCCTGCCAAGATCAGTATCCCGGTTTAACCTGATTCTTTTGTTTACAGTTTCAAATCCGACAAAGGAAATCTTAACCTCATAGCTCCCCTGCTGAATTCCGGTAATTAAAAAGAAACCCTCAGTGTCTGCTGTGGTTCCCCTGTTAAGAGCGGGAATATAAACACTGGCCCCCGGAAGGGGGTTTTCATTGCCATCGATAATGGTACCACTAAGTGCATATTGGGCACCTGCATGCATAACAGCAGCTAATAGCACAAGTCCAAATAAAACTTGCTTTTTCATAATAAAATATGGTTTATAATTCACATAAAATATGCATTTCCCTTCGCCGGCATTACCCGGATCAGGTTCTAAGGGTATGATCTCAGCCTG
>CAZIIU010000032.1:0-32473 GCA_964539395.1 uncultured Bacteroidaceae bacterium
AATGTTGAAGAAAAAAAGCCATGGAATTCAACCCGTCTCTATGAGAATGGAATTTGAAGATCGGACCGCTTATTGGTCTAAAGAACTTATTTCAAGTTCTTTCTATATGTTAGAACGTTTTTGTCTTTAACAAATATAGGAATTTTTTTTTAATAACTAATAAAAATAGAAAAAACTTTCATCTTTTTTAAAAATATTTCTGATCATCACATTTGCCAGGCGACTGGCACCTATTCTGAACCGTTCTGAATTTAACCAATCCTCACCTAGTATGTGGCGTACAATACCATAATATTCATAAGCCGACTCAATGGTTGAAATACCTCCTGCAGCTTTTATTCCTACTTTCTTACCGGTTTTTTTATAAAAATCCCTGATCGCTTCACACATCACTGCAAAGGAATCGGGACTTGCACCTCCACCAGCTTTGCCGGTTGAGGTTTTTATAAAATCGGCACCGGCATCCATCGCGAGGAAAGAGGCCTTTCGGACCTCTGTAAGGTCCTTCAGGGAAGAGGTCTCAAGAATAACTTTCAGGAGTAATGAGCCCATCAAATCCTTGATTAACCGGATCTCTTCAAACACCTCAGCTATTAAACCAAGCTGGAATTTTCCGACAGACAACACAATATCAATTTCATCGGCACCCTCTTCAACCGCGAGACTAACCTCTTTTAACTTTATTTCAAGAAATGTTTGTGATGATGGAAAGCCGGCGCCAACAGATACTACATTTACCATTGGATTGTTTAGTCTTGCTTTAACGATAGACAGAAGCTCAGGGTAAACACAAATTGCTGCAGGTGAGGGAAGGTCCGAATAACTCTCCGACAACAGGTTCAGTTGGTTGCACAAGCGTCCAATGCTCTCAGCATTATCTGTTTCACTCAGTGAGGTCAGGTCGATCAGTCCAAAAATCTTCATCAGGATGTCTTTGTCGGGTAAATCCGTATATCCTTTCATACATTCGTATAAAAGGTCCGTAATTACTGAAGACTCAACATCATATAGAAATTCAGAAAAGTATTTCATAAGAAGCTATTTGAGTTTATTATTGTCCAGGTGCCTGCCGGCATCTCTGTTTGTTTTCTTCTTAAGATTCCTGATCATTGCCTCTTCGAGGTTAACACCTGTTTGATTGGCCATACAAACCAGTACGAAAAGTATATCGGCCATCTCCTCCTCAAGCTTTTTTCCCAAGTCACTTTGCTTGTAGGATTGTTCGCCATATTTCCTGGCAACCAGCCTGGCCAGTTCACCCACCTCCTCTGTGAGCAATGCCATGTTTGTTAGTTCATTAAAGTACCTTACCCCGTATTCCCTGATCCAGCGGTCGACCTCATCCTGTATCTCCCTTAGCCTCATTTATTCTTTGTTTTTAGTATCGATGATGATGGTTACCGGACCATCGTTCAGTAGCTCAATGTCCATATGTGCCCCAAACAGACCGGTTGCTACATTTTTCCGGAGATGTCCCTGTAATTGTAAAACAAACTGTTCGTACAACGGTTCAGCAATTTCCGGTCCGGCTGCCTTAATCCATGAGGGCCTGTTCCCTTTCTTAGTGCTTGCATGAAGGGTGAATTGGCTGACTACCATTGCCTCTCCGTTGATCTCCTGAAGTGAGAGGTTCATCTTCCCTTCTGCATCAGAGAATATCCGGAGATTTGCAATTTTTCCGGCCAACCAACTGATATCCTCGATATTATCTTTGTTTTCAACCCCCAGGAAAATGCAAAGCCCTGTGGCAATCGAACTGTGCATGTTGTCATTGATAGTGATTCTGGCAAACTTTACGCGTTGAATGATAGCTCTCATTGTTCGAAAATACAAAAATCTATGGTGAATTTTTAGAGTATTGATAATGAAAAATCATCAACCATTTACAAATCAGAAATTCCATTTTATACGTAGATAACCGATATAGGCAGATTGCCTTTGGAGTCTTCCATACAGATCTTCCAATTCAGCTGAAAAACCCTGTAAGATCATGGAAGCTTCCATGTTATTACCCAGTGAGAGTTCTAACGAGGGTCCCAGGTAGAAACCTTTCCAATCGGGATAATACATCCCTGCAAGGGATGCGTTCAGCAATGGATTGATGGGGTAGGAGAGGCTGGCAAAGAGCGACCATTCAGTGAATCCGATGCGTTTGATGCTTAGGTCAGTACTAAACAGTTGTACAAAACTGTTCATCTGCATGTCTTTTGCAAAGGCGGAATACAATACTTCAGTTTGCACCCAAAGAGACTTTCCAAAGGTATGGTCAAAGCCTGCTGAGAATAATAGATTACCTGTTGTATCTGCCAGGTGATCAAGGTCCCTGAAATAGCTGACTTCACCCCGGAAAGAGGTGTTGGAAATGTTCCCGCTCCATCCAGTCCCTAACACCAGGTCCTTTCCGGCCAGGACTCCTCCGATGATCTGGAAATCGTATCCAAGTGTATTGAACCGGTAATAGCCAGCTGCGGTGACCTGGCCGGCACTATCAAGCTTGGCTACAAGTTCTATGTTGGAGGCGATACCTGTGTAATACTGCAGCCTCAGGGCATCGCTGCCCTGCCTTTCAGGGTAATCTATTTCGAAGTAGGAATATGCATTGAATATATCGTTTGGGTTCCACACAAAAGTTTGTCCCCAGTTGATGCGTTGCCTTCCAACGGTTGCGACTAAATCGCCAAAAGTAAATTCTACATATGCACGGTCGGCCATGGAGGTAAAGATATACCCGGTTTTGTCGTTGTATGCGCCATCGGTGGAAACAGCAAGATCCAGCCAGCCTGAGTCCCTGCCGATCATGCGGGCATACCCGGGAAAAAAAGAATAGGCGTTTCCCTGGATGAACCTGGTCCTGACCTGAAGGGAGGCTTTCAGCCAATCGACCGGATAGAGGTTAACGTTCAGTCGGTTATGTACCTGGTTTTCCCATATCCAGCCTGTCTGTTCCATATGATAAAGGGTTTGCATATCATTAAGGTAGCCGGAAAGGGAAATAACAGATTGAGTAATTCCGGCTTGGAAAGATGTAAGTAGAAAGAGTATGTTGATGAGTCTGCGCATATGTGATTCGGATTGATATCCGGTAGTTATTATTTGTTTTCGTCGCTGATCACTTTGCCATCTTCGATGGTTACCACCCTCCTGGCCTTTTTAACCACGCGGTTGTCGTGCGTTGAGAAAATAAAAGTGAGCTTCTCCTCATGATTGAGTTCTTCCATAATATCCAGCAGTGTTTCAGTTGACTTGGAATCCAGGTTAGCGGTAGGTTCATCCGCCAGAATAAACTTTGGTTTGGAAGCAAGTGCACGTGCCACAGCAATCCGCTGCTGTTGCCCACCTGATAGCCTGGAGGGTCTGCTGTTTGCCCTGTCCTCCAACCCAACTGCTTTAAGCATTTCCATGGTGCGTTTCTCACGCTCTTTTTTGGAACGCTTCTGAAGGTTCATGATAAACTCAACATTCTCTTTTGCAGTGAGTACAGGGATCAGGTTGTAGGATTGAAATACAAAACCGATGTTGCGCATTCTGAAATCGATCAGCGCTGAAGATTTTAGCGAGGACAGATCGGTCTCATTTACCAGAATTTTCCCCTCGGTAGGAGTATCCAAACCACCAATCATGTTCAGCAGCGTGGTTTTTCCCGATCCGGAGGGTCCGACTATGGCAGAAAATTCCCCTTCTTCAAAGTCGATGGTTATTCCGTTAACCGCATGTACCCTGACCTCCGAACTGTTGTAGATTTTATGAACGTTATTTAATTCCAGAACTTTCATGATATTTGTTTTTTGATGTTGTTATTCTGTTCTAAGTGCTTCAGCGGGATCCAGCTTCAGTGCTTTTATTGCCGGGTATATCGACGATAGGATTCCTGTAAGGATGATCAATATGGTCACAGTAATGAAAAATGTATTGGAGATCGTAGGATAGATGTGGGAAGAAAACCCCATTGCTTCGAAGCCTTCTGATGCACCCGCAAAATTGATCCCGTTTGTATGGGTTATCATCAGGATGATCTTGCTGATGATCATTCCTGCCAGGCCGCCGATCAGTGACAGGAATACAGATTCGGATATGATCATGGTAAAAACCCGTTTTTTATTCATACCGATGGCTGTGAGCATCCCCAGTTCCTTGGTCCGCTCCAATACCACCATTAGCATGGTGTTGACAATACCGAATGAAAGTGCGGCCAGGATGATGATCATGAATACACCATTGAACTTTTCGATCAAGGATGTCATCATCGCAAGGTCTGGAGAGATCTCTTTCCAATTCTGAATTTCAAGGTCGGGATGGGCTTCCCTCAATGCTTCAGTAACCTGTTTTGTCTGGTCCCTGTCGGTGATTCGTACGATAACCTTATGGGCCGCCTGATCATCCAGGCCAGTGAGTCTTTGAAGGTCACTATTCAACACAAATACCATGGTCTTTTCATACATACTGTTACTGATATCATAGATACCTGCAATGCGAAACATGCCGCCAGTCTGTATATTATCCTTGTCGAGAAAGGTGAGGGTAAGCCTGGCACGCTCCCTGAAAGACCAGGCTTCTTCCAGGATCATTTTCCCGTAATCCTCCGATGCTTTTTTGGAAAGCCGGTCTCTGAGATTCTTTACAAATAATTTCTGACTATCATATCGTTTGCCAACCATGGGCTTCAGTGAATCAAGTATCCTTTCCGGTAAACCTTTTGACCTGAGACTGTCGATGGTGGCAACATCCAGTTCATAACGGATAATGTTTAGTTCTTTGGCCAGTTCCTCGCCCACAAGGGCCAGGTTATGGCTGCTACTTTTTTCGAAAAACGAACCGGTCTCCGGTATGATGGATTTATAGAGGTTGAAGACACTTTTTTCCTGTGAAGGATCGATGCCTGTCAGTTGTATGCCCGTACTTTTTGTGGCTGTATGTGCAATGGCATTTATTACCAATCGACTTGTCGTGCTATTCACACCGGGTGTTTCCCGTATGCTCCTTTTCAGTTCCTGGATGCTATCCAAAGTGAGCTTCAGGTCATTGTTGTCCCTGAATTCTTTCCGGTTCAGCTGAATATGTGAAATCTCCTTGTTAATTGCTGCATCCACGCGTTGTTCCATGGTACCGTTCATAAGTCCGACTGTAAAAATGCCAGCGAAAATCCCAATGGTAACAGAAATGATTACCACCAGACTCCTGGTCTTGTTTCTCCAGACATTTTTCCATGCTGTTTTTAGTATCATTGCTACTTTTTTTATGCCCTCAGGGCGCTTACGACTCTCAGGCTTAATATTTTTCGCAGTGGATTAAAAAGTGACACCAGGACCATGATCACCACAACGAGAGCCTGCCAGAGGAAGTATTTATTCACAGGTTCAAATACCAGTTTGGGTTCAAAATCATATTGCTCCATTATATGGGCCAGCTCTCCCCTAAAAATGATTGGATTGTTCACACCGTACAGGATAATCGGGATACACACAATACTCCCTATGACTACACCCATCAGTCCGATAAACATCATTTCATATGTTACGACCAGAGCCAGTTTGTTCTTTTGCATCCCGATGGCCACAAGCACTCCGAATTCCCTTCTCCGCTCTGCTGTCATCATCAGCACGGTGCCAAAGATACCAAAAGCGATGACCAGGTAGAGAATTCCAATCATAAACATACCGCTGATGTTGTCGGCCTCCATCTGTTGAATCATCACTTCATTCATTTCCTTCCAGTCGACCATTCGGCTGTTTTCAGGAATCTTTCCCGATAACCTATCAGCAGTTTCCTCAATGTTTTTATAGTCAGTATCTTTAAGTTGCAGGGCTATAGAAGTGAGCATGCCAGGTGCATTGTACAATTGCTGTGCAATATCCACAGGGAGGTAGACGATCTTGTTGTCGATATCCGGTGCAGGCTGGCGAATGATTCCTTTGACTTCATATTTTCCTGCTGCCGTGGTTCCATGGTATCCCTGTCCTACCAGTACAAGGGTGTCTCCAATGGAAAGTTCCAGGTATTTCGACAACCGGTCGCCAATCCAGGCACCAGGTTCACCGTTGCGAATATCACCGTTTTTAAAACGGGCAGAGGAAGCCAATTTGGGTAGCAGACCAATGTCCTTATCAGGATCCAGGGTCAGATCGTTGAGGAAACGGCTTTTTGATGTATAGGAATTGCCTTCAAATTTCTCTGCAATCTCTCTGACCTTATCCGGCAGAGTTGTATCATTGCGAATATTTGTGACTGCCTCAGGTGTAAGCCTGTATTGTACCTTTTTTTTTCCTACCTGAGAGAGCAGGCTTTCCTTTTCTGGATCAATGCCCATAACCATTACACCTTTAGTGTTTGGCCCGAATGCTGCCAGGGCAAAAGATTCGAACCTGGGAATGATGGCTGTGACATTGGGATCCTGTATCAACTTAGCTTCCAGTGTATCGGTGTACCTGAATGAATTATCCACGGTCTTGTTGTCCCTCCATTCCTCCTGCTGTACCTGCAGATACCCGCTGTAGGATTCAATCGCGGTCTTATACATATAATCATAGGATCCCAATTGCAGGGATCGCATGATCAGCGCAAAAAACACGGCAAAAAACACGGAGGCTACCGTAATCATTGTCCTCCTCCGGTTTCTCCATAAATTCCGCCATGCAAGTGTATAGTTTTTCATATTTCGTGATCATTTATTCCTTGAAATCCTCAAATTTGTTGGCAAAACTGCAAATATTCCATGCAATATGGCATATTTTCATTGTCTGATACGCTTCATATTTTGTTGAGAAAAAAACTGATCGGGGATGGATACGTTGAATTCAATGTCCTCGATGAGCAGGATGGTTTTATTTCCCTCTTCCTCCCTGGGAATAATTTCCAGTCGGGTGGGGATCATCCTGCCATCCATTTCTCTGATGCGACTGCCTTTCTCGGTTCTGATCAGGTATTCGTCTGTATCATATAATTCAGCCTTCAGGAACAGGAAATCATTTTTATCGATCCATCTCATCTGGTATCCCCAGATCACTACAGCCTCCTCCTTGGCTACCATTTTAATCTTGTAACAGACCCGCCCATCAATGGGTTCCTCACCCACAATTTTATGGGTGTAATCATTCACAATGGAAGATTCCTGCAGGATATCGTCATTGGTATAGTCTGATCCCATCCATCCCTGCGACATCATGGAGGGAGGTAGTTTAATTAAACGGTTGATCGAAGGGTTCCAACTCCACATCTCATTGCCCCTTTTCAGGAATGTTTGTCCCTTTTCACTGGCTGGAGCAGTGATCAGTGTAAGGGATTTTTCTGTTCCTTCGTTCCAGCTTTTAAATTCCACAGTTCTTTCCCAGGTGGGACGGACAATAGTCATTTTCATCTCTGCAACAGCAGATTCTTCTCCGTAGAATTTGTTCTCCGCCTGCTCTACGATCTCTTTGGCCGTTGGTCCCTGGGCAGTCACGCAGCAGGAAATTGCAATGATTAGTAAAGACAGGATTATCTTGCTATTTGTCTTCATGGTGTTTCCTTTTATATTTTTGTATGATCCTTTCTTCATATTTTTTAAATAGTTCCGGTGACAGGTCTATGAGGTCATCATAATACAGCATCATGATCCCAAATCCCTCCAGGTTAACCGAGATTTCAAACAATTCCAGCCATGGATCCTGGTACCCAAGTTTAGCAAAGTATGTTGTAAACATCCTGAAGTAAGATTCCATGAAAGGGACCAGGGAACTGTCTTTCAAGTACGCTTTAACATTCGGTTGAATGATCATACTGAAAAATTTCGTAAAGAATGCACGCTTTTCGTGCATCAGCTGGAAGGTCCTGCGTAAAAAATGTTCAAATTCTTCGGTAGTAAGAATACCATCCCGGTTGGGATCCAGAGAAGTCATGATCTGTTGAATACCCTCATTTAGAATCTCTTTCAACAGCTCCTCCTTGCTGGGAAAATAGTTGTACATCAGCCCTTTTGAAATGCCGGCACGCTGGGAAAGTGCAGCGATGGAAACATGCCCGTATCCTTCCATGGCAAACATCTCCAGCGCTGTGGACATAATCTGACTTTTACGGTCTTTCCTGATTTGTTCGTATTGCTCTTTGGTCCTTGGCATGCATATTGACTGAACGTTCGGTCAAATATAAAACATATAAATCAACTTGTCAAGTTTTCAATTGGTTATTTTTGCGGATGTACAATCTTAAATGTAACTTTTCATAACTTGTGACGTCATACAAATGGAACCCTGAATTTAAATGACGATAGAGGAGTATAATAAGGCGGTTGACCTGTATGCTGATAATTTGTATCGCTTCATTCTGAAGCAATGCAAAACAGAAGAACTGGCACAGGATGTAGTACAGGACTCATTCGAGAAGATGTGGATGAAGCTTGACACCGTCAACGGGGCAAAGGCAAAGTCCTATCTCTTTACAACAGCATACCGTACTTTGCTGGATATACTCAAAAGGGAAAAGAGGGTGATACCCCTGGATGGTGAAAGTGATAATTTGCAACAGAAACAAGAGCAGTATTCTGATATCAGCGAAATATTGGAAAATGCACTGGACAGGTTGCCGGAAGTTCAGCGATCTGTGATCATGCTGCGGGATTATGAGGGATATTCATATGGGGAGATCGGTGAAATAACAGGGCTCACCGAATCGCAAGTGAAAGTATATATTTACAGGGCCAGGATAAGTTTAAAAAAATACCTGGTTAAAATTGAGAATATTATATAAGGCACTTTTATGAACATTAACAGGGAAAACTACGAGGTATATTGTTTAGATTTTCTTGAGGGAAGGCTCCTTCCGGAGCAGGAGGAAGTGCTTCAGCTGTTCCTGAAGCAGCATCCTGATCTTGCAGATGAATTTGATGAGCTTCGTAGGTGCTATCAGTATGATTTTATTCCGGAAAAAATTGAATTTCCTGGTAAAGAGATGCTTAAAAAGCATTTTCCATCTGATTCAGATATCGTTTCCGAGGCAAATTTTGATGTTTATTGTATCGCCTACCTGGAAAATGATCTTTCTGAGAAACAGAGGGGGTTGTTCTCTAAATATTTGGCAGAACATCCCGAAATGCAATCCCATTATAATGCCTGTAAATCAACATATCTAAGCCGGGAAAGCATTCCATTTCCCGGTAAGAGAAGGTTGAAGCGCAGTCGGAAAAAAACCTTTTATCTGAGAATCTTTATTCCTGTTGCAGCAGCAGCTGCATTGACAATCTTTTTTATTCTTCCTGTTCCGGAACCGGAAATTCCATTAGAAATTGCATCAGTCAAAGTGTTGAAAGAGAAAAAGGAAAATCCACGGGAAGAGGACCAACAAATAAAGCCGGCATCCAAACCCAACACTGGTAATATCAGCGTAGTTAAAGGTTCAGTTGTTCCGGTTCCGGCTTCAACATTTAATAAGTCGGAACAGGAGAAAGAGGCAGAACCTGTCACAGGTGAAGAAATGCATGTCACAAAACCTAAACAGATTGCAGCATTGAATCTGCAGAAGAGTGCGGTTTCCCTTCCAAAGGTGCAATACGATCGATTAACTCCAGAAATCATTTCCCCAATTGCTGCCAAGGGTAATTCACTTTCAATTTTTGATCTTGCCCGATACAGGGCATCAAAAGTCGCTGAGGCAATTGATGAGGATGATGCCTTTATATGGAGCCTGGCTAGTAGTGGGATTCAGGGACTTAACCGAATCAACAGCACAGAAACCGCACTGCTCACAACAAGGGATGAAGACGGAACTATTTCAGGGTTCCGCCTCAAGACCAGATTTTTAAATGTTTCAGCACCGCTCAATAGGAACGAGGAGTAACATCTTTGACTATCTTAGCGTAAAATTTGGGTTTGAAACAGGGTCTGGTCATAAAAACTACCGGTAGCTGGTACTATGTAAAGGACAGCAATCATTCTATCATTCCATGTAAAATAAAAGGTTCCTACCGAATTAAGGGAATAAGAGCTACTAACCCTGTTGCGGTTGGAGATCGGGTAAAATTCTATCTGTCGGAGGATGGTACCGGTATGATCTCAGAGATCGGGGAACGAAAGAATTACATCATCAGACGCGCAACAAATTTATCAAGGGAATACCAGTTAATAGCATCTAATATTGATCAGGCACTGCTTATGGTCAGCCTCCTGAATCCAGTCACCCACCTGGCTTTTATCGACCGTTTTCTGGTGTCAGCTGAAGCCTTTCGAATTCCTGTATTACTTGTTTTTAATAAGACTGATCTTTATTCTCCAAAGCAGATGTATGAGTTGAAAAAGCTCATTGAATTGTACAAAGGAATTGGATATTATACACTGGATATTTCCCTTAAAACAGAAAAAAATCTTCCAAGACTTGAAGAGCTTCTCAAAGATTGCGTTACAGTTGTGGCAGGGAATTCAGGTGTTGGTAAATCCACGCTTCTTAATTATCTCGATCCATTGTTGACTGTGAAGACTGGTGATATCTCCGGTCTTCATAAAACCGGTCAGCACACCACTACATACGCTGAGATGTATTGTCTGAAATCAGGAGTAAGAATTATTGATACACCCGGGATCAAAGGATTCGGTATGGTTGATATAGAAAGAGAGGAGCTATTTCATTTCTTTCCTGAGATCTTCCTGGTAAGTAAAAGGTGCAGATTTCATAACTGCCTGCATGTGAATGAACCTGATTGTGCAGTTATTCAGGCGGTTGAAAACAGGGAGATAAGCAGTTCAAGATATTTGAACTATCTTGATCTTTTAAAAGATGTTGGGGATAAATACAGAAAATAGAACAGTTTCTGTGTGATAATATGTATTTTTAAGGACTATTAGCTTATAATGAAAAGAGCCAATATACTTGCGCTAATTTGTCTTTTGTTACTGCTGTTGTTGAATGTGCTCTCCTTTTTAAACATTAACCAGCGGTTTATTTCATTCCTAAACTCCTCACTAGAACAGCAGGTTAATTTGTGCGGCGAATATATGGAGAATCAACTGAGCGGATTTCAGAACGATATGGGCAAATTATTGTTCGATTACAATTTCTCCAATATTTTTGAGGACCCGGAGGAGCTTGAGAGGCGTAAACAAAGTATACAGGTATTCTATTCAAAATACCGGGATTTGATAAACCATGTTTTTATTTATGATAACAAAAAAAACTATTTCGGACTTTTTATTAACGAGGATGATGAGTTTATTTTAGATACTTTTCCAAGGCAGAGGCAACCGGACCTCATTCCACGGGATAAGGTAGAGAAAAAGGACAGCAAATACCTCTATTATTATCCCTATTTTGAGAATGACCAGGTAAATGGAAATATCATTGTTGAAGTTGATTTTCAAAAGTTTTCAAGAAAAATATTTTCTTTTTATCCCATTGGCAGAACAATTTCCTGGCAGTGGATTGTTAATGCGAAAGGGGAGATGGTGTCGGAGGATTATATTGATGTTTTTGAGATAGGTGCCATAGAACAGATTGCAGACAGTATTGATCAGTTTTCGAAAGGGTTGATTAAACATACTTTCCGGGATTCTGCCGGAAACGTGCAAAAAGTTCACTCAGCGTATTATCCACTTTCAATTTTTAACCAAAACCTTGGAATAGTATTTACTACCAGTCAGACTGAATTCAACAGGTTTTTCTTAAACCAGAATAAAATCGTCTCTCTGTTTACCTTTTTCATTACCATTGCATTGATCGTTTACCTTTTACTTGTTTTAAGGCGACGAATGAAGATTCTGGAGCGACTTAAATTATCGGAATCCGTCTTCCGACAAGTGATAGAAAAAGTCCCTGTGGGTATCATGATCGTCGATTCGGGGAACATTATAAGGAATATCAACGATACGGCGCTCCGGATGATGTTTATAAACGACAGGGAAGATATTATCGGTCAGGATTTTTCACAACAATTCCTGATCTCGAATAAATACCTGCTTAAAGATGAAGTTGATCCCTTGAGTAGCGCGGATTACCTCTATTATGAAAAGGACGGACTAGAAACTGTGATCTATAGAACTGAGGAGAAAACAGGCATCGGTGGTGAGGAGTTCAACCTGATTGCAATGATCGATGTCTCGCCACTGGAAAGATCAAGGAAGCAGGAATTTGCTGCCAACAGGGCGAAATCTGAATTTCTTGCCTCAATGAGTCATGAAATTAGAACTCCAATGAATGGAATTATAGGTATGATATCAGGTTTACAAGAGACCGCTCTTCCTTCCGATGTAAAGGAAAAGATAAATATTATAAAGAAATCATCCGATCTCTTAATGACAATTATCAATGATATTCTTGATTTTTCCAAGATAGAAGCAGGAAAAATGATGCTGGAGGAGGTTCCATTCAGGTTAAGGGAGGAGATCACCTTTATAACGGACCTTTTTAAACCCCTTGCAGATGAAAAGGATTTAGTATTTCTGGTGGATATAAACAGCAGTATACCTGAAAAGCTGATTGGGGACCCTTTCAGACTAAGACAGGTGATCTCAAATCTTCTTAGCAATGCGATTAAGTTCACTGAAAAGGGAAGAATCGTGATTGGTGCAGACCTGATAGAAAAATACAAAGGCAGGTTGCAATTACTCTTTTGGGTGGAAGATACCGGAATTGGTATACCCAAAGAAAAAATCGGCACTATTTTTGGCTCATATCATCAATCAAGGGGCTCGGTCAGCAGAAAATACGGTGGTACAGGCCTGGGTACAGCTATTTCTAAACAACTGGTAGAATTAATGAATGGTGAAATCTGGGTCGAAAGTCCGTCGCGAATCTCAGGTGTAAACGATGGGCCAGGTTCAAGATTCAGTTTTACCATTGAGGTATACTCAAATGAAAGATTAACAAAAAGCTATGACTATAAGTCTATAAAGCAACTGCATCAGATAACGGTTTTATACCTGACCAAAGAGCCTGAACCGGAGAAGAACAGCATTAATAAAATATTGCACCAGTTTGGAGTAAATATAGTCACGAAAATCTACCAGGATATAACGATAGATGCGGTAATACACCACCTCAGTTCAAAGAAGAACCTTTATCAAATGGTCATTATTGCCGATAAGAGCAACCTGGAAGGATTTGCACTTGCAGGCAGGATGAAGGAAGAAGGCCTGACAGAAACTCTGCCATGTATCATGGTATCCAATAACGATCAATCCGGTAATTATATCACATCCAAAAAACTGGGTATAGATTATTATTTGATTGAACCAATCGAGGGAAGAGAATTGTATGAATTGATTAGAGAAGTTTTCCCCGGGGTGACAGACTATAATGGCATTACTCCCGATGTAAACACCCTGCCGGATAATCTATCCATACTTGTTGTTGAGGATAATATCATAAACCAGAAGGTTGCTCAATCAATTTTTAAGAATATCGGTTATGAAATTGAAATTGCCTCAAATGGGATAGAGGGTATTGAAATGGCCGGTAAAAAAGAGTATGATATAATTTTCATGGACTTGTTTATGCCGGAAATGGATGGATTTGAGGCAGCGGGTAAGCTGAGGAGTATGGGAATTAAAACTCCCATAATTGCAATGTCAGCCGATCGGGGCGATGAACGAAGAGCAGAATCTGTGCTCGCAGGTATGGATGAATATCTGGCTAAACCGGTAAAAGTTGAGACTGTAAAGCAGTTGCTGATTCAGCTTTTTTCAACAAAGCCTTAATGGTTTAAAACAGTATTTTTTCGGGATAGCTGTATCTTTGCAACAATGCTAAGAAGAGAAGATATTGAATTGATGGCTCCGGCCGGATCGTATGAGGCACTCATGGCAGCCATACAGGGAGGTGCCGACTCCATATATTTTGGGATCGATCGATTGAATATGCGCGCCAGGTCCTCTGCGAATTTTACTCCCGGTGATCTGCCGCAGATTGTAAAAACAGGAAAAAAAAGTGGGGTCAAAACTTATCTTGCGATCAATACTATCATCTACGATCATGAGTTGGATCAAATGCGTATGATCATAGATCTTGCAAAAGAGAATGGTGTTTCGGCAGTGATCGTTTCTGACCAGGCAGCACTTAGTTATGCACTTCAATCGGAAGTTGAGGTACATCTTTCAACACAGCTAAATATCAGTAATATAGAATCATTAAGATTCTACTCTGCTTTTGCAGATGTAGTAGTGCTTGCTAGGGAACTGAATCTTAATCAGGTAGCCGCTATTTCCGAGGCGATAGAAACTGAAGATCTTCGTGGTCCCTCCGGAGAACTGATCAGGATTGAGATGTTTGTGCATGGTGCTTTGTGTATGGCCATCAGCGGAAAATGCTATCTCAGTTTGCACCAGTACAACCATTCTGCCAACAGGGGGGATTGTTTCCAGGTTTGCAGAGGATCGTATATTGTTCATGATAAAGACCGAAGTATTGAACTGGAGGTAGATAATGAAAATATTATGTCGCCAAAGGATCTGTCAACCATCCATTTTTTGAACAAAATGATCGATGCCGGAGTAAGGGTTATGAAGATAGAGGGCCGTGCACGGTCGCCCGAATATGTAAAAACAGTGGTTTGGTGCTACAACGAGGCCCTTAATTCATATTTTACAGGAGATTTTACTCCTGAAAGAATCGATCTATGGCAGGAGCGCTTAAGCCGCGTCTTTAACAGGGGATTCTGGGACGGGTATTATCTTGGACAGCCGCTTGGAGAATGGAGCGATACATATGGATCAGCTGCAACAACCAGGAAACTCTACATCGGGAAAGGAACCAATTATTTCGACAGAATCGGTGTGGCAGAGTTCCTGATCGAGAATGAAGGTATCTCTGTAGGTGATGAAATTTTGATTATTGGTCCGACCACTGGGGTCGTCGAAGCCATTGTTAACGAAATAAGGATTGAAAATCAGCCCGTGAAAATGGCTACCAAAGGGAGCCTTTGTTCTATACCTGTTAAATCAGTGGTACGTCGTTCCGATAAACTGTACAAAGTGATCAACCGCTCAGGTAATAAAGCCTCTGAAGCCTGATACATTATTGGAAAGCTCCTGTTTAAGGATGAGGTTTATTTGTTTAGAATAATACGAAAGATGGTTTTTTCTCCGGGCTCTGATGAAAATACAAATATTTTTCCGTTGTGATAAGTTTCAATGATTCGTTTGCTGAGCGAAAGACCAAGGCCCCAACCTCTCTTTTTAGTTGTGTAACCGGGTTTAAAAATAGTAGTAAATTTCGACTTTGGGAGTCCCTTTCCCGTATCTTCTACATCAATGGTTACGGAGCGACTACCCTCAACACACCTGATGGTCAGTTTTCCGGTACCCTCCATGGCGTCCATGGCATTTTTACTCAAATTTTCGATCACCCAATCGAATAGTGTCTCATTCAACGGTACCATAACAGGTTCATCCGGAAGCAGAAGTTCAAATTCAATCGATTTGCTGATTCTCGATTTGATATATGTAAGGCTGTTTTCAATAATTCTTGAAACATCATTTTCTATCAATGCCGGTTTTGAACCTATTTTGGAGAACCGGTCGGCAATCCTGACCAGACGTTGTGAATCTTTTTCCAGCTCACTTGTTGTTACTGGATCCGCCCCGCTCTCTTTTAAAATTTCAACCCAACCCGATAGGGATGAGATCGGTGTGCCAAGTTGGTGTGCCGTCTCCTTTGACAAACCTGTCCATACTTTATTCTGTTCGGCCTTCCTTGATACACTAAAGGCAATGTATGAAACGCCGATAAATAGCATGATTACCCCTAATTGGTAATACGGGAAGGCTGCAAGTTTGCGAAGCAGGTTGGAATTCCTGTAATACAGGTACTGGTAGTTGTTACTTCCCAGGTCAATCACAATACTGTCATTTTCACCCTTCATTTTATCGAGAACTCTCATGAGATACCTCTGTTGATCAGTTCTTGTGGTATCAAGATTTCTGTGGGTCATAATCCCGCCCTCTTCGTCTACCAGAATCACTGGAATATGTGTATTGTTTTCAAGTACCTGCAGAGGAAATAATATATCATTTCCCGGAGGGTTATTTGGATTGGCAAGAATCCGGGTAGCTTCTGCCCATAGCTCAATCTTCTTCCGCTCATCTTCAGCAATACTTTTTACAAGCCTGTTGGTATAATATAAGGATCCTGCTCCAATCAGAACAGCTGAGAAGAAAAGTAGATACTTCCAGCGTTGTTTTTTTTCATAAATGTTTACAGCCATAGGTCTCCCTTTTCGCGGTTATTTGGATTGAATAATACGCTTTTATAAACCATTACAGATAAATGGTAAGCGAAATATAATATTACAGATCATCATCTTCAATAACGAAATCAAGTGCAGGTTTCTTGTTTTCCGGTTTTTCCTTTCGCCTCCACTTTGATTTTGATGGCTTCTTTTCATTCTCAGAGACCGTTGAATCAACTGGTGAAAAATCAAATTCAAAAATGGGACGATCAGCCGGCTCTGTTTTTTGCTGCAAAGATTCATCTTTGTCAAACATGCCAAACTCTCTGTTTAGCAACTTCTTTAATTCGGTTTTTTCATCTGCCAGATCCTGTTTGATCTTCCTCATTGCCTGATCTTCGTCAAACTCAATGGTCATACCCATGCCATCATCATATAAAACAAGGAAGATGGTACGTCTGTCATTTTTATCCAATGCAATGTCAAATTCAGCATCAGGCATGCTTCGGGCTTTTTTAAACAGTAGTTCGGATAATTTGGTGGCTATATGATACCTGTATTCTCTGTTAAAACGATGTATTCCGGAAGCCTGGAGATTTAATGCGGAAGAATTGATATCCATCTGGGGGATCGTTATCGTGCTATGGTTAATTACGATTGTATTTTGAAGTTTCGAAAAAAATATATGATCCATCTGGTCAATGTTCAGGAAGTTTGATAATTTAATAAGTGGTTGAAAATTAATCAATTCACCATTTTCAATAACAATTCGGTTTTCTGATATAATCTTTGAGGGGTTGATCGAAAAACTATTGTTGAGTGTTGTAAAGAATTCTGAATCACCTGAAATTGTTCCTTTAATATTCTGATGTGTAAGGAATTCCTGACCAAAATTATTGAATGATTTGAAAACCTCGGTTATATCAACATTATCATAAATGGAATTAATGCTCAGCTGGTGTACAGGTTTGTGCAGGTCATTTAATGCGATCCTGGAATTCATAACACCTTCCATGGTTTCAAGTTTTAAAGGATCAATGTAAAGCTTCGGATACTTGTAAACCAGGTTGCCTTTTACTTTTCCGGTTCTTACCGGCCCTTTGATAACGGTATCAAAATGGAAATCAATATTTGCGGATATTTTTTCCGGATATATCCTTTTTTTATCTTCAATTTCTTCATTCAACCATCCCCGGGATAGTTGACCTATGTTGAGATTGTTGCTGTATATACTACCGGTTATTTCTGTGACCGACCTGCCCTGAAAAGCATTTAGAAGATCTGTTGCCGAAAGGTTTGTCCTGAAATCTGTCTGGTTGAGGTATCCCATTAAATCAGCCCGCCACTTATTCTGGAGAATATTAATGGTACCGTTTAAACTGTTGAATTCCGCCTTCATCCCGGTAAAGGCCAAATCCAGGTTTTCAATTTCAATTTCTCCAATTGGATTAAATGTAATTTTTTTAATTTTTCCCTTTTCTCTTTGTGCCGTTCCTTTAAAGATCAGCTTTGGCTTAAGTATACCTTCACCTGCGATTACCGGCTGCCCTGATATCAGGGAAGTTAATTCTGAGGCCTTTATAGCCCCTACTAAAGAGATCTCGTATAATGGAGAGATGAAATCCTGTACTTTTATTGATCCTGAGAAATCTGATTGATCAGTGTTACCCCTGATTGCATGAATATGTATCACTGACGAGGCAGCATTTTTCAATGCACCATTTGAATAGTCCCCGTCAAGTGTGATGGATCTGAATTTTAATCCGGTCTTTTGTAATTCGAGAGATATGTTATCTGCTGAGAAGATTGCATCAATATGGGGCGAAATTGTGGAGCTGATTTTTCCTGTCACATTAACTGACAAATCAAACTTTCCTTTTCCGCGTATTCCTTCCGGAAATCTATTCGAATTGGACAAGATCCTTGAGATCCACTCGATATCTATCTTTTTTGCTGCGAACTGAAGGTCAATCTCTGTTTTTCGGGTAGTGTCTAAAACAAAGTTTCCTGTAATTCCGGCAGTCAGATCTCCCAGTTCTAATGCTCCTTTTGATATAAAATATTTGTTGTTTTCTATCCTGATATCCACATCCGAATGTATCTCCTGTTTGTTCAAGTAAGCTACACCATGGTTTGTGATCTTGTCGATATATACAGTCCCACCCGACTTTAGGGAAAATTTATTGTTGAAAAAATCACCTTCCATGAACAATTCACGGATCGTGCCTCCAGCAACCATCTCTTTTGCATTGTTGATGTATTGAAACTGAATATTATTGAAATTTACCCCTTTCAACTCAACGAGCCTGGAGCGTTCTTGCTTCTGCTTATTGCCTGGGACAATGAAATTACTTTGTCCCGATTGATCAATTAGTAGCTTGATTTGGCCGTTTCTGATTTCCAAATTCGACACTGAAATCTTTTTCCAGAGAAGATGAAAAAGGTTGAATTTGATATAAATCCGTTCAGATATCAATAAGATATCCCGGGAAACGTAATCAAATTCATCCCTGTTGTATGAGGTACCCGACCAGATAATCACATCACTGAAATAGAGAGAAATATTTGGAAAGTTCCTGAGTACATGGATGCCAATCTTATCCACAGAGAATTCATTATTAATGTTATCATTGATCAGTTCCTTAGCATGTTCCTTCAGCTCATTTCCGTAAAATTTTGCCACTACAACACTGGCAATCAGTGACAGTAGTAGAAAGATGACAAGTAATATTGTCAGGTATTCGATGATTTTGCGGATGTTTTTCACTGAATTTTCAAATGATTTTTTCTATTTCAGGAAGCCATTGAAATCTTCATTGGCATCCAACTCGTAAGGTTCCTGTCCATAACGAAAAACCCTTACAGGTCTGGACCCGATCAACTTCATCTCTTTTCCTTCAATCCTTAACATACAGCCTTCCCTTAATCCAAGTACGGTTAAGTCGCGGTTCATGACAAGAAATTCTGTGATCCGTTCCTCCCTTGTCTCTCCTGCATGTCCATCAGGATTACTGTCCCGGTAATGCGGATTGATTTGAAATTGAACAAGATGAAGTGCATTAAATGAGACAGGCTCTGTTATGGGCATGTCATTGGTTGTCATGATGGTCGGACAGGTAATATTTGCTCCGGCGCTCCAGCCAATATACGGAGTTCCGTTTAAAACTTTCTTTCTGATTGGTTCTATTAACTTATGTTCCTGGATCGTTTTGATCAGACTGAACGTGTTCCCCCCTCCTGCTACAATCGCTTCCGCATTAATAACTGCTTCTGCCGGATTGTCGTATTCGTGAATGGAACGAATATCGTGACCGATCTCATTAAACTTTGATTTCACTCTGACGGTATATTCATCGAATGAAACTGTTACCCCTGCATATGGTATAAACAGTCCGGTAATTTTCTGCTCACCCAGGAATTTTTGTATCTGTTCTTTGGGATAATCAAGATATTCTTCTCCTGAATTCGTTGAATTACTGATCAATAAAAGTCTCATAAAAGATTCATTTTGTAATTGCTGCAAAATTACAAACAATAAATGGAGAGCTAATTATAAAGTTGTTAAGAAATATGGCGTGCTTAGATCACGACAGGATTGGGGTGGAAGGATCTGTAAAAAAAAAGCCGGGCCAATATCAGCCCGGCTTTCTGACGTTCGTTATTCAGATCAGAAAGAAATGAGGTTCAGACCAACACTAAAAGGATAGAGCTCCGGTACTGATGTCTCTCCGAAAAGAGGAGAAATATAATAGTTTGCAAATAGGTTGACTGCCCTGTAACCAATTCTAAAAGTGGCCCCATACCTGAAAGGTGACAGGCTGTAATCATCCTTTTCGACATCTCTGCCATTCTGGTGCTTGATTTTTGTTTTTGAAGCAAGTTTTACTCCACCTGTAAGTCCTGCCGAAATGTGTATCCGCTTCTTACCGGCCGGAATCTGGAACTCCAGTATCAGAGGCACGTTCAGATACGTCATCGAAAGTTTTGATTTGGTAATTCCATCAAAGGGTTCTGGCAGCTCAACAATATTACCATTCGATACTTTTTGGATCGAATTATTCCCGTCAAAAATATAATTTGACCACTCAAACCCCATGCCGGTTACCAGTCCTACATACGAGGTACCCAGTCCAATTCCGTACTCCATGAAATTCAGGTTGTAATTCCATGATTTTGCTGTATTCAGGTCCATGAAACTTCCGGTATGCAAAGTAAAATCAGGATTGACATAATTGTTTAATCCAATCTCAAAACCGGCATAGTGCGGTTTGAATTTTTCCTTTTTCTTTTTCTCTTTGTTGTCTGGATCTGGCAGATTACTTTCACCCTCCTTCTCATTCATCTCAATAACATTTATGGTATACCCTTCATTGCCTTCGACAATACTTAAGCCTTTACTACCTAACTGAAGCTTTGTTGTATCCCCGTTGTCTTCAATAATGAAGATCTCATTTTTCCCCACAGCGATCCTGGTTTTGTCAGGTGTACTAAATGACACACCAGGCACATCTGGCGCATCGGGCACATCGGGTAATTCAGGCACATCGGGTACATCGGGCACATCGGGCACATCAGGCACATCATCTATTTCCGGCGCAGTAGATGTTGCCACCTCTTGCTCCGGTTCTGCAATCCTGGTGGAGTCAACCTGTGCAGTAACAAGACCGGTAAACATAGAGGCCAAAATCAATACAATAATTTGTTTCATAGTTTCAAACGCTTTATTTAAGAACTGATATAAAAGAATATATAGATCATTCAATCCATGTTGTTTGTAGGACGATCTACCGGCAGGAAAGTTACAATGGCAGGTGAAATTTGATGAGTATCAAATACAATACAATTGTTCCAGTTATCCGAGATCCAGGAATTTCTAGTTATGATTTGCTTATCAGTCAGTCAATTCTGCGATTATTCGAAAAAATCTTTCAATGATGCAAAATAGGAATCATCCCATCCCTGGCTGATATCTTCATATGCTTCATCGGGAATATTTGTGTGAAGCAATTCTATTTTAGTAATGAATTTTTCGGGCGACAGGGTTATTGTTGCGATTGAAGGAATTTCCTGATCCCCGAAATACCACTCCTGAGTGATCTTTCTGTCGGGTTCGAATTGGAGGTTTCTTCCTACGATATCACCACCGAAAAGAGAAAACTCTTCCCCGGCATTTGTACTCATAACAGCCTCTTCGCCAGTCCATAATTCAATAGCAAAAGGATTGGTTAAGGCATTATATACCTCTGCAGGGGTTGCTTTTATTCTATAGTGCTTTTTAAGATCTTTCATCACCTTGTTGATTTTTCACGCAACAAATAGCATTTCTCAATCAGGTTGTTTTAAATGCAATAGTAATCAGTTGCCGGCATTTCAATTAATGTCTGAGATTTCAATGTGAACGATCCTGTAGCCTTTGAAGACTTCGATCACTGAAAAGACAACACCATTGATGATGCCAAGCAAACCGGCGAAGAAGAAGCTGATTGCTACCCAGAAATAACCATTTACTTCAAGGTTTGACCGGATTCCGATTAGTACACATGAGACGCTAAAAAAAAGAAGTGCCGCTGAATAGCTAACGATTGTTATACGTACCATGGAAATTCTTCGTATCAGGTGACTGATTTGTAGCTCAATCTTGTCCAGACTACTTACTCCTTCTGTTCCGGATGAGGATTCCCTTGTTTTTGTTGCTCTGTCTTCCATTAATAACCTGATACGGTCCACCACCAGTGAGTACCTGCTATTGGTAGAAAACAGGAGAATTGAAGATGCAACGATCATAATGCAGGGGACCAGCATTGATAGAACAAGTTCTGACGAGTTTGGATTCATACGCTCCTGTATTTTACTTTGTGATGCCACAACCTGCCATGTCAGGCTGGGGCAACTCCCGAAGATAATAATTTTCACACTTGATTCATAACAGCAGGAATTTTTCTGCTTTGTATAACTCATTTCCTGTTGTTGTTTTATTCCGTTATGGCGTATATAGATTCATCTTAGCGTATACTCATGTATACTACTCATTGTTATAAGCGGAATATTCATCGGCATATCATGAAATGACGGAAAGATCATTGTCTTCGTTAACTCATTTGGAGTCTATTGTCAGCAGTATCAACCGATGCATCTGGACATGCCCGGGATCTATGTCTAAGGTACACCGAGAATTTTTGGTGTGGGGTAATTAATTACTCTTAGATAAAAGGATACCGGCTACGATAAAAGGGTACCGGCTACTCCAGCTTAAAATGGATAGGCATTGTAAAAAGTACATTTACCTCCTGTCCGTTTTGTTTTCCCGGAACAAGATCGGGCAATAATTCGATCACCCTGATACTTTCATCCTTCAAAAGCTGGATATATTTATTATCAGGCATTTCGACCGCACCGTTAAATGGCCGGTAAGTCACTACCACCACTTCATCAATGTTCCCGTTCTCATCCTTGGAGGGAGGCAGCATAGAGGGGTCGGGCACTATTACCCTGCCTGTTTTTGTTACCATGAATTGAACAAATATTTTCCCCTCCACTCTGTTTTCATGGGCCTCCTCAGGGTACATCAGGTTTTTTGCAATGAATTTTCTTATAGCCATTGCAAAATCATCTTCTCCCGGCCAATGTGGCATCTCATCAACCACATAGAATACATCATCAATTATTTTTTCATTCTTTGTCATGTCATCATTGCCTGTATCCTGTTTACATCCAATGAATAACACTAGAAAAATGCTTACCGGGAAGAGCATTAGGTTTTTCAAGGTATTTCCCTTTTTATACTTTTTGTTTAACATAGTGATTCGGTTTTTAATTTGACTGCTAAATTGATTTGATACGGAAGCGCTTCCAATATATTGGTTCAGAATTGTAAGCTGATACCCGACCTGGTCGTTCCCCATTGAAACGACCCTGTTATCAGCCTGATACTCATTGTTAGCCACAAGATATCGCCTTAGAATCCATACAAGTGGGTTAATCCAGGTTAGACCAAGCATAAGTTCAATCAGGATCCTGTCAAGGGAATGGACCAGACGAACATGACATGCTTCGTGCTCAAGGATGTATTTCAACTGATCCTCAGAAATTTTTGCAGGGTCGATAAAAATATAATTGAAAAACGAACTTGCATGAAGATCTTGGCTTAAACAGACCTTCCGGTTACCAATGATGATTTTCCTGGACTTAAATGCAATCCACATGATTTTTAAAACATTTAGCAATAGTTTAACCAGGAAAAAAAGAGTAACAATCATGTATGTTGTAATGATCGGGGGAAGCAGGTTGTTCATGGGAACACCGGAAGCTACTGATGATGCGGGTCTCCCTGAAATGCTGACCCCTTCAAATATATAGATGGGTGAAAAAAAGGAGGTTGCCGGGTTTGTAAGCTCAAAACGTCCGAGAGGAACCAGGGCTGAGAATACTATTGCGAACAAAAGGAAAAACCTTCTGCTGCCAAAATTTGAATCCTTCCTGAAAAGGAGATGATAGAGCAGGAAGAAAACGGATATGGAGATATTGATCTCTATAATATATGAGATGAGTTCGCTCATTTCTTTTTAGTTTTATTCTTTATCTCTTCTAATAGTTGTATCAGTTCGTCTGCCTCCTGCAGATTTAGTTTGGAGCTATCAGAAAAATGGGATAATACCTGTTTCATTGAGTTGTTGAAATATCCTTTCATCAGGTCGGAGAAGCGGTCTTCGCGATAACACTCTTTTTTAATCAGCGGATAATACCGGTGAGACTTTCCAAACTCTTCATGTGCCACGAATCCCTTTTTTTCAAGTATACGTACAATGGTTGACACTGTATTATAGGCGGGCCTGGGCTCAGGAAAGTGCTCCAGTATTTCACGTATGAATGCCTGCTTTAATCTCCAGAGGATTTGCATTATCTCCTCTTCGGCTCTTGTTAACTCCCTCAATGGTTCTTCTGTGTTTTTCATTTTCCGGCCATTAAATTCAACATCATGCATATCGATGGTAATATTCCAGCGAAATATTTGTTTGCAATGATTATTCCATACAAATATATAACTAAAATATTAGTTTTACAACTAAAAACATAGTTAAAATAATTGCGATAATGATTTTGAAGCATAATTATTATGTTGAACTATTGAAAAGTTTGAGTAATAATAGCCACAATATCAAGTTATTGTGTTTAGTTTTCCAGGATGTAATAGGTGTGGTAAAAAGGGTTTAGCATGTCGGCTTTTTTCTCGATTTTCGATACGATATGATAATCTTTGGGATCGATTTTCGGATAGAAAGCATCCCCCTCGACTTCCGTATGAATGATGGTAATGTATATCCTGTTAACCAGGTCCAGTGTTTGACGATAAATTTCCCCCCCTCCCACGATAAAAACCTCCTCAGGGCTGAATCCGGCTGCAATGTTAATTGCCTGTTCTATGTTTTTCGCGATAATAGCATCAGCCGGCCTGAATTTGTCGTTCCTGGTAACGATAATATTGGTGCGCCCCTTCAGAGCTCCCCTGTTGGCTTCATAGTTTTTTCTGCCCATAATAACAATATGCCCTTTTGTTACACGGTGAAAGTATTGCATATCTTCAGGCATTCTCCAGGGCAACTGATTATTTTTTCCGATTACAAAATTCGTTGAAACAGCAACAATATGCGACAGGATCATTTTTTTTCTGCAAGTTAACAAAAAACGAACTTTTAATTGAAACACCATGTAAAACAATGTAAAGTAAGAATATAACCCCTTATTTTAATTTAGAATCAATATCAATTTCAAAAACAAGCCTTAAAAATTTGCGTACTGTTACAGAAATAACAATAAAGAAATTATATTCGCCCCATGATAGTGTGAATTGAATCACAAATTGAAGGTGTTCCATTCAAAAACGAATATAACTTTTAATAAATTACAACTGCTATGATGACAATCACGGAATCGGTTAAGGAAAAGGTCGAAAGACATGGCAGAACGAGGGCCTCCCTGCTACCTGTTTTGCAGGAACTTGTTGCTGAGAAAAATTACCTTTCGGATCTGGATATGGTTGAAGTGGCAAAAGAGATGAACATTTCTGCTGCAGATGTATTTGGTACAGCAACTTTTTATTCATTCCTGGATACCACTGCCCGGGGAAAATATGTGATCCGGGTTTGTAAAACTATTTCCTGCAGTATGAAAGGTAAGCATGATGTCCTGTCAACCATTGAGGATATCCTCAAGATCAAATTGGGAGAAACTACGGCTGATAAAAAGTTCAGTCTGCTGGAAACCAATTGTATCGGCTGGTGTCATAAAGCTCCTGCGATACTGATCAACGATGAGCCTTATGTAGAACTGACGCCAAAGAAGGTAACTGAAGTTTTAAGGGATTATATTAAAAATAGATAGCTTGAATTTTATGGATCGAAGGTTTGGAAAAGATCGATTGAACCTCAGGGGGATAACAGTTATTTGAATCTTCGATCAGGTGAACAATAAAACCGGGAACAAATGAAAAAAGTACCTGTACAAAGAGTAGATCTGATTTTTGAAAAGGTGGCCGTCCGGGAGATTCTGGAAAAGGCACTCAATATGAAGCCGGAGGATATTACCCAATCGGTGATCGATTCCGGACTTAAAGGTAGGGGAGGTGCCGGATTTCCAACAGGATTGAAATGGCAGTTTACTGCCAGGGAAAAGGAGAAGGAAAAGTATATTGTATGTAATGCAGATGAAGGTGAACCTGGCACTTTCAAGGACCGTCAGATACTTGATATGGTACCTGAAAAGGTATTCTGTGGTATGGCCATTGCATCAAAAGCGATCGGGGCAGATACCGGCTATATCTATTTACGGGGAGAGTATAAATTTCTGGTTCCAAAATTAGAGGAAAAGCTGAAGGAGTTCCATAAAATGATGAAGGAGATGGGACACAAATTCGAAATCCTGATCCGGCTCGGAAGCGGTGCCTATATATGTGGAGAGGAAAGTGCCCTTTTCGAATCTATAGAAGGAAAAAGAGGAGAGCCCAGAAATAAACCACCATATCCTACAAAATCGGGTCTTTTCCTCAAACCTACCTGTATTAATAATGTTGAAACTCTGGTGTATACTGTGATGATCCAGAAATATGGTTCCGCACATTTTAAGGATATGGGGACCAAAGATTCACGTGGATCAAAGGTTTTTTCAGTATCAGGAGATACACCGAAAGCCGGTATCTATGAACTTGAGCTTGGAATGAGTGTACAGGAGTTTGTTGATATTTTTGGTGATGGAGATACAAAAACTGTACAGGTCGGAGGTGCTGCCGGATTCTGTGTTCCACGGAAAAAATTTGAAGAGACTATTATTGGATTCGAAGGTGTGCCAACAGGAGGTTCTATGAAATTGTTTAACAGTTCAAGGTCCATGTATAATGTACTTCACAATTATCTCGACTTTTTTACTGAAGAATCTTGCGGTCAGTGTACACCCTGCCGGGTAGGTTGCCAGCAATTGCTTAAGGGTATTGAAGCTGTAAAAAGAGGAGAGAGAAGTTCGAAGTACCTTGACGAAATGGTTAAACTGGCTGCCACCATGAAGATTGCATCTAAATGCGGACTTGGACAGTCGGTGGGTAACGCATTCAGTTCAATCGTAGAAAATTTCAGGGAAGAGATCATCTATTAATTGTTAACAGAAAAAAATCACCAGCTATGGTAAAATTATCAATAAACGGTTTATTGGTGGAGGTTCAGGAAGGAACTACGATACTTGAAGCCGCGAAAAAACTGAATTTTAAAATACCGGTTCTGTGCCATCACGATGATTTGTGCGTGGCAGGAAACTGCCGTGTATGTGTGGTTGAGCAACTTGGAGGAAAAGCATTACTGGCAGCATGTGCAACACCGGTGGCAGAGGGAATGCAGATACTGACGAATTCACTGAAGGTTCGTACGGCCCGAAAGCATGTGATCGAATTGCTGCTTTCTGAACATAATGCCGATTGTACAAAGTGTTATAAAAATGGTATTTGCGAACTGCAAAACCTATCGAATGAATTCAGTGTCGGTGATCATATTTTTCTCGATTTGATTCACCACAAGGAGTACACAATTGACAGATATTCTCCTGCAATTCAGAAAGATGACAGCAAGTGTATCCGCTGTCAGCGCTGTGTTCGTACCTGTGCGGAACTACAGGGAGTTAATGCGTTATCAGTGGCTTATAAAGGCGATAAGCAAAAAATCAGCACCTTTTTTGATTATTCCATGGCCGAGGTAATATGCACAAACTGTGGACAATGTATCAACCGTTGTCCGACCGGGGCCCTGGTAGAGCGTACATATCTGGATGATGTCTGGGATGCTATACTTGATCCTGAAACACACGTGGTGTGTCAGACAGCTCCGGCTGTAAGGGTTGGACTGGGCGAAGATCTGGGACTGGATTCGGGCAAGCGTGTTACCGGCAAGATGGTTGCAGCTTTGAAAAGGCTGGGATTTAACTCGGTACTGGACACAGACTTTACTGCCGATCTCACCATTGTTGAAGAGGGTACCGAGCTACTTACAAGATTAAAAAAGGCCCTGGTCGATAAGGATAAAAGTGTGGCTCTGCCAATGACAACCTCCTGTTCTCCGGGCTGGGTGAAGTTTATTGAGCATACTTTCCCGGAATATCTTCCGAATGTGTCCACATGTAAATCACCACAACAGATGTTTGGTGCACTTGCTAAGACCTATTATGCACAGTCACGCGGACTCGATCCTAAGAAGATCGTAACTGTTTCAATCATGCCTTGCACCGCAAAGAAATATGAGGCTGACAGACCGGAGATGAGATCCAGTGGATTTAAGGATGTAGATTTTGTAATCACAACCCGGGAGCTAGCCAGGATGATCAGACAGGCTGGGATTGATTTTAACCAGATGAAGGAGGATAAGTACGATAAGCTGATGGGAAAATCCACAGGTGCTGCTGTAATATTCGGTGCTACAGGAGGTGTCATGGAAGCTGCATTGAGAACAGCTTATGAAATTGTTACCGGACGCGAGGTGCCTTTTGAAAATCTTAATATAACCCCTGTACGCGGATTTGAAGGCATTCGTCAGGCCAGCGTTAAAATTGAAGGTTGCCTGGATGAATGGAAATTCCTTGAGGGTGTGGAACTGAAATGTGCCGTTGCTCATGGATTATCAAATGCAAGAGAACTAATGCAAGCCGTGAAGGATGGAACAATAGAAGTGCACTTTATTGAAATCATGGCCTGTCCGGGTGGATGCCTTGGCGGCGGAGGGCAACCCATTCCCACCAACCAGGAGATCAGGGAGAAACGTGCTGCAGCAATTTATGAAGAGGATATGTCGCTAGCAATTCGGAAATCGCACGAAAATCCTGAAGTAATTCAGCTCTACAGGGAGTTTCTAATTGAACCCCTTGGACACAAGTCGCACGAACTATTACATACACACTATAAGGAGCGCGACCGCTATTAGTGGGAAGGGAAATCACTCCTTTTAAACAGATAAATATGCTGCAGGGATCCCTTCATCGATCCTTGCAGCGCTTTTTTTTACCCGAAGTGCTCAATAATAATCCCTGAATACAATTGCAGGAATTACTGCTCGAACAGTTGATGAACCTCGCTTTGCATGAGTACCCAGATGGAGTAGACCCCCTTGGCTGTCCCAATGGGAAAATTCAGGCAATTAATGGCTGAAATAATGATTACAAGGATTCTGGTCCACTGTTTATAGCTGTAAAGCGATACACCTGCAAGAAGATCAATGAGTCCAAAAAAGGCTATCAATCCACCTAGAAAATACCCTATTGATCCGACAATTTCCCTTGCAAAGGCTTCGTCCTCCGGTATATAGTATATTGCAAACTGCATCAAAAAAAGCAATATGATTGCTCCGGTAATTGTTAAAGCTCCGAACACTATATGCAGAACAGCAACAAGGTTTACATGGTTTTTTGCTCTATGTGTATCCATCATCGTTTTGTTTAGTGAATGTTTAAGAACAACCAATTTCAATTATTATTAGGCATTTTCCAAGCATCACACATATATTTCGGTAAGAATTCGGTAAATTGTTCTTTGCAATTACCAAATCTATATAAGATCTTTCAATTCATGGAAAACTTTCTCTGAAGCAGCAGAGATTATACACTAAACTGATTATTTAACTACTCCCGGGTTCTAGTATAGCTCCAGGTATTCAAAGGTATTGCCCGTGTGTTTAAGGTATTTTATGAAATCACTGAAAGAGATTACCACCGAGGCTGTATTGGTATTTGGATGAAAGCTAATCTTTTCTGAGCGCAAAAGATTCCTGTCGAGAAAAACGCGGACATGATTTTCTTTGTCGTTGATCAATCCAAATGGACTCACAGATCCTGAACTTAATCCAAGGTACCTGTCCATCCTCTTTTGTGAGGCAAAGGAGATCTTTCCCTGTTTCAGTCGCTGCTCCAGATCATGAATATCAAGCTTATGATTGGATTCCAGGATTACCAGGTAGTGCCGGTTGCCTTTGTGATTCCTGAAAAAGAGGTTTTTACAGTGGGTACAATCGATATCTTTCCATACTTCCATGGCTATTTCAATTGTTGGTAGTGGTTTATGTTCAAATATTTCGTATTCAATTGTCAATTGATTCAGATAGTTTAGCACCTGTTTTTTCTGATCCATACCTTCTTGGTTTTGAAGGACAAATATAATGTATATGAAAAAAATGTAATTTTGGATTTTATATCATGGATAATAGGGTTCCTTCTTATAAAACCCTATTTTTGACTTATCAACAATTAACCTAAACATATGGAAGTAATAAATGAAAACCAGGAAAAACTGATTCCTTCCGCTGGTAAAGCATATAACGCGGGCTGGAAGCTTATGTGGAAATATTTTGTTGTCCTTTTGGTGGTCGCGATTCTGTATAGTATAATATCCGGCCCAACAGCTATGTTCCAGTGGAATACGGATAATTACGGGTGGTTTATAGTACCTGCAGTCCTATTTGGTATAGGTTTTGGACTCTTTATTTCCGGACCGATCGGGTACAGTACTCAATGGGTATTTCTGAAAGCAGTTCGTGGTGAGCCGTTCGAAATCCGGGATATGTTTGCCGTATTTCAACGTAATTACTGGAATGCTGTAGCTGCCAATGTGATTGTGGGACTTATAGTTGGGATAGGATTTGTAATGCTGATAGTTCCGGGTATAATTTTTGCCTGCAGGCTGGCTTTTGTTTCATATCTTGTAATTGACCGTGAAATGGAAATGACCGAAGCAATTAGCAAAAGCTGGGAGATGACCAAAGGATACGGCGGACAGATCTTCCTGATGGGCATTCTCGCCTTTTTCATTGTTATACTCGGCTTGATTGCTATGTTTGTTGGAGTAATCATCTCTTTGATCTGGATAATGACCGCGTTTGCTGTATTTTATCAGGCAGTCGTTGAAAAGGAAGGCTATTTCCGGTAACCAACTGTAAGAAGAACAAAACACCACTTTAACTTTGCTGTGGCTTGTGGGACATACTGGATTCGAACCAGTGACTTCTACCCTGTCAAGGTAGCGCTCTAAACCAACTGAGCTAATGTCCCTTAAATCCTGGCATTCAGGATAACAATTATTTTGCCGGCACAAAATCTAACCCAAAGGCTGATACATGAATCAGATTGAGAGAACGGCAGCACAAAATTATAAAAATGTTTTGAAATTACCGGCTATATTGATTGTGAACAAGCCGGTTAAAATTTTCCATGATGGTTTTTAGAACCGGATTCTGAACATCATAAGTGATAGCATCAAGTTGCCTGACGGGTAATACAGCCGGAGATGTTCCTGAGAGAAAGCAGCTTTTCATTTTAGTGGCCTCTGCTTTAGACAGGGCCTTTTCAATAGTTTTGATGTTTTGTTCCATGCAGATTTCGAAGATATACTTTCTTGTAATACCAGCGAGTACCAAATGTTGGGGGGCGGTTACAATTACAGATTCTTGATCAATAAAAAAAAGATTGGATCGACTACCTTCGGTAAGTCTTCCCTTATCATTTATCAGGATTGCTTCATAGATCCCCTCATTCTGAATGAACAGACCAACATTCTTTCTAAATTTCTCGTTCCATTTCTTAATATTGGGATCAGGTCTTTCAAATGAGTATGTTTTAGTACTGACACCATACATGTAATCATCTTCTGATGGGTAAAAATGGGGAACAAAAAAGGTTGCTATATCAGTTTTATTAAATCCCTTGGAAACCACCAGCCTGATGTTTCCATTTTTTACCGGGGAATTGGAAAGGAGCATTTTCAAATGTTCATTCAGCAGTTTCTTGTCGGGGCAGCAGATACCGGAAGCGGAACAGGAATTCCTTAATCTTTCAAAGTGATCATTCAGAAACAGGAACCTGCCGTTGATCAACCTGATTACCTCGTAAATCTGCATACCTGATGAATCCGGATGATACTCGCGGGTCTTAATAGGCAGACCGTTGAAAATAACCAGGTCGGATGCTTTGTTTTCCATTGTTTAATTTACCATGATATTGCAGATGAATTCATCCGGAAAAATAGCAGTCTCCGGGTTTATGCATGATTTTCTTTTATTTCTGCGCCAAAGATAATGGTTTCCTTCAATTTGCCTGATAGTTACAGATATACAAATAACATAAAATATTATAAATTGGGAGACATTGAACAGTATGATTTAAATACAGATCGGCAGGCCTTGCAACGAAACAGCGATAATATCGCTCATGTAAGGGGGCGAAGAACTTTTAAGGAAAACCCACAGCCCGGTTTAAAAAAAATATTACTTTTACAGATTACTGTTGAACGGGTGACGAAGAAAGGTTGATTTTATATAGAACCCAAGCTATTATTATGAGTAAACTGATCTTTATTGTTGATGATGATAGAATGATACTCAACCTGTTGGAGTATACATTTCATAACCGGCAGCAATATGATGTTAAGTCTTTTGACTCAGGCGAGGATTGTGTTCAGGCGTTGGAATTGAAGCCGGACCTTATCGTTCTCGATCATCAGCTGGCCGGAGTCGGTGAGAAAAAGATGAATGGAATTGAGACCCTTGAAAAGATCAGGGATTACGACGGTGATATACCTGTAATAGTTCTTACCGGGCATGGTACGGATGAACTGTATCACAGATTTATTAAAAAAGGTGCAAAGAGGTTTTTAACAAAGGACGACTATTTTATCAACTCACTCATTGATACAATCAAGGATCTGATCAATTAACCGCCCCGTTCAGGATTTGTTTGCAATCTCCTGCCAATCCGGATAATAATAGCGATCCTTCGAAGGTGCCAGAGCCAACGCATATAAAAGTTTGAAAACGAACTGGTATTAACAATTTCAGCGAGGTT
>CAZIIU010000033.1:0-31855 GCA_964539395.1 uncultured Bacteroidaceae bacterium
CTTTTATATCTTATTAGTTATCAACATTTAAGGGAACTGCGAAACTTTAGTTAATATTTATATATTTGTCGAACAAAAAATTAATTGACTTAACCGATGAAAAAAAGAGCACTGATATTTGCTATTGCGCTGATCCTTCCCTTCGGATCAATTTTCGCGCAGACGTTAACGGATGTGATCAATGAATTCAACACGGGAGTTGAGAGCCTGAACGGGCAATCGTACGAAACTGCCCTGGAGCAATTTAATAACAGCCTTGAGCTTTGTGAGGTGGTTGGGGAAGAAGCAGATGAAATGAAAGTAAAAACCCAGGAACAGATTGTTGGAACCCATTACAGGCAGGCCATAACCCTGATGAAAAGAAAGCAATATGATCAGGCACTGCCCTCACTTGAAAAAACAGTTGCCCTTTCAGAAGAGTATAATACACAGCTGGAATTTGCCGAGACTGCAAAAAAATACCTTCCTCCACTCTACCTTAGAGAAGGAAATGTGCAGCGTGTACAGGGCAATTACGACGAAGCAATTGAAATATTCGACAAGGCTTTAGAGCTAAAGCCAAACCTTTACAAAGCACACCAGGGTAAAGGATTGGTGTATAAGGAGACTGAAGAAATCGATAAGATGCTCGACGAGTTTTCAATTGCAAAAGAGAAGGCAATTGAAGAGGGTGATGAAGAGGTGATCAACGATATTAATTCTGTTATCAACAGTCATTATCGTAACCTGATCGACGAAGAGCTCATGCTGATGGATCCGGAAGAGCCAGACTATACATTCCTGCTTGACATTTGCAACGAAGCCATTGAAGTAAATGAGAAAAACTCCTATGCCTACTGGCAGGCTGCTTTAGCATACAATAAAATGGTAGAATATGACAGAGCGATTGAGTTTGCTCAAAAGGGAGTCTCTGTTGAAACAGATCCTGTGATGCTTTCAGCACTTTACTATGAGCTTGGACTTGCCTATCAGAACACCGTGCAGTATGATGATGCATGCGAGGCCTACAGTAAAATCACTGAAGAGCCCTTTAAAGCCAAAGCCGAAAAAAGAATGATGACTGTCCCTGATTGTAGCTAACAGTTCTGATGTTGATAATATTTCAGGATAAAGCAGCGATGAATATTCGCTGCTTTTTTGGTTACAATAGAAAATATGATTTTCTTTGCAATCTTTGATAGTGGATCGATTTGACTGATTGCAACCACGGAAAAAAATGCTAAAACAGTATATTTCTCCCCCGCAATTCTGTCGAACGTCTCATTAATGTTAAACTTAATTTTTATTAGAATGCCTTATCTTTTTACTTCTGAATCTGTCTCTGAGGGCCATCCGGATAAGGTGGCCGATCAGATTTCTGATGCGTTGCTGGATGAATTTATTGCGTTCGACCGAGATTCGAAAGTCGCCTGCGAAACACTGGTGACCACCGGGCAGGTGGTTCTTGCCGGAGAGGTTCACACAACAACATATATTGACGTACAAAAGGTAGCCAGAGAAGTAATTAGAAAAATTGGCTATACCAAAAGTGATTACCAGTTCGAATACAATAGTTGTGGAATCATGTCTGTCATTCATGAGCAATCCCCCGACATCAACCGCGGTGTTGTGCGAGTCGACCCAATGGAACAGGGAGCCGGGGACCAGGGGATGATGTTTGGATATGCCACAAATGAAACAGACAACTATATGCCTCTGGCACTTGATCTGAGCCATAAACTGCTGGAAGCTCTCGCTGATATACGCAGGGAACAAAAGGTGATGACCTATCTGCGTCCCGATTCGAAATCCCAGGTTACAATTAAATATAACGACAATAATGAACCTGTTAGAATTCATACGATCGTTCTTTCAACGCAACATGATGAATTCGACAGTGATGATGAACGCATGCTGGCCAGAATTGAAAATGATGTCAGGGAAATTTTAATACCCAGGGTAAAAAAGATGCTGCCTGAAAGAATCAGAAACCTTTTTGATGATAATTACATACTTCATGTAAACCCAACCGGTAAATTTGTTATCGGCGGACCCCATGGTGATACCGGACTAACCGGACGGAAGATCATTGTCGACACCTATGGGGGCAAGGGAGCCCATGGGGGTGGGGCATTCTCTGGCAAAGATCCGTCAAAAGTAGACCGCTCTGCTGCCTATGCTGCACGTCATGTTGCGAAAAATTTAGTTGCTGCCGGTGTTGCTGATGAAATCCTGCTTCAGCTTTCCTATGCTATAGGTGTTGCAAAACCGGTGGGTATCTACCTGAATACTTTCGGAACATCAAAAGTAGGCCTGAGTGACCATGAAATCGCTGAAAAGATTAACAATGTTGATGTTTATGACTTCAGGCCTGCGGCAATCAATAATACTTTAAAACTCAGAAATCCGATTTATCTTGAGACAGCTGCCTATGGGCATATGGGCAGAACACCACAGGTCGTAAAGAAGGTGTTCTCATCTCAATATTTTCCAACTATTGAATTAGAAGTTGAGCTGTTTACCTGGGAGAAACTCGATAAAGTAGATGATTTTAAAAATTTATTTGGCATTTAAAACTCCATCACTATGTTTTCAGGAATCGTAGAAGAGACTGCAACAGTAACAGCACTTAAAAAGGAGAAAGACAACCTTCATATCACCCTTGAATGCTCCTTTGTGCATGAGCTTAAAATTGATCAAAGTATATCACACAATGGGGTTTGTCTCACAGTGGTTGATATTATTGATAATACATACACAGTTACTGCCATTCATGAGACGCTTCAAAAGTCAAACCTGGGACTACTGAAGGTAGGAGACAAAGTAAATCTTGAGCGGAGCACCAAACTTGATGGCAGGCTGGACGGGCACATGGTGCAGGGCCATGTGGATATTACAGCCACCTGCACTGCAGTCAGGGAAGCAGAAGGTAGCTGGTACTACACATTTGAATATGAGCCAACAAGTGATGAGCATATTACAGTTGAAAAAGGCTCTGTGTCAGTGAATGGAGTTAGTCTTACCGTAGTCAACTCAAAAGAACGTTCCTTTGAAGTCGCAATCATTCCGTTTACCTGGGAGGTTACTAATTTCCAAACTATTAAACCCGGGACCGTTGTCAACATCGAATTCGACATTATCGGCAAATACATTGCAAAAATCCTTAAACAGATGCAGTAACATATACTATCAGGCCAACCCATTCTCCGTCAATTTGCTGCGAATGATCAATCATTCAATTATTACTACCAGTGTTCTGGATGTTTTTAGGACTTAGTGAATTACTCCAATCAACAGCAGCAAAATATGTTCTAAAGAAATTTATTCTTTGCCGAAAGCCCCTCCGCTCCTCCCGGATGAAATCAATACAGATTCGGTTTGGATCCGCACCTGGTAAATGCTGAGTAAGTAATTGCCTTGAAGGGAAGAGACCCGCTTCTTTCACTTCCCCAATAACGAAGCTAATACTGCTGACAGGTGGATAAAGCTTATCCGGCCATTTATTCTTAATATTTGTGAGGAACCTTTTAAAACATTTGCGGCCGACAGTGTTGCTGAATGCCCGGCAATTCCCATTTTACTGTTCCCGGGCAGTTTCGATCGATGGATATATGGTGGATTGTAAATAAGCAGGTCATACATTGAGCTGCAAAAATCTGTATATTTCCTGATATCTGTATGTTGAAGGGCTATACGACAGCTGATAATTGAACCATCTTCATTCTCTTCTGCCTGGCAGGCTGCATCCGGATTCAACTCAATCGCATCAATAAAAAGATATTCTGATCTCTGTGCCATCATTAATGCCAGAAGTCAGGTACCAGTGCCAATATCCAACGCACGCTTCGCTTTAATTTTCACCTTATGGCCCCTATAATCCAGTCTGGGCAGATATCATTGGACCAATCCGACTTTGTTCCTATTTTTGTATCGGGTAAATATAAATGTATGCGAGCAGAGCAGAAAACAATGAGGGAATTTCTTGAGGAGAGGGTAATAAGGTACAATAACCCTGGTTTTATTGATTCGGATCCTGTTCAGATACCACACATGTTCATAAGAAAAGAGGAAAGGGAGATCGCCGGGTTTCTGACTGCGGTAATTTCATGGGGTAACAGAACATCGATTATAAACAGTGCCAGGCGAATAATGCAACTCTTTGATCATTCACCATATGATTTCATTATGAATTACAGGGATCAGGATTTGAAAAAGATAAGTGGTTTCCTACACCGTACCTTCAACAGCGATGATCTTATCACATTTATTCCCGCCCTCAGGAAACTTTATAAACATAACAATGGTCTCGAAGGCATCTTTACCGCTCATAAAACGGATATTTCACTTCAGCCGGCAATTCATGAATTTAAAAAAGAATTCTTCAATATCCCGCATCTTGAAAGAACAAGGAAACATCTGCCGGATCCCTTTTGCGGATCTGCCGCTAAGCGAATCAACATGTTCCTCAGGTGGATGGTCAGGAAAGACCATGCAGGGGTGGATTTCGGACTCTGGAAGGATATCAGCGCGTCGGCGCTGTCTTGTCCGCTGGATATACACAGCGGTAAAGTGGCCAGGAAGCTGGGACTGCTGAAACGGAAACAGAATGATGCAAAAGCAGTCGCAGAGCTTGATCACAATTTGCGAGAGATGGATCCTTACGATCCAGTAAAATATGATTATGCCCTTTTCGGACTGGGTGTATATGAAGGATTCGGTAAATAACCAAATTTCACTACAGCATAACTATTTCAGTGTTCCTAACTTCCGGTATTTTTCGGCAGGGTTATAAATCACTCTGATCTGTTTCAACCAATATCCTGTCTGTCTACCACAACGCCGTCTTTCATCTTCACCATCCTATCGGCCATCTGTGCAAGCTGCATATCATGCGTAACGATAACCAGGGTCTTTCCCATCTCATCCCGAAGTTTGAAAAAAAGATTATGCAGCTCTGTTTTATTCTCCGTGTCAAGGTTTCCTGATGGTTCATCCGCAAGAATCACAGCAGGATCATTAATGAGGGCCCTTGCAATGGCAACCCTTTGCTGTTCTCCACCCGACAACTCCGCAGGTTTATGTTCCTTACGCTCCGAAAGCTTTAGAAAATCAAGTAACTCCTCTGCCCTGGTTATTACCTCCTTCATGGGTCTCTTTGCAATGAATCCCGGTATACAAACATTTTCCAGGGCGGTAAACTCAGGCAACAACTGATGAAACTGAAAAACGAAACCGATGTTTCGGTTCCTGAACCTTGCCAATTGGTTGCCCTGTAGAGTGTAAGTATCTATTCCATTTATCTCAACGGTTCCTGAGTTTTGCCGGCTGAGCGTACCAATAATCTGTAACAGCGTTGTCTTCCCTGCTCCTGAAGCACCCACGACAGATACAACTTCGCATTCAGCGATATCCAACGAAATACCCTTTAATACCCGAAGGTCACCATAACTTTTTGTTATTTCCCTTGTCCTGATCATCACGGTTATGTGATAAAGATAAAATAAATATACAATGTATAGGCAAAAAACATTACTGCACCCTGTGTTCGGGTTATTCTTCCTTTCTTAAGGGGAAGCATGAAGATAAAGAGCAAAAAGGCAGATCCGATCATCCAGGGCATATCGACGGAGAGAACTTCCGGCACGGTTTGTATAGGTTTTATCAGGGCGGTAATCCCAAGTACTGAGACTATATTCATAATATTTGAGCCAAGGATATTGCCTAAGGATATTTCCATCTCTTTCTTAAATGCGGCGATAATTGAGGTGACCAGTTCAGGCAGACTTGTTCCGAGGGCAACCATGGATACTGAAATCACCCGCTCTGAAATGCCAAAATACTTTGCCATTTCAGCTGCATTGTCGACGAGCAATCCTGCTCCCAGCGCCAGTCCGGCACAGGATATCAGAAAGACCATTCCGGAAATCCAACCTGGTGTCTTTTGTAAAATGACCTGTTTATTGATACTATTATTGGAAAGATTCTGCGCCTTCCTGACTGAAAATATGATATAGAACAGCAACAATAATACAAACAGGAAACCCTCAACTCTTGAGAGTTGCTGATCGAGCAGGAATAAAAACAGAAGAATTGTAAGAGCAATCATAATTGGCCAGTCAACTGTGATAGACGACCTTTGCAAGGTTAGTGGAAAAATAAGTGCAGTGAGCCCTAAAACCAAAAGAATGTTAGATATATTGCTTCCAATAACATTACCGATAGCCATATCAGGGTAGCCGTGAACTGCTGCCTGAACACTTACCAACAATTCAGGAACTGACGTTCCAAACGCCACGATGGTCAGTCCGATAATACCTGGAGTGATGTTAAACCGGCGTGCAATGACAACACTACTTTCCACGAGGTATTTGCCACTGATTAAAAGCAGGATAAGTCCGAGAGTCAGAAACAGAATGGTGGTAATCTCCATGTGGACCGGGCGAAATTAATCAGGATCAACCTGCTTTTTTACGTTTTTTACAACCTCATCAGCATCCTTTTTCAAATCATTCCTGATCTCTTTAAAGTCTTTCACTATTTCTGAAGAGCTGTCTTCCATTTCACGCTTTATGTCGTCGGTTGCGCGCCTGAATTCCTTCATTCCCTGCCCAAACATCCTCGCCATTCTGGGTATCTCCTTGGAGCCAAAAAGTAATAATACAGCCAACACCACGATCAGTATTTCCTGTCCACTAAAGAATAGTAATACCCAAGTTGTCATTTCCCGATTTTTTACAAAGATATAAAGGAATATAGATAAATACACCTGTCGGAGAAAAAATTGATTGATTTAAGGTTTATCGGAGAGAACTGGAGTAAACATGGCACAAAAGGTACCTAAAACAGATTGGGAGTCTTATAATAATAGACCTGTCATTTTACCTGAACAGAAGATGACAGAAAACTGAAATGAAAGAGCCGTTCCGAGATTTCCGGAACAGCTCAAATATCAAAAGCTTACCCTCTTCAATTGGAGACTAAACGGTGTTGTGTTAATCAGGACTTACGAACTCCTTTTAACACCCTGGTTGTTTCATTCTTCCTGATGGTATCGTATACTACAGGTGTAGCGATAAACAGCGACGAATAGGTACCTACGATAACACCGATCATCAGTGCAAAAGTAAAGCCGCGTATCACCTCTCCCCCGAATATAAAGATTGTGAGCAGCACTACAAATGTCGTGATCGATGTATTAAAAGTACGGCTTAATGTCGCATTAAGTGACAGGTTAAACACCTCTCGCCTTTCACGTTTCCGGAAAAGTCCCATAAACTCCCTGATCCTGTCAAATACTACCACTGTATCATTGATGGAATAACCTACCACAGTAAGGATCGCTGCTATAAATGCCTGGTCGATCTCCAGGGAGAATGGCATTATACCGCTAAGAATGGAGAATATCCCAAGAATAATAAGTACATCATGTATCAGGGCGGCAAGCGCGCCAAACCCGTACTGCCAGTTCCGGAACCTGATCAGAATATAGAGGAAAATAATCACCAGCGATGCAAGTATTACCCACACCGAACTACGCTTTATGTCCTCCGCAATGGTTGGCCCAACTTTATGGGAACTAATAATATACTCCTGACCTGTGATAAACTCATTCAATGATACATCCTCACCCAAAATTGGCTGAAGTTCGTTGAAAATAATAGATTTCACGATAGAATCAGCATCAGGCCGGTCATCATCGATCATGTATTTTGTAGTGATCCTGACAGCGTTTTGTTGTCCGTATGTAATCACGATCGGCATCTCCCCAAATCCTTCTGTCAGCCTTTCGCGAATATCAATAATGTCAACATCCTGTTTAAATTCTATCACATAATTCCTTCCTCCGGTAAAATCCACTCCTCCATTCAGTCCCTTTACAGACAATGAAAAAATACCTGCGGCCAGTAGTGTCCCGGAAATGATATAAGCGATCTTCTTTTTACCCAGAAAATCAATCTTTGTATTCATGAATGCATTCTCAGTAATCCTGGTAGAGAAACTAAGCTTCCAACCCTTATCCAGGTAGCGCTCATATACCAGCCGCGTGAGAATCACCGCTGAGAAAAGTGAAGTAAGAATCCCGATTACCAATGTTGTGGCAAAACCTTTGATAGGACCTGTTCCGAAAAAGAAAAGGATCAGTGCAGTCAGGAATGTTGTAACATTAGCATCGATAATTGCCGAATAGGCATTCTTATAACCATCCTTAATGGCAGCTTTTATACCCTTCCCGGCAGCCAACTCCTCCCTGATCCGGTCATAGATCAGTACATTGGCATCCACTGAGATACCAATGGTAAGCACAATACCGGCAATACCAGGTAATGTGAGCGCGGCTTGCAATGATGCAAGCACTCCCATCAGGAAGAACATGTTGGCCATCAGTGCAAGATCGGCTATCACTCCTGCCCTCCTGCTGAAATAGAAGACCATATATAACATGACCACCACAAAGGCGATCAGGAATGACTGAAAACCATCTTGTACAGATTTTGCCCCGAGGGAAGGTCCAATCACCTCACTTGATTCGATCCTTGCCCTGGCAGGCATTTTACCTGATTTCAGGATATTGGCCAGGTCGGTTGCTTCATTCTGAGTAAAATTTCCTGAAATGGAAGAACTTCCACCTTTAATCTCTTCATTTACATTCGGCGCTGAATAAACCACTTCATCGAGTACAATAGCAATTGACCGTTGCACATTCTCGCGTGTAAGGTTGGCCCACCGCTTTGCTCCTTCGGAATTCATGTTCATAGACACTTCGAAGTTTCCTGTATAGGGATCTGTGGTAGTCCTGGCATCGGTAACGTACTTGCCATCCATGGCAGCCTGCCCATTTCTGGTCGCTTTCAGGGCATACAGATAGAGGAATTCTGTCTGCTCTCCCATTGCCTGAAAATGCCATGCAAATCGCAGGTCGGCAGGAAACAATTGCTTTACCCGGGGAATAGACAGAAACTGATTGACCTTTGCTGTGTCTTTCAATTCAACAACACCAGCTATTGCACTTGGAATCAATTGACCATTGTTGTCCATATAGGGTCGCATTACTGCAAAAAGCGGATTTTCCCGGAGGAAAGCGGCCTCTTCCTCCCCAAAAAGATCCGTAGTATCCGCTTCACCAAGAATGCTTAAATCGGCAGTATCCGAAAACAGGCTTTCATCATCCAGGAACAGGCTCTCATCCTGTGGTTCCATTGGTGTATCGCCGGAAGTCTCCTCCGCATCGGGAACATCTTCGGCATCCTCACCTTCAACCTTTGTATCCAAAGATGTATTTCGAATATCTGCGATTACCTGGTTGGCATTTTCAATTGCCGGCCAGATATCAACATTCTGATAGGTGGTCCAAAATTCCAGGTTGGCAGTACCAGTAAGCAACTTTGTAACCCGCTCAGGCTCTTTAACGCCCGGAAGTGCTACAAGTATTCTTCCCTGTCTTTCCAGCCTTTGGATATTCATCTGCACAACCCCAAACCGGTCGATCCTGTTTCGCAGGATATTATAGGAATTGTCAATGGCTGCGTCTGCTTCTGTTTTAAGAAACCTGACTACCTCATCGTTGGTAGTATTAAAGTCGATATCACCGCGGGATTCGGGAGTCATAAAAAACTGTGCAAGCTGGCCTCCCGGATTCTGCTCCTCGAAAGCTGTTGCAAAGAGGTCAACAAAATCAGCAGTTGAAGCTACTTTACGTTGTTTCGCAACCTCCATTGCCTGGGTGAAAGTCGGATCGGAAAGGTATTGCGGAGCAGCAAGTGCCCGGATAATATCTTCTACTGCTATTTCCAGGATCACATTCATCCCCCCTTTCAGGTCCAGTCCGAGGTTGATCTCCCTCTCTTTGCAGTCCTGATATGTATACTTTTTTATCCACAGAAAATTATACACCTCAACGTTCTTCATTGAATCGAGGTAGGATCTCTCCAAGTTCACATCACCCTGTGCATACTCACGGGCATCCCGTTCTACTCTCGTTGTGAAATAGGTAAATGTTAACTGATAAAGACAAATTGCGGCGAAAGTGATAGCCAACAACCTGACAGCACCTTTATTCTGCATTTTTAACTGGTTTATTAATAATGAGTTATTTAGTCCTTCCGTTTAGAGCCGCAAATATAATACTATTTTTTTGAAACTTCCCGAAAGATTAATAGCAAATACGCCTTACCCGGGCATCCTAATTAAAGAATGCAAACCTGGTAAGGCGCAAAACAATTGTCATGCCTGGAGACGTCAGAATATTTTCATGTCGTCAAGCACCTTCATCACCGATTGTACAGAATCTGAAGAGGTCTTGAGCAGCTTTTTTTCCTCTTCATTAAGGCTGATCTCAATAATCTCCTCAACGCCACCCTTCCCGAGTTTAACCGGGACGCCCAGATAGATGTTTTTCAACCCATACTCACCGTTCAGCATGGCACAAACCGGGAATACTCTGCGCTGATCATCCACGATGGCCTCTACCATTTGTGCAACGGCTGCTCCCGGAGCATACCAGGCAGAAGTTCCCATCAGACGAACCAATTCTCCTCCACCCTTGCGGGTACGGTCAACGATCTTCTCAATAACGGCCGGACCAAGTAATTCGGTAACAGGAATCCCGTTAATTGATGTGTACCTGGGGAGTGGGACCATCGTGTCGCCATGACCCCCCAGCAACATTGCGTGAATATCCTCCGGCGAAACATCAAGGGCGTCTGCAATAAACGCCTTATAGCGACCCGTATCGAGAATACCAGCCATACCAAAAACTTTGTTCGACGATTTATTGGCAGCCAGGTAAGCAGCATAGGTCATCACATCAAGAGGGTTTGAGACCACTATGATTATAGCGTCCGGCGAATACTTAATGGCCCTTTCTGTAACCTCTTTAACAATGACTGCATTGGTCTTGATCAGGTCATCCCTCGACATTCCCGGTTTCCTTGGGATTCCGGATGTAATAACAATCACCCCCGATCCTTTTGTTTTCAAATAGTCGTTAGTAGCACCTGTTACCCTTGTGTTAAAGTGCAAAATCGATGATGTCTGCCAGATATCCAGTGCCTTTCCTTCAGCCATACCCTCTTTTATATCAAGAAGAACAACTTCCCTGGCCAGGTCCTTTTGAGCTATGACATCGGCGGTAGTGGCTCCGACATTTCCGGCGCCGATAACTGTAATTTTATTCATCCGTTGATATGATTTAACGCTTAATAAGAACAAATATAACGAATTTAAATATCTGCATGTATAAATATATAAGATGATTTGCAATTCAACCTGTTATAGGGCAGAACAAGAACTGTAACAAAACATCCGGCCAAGATGTTTGCACTCTCATGCATGATCAATTAATATCGGCTTTTACTTGACACATTGTGCAATTTTTTATAAATTGTAGCAAACCCCAATAATAACAGCCCCATGAAAGTAGATCTTTCAAAGTATAAAAAGGACTGGTACAAAGAAAACCCTGCGAGGGATATCTACCCCGGACCAGTTGTTACCATTTCCAGGGAGCTTGGCTGTCCGGCAAAAACAATTGCATGTAAACTCTCCGAAGAATTGAATATGCTGAAATCGAGCAAGGCAAAAGATCATCCCTGGCGCTGGATCAGCAAGGAGATCCTCCATGAGTCGGCTAAAGAGCTGGAGGTTGACTGCGATCAGATTGAGCATATCTTTCAGTATAAAAACAGAAATGCCCTTGAGGATCTTCTGTTCGCCCAATCCAAAGGTTATTATAAATCTGATCTGAAGATCAGAACTACCATTGCAAAGGTTATTCGTGAATTTGCCACTATAGGCAACGCAATTATTGTGGGCCGGGGAGGCGTGGCCATTACACGGGATATACCAAAATCACTGCATATAATGCTTGAGGCTCCACTGGAATGGCGGGCAGTAAGGGCAGCATCAAAGTATAATATGACCCTGGAGCAGGCCAGAAGTTATGCCGTCTCCATCGACAAAAAAAGAAAGAATTTCAGGGACTTTTACCAGGGCAAGGGGAATGACTATACCCGATTCGATATCAAATTTAACTGTATGACACTCGAAACCGAGGTCATTACCCAAATTATCATTGATTCCCTCAGGGCCAGAAAACTGATCTGATTCTTCCTGTTTAAAACCTCTCTTTTGCCCTATCCGACTTTTTCTTACTTTTAGGAAAAATAAAAAGCATGAGACCGGCAAGTATAATTTCTTTAGCTTCTCTTTTCCTGGTTATTGCATGTAATAAAAATCCTGAGCCGGCAACTGAGCACTTTAAGCAGGGAGCGCTGAATACAGAAAAGGCGGAAATAAGGGAGGTGGTCTATTCCATGGATCTTCCTACCGATTTATCGGAACTGTTCAACCGATCTGGCACTAATTATGATCCCTATATTCCGGCTCCCGTTGAGAATATCAATATCTACACTGACATGGAGCAGATCGCTGTAATGCTTGGCATTTATGGTGTTGACCTGACATATATAAGGCTTATGGGACAACGCAATGCTGCTGCAACGTATTATAATGCCATAAAAATGTTATCAGAAAGAGCAGGAATTCCAGGGGTAGTATTTGAAAAATCATCCCGACAGCTTGAAAAATATTTCAACAATGAGGATTCCCTGGCAGTTGTTATTGAAAACATCTACAGGGAAACCGACCGGCATTTCAGGCAAAATGGTCAGGAAAATCTTGCCGCACTGTCACTTGCAGGAGGATGGACAGAGGCGATGTTTATCGGATCCAGGATATTCAAAGCAGACAGCGGAAACAATTCAATGGCAGAATTGTTGTTGCAGCAAAAATACTCAATGAACAGCGTCTTTACTATTCTCAGCAACTACCAGGAATCTCTTAGAGTAAAAGAACTTCTACTTATGCTGAAGCGTCTGCGAAAAGTTTTCAATGACGTGGAAATCTGGTACCGCAAAGAGGGTTTTATTCTGGACACAGCAAGCAGGAGAATCCAAACGGTAAATGCAGATATCCGTTACAATGAGAATACAATGAAACACCTGCTTAGTACGCTTCCTCTAATCAGGGAAAACCTGATTGCTCCGTGGGAACAGAGCAGTAATAAGACATCTGGAGATATATATACAGATGCCCGGAAATCTGTTGAGTAAAAAATCAGGACGCTACCACCACCCTTTTTAGAAGAACCTTTCCCGTCATTTCCTCAGGAATGTTAACTCCCATCATAAACAGCAATGTAGGTGCCACATCAGCAAGAATTCCCTGTTCCAATGACTGATAATCATCTGATACAAGAATGCAGGGCACCGGGTTTAATGAGTGTGCTGTGTTGGGAGTACCATCTTCATTCACAGCATTATCAGCATTTCCATGGTCAGCAATGATCATTATATCATACCCGTTTGCCCTCGCAGCAGTTACAACATCGCCAACACATTCATCCACGGTCTGAATTGCCTTCTTAATGGCTTCGTAAACACCTGTATGCCCGACCATATCACCATTCGCAAAATTCAGACAGATAAAATCAAACTTTCCTTCACGGAGTGCCTCAACCATTTTGTCCCTTACGCCATAAGCACTCATCTCAGGCATCATGTCATATGTTGCTACTTTGGGTGAGGGAACCAGGATCCGATCCTCATTTTTAAAGACCTCCTCTCTGCCCCCTGAAAAAAAGAAGGTAACATGGGCATATTTTTCGGTTTCTGCTATACGAAGTTGAGACAGTCCCGCATTTGAAAGCACCTCCCCCATTGTATTTGTCACATTGTCTTTCTCAAAGATGATATTCATGCCTTTAAATGTTGCATCATAGGGTGTCATTGTACAAAAATGCAAGGGAATGGTTTTCATGTCATATTCCGGCATATCCTTCTGGGTAAGCGCAATAGTAATCTCTTTCGCCCTGTCATTCCTAAAGTTAAAGAATACGACCACATCTCCCTCTTTGATCTTTCCAACAGGTTCATTGTCGTCGTCCACCATTACCACAGGCTTAACAAATTCATCTGTTACCCCGTTATTATATGATTCCTGTATTGTTTGAAGAATATCCCGTGTCTCCTTTCCAACACCATGAACCAACAAATTATATGCTTCCCTGATCCTTTCCCAGCGTTTATCCCTGTCCATTGCATAATACCTGCCTATAAACGAGGCCAACTGCCCATTCGAACCTGAAAGATGCTCCAGCAATTGCTTCAGGTATCCTTTTCCGCTTTGCGGATCAGTGTCCCGTCCATCGCCAAATCCGTGGATAAACACCTTCTCCAATCCATATTCACCTGTCATGTCGCACAGCGCATACAGATGTTTATCGAGCGAATGAACACCTCCGTCTGAAAGTAATCCAAGAAAATGCACCTGTTTCTTGTTGTCACGTGCATATGTAAAGGCATCAATAAGCACCTTGTTCTCTTTGATTGATCCATCCCTGATAGACTTATTGATCTTTACAAGGTCCTGGTAAACGATCCTGCCGGCACCTATGTTCAGGTGCCCCACTTCCGAGTTCCCCATCTGCCCTTCAGGTAGACCCACATTTTCTCCTGAAGCATGTAACTGATTAAACAGATAATCTTTCTTCAGCCGGTCTACATTCGGTGTGGGAACCTGGCTGATTACATCAGATTCAGATCCGTCACCAATTCCCCAACCATCCAGAATCATGAGCACTGTCTTCTTATTCATAGGTATTCGTTCTTGTTTAACTAATTGATATAAAATATTTTAAATAATGTTCCGGCTGCAGGTGTTTGTTGCCTCGCAGGTTAAATTAATATCAATGGTGCCTGGCAAGCCCTCATCACCGGCCAGCTCCCTGCTGAACAATCTGCCGGTATTACCGAAATTATCACCAGGGTGGTTTTGGTTCATTTCCTTCTGTATTTGCACTACTGAAATATCAATTTCCATTGAAGAGGGTTTCATAAATAACCCGAAAAAAATACCTTCTTTAGTTGAACACCTCCGATCATAAAATGTTTCATGTCCGATCGCAACAAAAAGCACAAATTTAGAGTTTTTAATGAACATACTGATTATTTTTACCGTGGAATTCTGCTGCTTTATTAATAGGAATAACCAGATATTTTTATCAGGCAAATCAATTATTTTAAAAAATGACATACAAACATACTCTATGCTGCATCAAACGGATGCATCCCTTTATTTTGCTCATATTTGTCGTGGTATTCTCCAGTGGCTGCAACACCGAACAGTCTGCTATTGATATGTTAGCCAATACTGACAGATGGATTGGCGAAGAGATAATTATCTCCGCTGAACGATCAGCAGAACTTACAGGAGAGTATAAAGCATGGGTATATAATCCCGGATTATTCAGGTCATTTGAAAATTTTGAATTTTCCGCTGAACTATACACATTACCCGGGGCAACCGGAGCCATCAGGTTTCATACAACAAGGCGCGATATCTCTGAAGGGTATGATGTAGTGATAGATAATAGTAAAACAGGTGATTTGGACCATCTTTTGAAGACTGGCAGCCTGTATTCTGTCAGAAATATCTATTATAATACTGTTTCCGATGAATCCTGGTTCAATCTCAAAATTACTGTAAAGGAGAATCATATATTCATCACGATCAATGATTACCCTGTTGTGGACTATATTGAGCCTGAGAATCCCTTTCGGACCGAACAAAACAGCAAGAGAAAGCTCGGGAACGGGACCTTCGCCATCGAAACTGGATATGGCAATACAATGATAAAGATCAGAAATATGAATGTCACAAGGCTGCCAGAAGGAACGATCCTGAAAAATGAGAATCCCGAATTCACCACGTACATCTCCCAGCTACACTACCGGCAACTACCTCTAGTCGACTTTCATGTACACGAAAAGGGAGATCTATCGCTGCCCCGCCTGATAGAGCGATCGGCAAAACTCGGTATTAATTACGGGATCGCTGCCAATTGCGGACTGAAATTTCCCATTGAAACAGACCAGCAATTGGCAGACTATCTGTTATCCATTGATGGACTTCCTGTTTTTAAAGCGATGCAGGCTGAAGGCCGTGAATGGGTGGATATTTTCTCCTCGAACCTGGTATCCAAATTTGATTACGTGTTCACCGATGCAATGACATGGACAAATAACCGTGGCACCCGAATGCGTCTGTGGATCCCGGAAGAGACCGAGATAGGGGACCCGGAAGATTTTATGGAACAACTTGTGAGTCGGATTGAACAGGTCGTAACAGAACCTATTGATATTTATGTGAATCCGACTTACCTGCCTGTTGAAATTGCTGACAGATATGATGAACTATGGACCGATGAGCGCATTGACAGGGTTGTTTTGGCTCTGATAAACAACGATGTGGCGCTTGAGATCAACAGTAGATACCGGTTGCCTGGCAGCAGGATAATTGAAAAGGCGAAGAATGCAGGTGTGAAGTTTGCCATGGGAACCAACAATACCGGATCAGAAGACCTGGGCAGTCTTGAATGGGCACTTGAAATGGTTGAACATCATCAGCTCCAGCCAGCCGATATGTTCCTTCCATCAGTAAAGTTTTGAAATCATTGTTTCCCAGGATTCTCATCTACAGGTTTAATATCAGAAATGTCTCTTTTCCTGCTATTGAGATGACTTTTCCTTTTTATGCTGCTGCCCCTGGGATGCTTCCATTCAGCGTTTTTTCTGAATGATGATGGTATAAAGGAAAACTCAACACCGAATTTCCTGGCCAGCAGTTCCAGTCCCAACAGGGAGATCACTCCCCCAGGAAGGATCACTGCGGTGGTGAACACCGACAACCTCCCCATGTCTTTAAGCTGTTCTATCGCTTCTATAACCTCCTGTTCCGTGGGTGGAACGGAGCGCTCATTCAAATTCAGTTTATGCTCCAGAAGCCTGAAAAAAGAGTGTGCCATCTCACTGGTTTCTGTTGCTTCAATCCCCATCTTACGCACCCCTTTCTCAATACCTTTCATAGCCCTGCCGACAAACTCCCTTCCCCTGTCGTTATCATAGCGAAAAACGGAGGTGCTTACATTCAACTTCCCTAACCTTCCAAACAACTTCCTTATCATTAGAAAACCTTTATTATTTAATTAATCTTTATAATCGTAAACCCATGATACAGATGTCATCTACCTGTGCAATATCACCCATCCAATCATCCAGGATTTCGGAAAGCAGATTCTGTTGTTTTTCAAGGGGCAGTTGAGCGTTTTTCAACAGCAATCTTTTAAACGGCTTATACATAAACTTCTTTCCTTTTACTCCGCCAAACTGATCTGCAAAACCATCAGTAAACATAAAGAAAGTATCACCCTCAAACACAGGGATCTCATGATTCCTGAATTTATCCATCCTGTCGAAATGGGCGATGGGCATCTTGTCGGCAGGAACCTCATACAGAAAAAAACTTCCATTCTCCTGGTCAGGATTCAATTTACCGGTTTCAAGTTCAGGAGCCGGCAGTTTTTTATTCCTGACAAGGTACAGCGAATTATATGCACCAGCATAATCGATCTTTCGTTCAACAGGATCGTAAGTAATCAGTGCAAGATCCATACCATCCCTTTGCTCACCTGAAATTCCTTTTTGTCCCATGGTGCTGATAATCTCTTTACGCAACCGGCGAAGGATTACTCCCGGATGGGTAATATACTCCTTTTGAACCAACTCCTTAAGTAGAGACATGCCCATCATGCTCATAAAAGCTCCCGGCACACCATGTCCGGTACAATCTGCAACAGCAATTATTATTTTTCCTTCCACCTCGGCAAACCAGTAAAAATCTCCACTTACAACATCCCTTGGACGAAAAAAGACAAACTGATCCTTCACCTTTTCATTTAAATCAGTAATTACCGGCAGCGCAGCGGCCTGTAGCCTTTTTGCATACTCGATACTTTTCATGATCTCATCGTTGTATGCTTCAATCGCCTGTTTCTGTTCAAAAACCATGTTTCTCTGCGCTTCAATCTCATCACGTTGTGTACTGATTTCCTCATTTTTCTGCTCAAGATCCAGGTTTTTCTCTTCAATAACTTTTTTCTGCAGAGCAAGCAATTGCTTTTTTCGACGGGTTGAAATCAGGCTTGCAAGAATTAAAAGGGTAAGTATGCCAACCCCGATCACCGTTCCAATCAGTGCCTGTTTTTCCGATTTCTGCTTTGCCAACTCAAGCTGGTCCATCTGCTGTTTCTGTTCAAGGAGTTCCTTTTGTTTCTCAAGGGCCTCCTGCTTAGCCATCTCCTCCCTCAGTTGTAAGTCGGCAAGCTGCTTTTCCTGTTCCAGCAGTCTGTTCTCACGTTCTTTTCTTGCTACAAGAAATTGCTGATCCTTAATTATAATCGACTGCCGCAAGCTATCTTGCTTAAGAATATCAAGGTTTCTCTCATGCATCAGTAGCTCCTTCTCTTGCTCCATCTTCTCATTCTGCAACTTTAACTGTTCAATAGCCAGTTTGGAGAGTTCGTCCTCTTTAAGACGCAATCTCAACCCCCGTTCCAGTTGCTCAAGCATATTCTTCTTATTCTCCAATGCCTGAATACCCATTCTCCTGGAAAATTCAATTGAATCCCTGATGGCAAGATACTTTTCATAGTAGTTTAATGCGTTTAAAGGATCATTTCCGTCCCTGAGAATACTTGAATAGGTTAAACAAGCCCGGGCCTCCAGCCAGGGATCGGGAGCCTCCTGTGCCGATTTAATGGCACTCCTGCAGAACAAGCCGGCATTATATAAATCGCCCGTTGAGTGGTAGAGGCTGGCAAGCATATTTTCGTTCCTTGACTTCTCCTCAGGACAATTCTCCTTTTCGAAAACCTTTATGGCATTGTTAAAAAACTCCATGGCCCTCTTCTCGAGCCCCATGTTGGTGAAGCAGACCGCGGCATTACTCATCATCAGTCCAATTTCCTTCTGGGGCATTGAAATATCCTGCGCGTCCTCAATGGCAGAAAGGTAGAAGGTCGATGCCTGCGTGTAATTTTTTAAAAGCGTATGATAATAACCCATGTTATTATTCAGTCTTCCAACGTTATCATCGTCTCCTCTAAGCTTATACTCTTCAAGCAAAACCATACTATAATGAAGTGCGCTGTCATACTGTCCGTCTGCTTCAAAGACTGTGACGAGATCCTGCATGATGCCGGCCCATGCAGTTTCTCCCCTGGTATACTCCGGAAGCAATGAACTAAAAGTAACGGCCGCTTTTTTATAGTTCCCGGCATGATAAGCGGCAGAACCAATTCTGGCATTTGTTTCAAGACGATCCTGGTACGACTCCCGGGGCAATATTTCCAGCAGCTTTTCATAATATTCCTGCTCCCTGGAATAAACCTGTTCTGCCCTGTATGCAATTGCAATCTTCCTGTATATTGCATCCATCCGGATTGTGTCATTGGCAGACTCGACCATGCCGGCAACCCTGAGATAATAGGGAAGTCCACTGGCAGGCTGTCCGCTTTCATAGTAAATATCCCCCATCAACTCCAGAAAATTCAGTTCATGCTCGTTTTCCTCATTTGCCATGGAATATTGCAGTCCCTGTTCCGCAACATTGAGTGCTTCGGCAAACCGTCCTTCCCTGAGCAAAGTTTGAGCTTTACTGTAACGTTCAGATACATCGTTTTTAAGTACTAGCTCAACAGGCATTGCCAGTTGTGCATTGGCTAAAGATACCAATAGCATAGAGAGTATAACTGCACTTAGTCGCATCCAATATATTGGAACCTTCTGTATCATTCAGCATTAAATCACATTAATTCATTCTGTAGGTCAATCCAACCCGAATGGTCCTTCTTAGTTGCGGGTTGTAAAGTAGTCCCGGTTCCAGCATTGCCGGATTTGCCATGCCATATTTTTCATCAAAAAGATTCGTTACTTTCATATACAGCTTAAGGTGGTTGCTAATACTGTAATTTGCCGTTGCATTGATAGCATAGTAACCATCTGCTTCTCCAAAAATTCCATCGTATAAATCTTCAAAGGGAATCAATACCCTTAACCATTTACTCATCCAGTGGCTCTCAACATAAACATAGATCTTTTCGGTTGGCTGCATAGACACCTTTATTTTACCTAAATGGCGGGGAGATAATTTAAAATACTCTTCCACAATATCGATAACGTTGGGAAGTCTGTCCTGACGTGCCTGAAAATAGAGATGTACCTCAGCATTGAGTTTGATTGACCTCACCAGATTATTCATGATAAACGACGTCTGACTACCCCCTACTGTTGAGACAGAATTACCCAGATTAACCCATTGTCCGATTGAATCATTAATGATCCTGCCCCTGTCAATTACCTCCGGTATGTCGATGGTCCATCTCGATTCCCGGTAAGGTACAATATGGTTCCTGATGCGATAGGAAAAGAACGACTGCTCTATTGTTAACCATGGTAAAATGGACGTGGTAAAACCGAATTCCAGGGTTGAGAATTTTTCCGGCTTGATTTTTTTCGCCGGCAGAGCAACGAGATAGATCATGGAATCATTCACCGGGTAGGAGAGAGATTGATAGATCAGAGAGGTTGGAGGTATCTTATAAGCAGTACCTACTGAAAGACGAAAGGAGGTCCTGTTCGATGTTTTATGCAATATGGCCAGGTGGGGACTGAAATTGTTAGTATTAACCATTGTATTTATATCATTTCTTATGCCTCCAAGAAAACGGAATTTTTTCCAATTGGAGTAGAACTGAATAAAAGCTGAATTATTGGTAAATAATACCGGATTTACTCCGAACCGGCCGAACGGACTGCGGAAATCCGGACTTATCTCCTCTGCAAAGGTACTGTAATGGCTTCTGTCAAACGGGGTGTACAAATAGTTCGTTACCGGAAGATTTCCTGAAATGGAACTGGAAAAACCTGCTACCGTTTCAATATTTCCAAACAACATGGTAGAAAAAACCTGGTTCAACTCAATATCGCCCGATGCTGAATAACGGTAGACCTTATCTGTAAACTTGTTTTGCGTAAGTCCCTGGCTGGAGTTATTGTCCATATCGTACAACAAAGTGTTCAACTGGGTGGTAGATGAAAATCTCTTAAACTCCTTATTATAGCTTAAGGTAAACTGCTGTATACTTTCGCCCCAGAAATTTTGTGGATTGTTATATTTAAAGAAGGCAGGTGAAAGACCAAGTGAACTGTGTGTTCGCCGGTACATGTAATTGTAAGACAATCCGATCCCCCTGAAATTCAATTGCATGCCAAGCATATGGGCGCCTGAACCTACTGCCTCCATTTCGGGAAGAGATAAGCTGCCTTCATACTGCTCTCCATAAAATGCACGCTTGAACTCCTCTTCACTGATACTGCGATCAGACAACTCCTCTTCACTTACCTCTGACGGAGCAATTGTTACGGTCCCAATGCGCATATCCCCTCCCCGGGACTGATAAAAGTTCAAAGGATTGTAAACTCCCTCCTCAGAATAATCCAGGTTCATAGCGTTCATCTCGGTTTTCGACCCATAGAAGCTGTACTGCAGAATATTGTTGTTCTTTCCACCCTTACCGCCTACTGAAAAATTGATATAATTATGGCCATACCCCCCAAGGCTTATATCTCCTCTTACAAATGTGCCCTGATCTGCCTCTTTCGTGATAATGTTAATTACGCCTGAAACGGCATCAGCACCATATACAGCTGATGAGTTGCCATAAATAACCTCTATACGATCTGCCTGGCGTATGGGGAGCTGTCCTCCGAGAGGCATGCCGGCCACTACAGAAGGCTTAACCGGTACGCCATTAATCAGTATCTTGGTATACAGGTTTCCGGTCAGATTCCAAATCTGGAAATACTCCCCAAGCTCGCCTGTTCCTGGTACTGAAACCTGGATACCCGGCAGGGCCAATAGCACATCAGACAAAGAGGTAAACTGGTTTCTGAGTATCTCTTCCTCCGTAATTACATACACCTGCAAAGGCACCTCATCCAGGCTTTTAGCGATTCTCCCTGCAGAGATAACCTTCATTCTTCCCGAATCCACAGGGTAATCAAGGTGATCGATATCAAGTGATAATAACGGTGTTTGTAATCCCAATGTATCAATCTGTGCAGGCAATGAATTTCCACTAAGCAGAAGAATCAGATCTATGATCAGGAATCTTTTGGCCAATTTCAGAAGTGACCATTGTCGTGCGCTAAAAGTCATTTGTTCTCCGGGCATGGCATTATACTGATTCTGTAATCGTTAAAACATATCAACAACGAATACATGATACAAACATTCCAAACTTCTTCAAATATAGAAAAAAGCCACAAACATGCATATCAACCAAAAAGTCTGCCAGGCAACTATCTTCTGTCAGGCCTCCGGATTTCCCCGTCGGCTTAACATTATAGCCACCGACCTGGTTTCGGGAAACTCATTTAGCATCAAAATGATAATGACCGTGATTGGTACGCTGAGCAGCATTCCTGTAACTCCCCAGATGGTTCCCCAAAGCACCAATGTTAAAAACACTACCAGCGGACTCATATTCAGCGTGTTACCCATAATCCGGGGTTCCACGAAACTGCCAATCGTCAATTGAATGGATCCTACAATAATGAGCACCAGCAAGGGCTGTGTAAAATCCCCAAACTGAAGTAACGCGAACACCGTTGGGAAGAGGGTTGCTATCAACGAACCGATATTAGGAATATAATTCAGGATAAAAATAAGGAAGGCCCAGAAAAAGGGCGCATCCACGCCCACAAAATAGAGCACAAAAAAACTGAGAAACCCGGTCGACAGGCTTGTGATTGTCTTGATCGCAATGTAATTGTTAATGGAGTCATCAATTTTTTGCAGAATGCCTGTTATGCTTTTATATTGCTCCGGAGTCCTGTATACGGCTTTAAGTTTTCGCTTAAAAATAGGCTCTTCCAAAAGGATGAAAATTAAATAAACGAGAAATAAGAAGGCATTTCCAAAAATAGATGTCAGTGCTGAAAAGAGGGGTGATAAAATTTTTGAGAAATCAAAATCTTTGATTGTATCGGTCATCGACTTCACCGGATCAATATTAAACCTCTCATTAATGTCTTCCACCACATTATTTATGTTTTTCTCATATTCCGGAACAGATGAAGATATCTGCTGAATATTGCTGGTTATAAGGGTAACGATCAAACTCAACAGGCTCAGCAGAATAATGGAAGATATCGCGGTGAGGAGCCATTGAGGAAGTTTCCTGGTATAAGGCAGCTTTAAAAGCAGTGATTTCAAAACCCTGATTACAAACCAGATGAGTATGGCTAAAACAAAAGGGATTAATAAATTTTCTGCATAGATTAAAAGAAGAACAATGATCACTGTGAGCAACAGGTAATAGATTCGTCTTGAAAAATTCATTTGCTTCATTTTACAACCATTTTTTCTTTCTGAAATAAATGAGCAATCCGACACCCACCATGGTTATCAGGATCCAGAAATAGAGGTAGCCGTTTGCCCAGTTCAACTCCGGAATATTTTCAAAGTTCATTCCATAGATTCCTGCAATGAATGTCAGCGGAATAAAGATGGCCGCAAAAACAGTCAGCACCTTCATAATCTCATTCGTCCTGTTAGAGATCATTGAGTGATAGATCTCCTTCTGGTCAGCTACAATAGAGAAATAAACTTCAATCCTTTCATTAGTGATGATGACATGGTCGTACAGATCCCTGATAAACTCTCCTGTCTCCTTGCGGATAAGGGTCGAATCCGACTTCACCAGATCGAAGATAAGTTCCTTTAATGGCAAAACTGCCTGTCGCATAAAGTTTAATTCTGTCCTTTGCCTGTAAATCTTCCTGGAAGTGAACCTGCCTCCTCCTTCGAGAATCTCCAATTCCAGATCATCAATTGAATTGCCGATTTCCGCCAACAGGTCCAGGTAGTTGTCAACCATACAATCGAGAAGGGCATACGCCAGGTAATCAGAATGAATAATTCTGCGCCTGTCCCTTGTCTTCCTGATTCTCTCCCTCACAGCTTCGAAATGTGTTCCCGGCTTCTCCTGTAATGAAATCAGAAAGCGCTTTCCAGCGATCAGACTCAGCTGATCCGATTCGATCTGACCCGTTTCGCCATTAAGATTTAGCAACTTCGTGATGATATATAAGTTATTGTCGTCCTTGCTTAATTTCGGACGATGGTCCGTATTCATCATATCCTCCAGCAATAATACATCTGTATCAAACCTGTTACCAAGTGCAATCATCACATCCGGATCATGAATGCCAAAAACATTGATCCAGGTCATGCTGTTCTCATTGATCAGCGACAATGCCTGGTCAATTGTTTCAACCTCCTTCTCTTCAAGATGATTCTCGTCGTACTGCATCACCTTTATCACCACACGTTCCGTCTGCTGCTCACCCACGAAAATCAAAGAACCCGGTTTCGCACCCTTTCTCAGACCCATTTTCTTAATAAATCGTGCCATCTGAATGAAGATTTATTCGGCAAGTTAATGATTTTATTTGTTCCGGTATATAGAAAACCTGACTGTCATTTTGTCTTCATTATCAGGGTGTTGTACGTCATTTTGTCGTAATCCTGTTTTTAAAAATGACTCCCTGGTTCTGTAATATTCTGGTTACAAAAAGATTATCCATACATTCAAAAACACGTTTACTCAACTGGCTTACAATTTGAAGTAGTTCATTTAAAAAGAATAAATATGGACTTCAATAAATTTACTATAAAGGCGCAGGAGGCGATTCAGCGGGCACAGCAGTTGGCTGTTGAGCGCAATCACCAGGCAATCGAATGCGGTCACCTGATGAAAGGGGTAATGGAGGTTGATCAGAATGTTCTGCCTTTCATTTTTAAAAAACTATCTGTTAACGGTGACCATCTGAAGGCTGCTCTTGACGGTATCATTAAAGGGTACCCGGTTGTAACAGGAGGAGAGAAGTACCTATCGGCTAAGGCAAATGAGGTATTGGTGAAATCCCAGTCGGCTGCAAAAAAAACCGGTGATGAGTATGTTACCCTCGAGCACCTGTTGCTCGGATTGTACAAATCGGACGATCCTGTGGGTCGCATGCTCAAGGATTCGGGGATCAGCGAGAGCGAGATGAATGCTGCCATACGGGAGCTGAGAAAAGGGGAGACAGTGAAAAGTCAGTCGGCCGAAGACAACTACAACGCACTGGATAAATATGCTGTACATCTTAACGAACGGGCCAGGAGTGGCAAGCTCGACCCGGTCATCGGCCGTGATGAAGAGATCAGGCGTGTGTTGCAGATACTTACCCGGCGCACCAAGAACAACCCGATCCTGGTGGGTGAACCGGGTGTTGGTAAGACAGCGATCGCTGAGGGCATCGCCTTCAGGATCGTGAATGGAGATGCACCGGACGACCTGCTGCAGAAAGAGCTCTATTCACTCGATATGGGTGCCCTGATCGCTGGTGCGAAATACAAGGGCGAATTTGAGGAGCGGCTAAAGTCAGTGGTTAAAGAGGTAGTCGGCGCTGAAGGACGAATCATTCTTTTCATTGATGAGATCCACACCCTGGTGGGTGCCGGAAGTGGAGGCGAAGGAGCCATGGATGCAGCCAACATCCTGAAGCCGGCCCTGGCCAGGGGAGAGTTGCGTGCCATCGGAGCCACAACACTGAATGAATTCCAGAAGTACTTCGAAAAGGACAAGGCCCTGGAGCGAAGGTTCCAGAAGGTATTTGTCGACGAACCCGCAGAAGAGGATGCTGTTTCCATTCTTCGTGGAATCAAAGAGCGGTATGAGGGGTATCACAAGATCAGGATCCGCGATGAAGCAATCATAGCTGCCGTGCAGCTCTCGACACGCTATATCACCGACCGGTTTCTGCCCGACAAGGCGATCGACCTGATCGATGAGGCGGCGGCACACCTCAGGCTGGAGATGAATTCCAGACCTGAATCGATCGACACGCTGGAGCGAAAGATCCAGCAGCTTGAGATTGAAAAGGAGGCTTTCAAAAGGGAAAAAGACAAGTCGCGCGTGGAAAACATTTCCAGGCAACTGGCCGACCTGAAAGATGAGCATAAACAGCTCATGGCTGTCTGGCAGGATGAGAAGGAGATTGTGTCTAACATCCAGACCGTTAAAAAACGGATTGAAGACCTCAGGTATGAGGCGGAGAGGGCCGAACGGGAAAGCAACCTCGGACGGGTGGCAGAGATACGTTACGGTGAACTGCCTTCAGCAGAAGATGAGCTGAACAAGACAATTGAACGCCTTAAAGAATATGAGGAGGATGGGAAAAGGCTGGTACGCGAGGAGATCACTGCAGAGGATATCGCCGAGGTGGTTTCGCGGTGGACCGGCATTCCAGTAACGCGGATGCTGCAGAACGACAGGGAGAAGCTGCTGCATATTGAAGATGAACTCAGAAAACGTGTGGTGGGCCAGGAGGAAGCGGTGGAAGCTGTGTCGGCAGCTATACGCAGAAGCCGGACCGGACTGGCCGATGAGAAAAGGCCGGTGGGATCGTTTCTGTTTCTGGGAACCACCGGTGTGGGGAAAACCGAGCTGGCCAGGGCGCTGGCGGAGTACCTGTTTAACGACGAGGCACTGATGACCCGCATCGATATGAGTGAGTACCAGGAGAGGCACGCCGTATCGCGGCTGGTAGGCGCTCCCCCGGGATATGTAGGGTATGATGAGGGCGGACAGCTGACCGAGGCGGTGCGCAGGAAGCCCTATTCGGTGATCCTGCTGGATGAGATCGAGAAGGCACACCCCGATACGTTCAATATCCTGCTGCAGGTGCTGGAAGACGGTAGGCTAACCGACAACAAGGGCCGGATCGCGAACTTTAAGAATACGATTATCATCATGACCTCCAACCTCGGATCGGATATCATCCATGAGAGCTTTGCCCATGTGGGTGAGGGTGACATGGAGGCCAAATACATCGAGACGAAAAACCGGATTTTCGAGTTGCTGAAAAAGAGCATGCGGCCGGAATTTCTGAACAGGATCGATGAGCTGGTGATGTTCCGTCCGCTCGCCATGGAGCACATGGAGGGGATCATCCGCATTCAGCTGGAGATTCTACGCAAACTGCTGAAAAAGCAGGATATCAGCATCGAGGTGACCCCGGAGGCGATTGAGCAGATCAAGCGGGAAGGCTTCGACATGCAGTTCGGAGCACGGCCCCTAAAGAGAATCATCCAGAAAAAACTGGTGGACCTGATCTCCATGGCTATTCTGAGAGGCGAAGTGGAACCGGGTAAAAAGGTTGTGGTAGATTCCCGTGAAGGCTCGCTACTAATTGTATAATAACAATAAATTCAGGATCTGCGAGTTGGCAGACTGGGCCATATATCAGAGAAATGGAGCGTCGAAGTTGACCTGGGTCCAGCCCTTGAACTATCTTATGAGCGGACTAAAAAGAGTCCAAACGCTTCCAACTCATCTATAGGTTTTCCTGTTGTGCCTGCTATTGGTGCCCGGATGATCGCTCCCCTGGGTATCTGATCCGCCAATCCTGTCACTACTCCTTCTCCCTGTTCCGGAAGGATGAAACGCCGATGAACCTTGGAACCTGTTCCCTGTATGTTTCATATTCGGGATATTTTCCTGCTGATACCGATTCGCTGAAGCTGCTGCTTCCAAAAAAGAGCAGTACAAGAAGAATGGCTCCCATGATCGACCAGTTGAGCCAGATTCCGGTAGCCGCGACACTGAAAAAGTAGAAGGTGATCCAGATCGCCTGCTCAGAGGCATAGTTGGGGTGCCGTGCCACCGACCATAAGCCGGTGCAGACAAACCCCTTTTTGTACTTCTCGGGCAATTCTCCGCCTTCAGCTATCAACCTGCGCTTCTCCTTATGAAATCGCCACTGCTGCTGATCAGCGATCGTTTCGGTGATAACAAACAGGAGAAACAATCCGGCGATCAGCAGATCGAACCAGCCAAGTGGGGCGCCGCCAATACTTTTCAAAGCTGGAAGGGTGATTAAAAGAATCTGTCCCATCTGGTACATCGAAATAAAAAAGAAGTTGAACAGTACCCACTTCCATCTGGCCGCAAACTCAGGTTTCGCCCGGAGAATAGCCCAACGGTAATCCTCCTCCCCGGTCCAGAAGCGGAAGGAGTAGCCTCCCCTGCGTGAGAAATTATAGGTGAGCCGTATGCCCCAGATCGCAACCAAAATCGCCATTAAAACGATTCTTGGCTCAAACTCCGATCGCACAGCTACGATCCAGACATAAGCAATGGGGATAAGGCTCCAGAGCTTGTCGACCTGGCTATAATTGCCGGTTAAAAGGCTCAGTATAAAACAAAGTAGAGTGGCTGTGAGGTATACCAGTACAAGATCGGCCAAAACAGCCCCCTGGAATGCCGACAACGGTTCGTCGACCTTAAAGGCAAAAAAGGGAATTACGATAATCGTAATCAGCAGCAGCAGTGTAGTTTTCCACATTGCGAAACAGGTTAATTGGTGATGGTTTTAGTTTTCTCCGGATAAATATATAAAATGAAATTAAAAAATCATCATTTTACATATTTTTCCAACCATTGGTCCTGCTCCCACAGCACATGCAGGACGCTCTCCTTTGCACGGTAGCCGTGACTCTCTTTCGGCAGCATCACCAGCCGTGCCGTTCCTCCCAGTCCCTTGATCGCATTGAAATACCGTTCACTCTGCATGGGATAGGTCCCCGAGTTATTGTCAGCCTCACCATGAATCATCAACAGCGGTGTCTTCATCTTGTCTGCATGCATAAAGGGCGACATGCTGTTGTATACCTCAGGCGCCTCCCAGTAGGAGCGCTCCTCGCTCTGGAACCCAAAGGGGGTAAGCGTTCTGTTGTAAGCTCCGCTCCGGGCAATTCCTGCTGCAAACAGGTCGGAATGTGACAGCAAATTCGCGGTCATGAAAGCCCCGTAGCTGTGTCCGCCAACCGCCACCCTGTTCCTGTCAATATACCCCCGTTCATCCACTGCATCAATCGCCGCTTTGGCATTGGCCACCAGCTGCTCCCTGAAACTGTCGTTCGGCTCCTCCTCCCCTTCACCCACAATGGGAAAAGAGGCATCGTCGAGCACCACATACCCGCGCGTAATCCAAAATACCGGCGATCCATACCACGGGTAGATAAAACTGTTCGGGTTCTGTGTGGTCTGACCCGCACTTGCCCTGTCCTTGAATTCGGTCGGATAGGCCCAAAGGATCATCGGCATCTTCTCTTTTTGCACCGTATCATAACCAACCGGCAGATAAAGCGTGCCACTCAATTCCAGTCCGTCGCTACGCTCATAACTGATCACCTCCTTGTGCACATCCCGGATGCTTTTAAAAGGGTTCTCAAAGAAGGTGAGCTGCGTGAGCCTGTTCCTCTTCAAATTCCTGAAATAATAATTCGGGTATTCGGCCGGTGATTCGATCCGCACCAGCAGCCGGTCGGCTTCTGGATCATAATCGCGCAGATCTTCGATCTTACCGGGCAATTCCGACCGGTACAGCCTCTTCTTCTTTTTATTCTTCAGATTGAATTGGTCCACAAAGGGAAACTGTCCCTCTTCTGTAAACCCATCCCCAATGAGAAATGCATTGTTCCTCTTCAGCGCAAGAACCGGCCGGCTATACTCGTTTCGCCGGGTAACAAACCTGCCCGGATCGCTGTAGCGGTCCTGGTAATTTCTGTCTTCAATCACTTCAGTCTCCTTTTCCGGATCAGACGGATCAAACAGGTATAACTTCGTATTGCGTGTGTTCCACCAGTAATCGCTGACCACAGCCAACTGTTCGTTCCCCCACTGGATTCCGCCAAAACGGTTAATCGTTCTAAGCAATACTTTCGGATCGCTTGCAAAAGGCGCATCCCACTGGTACACCTCATCACGATACGCCACCTCATTCTCCGGATCGCCACCATCCAGCGCCTCTGCATAAACCAGCGATGCCGGCATGTCGTTGCGCCACTGCATACTCCTCTTCCCTTCCCGAACAGCCATGAACCCCTTTGGCAGATCCTCGATCAGCGGCACCTTCACAACCGCCTTCACCTCTTCGCCTTCAGCAGTATACACCGTGGTTACCGACGGAAACCTGTAATAAGGCACCAGGTAAGAAAAGGGCCTTTCAATCCTGCTGATCATCACAAAATTGCCATCAGGTGAAAAGTCCAACGATGCATACATATCACCATGCAGCCATTTTTCCGACTCCCCGGTGATTGAAACCCTGTGGAGATCGGACCGTGCCAGCTGCTCAAAATTATGCTCATCATTCTTGTTCTTTAGCAAATCCTGGTAGGTCCTGTTTTGCGCCTCCTTCCCGTCACTCACCGAAACCGTCGGTCCAGCGGGGATCGCCTCACTGGTATTGATGAGCGGTTTCCGAACCGCAGCCACCATCTTCACCAGCAGCGATTCACTATCGGCAAACCAGCGGAACACATCACCCAGGTTCGCATTCACTTGTGCACCGGTAAGACGCTGTGCCGATGCCGTTGCAATATCCAATACCCACAGCTCAACCCCCTCAGGAGTTGTATGGGTGAACGCCATTTTTTTCTGGTCGGGCGACCATGAAAAGTTGGTAAGAAGTGGTACAGCAGGCAATCCCTCTACCTGTAGCGGGGTCTCATCTCCATCTTCCAACTTTCTGATCTTCAAATTATTATAGTATGTAACCCGGCTACCGATATTGGTTTTCGGATCAATTCGCAGTCCCGCCAGCCGCATCTCCTCCTGCGACAATTCCTCAATGGATCGATAGGCATCGCGATACAGCAGCACCATCACCTCCCTGTTTTCATCAAGTTGCACTGCCGGCGCCAGCTGAACATCGACCAGCTCCAGGATCTCCTGCGGTGGCTGCTGGTAGGTAAGACCCTCTTGTGCGAAGGTGATATAAGATATCAGTAATAGCAGAACAATTGAAATTTTTCTCATCTGTATATTTTTGTAAAATAACGTGCGAGTATAAAAATAGGCAGAATCTGGAAGAACTTCAAAAAAATGACATTCCCCCCAACTCCGAAAACATTATGAACAAAAATGTGTTGTATTTGTAGTGTCTAAAAGATAAAAAGCGCATAACCATCAGACAACTGGTCACCATATCCGTTTCACTTCTGCTGCTGGTAGCAACCACCGGTTTCAGTATCTCTGCGCACTATTGCGGCGACAGCCTCGTTACTATTGAAATCAACAAAGAGGCCGAACCCTGCTGCGAGAATCCCAAATGCTGCCAGACAGAAACCGTTTTTAACCAGCTCGATGATGACTTTGTCGATGCCGCCACCAAAATTAACCTCGAAAACACACATATTTTCGACATGGCCCAATACCCGGTTACGCTGATCAGCAAAAGCTACATCGCCGAAACCGCGACCAGTATCAACAGTCCTCTCAAATTCCCCCCTCCCAAAATACAGTCGACCCTCACCGGTCTGCAATCATTCCTTTTATGATCAAGGCATTCTGTGTCAGGCATATTCAGCGCATCACTGCCTGCTGAACGCTTGTCTGCACCCGGATCAACCATATGCCAACATCATAAAACCAATCACATGATCAATAAAATAATCAGGTATTTCCTCGAGAACAAGCTGGTCACCATCCTCATCCTCACCGGCCTCGTTGCCTGGGGTGTGGTAACGGCCCCCTTCGGCTGGGATACCGGCGCCCTGCCCTCCGACCCCGTACCGGTAGATGCCATCCCTGATATCGGCGAAAACCAGCAAATCGTCTTCACCGAATGGATGGGGCGCTCACCCCAGGATATCGAGGACCAGATCTCATACCCCCTCACCACCTACCTGCTCGGTATCCCCGGCGTGAAATCGATCCGCAGCACCTCGATCTTCGGTTTTTCCAGCATCTATATCATCTTCAACGACGATGTGGAATTCTACTGGTCACGCTCCCGGATCCTCGAAAAACTTAGCTCACTACCCGCTGGCCTCCTGCCTGAAGGCGTTCAGCCGGCACTCGGTCCGG
>CAZIIU010000034.1:0-31055 GCA_964539395.1 uncultured Bacteroidaceae bacterium
ACCAGCACCTCCTGCCGCGCCAACTCATACAGCAGCTCCGCCCCCTCAGCCTTCAACCTTCCCGCCTTCGACCTGTGCAGGTATACCGACGGAAATTCAAACTCCTGGGCCACCCGCACATTGGTCTTATTGCCAATCTCTTCCGGCATCCCGGCCATAGTTCCCAGCTCTACCGAGGGATCGCCCGGTGCAAGGCCGGTACGCGACTCCAGCAGGGAGGCGTTCAGCACCTCCCGGGCCGCCTTCAGCGTCGGATTGTGCTCCTCAACAGTCTGCAGGAACTGATCTCCGGAAACCCTAACCGTGACGGAAACCTCCGGCAAAACATTTTTGTCAACCTGCGACAACGGTTCAGGGTCCCCCTGGGCCAGGGATGCCCCGACAGTAACAGCCACTAGGATTAACGATATAATATGTGTTTTTGTGTGCCTTAAAAATACCATAGTTGCTTGTTTCATACATTTCTTTTTTCAATCATATAATAGACCGATGGAACTACAATCAGGTTCAGCAGCGTGCTGGTGATCAGTCCACCGAGAATTACAATCGCCATCGGACTCTGGATCTCGTTGCCGGGCTGATCGCCTCCCAGGGCCAGCGGAATAAGCGCCAGCGCCGATGCCAGCACCGTCATCAAAATCGGGTTCAGCCGGTCGGCCGACCCGCTCATAATCGCCTCCTTCAACGGCATCCCCTCCTGCTTGAGGTGGATATACCGCGACACCAGCAGGATCCCGTTCCGTGTGGCGATGCCGAAAAGGGTGATAAACCCGATCACCGAGGGAATGCTCAGCACCCCCGAGGTGATCCAGATAGCAGCCACCCCGCCGATCAGCGCCAGCGGTAGATTGATCAGGATAATGCCTGCCAGCTTTGTACTCCTGAACTCCTGGTAGAGGATCAGGAAGATCACCAGAATAGCAATCAGCGAGGTGATCAATAGCGTGACCGATGCCCGCTGCGCACTCTCAAACTGTCCGCCATACTCGATCCGGTACCCCTCGGGCAGATCGATGCTCCCCGAAACAACCCTTTGCACCTCCTCTACTACGCTCCCCACATCCCTTCCGGCGGTGTTGGCCGAGATCACCAGCTTCCGTTTTACATTCTCGCGGTTAATGGTATTGGGTCCCGACACCGACACTACATCGGCCACGTAGCTCAGCGGCACCTTATGACCGTCGCCTGTGTCAATCAACATATCCCTGATCGCCTCAATACTGTTCCTGTATTGTGCATCATACCGCACCACCAGGTCGAAATTAAGATCGCTCTCATACACCTCCGATACCTTCTCCCCGGCAATGGCGGTCTCAACAAACCGGGTGAGCGCGCTCGCGGGGATCCCGTATTTTGCCAGCATCTCTGCCCGCGGCCTGATCTGTATCTGCGGGATCTCCACAAGCTGCTCCACATTCAGATCGACCAATCCGCCGATACCCTCAATCTCCCCCTTCACCTCGTTCGCCAGCCGGTACATGGTCGACAGGTCGGTACCGAACATCTTGATGGCGATGCTCGCACGTGTTCCTGAGAGCATGTGATCGATGCGGTGACCGAGGGGCTGACCGATATTGATATTGATGCCGGGGATCTCGGCGAGCCGTTCCCGCACCTCTTCCATAAAGGTCTCGTACCCCCGCTTGCCGATCGTATAGGGCACATCAATCTCAGAGGTGTTGGAGCCGCCATGACTGTGCTCATTCAGCTCCGCCCTGCCGGTGCGCCGGCTCACATACCTCACCTCCGGGATCTCCAATAACGCAAGATCAATGTTGTCGGTCAGCCTGCTACTCTGCTCCAGCGACACCCCCGGCAACGTGGTAGTAGTCATGGTGAGCGTTCCCTCGTTGAACTCCGGCAGAAAGGCCCTGCCAAAACCGGAAAAGACAAAAAGTGAGCCGACCAGCAGAACCACCGCGATAACAATTACCGGGACACGGTACCGCAGCACCGACACCAGCGAACGGCGGTACCAGGCGTTGAGCCGCTGCACCAGCCTGTTTCCCCCGCGTTCATCCCGTGAAAGCTGCCCCTCGGTAGTAAGCATGTAGCTTGAAAGCACGGGTGTGAGGGTAAGTGCCACCAGGAGCGAGGCGAGCAGGGAGACAATGAAGGTGATGCCCAGCGGTTTTAACATCCTGCCCTCCATCCCTGCCAGAAAGAAGAGCGGCACGAAGGCGACAATGATAATGAGAGTGGCCTGGACAATGGAGGAACGGATCTCCACCGAGGCCTTGTAGATCACCTGCAGGATCGGCTCCTGCTGCTCCTTCGGCTTGCGGTGGTTCTGTTTGAGTCGTTTCAGCACGTTCTCCACATCGATGATCGCATCGTCGACCAGCACCCCGATGGCAATGGCCATGCCGCCGAGCGACATCGTGTTAATGGTGAGTCCCAATATCTTGAGGGTGATGATGGAGAGAAAAAGTGAGAGCGGGATCGCGATCAGGGAGATAACCGTCGTGCGCCAGTTCAGCAGGAAGAGGAAGAGGATGATCGTCACAAAAATGCCTCCCTCGATAAGCACCTTGAAGACGTTGCGTATGGCGGTGTTGATAAAGTCAGATTGCCGGAAGATATGGGGGTTGACGCTGACATCGACGGGCAGGGAGGGTGCCAGCTCCTTCAGTGCCTGGTCGATCGCCTGTGTCAATTGCAACGTGTTAACATCCGGCTGTTTCTGCACCGTGAGGATCACTGAAGGCTCGGCGTTCAGGAAGGCATCACCGATCTTGTCGGGATGACCGATCTGTACCGCAGCCACATCGGATATCTTTACCGGCTTCCCGTTCCGCATTTTGATTACCGACGACCCGATCTTCTCCGGATCGACGGTGCGACCGGTGGCCCGCACGATATACTCCTGTCCGAATTCATTGATAAACCCGCCGCTGGCGTTGCTGTTGGTGTTCTCTGAAACAGCGACCAGCTCATCGAGCGATACATCGTAGTAACGCATCTTGTATGGATCTGCCAGCACCTGGTACTCCCTGGACAGTCCGCCCATCATCACCACCTGCGCCACACCGGTCACGGAGAGCAGCCGCAGCTTCACCTGCCGTTCAGCGATCGTGCGCAAATCGAACATGGAGAGCGAGTCGGAGGAGAGCGCCACCAGCATGATCTCCCCCATCACCGAAGTCTGGGGAGCAAGTATGGGTGACTCGATTCCCGCAGGAAGCTGAGAAGCGATGGTGGGCAGCTTCTCACTTACGATCTGACGCGCCCGGTAGATATCTGTATCCCACTCAAACTCCACCCAGACAATCGAGAAACCATACGAAGAGCTCGACCGCACGCGGCGCACATTGGTGGCCCCGTTCAAAGAGGTCTCAATGGGAAAAGTCACCAGCATCTCCACCTCCTCGGCCGCCATCCCGTGTGCATCGGTTAGTACGACCACCGTTGGGGCGGTGAGGTCGGGAAATACATCGACCTCCATCTCCTTTGCGGTATAGAGCCCTCCGATCAGCAACAGCAGGGAGAGGAAGATGACCAGTAACCTGTTGTCGAGGGCGTATTTAATAATTCTGTTCAGCATAACTATCACAATTTAATGGGCATGACCATGACCTGTTTCACCAACCACCATTGAGGCGGCCTTCAGGAGCATCGCCCCCCTGGTAACCACCCTCTCTCCGGGATGGAGTCCGCCGGTAATCTCAATAAAGTTCCCGTCGCTGTGTCCCGGCTGAACGCTGCGCTTCGTAAAGCTCTCCCCCGTTACCTGCACGTAACAGTAGAAGGCGCCCATCTCCTCGGCGAGGGCTGAAACCGGCACGGTGAGACTGTTTTTCTGCTCTTCGCTGAGGAGGAACAGCTCCACGTACGACCCTTCGAGGAGGGTGCCGTCGTTGATGATCGAGAAATAGAGCGGGATGAAATGGTCGTTGCCGCTCACAGAAGTGCCACGTGAAAGCAGATTTCCGCCAAGCTCATCGACCCGGTAGATGCGGGACGAATAGGTTGTGCGGAAATTGGCGGTAACGATCTGCCGGGCCATGGTGTAATGTTGTACCGGCAGATCGGCCCTCAGCAGCAGGTTGCGGTTGGGGGAGATCGTGGCGAGCTGCAGGCCGGTTTTCACAAACTGTCCCTGTGTAACGTGCAGTTCGTGGATGTAACCGGCTGCAGGGGCAGTGATGGTCAGCCCGTTCTCACCAGCAATCGATGCCAGGTTGTAAAAGCGCAGACTGTCGGCCGTGTAATCTGTTTTTGTTGCAATGAATTGCCGCTCGGGGATGACGTTTGCGGCGAACAGCTCGCGGTGGCGCAGGAACTCGCTTCTGCTCTGTGTCAGGCTGTTTTTAAGTTCGCTGTATTGCAGGGCCAGGTTATCGCTGCCGGGGGTTGCCGGGGTGATGGTGAAGAGCGGCTGACCCTTTTCAACGCGGGTTCCGGGTACAAGGTTTTGGTTCCGGAAAAGGAGGATGCCTGGGGTAGTGGCCGACAATCCGGTTTTTTCGGAGGGTGTTGCCACGATCTCACCGCTGGCCCTGAGCACGGAAGAGAAGGGTGAGAGGTGCACCGGCTGCACCATGAAATCGCTCTTCCATGCCTGCTCTTTCAGGAAAATGATTTCGCCCTCTTCGGAATGCGGGTAGCCGGACCCTTCGTTTGCATTTGCATGCAGATCAGCTGCCTCTCCCTCTGCATGATGGTGGGCGGAAACAAAAGCATAGGTGGAAACACTTGTTTTGAACTCACCCGACTGCAGGGTATAGGTGATGGTTTGCTTACCACTGCCCTCCGGAACAAACGGCACCTCAAAGACTCCCGGTCTTGCAGGGGCCTCTGCCCTTACCTGCCGGTCACCGGCGGTGATGGTCAGCGATCCCCCGGTATAGGGACGGTAGCTTTGGAGGTTGGTGACGTGCACGAGGAAGGCCGACTCCCTGCCGGCTTCGAGCGGCTCGTACTCGATGAAGAATTCTGTCTGTTCGGAAAACAGGGTTGACCGGATCGCTTTGGTGTCGTGGAGGTGGTCGGTGTGAGCGCTGCCGGCGTGGTCATGTCCGGTCTGCACATGACCTGATCCGGGATGCTGCGGACCGCCACAGGCGAAGGCGGTTGCCAGGACCAGGATAATTACCAATTTATACATGATCGTATTGAATTAAAAAATGTGATAATGACATGCCGGAGGGGCATGCAGAAATAAGTTATTGCAGAAAATGGCTCTGAGGAAGACTGTTAAGCCAGAATACAGGTGACCCTGGGTGGACCGCGAAGGGAGGCGGACCTGCCGCCGGGGCAGGCAGTGCACTGAATGGTTCTTGGAACATAATAGCCGGACTGGGCAGTCCGGTCTGTAAACTGCAGCATATCACAACCTGGAACGGCTTGAAAAAGGCTGGCTTTCACCGGAGCCCCTTCGATCCTTGAACCGGTGCTTTTAATAAAGGCAATTTCATTGAAGGCATCGCAGTGATGCGGATGTGCATCGCATAAGCACTGATCAGGGGGATTAATTTGGCTGTGGTGGTTATCATGGCTGCAGGCGCCTTCATGGTTGCAAGGGTCAACATGGCAGCTGGCGCCTCCATTGCTGATGGCGCCTTCATGGCTGCAGGCGCCTTCATGGTTGCAAGGGTCAACGTGGCAGCTGGCGCCTTCATGGTTGCTGGCGCCTTCATGGTTGCAAGGATCAACATGACAGCAGGGGCCTTCATGGTTGCACGAACCATTATGGTTGGGATGACCCTGGGAGCTTTGTGAAAAAAAAGAACTTTGATGACTTTGAGAGCTGTATCCGTTTTGAGAGCTGTACCGGCTTTGGGAGCTGTACCCGTTTTGGGAACTGTGTTGTCCGTCGCAGCAGAAGGGCTTTGATTCAGCAACCACCCCGTGATGGTGGTGGTGCGGGACCATGCTGTGTATCAGCACCACTGAGAAACAGAGCAGGAGCAACAGGGCTATAGGAGCTTTTCCTTTCAAACCAAAAGATTATTGAATAGCAAATATACAAAAATATCTGCTGTATCAGTTGCGATGGTAAACAGGTTAAACTATCCGCTCCAATTGTATACATGTATATTTCCAATAAACTTTTGTATTTTTTATCAATGAATCCTGACAAAACCGAAATGAAAAAATAATCACCCACTGGATATCAAGATCTGACAGGACTTTGATACGTTACTTAACCTGTATAAAACTAAAGATTATCACTGGGCATTGTTTATCGGCAATTTGGTTATAGAAAGATTGTTGAAAGCCATGGTAGATAAAATAACCGGGAAACATGCTCCATTTACCCATGATTTAAGACAACTGGAAAATTGGCTGAATTAGATTCGGATGCTGATCAAAAACGCTAACATGACACAATTACTACATTCAATTTGATTGCAAGGTATGATTATAAGAAAGACTTTTATAAAAAGTATTCTGCAGAATACGCAGATGAATGGATAGTAAATATCGAAACACTGAGAGGATGGATAAAAGAGATGCTCTGGAAATCGCAAAAAGATAGGTTGACAGGATAAGTAAAAAGTATCAAATAGAAAACGTCATTCTTTTTGGTTCTTTTGCAAAAAGATCGAATCATGATGACAGTGACATTAACCTTGCTATAGTATTTAAACAGGTTGATGATCCCCTGGATATGCAGGTAAAATTGATGTGTCTTCGCAGTGAAATGACCTGATGATAGAGCCTCATCCATTCAGCCTTAATGATTTTAAACTGTCAATTCCTGTTGTTGCTGAAATATTAAAAAATGGTATTGAATTAAAAGGCTTCACTGCCTGACTGAAAAGGTGTAATAACGAACTCTTAATCCGTTATTACACCTTCAGACTAGCCTTCGAAGCTTCACCTTACCTGGGAAAAATCTCAAACCCGGTGTCAGCCTCCCATTATTAACCTATTTCTTTAGTGACCAGCCTCCTTTTAGTCCGAATACAAACCATGCCAGGTAGAGGGCGCCGACAGCAAAGATGGTATCACCGAATACCCGCATCCATCTGAGGGTTTGCATAGCAGGCAGCTCCAGGAATTCTGCCGAGCGTGCGTACCACATGCCATGTTTCACACTGGCAATGGTCTGTGCCAGTCCGACCGGCAGCACGCTGATCAGCACCATAAGTAGCAGTCCGGTGTTGATCGACCAGAAGGCGATACGTATCGGTTTATCTTTCCAGACCACGTTCAGGTCCATATCGCGCAATACGAACAGCATCAGACCGATGCCAAGCATTCCGTATACACCAAAGAGGGCGGTGTGTCCATGTACCGGAGTGGTATTGAGACCCTGCATATAATAGAGCGCGATTGGCGGGTTGATCAGGAATCCGAATATACCGGCACCCAGGAAGTTCCAGAAGGCCACTGCAATAAAGAAGTAGATCGGCCATTTATAGGCCGCTACCCATTCTTTGGCACGGCTCAACTTAATATTGTGGTAAGCCTCAAAGCCCATGAAGACCAGCGGTGCTACCTCCAGGGCACTGAAGCTGGCACCAAGGGCCAGGATGGTGGTAGGTGTTCCTGTAAAATAGAGGTGGTGGAAAGTCCCGACGATCCCACCCGACAAAAAAATGATTGTGGCAAACAGCACGCTGGCCGTGGCAATGGAAGCTCTTATGAGCTGCATACGTACAAAGAGAAATGCGATGGCCACTGTGGCAAACACTTCGAAGAAGCCTTCCACCCAGAGGTGAACGACCCACCAACGCCAGTACTCGGCAATGGCCAGGTTCGTTTGCCTGCCCCACATCAGTCCGGCCCCATAAAATGCGGCAATGGCTATTGAGGAGATCATGAACATCAGGAGCAGGTGCCTGTTTTCGTTTCGCTCACGCAACGCCGGCAATAGTGCCCTTCCCATCAGCAGCAACCAGAGCACCAGCCCGATAAACAGGAAGGCCTGCCAGAAGCGGCCGAGGTCGACATATTCGTAACCCTGGTGACCGAAATAGAAGTTCTGTACAAGCCCCAGCTTCTGCATCACACCCAGCCACTGACCAATGAGCGATCCCACGACAATAACCAGCAGGGCGATAAAGAGGAAGTTGACCCCCAGTTTCTGGTATTTAGGCTCTTTGCCGGAGACGGCCGGGGCAATGAACAGCCCGGTAGCCAGCCAGGAGGTGGCGATCCAGAAAATCGCCAGCTGAATGTGCCAGGTCCGCGTGATGGAGTAAGGCAGCACGTCGGCAAGCGGCAGACCATAGAAACCGAGTCCCTCGACACCATAATGGGCCGTGACCACCCCCATAAGAATCTGCACCAGAATCAGTGCTGTAACCACCCAGAAATATTTCAGGGTTGCCTTCATGGAGGGGGTCATTTTCGTACCGGAGAGCGGATTGACCGCCGGTGCTTTAGTTTCGTCCTCATCATCGCGGTTGGTAGCGTAATACCATGCCAGAAGGCCGATGCCAAACAGCAGGATGATCACACTAAAGCCGGTCCACAGCAGCAGGGCGCCGGTAGGTTCGTTACCCACCAGCTTTTCGGGCGGCCAGTTGTTGGTATAGGTGATCGCCTTTCCCGGACGTTCGGTTACCGTGGCCCAGGTGGCCCAAAAGAAAAAGGCGTTCATCTGAGCCATCCGGTCAGGGTTCGTTATGCTGTTAGGAGGAATGCTGTAAGATTCGCGCAAGTGTGCCTTTGCCGGATCGTCCATGAATATTCCTGCATAATGACGGCTGTTGCTTTCGAACGCGGCAGCGCGTATCTCAGAAACAGTAATGGTACCGGTTGACGGGTCATACCTGTTTTTGCGTATCTCCGATTGCAGTCGGCTCTGAAGCATTGCCTGCTTTTCCTGTTCCAGACCATCATATGGAACAGCAAACTCCTGCTCCGACCAGCTATTCAGGATAAATACCGCCTCCCGGTGCAGCCAGTCGGCCGTCCAGTCGGGTGCCTTGTACGCACCATGACCCCAGATCGTTCCGATCTCTTGTCCGCCCAATGACTGCCAGACATTCTGTCCGTCTTTGATATCCGATCCTTCAAAAAGTACCGCTCCATCGGCGCTAATTACTTTTTCGGGGATAGGTGGCGCCTCCCTGTAGATTTCACGTCCGAAAAAACCAAGGATACCAAATGAAACAACCATGATAACGATAAAGCCGATCCATAGTTTTCTTGTCTTCATAGTTTAAATATAGTTTAGGATTAACGGAACAAATATATATATTAATTATATAATGACCATTTTATCTTTTTTTTTTTTTATATTTGCCGATGAATAATATTTTGAAATTGCGCCTCTGTTTATGGTATCCGATCAAAAGGTTGCGAATAGCGAAAGGCAAAAGAACGGATCTGTAAACAGGTCCTCAATGAAACCAATAATTTAATCATTAAGATTGTCAGAATTATGAAAATATCACAAGAGACAACCGTTGGAGAAACGGTCAGGAAAAACTTCAACACAGCACGGGTTTTTGAGACACATAAGATCGACTTCTGCTGTGGCGGAGACATTTCAATCAGGAAGGCTTCCAAGAATGCCGCAGTTGATCCCGAATTGCTGATGCTAAGACTGAATGAGGTACTGGAGCAGGAAGACAAGGACTCGGAATCAATAGACAATCTCAGTTTAACCGATCTGTCAGACCATATACTTGCAAGGCACCACGCCTATATAAACAGGACCATCCCATTCCTGTTGCAGAAACTTCAGAAATTATGCGATGTTCATGGTGAAAACCATCCTGAACTTTATGAAGTGAAGTCCCATTTTGCAGATGCTGCGGGCAATCTTTCCTCCCATATGCATAAGGAAGAATCCATTCTTTTTCCATATATTCGTGAAATGGAATATGTGCTGCAATCCGGCGACGGGAGGTACCCGGAATATTCCGGAGTGGAAGGGCCGGTGAGGGAGATGATGACAGAACATCAGACGGAGGGTGACCGGTTTAAAAAGATTACCGGTATCACACGTCATTTCCAGGTGCCCCCCGATGGCTGCAGCACTTTCGAGGTCACATACAGGACTTTGGAGGAATTCGTGAATGATCTCCACCGGCATATTCACCTTGAAAACAATATCCTGTTCCCAAAAGTGCTGGAGCTAGAGAAAAAAGTCACAGGTAATACTTGAGAAATATGCTTTCAAAGAGTTCAGAGTATGCAATACGCGCCCTGGTTTTTATCCAGATACAAAACTGGGAAGAAAAAAGGCCGGGCGTCATTGAAATAGCACGCGAGACAGGTACACCGGCTGCCTTCTCGGCAAAGATCCTGCACACACTAACCACACACAGGCTGCTGGATTCCATGAAGGGGCGTGGTGGTGGATTCTTCTTTCCCAACGGTCAGTCAGACCTCTCCCTCTACCAGGTGATCCAGGTGATGGAAGGCGATGAACTGTTCAGGAGCTGCGGGATCGGGTTAAAGAGCTGTAGCGATGAAAATCCCTGTCCGCTGCACGATCAGTACACCCCAATCCGTGAAAGCCTTATTCAATTGGTAAACAGTGAAACCATCAGCTCCCTGGCAGAAAAGATCCGGGATGGAAAGGCTGTACTCAGGGAGAATTAACTGAAATAATTTGCGGTTTTAAACAAAATATTGTATTCTGTACACAGAATAAACCCAACCTGTCAATAACAAATAAACATGAGTGAACTTATCAATAATTCAGATTACAGAAAAAAACGGTTAAAGGAATTGATCCTTCAGCTGCACGAAGGAAAACCACCCGAAAAGGTGCGGGAAGAGCTCATCTCCACCCTCAGAAACATCCCTTATGGCGAAGTCGTGGAAGTGGAGCAGGAACTCATCGCCGGGGGATTACCGGAGTCGGAGGTCCTGAAGCTGTGTGACATTCACGGTGAGGTTCTTGAGGGCCATGTTGACCTGAGCGGTGCCAGGGATATTCCGGAAGGACATCCTGTGGATCTGTTCAGGAAGGAGAACGAAGAGCTGAAAAAAGTTGCTGTAAAGGCGAGGGACATGATTCAGGCGCTCGACAAAGTGCCTGCCGGCACCTTCGTTCAGTTTAAAAACACATTACAGTCATTTTTCAACGACCTGATGGATGTGGACAAGCACTACCAGCGTAAAGAGTACCTGGTTTTCCCCTACCTCGAAAAAAACGAGATTACAGGTCCGCCGAAAGTGATGTGGGGCAAGCACGATGAGATCCGTGATCAACTCAAGGGATGCATTGCACTTTTAAAGGAGCCGGAGCTAACAAAGCAGGACCTTATCGATGCGCGCGATCTGCTGTTATTACCGGCATTAAAGGCGCTCGCCGACATGGTGCAGAAGGAGGAGGAGATTCTTTTCCCAATGGCCATGGATGTGCTCACGGAGGAGGAGTGGTGGAATGTACACAACCAGACGCTTGAATTCGGATTTACACTCTACGACCCACAGGTGGAGTGGAAGCCTGAAGGGTTTAAGGAGATGCCCGGAGCAGAGGCCGCATCGGGGACAAGCAACGGTACCATACAACTTCCTTCGGGAAGCTTCACTGCCGGTGAGATCATGGCTATTCTGAATACCATCCCGGTGGATATGACCTTCGTGGATAAAAACGACAAGGTGAAATATTTCACACAGGGGGAGCACCGCATCTTTGCGCGCAGCCGTTCTATTATCAACCGCGACGTGCGACTATGCCATCCCCCGGGAAGTGTCGATATCGTGGAAAAGATCCTGGAGGATTTTAAATCGGGAAAGGCCTCTCATGCCCCCTTCTGGATACAGATGAAGGGAAAGTTTATTCATATAGAATACTTTGCATTGCGGGATGAAAAGGGGGAATACCTCGGTACCCTGGAGGTATCGCAGGATCTGACCGAAGCAAGGGCACTGAAGGGGGAGAGGCGTATTCTCTCATATAAAGACAAACAGGCGAATAACGATGGATAAACTGATCATTACACCGAGGACCAAAATCTACGACCTGCTGGAAGCCTATCCCCAACTGGAGGATGTGCTGATCGACACGGCTCCCCAGTTTAAAAAGCTTAAGAATCCGCTGCTTCGCAGGACCATCGCGCGGATCACCACACTGAGTCAGGCCGCCACCATCGGGGGCATCAGTGTAGAGAAGCTGATCAATACACTAAGAGATGCTGTAGGACAGGGAGCGGTGACTACCTTTGAGGACACACAAATCAGCTACAATAAGGTACAGCCAGGTTGGTTCTCGGAAGGGAAAATTGCCCGGACGATCGATATAAGGGATATGCTTCATGCAGGGGAACAGCCTGTGCATGAGGTGCTTTCAGCCATAAAAAAACTTAAACAGAGGGAGGTGCTGGAGGTTATTGCACCATTTTTACCGGCCCCATTGATTGATAAAGCGGCAAGCCTGGGCTGCAGCCACTGGATCGATGAAAGAGGACCGGAAGAATTTTATCTGTACTTATTGAACCCATAAGAAAAACCATGTACCAAACCACAAGTTTACTGCTGCTCTTCCTGTTGCTGAATTCATGCAGGGGACTGTACAGTCCCGCGACGAGCCTCTCTTCAGAAAATATCCCTGCCGAACCTGTACCCCCCCCTATTGCCGGAGTTCAGTCTGCAACAAAGCATCAGTTCGCCATAACAGAGATTTCCTCTTTCCCTGAGAATGTATATGGTATGGCAATTGATAAAAACGGAATACTGTACTTCTCTGACACCTATTCAAAGATGGATAGCAAATCGCGGGTATATACGCTGAATCCGCCATATACCGGCAAACCTCATGCCACAAAAATTGCCAGTAAGTCGATTGCGGGACTCATGTGGTACGAAGGCAAATTGTATGTAGCATATCTGAATCAAAATGAGGTGGTAGTTTTTGATGAAGCGCTCGAATTCCAGGTGTCGTACTATGTTGACTCACCGCTCAATTTTTCCAGCGACGGGAAGAATGTTTATGTGGTAACCTATTACGGTAACCTGGGACTGATTAAACCCGGCAGAATTAAGATGTATATGAAAGACCTTCAATCACCCTTTGATATCCACTATTCCGATAATCAAACCCTATATGTCACGGAAAAGGGTGAAAACGGAGTTCCCGGCAGGGTTTTGGAAATTGGTTCAGGTGAAGGGGTTTTGAATACTTTGATGGACCGTTTACAATCACCTCATGGATTAGCAACTGACATTTACAACAACCTGTATGTTGCAGAGACAGGGGCCGACAGAATTTTGATAGTGACCCCCGATAGGGAAACGATTCTTGTCACCGACCAGTACGATTCGCCCATCTGTTTTGCACGAAACGATCATGGTGAAATACTGGTTAGTACCAACCATAATGGCGGAACACTGCTTCTGATCCAGCCACATGGGTTCGCTGAATAGCTGTTGCTCCTATAACCGTTATGAAGAATCATCATTCCGAGGCGCCGACCCGGTTACCCATGTTCCCTGTCGCCAACCCGACAATGAAGGGGTGGTTTTTCCAACAAAATATTCCATCCATTCTGTAACAACAAAAATTGAATCATTGTCAAAAAAAACACTGTGCCAAACTGGTTCTTCCAAATGAAATAATTATTAAATCTTGTTTTTAGTACCATCAAAGGCTGCAACATCAACTATAAATCTCACCTTAAATAATTCTTAACTCCGATGCTCTAAAAGGGTCATTTAATTCTTGATTTTTTAAATCACCATAGATTTTCAATTAAGGTATGAAGACGAATTTTACATCGTCATGACAAACACATTTTTTAATTAACCTTAAATGAAAATTTCAATGAAAACAAGAAAACTCTTTTTGGTTGCAATACTTGCAGTTTTTGCAGTATCAACCATGAATGCACAGTTCAGTAACACCTGGGTAAGGGGTGACACTCTAATCTTCTTAAGTAACTATTTGGATGTAGACAACAACCTGACTTCAGATCTGACTTTGTCAAATGACTCCATCAGGCGTGCGCTGTTCACACCACCAAACACAACTGATTTTGATTCACTTATTCTGCGTCCGATTTATGTTCTGGATTCAAGGTTTTATGTAACCAATAATGCTGAGCTGACGATTGATGCAGGCTGTGTAATTAAGGCTACATACGGAATAGGACTGGGTGCTCCGGCGCTCATTGTATCCAGAGGCTCAAAACTATTTGCAAATGGTACTGAAGATAAGCCGATCATATTCACAACTGTTGAAGATCAGCTTGACGGATCCTACCCGCTTCTTAACCAGGGAAGATGGGGCGGTGTAATCGTTCTGGGTAACGATTATTGTAACCTATTATCAGGTGACTTGTGGGTATCTCCTGGTGTTTCACACATTGAGGGACTTGATAAACCTGAAACTAGGCATCACTACGGAAACGCAGCTGCTTTAAAAGATGGTGGCCCTTATGAAAATGAAAGTTCAGGAAGTATCACATATGTTTCTATCAGGCATGGTGGTGCAGTGATTGGTGAAGCCAACGAAATTAATGGTCTTACACTTGGTGGTGTTGGAAACGGAACTATCATCGAAAATGTTGAGGTAATATCCAACCTGGACGATGCATTCGAGTTCTTCGGTGGATCAGTTAACGTGAAATACCTGAACGCTCTCTTCTGCGACGATGATTACATTGACTGGGACCAAGGCTATGACGGAAAAGGTATGTTTATTTATGGCCTTCAGCTTCCGGCAAACGATAATCCTGTTTACTCCAGGGAGGGCGATAACGGAATGGAGATTGATGGTGACGACAAGGATGACTACGATACTGATCCAGATGATCCGGGTACACTTTCATCGGCAGTATTCTATAACTGTACTTTCATCGGCAACGGAAATGATGAAGGTATGGAAGCCAAGGAAAGAACACAAGGAACCATCAGAAACTCCATCTTTGCTAATTTTGCAAGTGGACTACACCTGAATGATGGTAGAGGCACAGGAGGATACGATGCACTGCATGAGTGGAATGAAGGACGCTTTATCGTTGAGAACAACATTTTCCAGGCAAATGGACGTGCTCTGAAAGTTGCCGGTGCTGATCCAACAACAGCCCAAACTACTAAATTTGAAACAGATGATGAAAATAAAGTAGGTGCACCAATCCTTGCTGATCTCAGGATTAACGCAACGAATAACGGTATTATCAAAGAGGTGAACCCTGTTCCTGCCAGTGCAACCACAACAATTACACCTCTGGCAGCTTATCCTGCCGATGCATTCTGGGGTGGCGGCGTTTCTTATCATGGCGCTTTTCTTCCGGGTTCTGCAGGTCCTGACTGGGTCGCAGGAGCAAATGTTATCAATAACATTGGCCTGAAATGTCCATCTGACCTTGATAAGGACAATGATACTGACATCGATGATTTCGCTATATGGTTGCCAAGTTTCGGAACACAATGTGGACAATAAACCTATTAATGTATGTTTAATTGAAAAAAACAATTGAAATGAGAAAGATATTATTTAGTCTGTGTATTTTACTGACTTCTATCGCCGCTTTTGCTCAGAACGGGCTGGAAGGCGTAGAAATCGAGAAATACTACATATATGATGGAGATCCTGCAACTACAGTTGCTCCGAATCTTCCTTCAGGTGCTGTTACCTATAGAGTTTATGTTAACCTTGAAGATGGTTACAGACTCCTTCAGGTATGGGGAAATACTACCCATCAGCTCGTTTTCAGGGCGCCGGGTGGAACATTCTGGAATGACACCGATCGTGGAGTTATTAAAGGTGATGAGTTTAATGCAAGTTTCTTAAACAATGGTACTTCAGCCCTGGACACATGGGTAGCTGTAGGTGCTTCTACCAGTACTTCAGTAGGTGTCTTGAAAACAGAAGATACCGACAGTGACATTACTGTTCATGATAATAATGATCCCGACATCGGAGTCCTTTTAACTGTTGCTGACGGTAATTTAGATGCATCTCCTCTTGCTAGTGAGCTGAAGGCTCAACTCCTTGGTAACGACTTTACATCCCTGGCGGGCGCGGGTGCTGCCCCGAACGAATTTGCGGAGCTTAGTGCTACCTACTACTCATTAGGTGGAGCAACAGGTCCGGCCGGAAGTGGTAACAAAGTTTTGATAGGTCAGTTTACAGTTACCGGCGGTGAACTTGAATTTGAACTTAACCTGCAGCTTCTGGATCCTATTGGTGATCCGGTTAATTTATGGGCTATACCCGCAGCTGGAGAACTTTCACATCCGGATCTGGCTCAGACAACCATTAACCTTCCTCCTTACAATGCAGCAGTTTCTGTTTCCAACTCAAGTCCGTTTACAGGAGAGACTATCGACTTCACTGCCACAGCTGATGACGATGACGGAACAATTGCATCCATGATGTTCTTTGTTGACGGAAATCCAGTAGGCACCGACAACACACCTGGTGATGGATTCACCCTGGAAAATTACAATGTTGGTACTTCTACCGGGACATTTGCTGTTACGGTTATTGCAACTGACGATAAAGGAGCTACAAGCACTGTAAGTCCTCAGGAGTTTTACACTGTTTCTCTGAACCAGGTTCCGACAGTTGCCTTTACAGCTCCAACAGTATTAACCTACGAGATTGGAACTACTCCTTCAACTATGGTTGATGTTGAAGCAACTGATAATGAACTTGATCCAATCGACAGGATTGAACTTACTGTTAACAGTACGCTTGAACATACCTATGCTGGTGGAATTCCAACTGCTTCTGTGCCTGTATCAGGAAGCTATAATTGGACATTCCCCGGTGATGGAGTATATACTTTAACAGCTATTGCCTATGATGCCTCAGGTCGTCCAAGTGCTCCGGCTACAATTACCGTTACCGTAACAGATGCAAGTCTGTTCTACTCACTGGGTGGCGATGTTTATGAGCCTTGCTATACACGCAGTTCATTCTGCCTGCCACTGGTTGCAGAACAGGATATTGCTGACATTACCGGTTTCGACGTAGAGATTAATTTCGAATCTGCAAAGGTTACTCCAACCGGCGTTGTTCATATCAATCCTGCTATGCATGATGGAGAACAGACTGAAGCTGACTACAGAATGAGAGTGGAAGGTGATAAAATCTATCTTACTGTCTTCCAGAATGCAACAGTTGGAACTGATCTGAATACATGGGGAGGCGCTACTGGAAACGAAATACTGTGTATTGAATTTGGCAAGAATTCCAACTTTGCTTCCGAGGATGACGTTGAGTTCTCTGTTTCTCTGGTAAGAGAAAGCTACGAGACAGGATATGATGATAAAGATGGAGCCTTTATACCTGCCATTACCTATGAAACTTTCGAAGACACCTATTTCCGTGGTAAACTGATTAACTGGGCGGATGGTAGCCCTATCCAGGGACCAAAACCCGGATTCAATTCCGCACGGATCAAAGATGGTGGATCTTATTATGTTGAGCCAGATGCCAACGGTGAATTTGCCTATGATTTCTCCGTTCAATCACCACTTTATCCGATCCAGGTATGGAAAGATTATACCAACATGATGTACCCGGGTGCTACCATCCTGGAAGTATGGAACGGTTATGATTCCTACCTTACTACAAGGGTTCTTGTGAATGATCCTGGTTTCAGTCCGAATGTTTATCAACTTATCGCTATGGACGTGAACCTCGACCAGAAAGTAACCGCGGGTGATGTAACCCAGATCAACCAGCGTGCTGTACAGCTGAGAACAGAGTTTGCAAACTCTGCTATTGGTCGCCAGTGGGATTGGGCATTTGTTGCTCAGGAAAATCTTTCCAAATCAGTTTATACAAATGCTACCAAGGAGAATGTTCCCCGTATCAATGACGGTGTAAAGACCCTTGATTTTGGATTTGATCCTGATTGCCGCTTTGTTGAACCCGACAACTTTATCATGATTCTCCTTGGTGATGTTGATGGATCATACAGTGGAATTGCACCTGACGGAAATGGTGATCTGAAGAGCCTGACTGTTGCTCAACAAAGTGTTATATTCGACCTGGCTAATGCAAGCTACGAAGAGCATTTCGTTGACATCCCTGTAATGGCTGCTTCTAATGAGGCTGTTCATTCTGTCTCATTCGCACTGATGTTCGATAAGGAAAAAATGGAATACATGTCCATTTCCAAGCTTTCTAATGTAGATGGTCTTTCAAACAACTGGGAAGACAACGTGTGGAATGTTTCCTACAGCGTTGAAAACTACAACCTCGAAGAGCCGCTCTTCCTTGTTCGCTTCATGGTTAAAGAAAGCTTCTCAGAAGACCACATTACCCTCGCTCAAGGTTTTATGAATGGTAAGAAAGTAGAAACAGCTGTTACCAAAGCAGCACCAACCCAGGTTAAGGATGCTGTATTTGCTGACCTGAGAATCTATCCGAATCCTGCAAGTGATTATCTGATTGTTGAGTCTGCAACCAAAGCTAACATCAAGATGATCGACATGAACGGAAGAGTAATCTTCTCGAATGTTGCGCTGACTGATAAAGCTGAGATCAATGTTGCTGATCTCGCTGCAGGTATGTATTTCATTAAGATTGAAAACGAAAAATCAACCATCGTTGAGAAAGTCGTTATCAGGTAATTGAAATTGGTACCTAATTGATTTTTTATAGCCCGGGCTTTATAGCCCGGGCTATTTAATTGATTACCAAGATTTAACGGTTTTTTACCTGACAGTAAAAGATTAACAATTCCTTAATCTATCAGAATCATTTTTTTTCTAATTATACATATAGAAATAAGGAAAAAAGAACTAATAATTAAGTGTTGAATATGAGGTTAGTAAAAGAATTAGCAGTAATAGCATTAGCCACTTGTTACTCATATGTTTCAGCTCAAAACACCACTGATCCAACAGCGATTGAGGATGTTTTCGTAGAAACATATTATATCTCGGACGGAAGTGAATTAAATCAGGATGGTGAGCCGGTTTTACCTGCAGGATCGATCACCTACAGGATTTATCTTGATCTTAAACTGGGATACAATCTGCTTGCCATCATTGGAAATTCCACGAATCCGTTAAAAATTGAAACGACCACTTCATTTTATAATCATCCGGATCTGGGCGCGATTACAGGTGATCTAATCCATCCAATGCTTATAAATAGTCCCGGCGTAGCACTTGATTCGTGGTTAACGATAGGAGCCGCATCCTTTAAACATATTGGGGTTCCACTGGAAAAGGACAGGGACGGATCTGTTCTTTCTCTGACCGGATTAGATAGCAGGGACGGATTATTCGAAACTGAAATTCCAAGAATCTTTGGCTATAATATTGATCTGGCACCTTTTGATGCAAAGGGATCTCAGCACACAAGCTTTTATGCAGATAATTCAGCCATAGCAGTGCTCGGAGGTGTTGAAGACCAAATGAATGGAAATATCATACTCCTCGGACAGATTACAACAGATGGCCAGCTTACCTTTGAACTGAATCTGCTTATCGGTACTCCAACATGTGGCGATGCTATAAAATATGTTGCCGGTGAACCTCACAAAAAAAATGAATTTCATTACAGGAAACTGAAATATCCACGATAAATCAAATTATTAACCAAGCAGAGTGATATTGCTCAATAATAAAAACAAACTATGAAAAACAATTACATTATTAGGATGGTGTCAAAATACAGCCTGAGAGCAGTATTTCTGACAGTTTGCTTTCTGTCAGTAACTATGATAAGTATTAGCGCCCAGGGCGGACTTGAGGGTGTTATTGTGGAGAAATACTATGTTTCCGATGCCGCTGATGCCCTCGAACCCTATGGAGGTACCTTACCGGCCGGTTCCGTAACATACAGAGTGTTTGCAGATTTAAAAACAGGCTACAAAATTCAGGCTGTGATTGGTAATGAGCCCAGTCCAATTATATTAAAAACAACGACACTTTTTTTTAACAACAGCGATCGAGGAAATGGAACTGGAGAAAATATTCAAAGCTTCTTTATCTCTTCCGGAACCACAGCACTCGATTCATATCTTTCCATGGGAGCGTCATCTTCAGGACATATTGCTGTTCCGAAAAACCTAGATACGGATGGTTCTATCCTGGGAACTGGTGATTATCTGAAGAATGATGATGAATATGCAGGTATCCCTTTGACAGTAGCAGATGGTTTTATAGAAGGTACTCCATTCTCAATCACTGCTGTAGGAATTAATCCAAACGACTGGTTCGGAGCATTTGCCGGTTTTACAGGTCCGGAGCTAAAGACTTCTGACGGGGCTTACTCCAGCCTGGTTGGAGCAGAAGGCCCAACCGAAGAAAATTTGGTAATGGTTGGTCAGTTTACAACGGATGGTGAATTCACCATGGAGTTGAATTTTCAATTGCTTTCTCCGACCGGATTGCCTGAAAAATATGTGGCTCGCAATGCTGATACCACTAAAATAAGTGTATTTGAGTTTCCTGCACTTTTAAATACCTATGCCAAAGATATTGTTCATCCGGAAATAAGCATTACTTCACCGACTGATGGGACAATCGCTGGTCCCGGCAGTTTAGAAATAACCGTTAATGCTTCTGATGGGGATGGACAAATAGACTCCGTTGAATACTACCTCGGATACAGGAAAATCGGGGTATCAAAAATCAGTCCCTTTAGTTTTAACTGGAATGCAAAAGTAGGAATACATAATATTACAGCAGTAGCCAACGATAACGACGGAGCACGTACTGTGTCAGAACCCATCACGGTTGCTATAACCACATCGAATCTGCCTCCAACTGTAAGTATTACCGCTCCAACAGATGGGTCCATATTTGTTCCCGCAGAAGAAATAACCATTCAGGCAGTTGCGGAGGATGACGGACAGATTGATTCTGTAAGGTTCTTCGTAAACGATGTGCTCATTGCAACGGATACTGAGAGTCCTTATGAAACTACCTGGCAGGCAGTTGAAGGAGAAGCCATTCTGAAGGCAGTTGCCACAGATAATAACAGGGTTTCCCGTGATTCGGAATTGGTTACAATAACTGTATCCTCTAATCCCAATAGTTCCAATGCATTGTCCCCAGAACCTGCTTTAAGTGTTTACCCAATTCCTGCCGAAAAAATACTTCATATTAAGTTAGGAAATATGAAGGGGAACGGAGGTGCTGTAAAATATGCAATTATTGATATTACAGGAGCTATCGTTATGACGGATCAGATACATGGCGACCAGGTATCAGCTTCTCATTCGATTGACATTACAAACCTGGAGTCAGGATATTATTTCATCCGAATATCAGCAAATGAAGAAGTTCAAACGCTGAAGTTTTTGAAGTTAAGACAGGAATAGCAGATTCCAAGTAGTATTCCCGGGACAACCCGTACTTGTCCCAGGAATACTATTTTTCATGCTATTAGCAGGTTTTACAACTCATACTAATAAGCAAAATATGAAAAAAGTTTTCTTTCTTGTTTTAATACTAACCGTTGCAATAGCTGGTTTTGGTCAGAGTGTCATCAGAGGTAAGGTAATTGATGAATCGGGAGAACCTTTGACAGGTGCAACAGTGTTCCTTAAATCGAACAACACAGTGGGTACTATCACAGATTTCGATGGAAACTATTCCTTAAAAGTTGCTTCAGAAACTCCTCAGACAATAGTGATTTCATTTATTAGCTATAAAACAATTGAGGAGACGGTTGATCCAAAAAACAATAAGGTGATTATTAGAGACTTTGTAATGTCACCTTCAACTGTTGAAATTGATGATGTAGTAGTAACTGCCAAAATGAATAAATCCAAAGACGTCTACATGCAATTAAAAAAGATGAGATCAGCCACCAGCATAGACTTTATTTCATCTGAGACCATAAAAAAGACAGGAGATTCGGATATTCATGATGCTACAAAAAGGATTACCGGAGTATCAACTGTAGGCAGCTTTATCACCGTAAGAGGTCTGGCCGACAGGTATATAAAAACTACTGTTAATGGTTTAAGAATCCCAACGCTTGATCCGTTTACGAATAATATTGAACTGGATATATTTCCGACCAGTCTTGTGGATAATATCGTTATTTCGAAAACAATTACTCCGAAATTGCCTGGAGACTGTGCTGGCGCTTACTTGTCAATTGAAACCAAAGATTACCCTGAAAAGCTGATGATCAATATCAACTCATCATTTGGCTTCAATCCGCAAACAACTTTCAAAGAGATAGTATTTTCAGAAAGGGTACCTACGGACTGGCTCGGTTATGATAACGGATTCCGGGATATTCCCCATTTCAGTCGTTCAGAGTTTCCGATTTATACAGAAAATCCTATGCCATATAAACAGTTTGAAGCTATCGGGCTGCAAGATTTTCTGTCCGAGTACGGAATCAGACAAAATAATCTGTTCTATGGTTCCGAAGGAAGCATCTATTACAGATTAGGCTTGGTAGAGCTTGGATTGTTACCCCCTGCACTCATTTATACTGATGCAGCTATTCAAGATGCCCAACTGCTGTTTACTGAATACCATACCGAGAATATATTTAAAACCATTAATCAACCAGTTGAGGATTTTAGTAAACTTCTTCCCAACAATATGTCACCAATCTATGCCCAGGCACCATTTGACTTCAGCCAGGAAATCAATATTGGCAACCAGGTTGAATTGTTTGGCAAGCCATTGGGCTTTTTGGTAGGATTGAGATACCATCGAAGCACTAATTATGATCCAATGTCTAAAAGCAACAGGGGTACTGTAGGTTCTGCTGCAGGAGTAGTTAGCGTATATGATAGTCTTGTTCAGGCAGTAAGCAATCAGACACACGGATGGAGCGCACTTTTCCATATGGCATACAAACTCTCCCCTAACCATAGTATTTCACTTATGTATATGCCGAATTTCAACGGTGAAAATAAGGTTCGCAAAGCAGGGGGCATTATTGGAGATGCTGAAGGATATACTTTTCTTGAGTCACAACAATATGAACAAAGAAAACAATTAATCTATCAGTACAAATCAACACACTTCTTTCCTGCGGTCAAATCCAGGCTCGATCTTCATGCATCATATACCGATGGATCAAGCAGCATTCCTGATTTTAAGGAAATGATCTATTATTTTAATGTAACTGAAGGTGATTCCTCATATTTCTTCTCAAATATTGGGTTACCTGTAAGATACTTTCGATATCTTGATGAAGATATTTTTGATTCACATGCTGATCTGGAGATACCTGTATTTGAGAAGCCGAATTTACCTCGTAAGATTATTATTGGCGCCGCTTACCAGGAGGTTAGCAGGGGCTATAAGCAGTATGGATACAGGATTGAACAAAACCGGATTGGAAATGATATTATCGGAGGTGATATCGCCGCGTATTTCGATTCGACACGGTTTCTGATGCAAGACGAATTGTATATTCCTTTATATTACAACAACGACACCACTTTTGAAAACTATTCCAGAAATTTTGCCACCGGTTACAGCAGGTCCTTTGCAGGATATGCCATGGTTGATTACAGTATAACACCACGATTTCGGTTGACAGGTGGTTTGCGCATTGAATCCACAGATATATTCTCAGATAACGATCTATTATTAGGATTGCCTGATGATCATATCAAAAGACAAATTGCTGGTGTTGGAGAACTTGTTGCGTATCCGGCTGTGATAAAAGATATACATTTCCTTCCGAGTGCAAATTTCATCTATAAGCTTGTTAGTTCAGATCGTGTAAATATCAATAGCCGTATTAATTATAGCAAAGCAATAGCCAGACCAAGTATCAGAGAGGTAACATATACCTATGTATATGACTATGAATACAGGCTTCATGTATTGGGTAATCCCGATCTGGAGATTGTCAAGATAGATAATTACGATTTCAGGTTAGAGTCTTTTTTTGCCAATGGTGACCATCTTTCGCTAAGTTTGTTTTATAAAGATTTTATTAATCATATTGAAGTTGTGGATGCCTATGCTTACAATACCTGGTCAAATGCTGATGAATCCAGAATTATAGGTCTGGAGCTTGAGGGAAGAAAGGTTTTTCTGCGCAATTTTGAATTGCGGGCCAACGTCACTCTCGTGGATTCTGAGTCTACGCTTAATTTAATAGGATATGGTGTAGACAAGGTTAAACAATCTATGTTTGGGCAGGCCCCCTATGTAGTCAATGGCCTGATATCATATCAATCGGAAAAACTGGGTTTAGGTGTTTCTGTGAGCTATAATATTCAAGGGCCCAAGTTGGCAATTGTCAGTGATCCTCCTTTACCAAATATTTTTGAGCTTCCCAGACAGCTTCTTGATGTTAAAATCTCAAAATCTATTGGAAATCATTTTAACCTGAACTTCAAAGCCAGGAACCTTTTAAATTCAGAAATTCTCAGAGCTTATGAATATGATAACTGGAGTCTCATCTATGACAGCTACAGATATGGAAGAGATTACAGAATCAGTTTATCCTATGATTTATAGTTGCACCTGAAAAAACGCATTTATGAAAATCCCACACTACCTGATCGTCTTAATATTTTTTACTTTGTCTTCAGGAATGAATGCACAGCTGGAAAAAATAATTGTAGAAAAGTATTATATCTCCGATGCAAATGATGCAACGGACTTTTTCGGAGGAGGACTTGAAGAAAACTCCACAACTTACAGGATTTATGTAGACTTAGTTGAAAACAGTAAATTATTGCGCCTTATAGGTACAACAGGCAAACCTTTTATAATATCCAGTACAGAACCATTTTTTAATAATACTGACCGGGGTGGCAAATTCGGTTATAATATAGGTACGAACTGGTTAAAAGACAATACAACTGCGGTCGATACATGGATTACCATGGGGTTTGCGACTAATAACAAATCCGGTATCATTAAAGAACTGGATACGGATGGAAGTATTGTTGGGGGTGTCAACAATGATGGAGGCAGTTCCCGAATTGAGGGTGGTCTGCTGGTAAATGATAATATCGATGCAGGAATTCCTCTTACCGAAGCTGACGGACTGTTACCAAATACTAAAAACATCTCAACATTTAATGATTTTGGAATCGATGAAACCTCAATATTTATTTCTGATACAACCAGACAGCTAATAAAGAATGCTGTTTTACTTAATTCCAATGAGGGCGTGCAGGGAGAGACTGCAGAAAACCTGGTTCTTATTGCTCAACTAACTACTAAAGGAGATCTGACTTTTTCAATTAACATTGAACTACAGGCCACAACCGGCAATAAACTGCGGTATTTCGCAACTACCGGTAATTTACAGAAAGACGAATTCTATAGCCCATGGCTGACTTATCCACCTGCAAGTGGATGTAAAGATCCATATTACCTGGAGTACGATTCGGCAGTCGTGATTGATGACGGGTCTTGTCAGACACCTATTGTGCTTGGATGTATGAATGCAATTGCATGCAATTATGATCCCGATGCAAATTTTCATATCGAGGAAATCTGCTGCTACGACCGGAATAATTGTGGAGGCAGAGTTATTGGAGATGTTTGTCCCAATTATATTAATGTGGAAGAGTATACATCCCGTTTTTCTGTTCAGGCTTATCCAAACCCTGTAACAGATATGCTTATTCTTCAGTTCGGATTTTCAGATAGTGGAAATAGAATTACCTATTCAATATTTGATACTTTCGGTAGTTTAGTAAAAAAGAAAGAAGGTGCAGCTCTGTTTAACAACAGTGAGTTAACGATAAATACAGGTCATCTTAGGAATGGACTATATTTAGTTAAAATAAATCTGGACGATGGTAAAACTGTCACTTGTCAGTTTCTGAAACACTCCTATTAGTCCTTTATACACCTTACAGATAATCCAAAGTCTTTTGAGAAGGTGCCGCGATAAATGGCAGTGTTGTTGTAGTAGAGGTATCTTGTCCAGCCTTCGGTGAATGAGTATTCTCTTGCTGCCCAAAAATTAGCATATACACTTTCATAATCAAAAACGTTGGAGGTCAAACGGTAACCTGCCGGAACTGCATTAAAGTCGGTTACGTTGCTTCCATTACCCCCATCCTTCCAACCATCCCTCGATTTGAGCATCCGGCCTTCATTTGTTCCCCTCCAGCCTGCATTGCTAATAGCAATATCAGACATTCCCAGACTCTTTTCCAGTGTCTTCCACTCATCATCAGAAGGCACGTGCCATCCTTCCGGACAGGAATTCAGGGCAGCTTTCCAATTGTAAAGAGCCCCGTACTTTTGGTAATACTCTGAATTCTTCGCTTCAGCAACATCTTCACCATCATAACCGTAGACATAATACCGTGGATTGTATTTATTCCCGTCATCCGGGCGGTTGACGCTGGGCAGATAAGCCAGGTTCTCTGCCATCCAGGTCTGAGAGCCGATCCGCACCCAGGCATACACCTTTCCGTCCCTTTTGTCGTTGAATACACCAATCTCATTACCAAGCGTCCTGAAGACTTTCTCCCCACCGTAACTCTCACCTTTATCGTTTCGGGCATACGCTGTGTAATGATAAGTAGTATTGGTAGCAAGCCCTGTAAATGTGCTCTGGTAATCCCCCTGGTTACCAACCAGACTACTCTTTATTCCTGCATTTACCGGATCCGGAAGGGTGCTGTAATAAAAACCTGTTTCAATAATCGGTGCACCACCATCGGTTTCTATACTGGCGCCCACTGTCGCTGTAGTAAGGGTCACCTGAAGCAGATCTCCCGTATATAACTTCGGGGTGCTGATCCCGAGCGTGACCAGTACCGAGTCGGTATCAGTCCAGCCGTTTGAATCAATCACCTTGGTCTTCAGCATGTAGTCCCCCACATCCAGTCCCTTTGTGTTCCAATAGAATCTGTAAGGGTAATCCGTTGTGGATGAAATCCCTTCATCGTTAACCATGAACAGGATCTCCAGGCTGTTACCATCCGGATCCTCCGCCTCCACATCCACGATAATCACCTCACCTTTACCAAAGAATGACAGGTTTACCGGATTTTTAATGGTAATTGTTGGGTAAAACCAATCACTGATGCAACCTGTAGCGATCAAAAACAGTGCTGCAATAACATATCCTGCAAACTTGAAACGAATCATTCTCAATCCTTTTTTCCAACTCATCCTTGCTCCTATTTACTGTCAATTAAGTCTATAAAAATAAATAACATATGTTAATAAAACCTTAAAATCAGTTTATTTCAACTATGAAATAAGTCGAATTTCAGGCTATATTGAGGAGCGTTCCGGGAGCATTGATGAAACCATTCTTTTTAGCCTTAAAATGATCCGGGTCAAACCATTTTTTTCATCAACAATTTCAGGTTATTCACCCTGGCACAGGTGAAACTGTGCTTTCTTACAAAAATGCATTAAAGAACCGGAAGCTTAACCCTGGCAACCCGGATCATATTTCAAAAATTTAATTAGTCCGGTACTGCCGAACATCAATATTTAAGAATAAATTAAGCGTTATAAAAAAGCTATTTCAAAAAAAAAAGACATTTTTACGCACTTATAGAATTGTATATAATGAGAAAGTCAAAATTATTGATACTGTGGCTTACGGTTTTACCATTTCTTGCTGTTGCACAGGAAATAACAACACAGTATTATCCCTATCAGATGAACAGTGAACCTGTTTTTCCGTATATGGATGCTTCCACCTTATCCATAGGAATATATCATTCAGCCAATATGCTGAGAGATGAGGATATCATCAGGGATAAGAATTGGGCAGACTCTGTCTTTCAGAGCAGTGAAGCAGGTTTCTATATTCACGAAGAGAAGGAAAACTACAAATTGAAACAGTTTGCTGCTGACATAAGATTTGATTGCTTCCTTGGGAAGATTGATACCGTGCATCTTATTCTATATGAATATGAAAAAGATAATGCTGACCTCATGCAGTTGATTGTTAGCTCAGATTCCCTTGCAGATATGGACGAGGGTCTGTGTTATAAAATTGTATACCGTATGCCGGGAAGGCTTGTTGTTTATGATGAAAAGGGTATCCTTAAGTATACCGAAGATCTCTTCGAACATGAGATAGATTCGCTCTATTTTGGACTTGGTTCGGGTTACAGGACAATCCAGGTAATCGATACTGCACTCAAGCATCATAATCTTCTTCCGGAGATGTTAACGAAAAGATTGATCAATCTGGCTGATCCGATTCATAAGGCACTCTATTACAATGTATCCTCCTACAAGTTCATTGCTGCAAAGGTTGAACCGAAAAAAAAAGAGTTTTCCAGTTTGAATCATGCAGCCAAGGTATTTGGCAATACACTCAGGAGGTCTGAAAACAGAGGTGTGAATAGAAGGTCTGTTAAGAAGTTACATAAGTGTATCTCAATATGGGAATCTGAACTTCCCAACTTGGATACCAATGGCATAAATGCCCAATTAAATGCACAGCTTTCGTGGCACATATACGCGGGAATGGCAGGGGCTCAATTGATACTCAAAGCTCATGAAGATGCCATTTCAAATGTTCTGAAAGCCATGAATTATGCTGAGTTCGCCAATAATGAAATTGCATTGCATTATCTGAAGAAATTTCACACCGATATTGTCAGGCAGGAAACAGCTTCATACGCATCAAATCCTCATTTTCCAGTTCCTGCATCAGAAATTGAATCACCTGTGAAACCTATTTTTCAACCAAAAATATCCCACAGTATCAGATTTCTTGATTACGCAGTAACCAGATACCCAGATGCCAGCCGTGTTCACAAGGTGTTTCTTAACAGAGACAGAAATAAAGTATTAAACATATTTGATGTGCTTTATTTAAAGGAGTATCATTAGCTACTGATAAGTTTCAAATCCAGCATTGAAGGATATGTACATTCATCGGAATTTTTCTTTGCAAAAGGGAAAAAATTCCGATTGTCCTTGCTCTAAAGATATGTATTTGTGGTACTAACCATTCCATGTAAAACTGGTTTTGCAGGCTCTTATACACAAATTCCTGATATCCGACAATCCAGCAGGGTTCAGGAACTATGATAAAAAGGTAAAGTGGCTGGAATAAGCCCTTTCAAACGAGATCTCATTTTTCAGACAACCCTTCATTCCAGATGCAGCAGATGTCTGAAGAAAAACCAGCCTTTAATGCTCGGGATAGATAATAATGATGTTGTTCTCCTTATACAAGTTGATGCTGTTGTTCATGAAATTTTCATATTTGCGGCTGTAAGAAACAGTATTCTTCCTTGAATGGACAAAGATCAGCATGTCCGAGACCGATTGCTTTATTGAAGCATCTGTCAGTTTACCCGTGTAACTCTTCTTCTCCTCAATATATTTTGAATAACTGTTGTCCTCACAATACTTGAATATTGCATCATAGGTTGATTGTGCTTCACAGTATAAGGTCACCTTTATCTGCAATCTTTTTATCATATACATCAATGTGTTGATCCAGAGGGAAAAGCCTCCTTCATACTGGGCTTTGGCTGCACAGAAAACATGAATATTCCGAACTTTTTTAAGCTCTGAAGGAGTTTTCAGTACCATTAACATACGGCGGGTTTTCCGTAACAGGTTGCTCAACACATTTCCAAAAAGTGTATAGAACGGTGTTGAACGGTTGTTCCATCCCATAACGATGGCTGTAGCAACAATCTCTTCAGCTGCCCTTACAATTCCCTGGGTTACACTGCTGTCAATGCGCGAAGCAGTTTCAAACTGTACATCGGTCTGCAGGGCATCAATGACCTTCAAAACCCTTCCCTGGTTATCATCTATCTGACTGCGGACCTGCTCTTTTTTTGTAAAAACTGTTAATGGATAGATAGGAATGTGATCATCGTCCTGTTTAATTAAAAGCGCAAATTCGAGCAGATGATCCATATTCGCCGGGTTGGCCACAGGAACAAGTATTTTCTGTCTGATTCGCTTGCTGCCGGATATTGAGTCATTCCCCTTTAAAAGAATCTCTGTTCCGGCTTTCTGGGTAACATACGTGCTGAGGATGCTGGTAACAAGGATAAGAATTACAGTGTTGTTCAAAATCGACTCACTGATCATCCCCATATTAAAACCGATAAGGATAATAGCAACCGCCGAGGCGGCACGCGATATGCTCATCCCGAATACCAGGTTGGTCTCTGCACCGGAAAGACGGAAAACCAGTTTCGAAGTATATGCCGCAAGGAACTTGCTTAAAACGGCTACCAGGATCAATGCGATCAGCAACCAGATCTGCCTGGGATCATCAATATATACCCTGAAATTGGCAAGCATTCCGATGGAAATCAGAAAAACCGGAATAAACAGGTTCTGCCCGATGAACTCAATCCTTTTATACAAAGGTGAAGTGTTAATAATCTGGCGGTTCAGTACCAGTCCGCTGAAAAAGGCCCCCAGGATCGGTTCAATTTCCAGTAAAAAGGCGATCCCCGCAGACAGGAACAGCATTACCATCACGAAAATGTATTGTACTCCCAACTCTCCTTCATAGCGGTTCAGAAAATACCTCGATAACCTGGGGATCATCAGAAAGATCACCATAAAAAAGAGCAGGAATCCAAGTCCCAGTTCCAGCATTGATCTAATATCCAATCCCTTGTCATAGAAGTTGATGATCAGCTCCATGGCTACCAGCGCCAGAATATCTGCGATGATCGTCGCCCCGACAATAATAGTAACAATCGACTTGTTAACAATCCCCAGCCGCCCCATGAGGGGATAGGAAATAAGGGTATGAGAAGAGAGCATGGCACCGATGAGCCAGGCAGAGTTTTATCAATGGATTCCGGTGATGCTGACATGAAAACATTTAAAGACAGTTTGCAATCGCCCCAGGGATTGACAACTGACCTGCATAACAACCTGTACATTGCCGAGACAGGGGCCAATAAAATTCTATTGGTAACCACTGAAGGAGAAACCATTCTGGTTACCGATCAGTACGAATCACCTATCGGCTTTGCAAAAACGGGCCATGGAGAAATCCTGGTAAATACGAACCACAACGGAGGAACGCTGCTTCTTATTCAGCCAGCTGGATTTTCTGAATAATGCTTGCACGAAAATGGCTAAAGCCGTTGCTCAAATGCAAATAGATCGATCCATGAAGTGATACCCATCTGATGCTAGCTAAAAGAGTCAATTCACCGGATTCTTAGATTTTGAATAGCCATTAGCCTCCTTTTATAAGCAGAACTTATTAACTTCGTACTAAGATAAATTAACAGAATAATCAAAATCATATGAACAGGAAACTCAGAATGGGAATGGTTGGCGGTGGAAACGACGCCTTTATT
>CAZIIU010000035.1:0-31018 GCA_964539395.1 uncultured Bacteroidaceae bacterium
GGAAAAAGAATTAACTGTGGCTTGATAAATTTACAGAAAATAAGTTGCACAACTAGAAGCTCAATGATACTTCTTTAATATGTTAATAATTAATGGACTATATAGATATCTGAAGCATGAGATATTTTCGGGATTCAATATTATTAAAGTAAATCGCAGATGCCAAAACATCATCTTTTAGCGTTTGATTTAGGTGCTGAGAACGGAAGGGCCCTTCTGGGTACTCTTTCCGATAATGATGTATTGGAGATCCAGCAGATACACAGGTTTCCAACAGGACAGATTCCTTTGCAGAAGCACTACTACTGGAATATTCTCAGGTTTTATGAAGAGATTATTCAATCGCTGAAAATTTCAGTATTCGATAAGAATATTATACCTCAGAGTGTTGGAGTGAGTACATGGGGCGTCGATTTTGGGCTAATTGGTAAGGATGGTTCTATCCTGAGAATGCCCTACAGCTATCGGGACCCTATGACAGAAACATCGATGCCCGCTTTTCTCGAAAGAATGGGTCGCAGGGAAATCTATGAGCGTACAGGTATTGCATTTCATAAGTATAATACGCTGTACCAACTATATGCGATGGTTATGGCCAATGATCCATTGCTGAATATTGCTGATAAGATTCTATTCCTGCCAGACCTGATAAATTACCTTTTAACTGGTGAAGCGAAGTCAGAATTTACTTCTACTACCACATCCCAATTATATAATCCGATAAAAAAAACCTGGGATGAAGATATTATCAGGAAACTTGGTATACGTAATGAAATACTGCCCGAAATTGTACCTCCCGGTACAATAATTGGTTTGCTGAACAACACGATAAGCAGATCCATTGATGTTGAAGGGATAAAGGTGATTGCTGTTACTTCTCACGATACAGCAGCGGCAATTGCTTCAGTGCCTGCAGAGGGAGATGATTGGGTATATATAAGCTCGGGTTCCTGGTCATTGATGGGAGTGGAAAACAAATCGGTAGGGGTCGATCTGCGTTCCATGTTGTTCAATTTTACCAATGAGGGTGGGGCAGAAGGTACTTTCCGGTTTCTTAAAAACATTATGGGATTGTGGATCATTCAGGAATGTCGCCGTTCCTGGCAGAAACGAGGCGGCTATTTAGATTATGAAGAAATTGAGAAGCTTGCCCGGACCGTTAGTCCTTTTACTGCGATGATCGACCCCGACTATGCCGGTTTTTACAATCCTCTCGATATGCCTGCCGCGATTGATACTTATTGCAGGCAGACCGGTCAAATTTCCCCAAAGGGTGTCGGTCCGGTTGCAAGAATGGTGTTCGAGAGTCTTGCACTGAAGTATCGGATGGTACTTGATCAACTGGAAGTTATTAACGGCAAGAGATACAATGTTATACACATCATCGGTGGAGGAACCCAAAACAAGTTGCTTTGCCAGTTCACAGCGAATGCAACAGGTCGACAGGTTATAGCCGGTCCGGTTGAGGCAACTGGAGTGGGTAACCTGTTAATCCAGGCTATTTCACAAGGACATATCCTGAACCTGGAACATGCCCGCAGGATTGTGAGAAAATCTTTTAAGATGAACACGTATGATCCGGAAGATACAACCATATGGGAGGGGGCTTACAAACGATTCGAAAAGCTCGCTAAGCAGAACTAGTTTTGTGCTTCAGTAAACTTCTTACATGTCATAACTCATCCCACCCGTATGGGATGTCGATCTGCTCAATCTCTTTCGGATAACAAATCCCTGTAATTCTCCTGATCTCATCCATTGTCTCCATTAACAGATGACTGAAAGAATGTGGCATAATCCTGCTTTCGATCTTACCTTCACGGAGACACTTCACAGTTTCGGAAATTTCATATTCATAGCCGTTTACCAGTGCAGGGAAGCTCAATTTCTCTTCCGTTCTTCCATGAATGCTGAGTTTAAAATCTACCGGAGAGAACCACCAGCTGTCAAATTCAATCTTACCTTCAGTTCCAACAATCTTTGCATGCACAGGAGTATTGGCAAGAACGGTTGCATTTAAATTGCACAGGGTACCTGAGCTGCTTTGAGTGATGATTGAAGTTGTTAGATCTATCATATTATGATTCAACAGGGAATGAGCCTTAATAACTTCCGGTTTACCCAGTAGGAACAGGCTCAGATAGAGGGGGTAAATCCCCAGATCAAGCAGGGCACCTCCCGCCATAAGTGGATTATAAAGTCTGTGTACGGGATCATAGGGAAAGCGAAGTCCAAAATCAGCCTCCAGGTATACAATGTCACCAATTGCTCCCTCTTTAACTAATTCCGAAGCCTTGATTATTCCGGGTAGAAACCTGCTCCAGAGAGCTTCCATCAGAAACAATTTTTTTTCCCTGGCAAGTTTAGTGAGCACCTTTAATTGATCGTTATGGACAGTAAAGGGCTTTTCACACAGTACGTGTTTGCCTGCCTCCAGGCAGAGCTTTGCATGACCATAGTGGTAGCTGTGGGGGGTAGCAATATAGATTACATCTACCTCGTTATCCTCAACAATTTCCCGGTAGCTTCCATACGATTTAATAAAGCCCCATCTGGCGGCAAAAGCTGCAGCCCGATTCTTGTCCCGTGCAGCAGCAGCAAAGGGAATACATCCATCAGTTCTTGATAGTGCTTTGGCAAATTTGTGTGCGATATTCCCGCATCCAATAATACCCCATTTGATCTTTTGCATTTCACTTCAGCAATATGGGAAACAGATGATTCCGGACCTTTGGTTTAGGTGTTGTTTAGACAATTCTGATGTTGGATCAATGCTGACTTGTCAGTATCAATTTGCTTCCAGGACGTCATTGATGGATTGCAGCTCTTCCTTGCTGAATTCCATGTTTTGAGTGGCAGCAATGCTATCATCAATCTGACCAATCTTACTGGATCCGATCAAGACACTTGTAATGCGTTGATCCTTAAGCAACCATGACAATGCCATCCGTGCAAGGGATTGGCCTCTTTTTAATGCAATGGCATTCAGTTTTTTTACCTTATTTACCAGATCATCAGTTCGCTTATTGGTGTTTAGAAAAATACTGCTTCCCGCCATACGGGAATCTTCAGGAATCCCGTCGATATACTTATCCGTCAGCAATCCCTGAGCAAGCGGACTGAATGGTATGCACCCAATGCCCTTGTTTTCCAGCACATCAAGCAATCCATCTTCAACCCACCTGTCAAGCATGTTATACCTGGGTTGATGTATAAGACAGGGAGTGCCCAGAGATTCGAGGATATCTACGGCTTCTTCTGTCTGTTTTGCACTGTAATTGGACAATCCGACGTACAATGCCTTTCCTGAACGTACAATACGATCCAGCGCACCCATTGTCTCCTCAAAAGGTGTCTCAGGGTCCGGGCGGTGAGAGTAAAAGATGTCAACGTAATCCAGCCCTAACCGTTTTAAACTCTGGTTCAGGCTGGATACCAGGTTTTTTCTTGACCCCCACTCTCCATAGGGTCCCTGCCACATATAGTATCCTGCTTTTGTAGAAATGATAAGTTCATCGCGGTAGCTCTTTAACTCCCTGGATAGAATTTTTCCCATGTTCTCTTCTGCAGACCCCGGCGGCGGCCCGTAATTATTTGCAATGTCAAAATGGGTAATTCCATGGTCAAAGGAATGTAAAATCATTTTTCTGATATTCTCATAAGAATTTCCATATCCGAAATTGTGCCATAGCCCCAATGAGACAGCTGGTAATTTAAGTCCGCTCCGGCCACACCTGTTGTAAGGGATTTGGTTGTACCTTGAATTTTCTGCTGTGTATTCCATAATATTGCTTGGTGTAAAATAATTTCTAAAAGTATTATTATCCGGTTTATTTAGCAAATATATACAAGACAAAATAAGATATTAGCTCTAATGCTGCACCGGCTGTTTCATAAGAAAATCTGTTTATTCAAATTCACTCCCTGTTGACAGATACATGTCTGCGTGTCGACTGCCGGGGTCGTCTGTAATCTTTTTATTTCCCTTACCCATAAAACTGATTGAATAAAAATTTCACTCAATGTGAAAGGCCTCAGCTCAACGATAGAGGCCTCTGCTCAACGGGAAAGGCTTCAGTTCAACGGTAGTGGCCTCACCTGAATGGAAGAGGCCGCTGCTCAATGAGAAAAACCTCAACTGAACGGGAAAGGCCTCAGCTCAATGAGAAAAACTTCAGCTGAGTGGGAAAGGCTTCAGCTCAATGAGAAAAGTCTCAACTGAATGTGAAAGGCCTCAGCTCAATGAGAAAGGTCTCAACTGAATGTGAAAGGCCTCAGCTCAACGATAGAGGCCTCAGCTCAATGAGAAAAACCTCAGCTGAGTGGGAAAGGCATCAGTTCAAGGGTAGTGGTCTCAGCTTACAGAATATATTCTGTTTTCCTGGAGGTGTTATCAGCTTAATATCTAATACCTTAGAATTGACTATCGTAACCTGTTTTACACTTCTGTCTTCAGAACTGTTCATATGAATGTGCGCCCATCCATCTCTTTCGATATAAAAAATAGATCTTTCATTCCCATGGGAACAAAAAAATGATCAGCTTCACCCATAGAAAGGTCGATAATATCGATCCGGCTATCAGACTCCTCCCTGTATATTATCTCTGAATATATTTTACTACTTCAGCGCTTTCCAGATTTTCTCCTCTTCCAGCTTTTTCGTGCAGAAGAACCAGTCGTAGCAATGCATGTCTTCTTTGCCTTCCATTCTGTCCCTGGCTGAATTACAGGAACCTGCCGGAGGAACGATTACATCATCGCCAGGTCGCCAGTCTGCAGGGGTAGCAACTGAGAATTCATCAGCTGTCTGAAGCGCGATCAGGACTCTGAGCAGTTCATCAAAATTGCGCCCCAGGCTAAGTGGGTAATAGATGATCGTTCTGATAATTCCCTTGGGATCGACAAAGAATACGGCACGTACAGCTTTGGTAGTTGCTTCACTGGGTTGGATCATTCCATATTTCTTGGCAACATCCATTTTGATGTCCTCAATCAGGGGAAAGGTTACTTCAACATCTTTCATCCCTTTATATTCAATTTTCTCCTTGATGGTCCTCAGCCAGGCAATATGACTGTAGAGTCCGTCAACCGAAAGACCAATCAGCTTGCAATTTAATTCCTCGAATTTTTCTTCCATCGTTGCAAATGTCATGAACTCTGAAGTACATACAGGAGTGAAGTCAGCGGGGTGACTAAATAATATGGTCCATTTACCTTTATAATCGGAAGGATAATTGATTTCCCCCTGGGTTGTTACAGCTTTAAACTCTGGCGCTGGATCACCAATTCTTGGCATTGATACGATTTCTGCCTGTTTAACATTTTCTTCCATTTTTTTGCATTTTTATTTGTTACTGAATTTATGATTGTGAATTATCTTCCCTGAAGCGACCTACCAATTGCAACTTTATGTCCTTTATATCAAATCCTTTGATCTTTCTTTTTTTAAAATAATCTTCCAGCACCTGATCCAGTTCATCGTCGTAGTAATCTTCTATGCGATCACTCTCCATGCAGTAAAGGTGGTGGTGTTTGTCCGATACAATATCATACAGCATTGCTCCTCTATCTGTTTTTACTCTTGTTACGATACCTTTGCCGACAAAAAAGTCAAGTATGTTATAGACAGTTCCAAGCGCCATACTGGGGAATTGCTTTTTAACATAATCTGAAACCTGCTCAGAGGTTGTGTGTTTTTTAAGGGAGTGCACAGCCTCAAGTACAGCCAGTCGTTGCGGGGTCACTTTTAAACCGGCATCCTTGAGAATGGATTGATATGCTTTGTCAGCTGGCATTATAATTAATAAAAATTATTCTTATTTAAGAACAATTAAAATTAAGAAAAGTTTTTGGATTAACAAATTTTTGAAAAAAGGACCGGAAGAAAGTATAAACCAGGCATCCAGGTATCCGGATTTGAATCTTTCGTTACCCAATCTCTGATAGAACAATCATAACCTGAATATGTTTTTCCGGCGCCACTTTAAGTTGTGAAAGTTCATATTCCAAATCAATGACCCGCAAAATAAATACTGGTAAGGTGCTTCTTTCATCTCCGTATTTCTGCAAAGTAACCGGAAACAATCAATTATATTTATTGTTGTATTCCTGTTTCCTTCGCGTTCCGAACATGTAGAAATCCTCCATTTTTCCATTAACAAGTCCTGAGTAAACCAGTCTTCTGTTCATTCGGTAAATGAACAGGAAAATAGGGGAGAGCATCAGCATTCTTCGCGAAAGCAACCAACGTGCATCATATTTCCAGCAACTTTTCTTTAGCTCATCGGCCCTGGCAACATTGCCACTTATAATATGGCTGTTTGTCATTCCAGGTGTGAGCATGGTATTGGCGTAGCCAAGTCCGGAATATGCTGCGATCATTTTCAGGATATGTTCAGGAAAGAGTGCTAGCTCCTCGTATCCAACATTCATGGCTTTTATTCCCATCTTCCGTAGCCGGATACGTATTTTTTTATTTTCCAAAACCCATCGAAGAATGTAATATATAACAGGCTTACCTGTAGACAGGTGCCTGGAGTAGCTCCAGCTTCTAACGTCACGGGTCAGATAGATGACCCTTAGGTCATATTTTTTATTGAGGTACTGCAGGTATGCATAACTGTTTTTTGAGGAGTCTGTTAATATGCAGTTGTCATCAAATTTAACTTGTAGCAATTTAATAATCGCGTCAATTTTTTCGCGATCATCGCTTTTCCCTTCCAGAAGTTGAGGTACCTCCTTCCAGATCAGGCAATCAGAAGCTTTTTTACCACATGAGCAGATCGATTTATAGTGTATGTCACGGCTATGATCATCAAGAATCGTTTTTAACTCTCCAAGACCGACAACACCTGACAGCGTACCGAGCGACATGTCCAGAATGGTTGATCCGGAATGTCCCAATCCGGCAATATAGATCACTTTTTTTCTAACCATACCCCCTGAAATAGTCAGTCAAGATAGTTATACTTCCTGAGGAGTGCAATTGCCTCGGGTTTATTTGTAAGCTGACTTACACGTTCCGTGTATTCAGATTTGCACCATCTGCCAACAGAAGCGCTGCTGATTTCTGTAATCCTGCTATAAAGTGCATTGTTTTGTCTTACAGTAGCATACTGGTGCCAGTTCAATATCTCTTTCGAGACAGGGATTTCCAGGAACTCATAAATAGATTCAATGGTCTCCCTGAAGTTTTGAACAAGGTCCTCATAGCGGATGGTGAAAACAGAAGGATGATCCCGGTACTGCAGTCCCTCTTTTACATAATTGATCCATCTTTCTGGCTCGACCCAGAAATTTCCCTGCCCCCTGGGGTGACCAGAAAGGATAACATCCCGTCCGTCCCTTACAATCTGGATAAGTTTATAGTTCCGGTTGTGAAAAATATCTAGAAATGGTACATACCTGATATTGATCGGAGACTTTTCAAAATATCGTTTTGCGGTTGGTTTGATTCTTTCTTTCAGATATGTTCTGTATAAACGGTAAAATTTAGGAGCTACAACTCCCGAACTGGTTTTATAAGCTCCTTCAAATAAATAAAGTTCTGATGGACAAGCAAATATGTCCTTGTGTGCTGAAAGGACCGAGAGCAATAGCGTGGTACCCGACCTGCCACAGCCTCCAATATAAACAGGTGGATCGCTGAATCGTCGCCGTTCAATCCTTTTACCAACAAGAATCAAAAGACGTACTATCAAACCCATGAATCCCAACTTATGTTTAATATATCTTTTTTTTGCAGTTATACCCGTAATTTGATGTGACTACTCTTCCGCGTTTTTATTAAACAACTTTGCTTTCTCCGTCTCAAATTCCTCTTCGGTAAGGAATCCTCCTTCATACATTTCAACAAGTTTGATGAGCTTCTCGTAATCGCTCATCTCCCTGTTTTCCCCGTTGTCTGAAGTACTGGATTGCCAGGGAGAATCCTCAATCGGTATTAGTCTGAAATTATTGTAATCATTTTCATATTTCATCATGGCACCGGACACTGCGTCGAGGGCAAATCCGAAAGGAAAAAAGACATTCAGGATCGTTGTTGGCTCAATATCTACGGCAAGAAAATATCCATCCGGATAGTATCCGTTTAATTCCAGGGAGATATCTTTCCCATTGTCTACAATTGTGTTAAAGTCTCTGTCAAGTCTGAGAATTGCCGGGGTTGTTCCCATCATATACCCGTCAATGATGATCTTGGCTCCCGGGGGTGTAGAGTCGATTGTTACACGCTGGGTTGTTCCCGTGAGAACTGTTGCACAGCTGCTGAATGTAATTGCTGCTGCCAGTAAAAATAATAGCTGGATGTATTTCATTGTTGTTGGGTTAAGAATTGATGTTTGTAAAGATCTGTTTAACTGATACACTCATCCAAATTTTATGCCACTTTTGATTCTCTCAAAATGACCTTCATGGGCCGGTGGTTTTTAAAGATAATTATTTTATATACACCCCCGATAAATAAATGTGCATAAAGTATAACAGATAGCTGCAGAAGAATTTATGTTTCCTTGCTTATGATGGTTATGGTCATAACACGGGGACCAGTTTGATTTTCAATCAATTCTATGTAACTTGTAGGTTTATCCTGTGATGGATATGATTTCGTATCACCCGTAAAAACATCAACATGAGTTATACATCATTAAATCCCTATACCCGCAGGGAAATGCAGAAATTTGACCTGCTAAGCGACAAGCAGTTGGAACAGAAACTTAAATCTGCCGACATTGCATTCACCGCTTGGAGTGATCGCTCTATTCAAAGCAGAGCAAAGGTTCTGCAAAGACTTGCAGAGCTACTTGAGGAGAATAAGCGATACCATGCAGACCTTATCACCGCTGAAATGGGTAAGCCGATCAGTCAATCCCTCGCTGAGCTGGAAAAGTGTGCCCTGGTTTGCAGGTATTATGCCCGAAACGCAGAGCAGTTTCTGGCCCCAATGAAAATTGAATCCGGTGCAATGGAGAGCTATGTCAGGTATGACCCCCTGGGCATCATCTTTGCCGTGATGCCCTGGAATTTTCCGTATTGGCAGGTTTTCAGATTTCTTGCACCCAATCTGATGGCTGGTAACTGTGGCTTACTAAAGCATTCTTCCAATGTACCCCGTTGTGGAGCTGCCATTGAGATGTTGACAGAAGCCGCGGGTGCACCGAAAGGTGTTTTTCAGAATTTAATGGTTAATTATCAGCAGGCTGAAACTATTATCAACTGGCCGGGAGTAAAAGGAGCGACTCTTACCGGTAGTAACAAAGCCGGATATAAAGTGGCGGAACTTGCCGGTTCAAAGGGGAAAAAGACGGTTCTCGAGCTTGGGGGAAGCGACCCCTACCTGGTTTTTGAGGATGCTGATATTCCGGCAGCTGCAGAAACAGCCATAATGGCCAGGTTTCAGAATACTGGTCAGAGCTGTATCGCAGCCAAACGTTTCATTATTCAACGTGAAGTGTATGATCAGTTTCTTGATTCATTTTCCGGGAGAGTTGAAAGGCTGACAGCAGGTGATCCTATGGATTCTGAAACAATCATCGGCCCCATCGCCAGGGAGGACCTTTTAGAGGAGTTGGAGCTCCAGATTCAACAGATGGTCGAACAGGGAGGTAGGATACATATGGGCGGAACACGCTTGTCTGAAGGATCCCCGATCCTGAAACCTACAATCATTACCGGGCTTTCAGCGGATGCCGCCATTAACCGGGAGGAATTATTCGGACCTGTAATTCCGCTTTTCACATTTTCAGGCGATGAGGAGGCCATACAGCTGGCAAATCAGACTCCCTTTGGTTTGGGAGCCAGTATCTGGACAGGTAACAGGGAAAGAGCTGAGCTGATTGCAGGAAGGATTCAAACCGGAAATGTGGCAATAAACGGAATGGTAAAATCAGACCCCGCACTTCCTTTTGGTGGAGTAAAAGCCTCCGGATATGGCCGTGAACTATCGAAGGCTGGTATCATGGAATTCATCAACATAAAAACGGTAAGTGTTTTTAAATAACAGTCTGAATGTACCAATGCTTTACCGTTCGGGCGGAGAGGGTCAGTTCACTGTTTTAGATCCTGCCCGGTAACACATACAGGTATATCGCCAGAAAATGTACCGTATTTCCGCAAATTACAAACAGGTGCCATACCAGGTGATGATAGCGGAACCTGCATTTCTTATAGAAGAGTATTCCGATAGTATACAGAATACCGCCAGCAAGGATCAGAATCCAGCCGGGAGCCGGCATGATTCTTATTACCGGTACAATGGCGATGATAATCAGCCATCCCATGACCGTGTAACTGATTATTGTGACTGTTTTTACCCCTTTCTCGAAATTGACAGGTTTGCGGAGAATTGCTATCGAACCTGCTATAGCCACTGCCCATTCGATCCCAAAGATTGTCCAGCCGAGAGGTCCCGCTAATGTTATAAGGGCCAGCGGCGTATATGTACCGGCGATCAGAAGATAAATGGCGATCTTATCCATACTGAAGAAAAGATTTTTTACTTTTCCCTGTTCCAGGTAATGCGTCATGGTTGAAGAAAAATATAGCAGAATCATGGTCGAGCCAAAGATAGAAGAGGAGACGACGTGCAAGATATTACCATGTCTGGCCGATTGCAGCACCATCAGGATCATGGCAGCAACAGACATCAATGCAGCCATAAAATGTGAAGAGGCATTTGCAAGTTCCTCTTTCTTTGAAAATCTTGAGATTTCTGAGTATTCCGACATGCTTTTTGTTTTTGATGTAAAGTTAATTACGCCGGCTCTGCCAGTCCATATCTCCTGTCCCTCTATTATTGTAAACATCCCATGATTCTTGCTTTTATACCGGCATTTTGATAATCGTCCCATACCTCCTTCAACGATCGTTCAGGAATTCTTTTAACTAAAATAGCAGGAAGCAGGAGTCTGCGGGGCATTACCCTCCGCAGGTACCTATTTTTTATCCTCTCCTTTCAGGTGACAAAAACAGTGGCCCGAAAGGCAGTTGTTTTTTCCGGATATACCGTGAACACATGTAAAGTCCTAGAAATGAAACAATTGCGGTATGAACTGCTGTGTTATAAATAAAATTTGAGCTTATTGCTGTCGAATATCAGCACATCAATTGAGCCTTTGATTGATGGTCTTTGACCAGGAATTGTAACAGGTTCAGGATGAATGCTTGGAAATAAGGCTGCTATCCCAGGAAATAAGGCTGATATCCCAGGAAATAAGGCTGATATCCCAGGAAATAAGGCTGATATCCCTGGAAATAATGATATTTTTTAATTCCGAATAGATATTTTTCCCGGTCCCGGTTGCACGAAAGCACCGATCATCACACCATTACTGTTACCTGTTCTGTTGAACTCCTTGAGAAAATCCATTGCATCTTCTTCCGGTAATGCAATAAGTAACCCCCCCGATGTTTGCGCATCGCATAACATCAGCTGTTGTGTGCGTGTGGTTATACCGAAGTCAACATGCCCCCTTATATAATCAAGGTTAGAATAGGTGCCGCCGGGAATAACACCTGCCGCTGCCAGGGACTTGACTTCAGGCAGGAACGGCACTTTATCAAAGTCAATTACAGCATCAACTTCAGAAGCCCGGCTCATTTCATGGAGATGACCAAGAAGTCCGAAACCTGTAATATCCGTGCAAGCATTTACCCTGTATTTTGCCATTACTTTCGCAGCAAGATTGTTGAGTGCCGACATTTGCGATATGACCTCCTTCTGCAACGCTTTGTCGACCATACCCCGCTTTAGAGCCGTAGACAATATACCTGTTCCCAATGGTTTGGTAAGAATTATCCTGTCGCCTGCTCCTGCACCGTAATTCCTGATCACCTTGTCGGGATGAACACCACCGCAAACCACCATACCGTATTTAGGTTCCGGATCCTCAATGGTATGTCCCCCCTGAACGGAGATTCCTGCCTCGGCTGCCTTATCGTGTGCTCCCTTGAGAATCTGCTCAAGCACCGATAACGGAAGTCTTTTTTCCGGAAATCCCACAATATTCATGGCAAATAACGGTTCTGCACCCATGGCATAAATATCGCTCAGCGCGTTGGCCGCAGCTATAGCACCAAAATCATAAGGATCATCAACGATGGGGGTAAAGAAATCAAGCGTTTGTACTATGGCAAACTCATCGGATATTTTAAAAACCGTGGCATCATCCGATGTCTCTGTACCTACAATCACCCTTGAATCATAGTGGTAGGGAAGGGCGGCAAGAATACGCTCCAGCTGTTGTGGCTGAATCTTGCAGGCACAGCCCAATCCATGCGTATATTGCGTCAGCTTCACCGTTCCACTGCTCATGACAACTGGTGATTCATCGCTCCCGGAATCTGGCATCAGGGATTTCACTGTCATTATAACCTCTTCTGCAGCCTTCTTTACCTCATTCATTGTTGTGCTTCTGCCGGTGGAGAAGCGAATGGTTCCCATGGCATATTCAATGGGCAGCTGCATGGCTTCAAGTACTGCCGACAGATCTATGCTTTCAGAATGACAAGCCGCCCCTGCCGATACTGCTACACCCTCTAACCTGGAAACCATTGTATTAGCCTCAATATTCAGAAAGGACAGACTGAGTGTATTAGGCAGTCGTTTTTCGGGATGTCCGTTTAGTCTTACCGATGGTATGGCCTCGCTGATCAGTTTATACAGGTAATCACGTGTCGATTGGTAATGTTTGAAGTTTTTCTGAAGTTCCTGCCCGGCGAGTTCACAGGCCCTGCCCAATCCGACAATTTCAAGTACGTTCTCCGTGCCGGCCCTCAGGTTCTGCTCGTGATCAGCGCCGTGGATAAGTTTCTCAAGATGAACCCCCGACCTGATATAGAGTGCACCGATCCCCTTGGGCGCATATAGCTTATGTCCGGCAATGCTGAGCAGGTCAACACCCAGTGATTGAACATCTGTGACGATTTTTCCTGTGGATTGTGCAGCATCCGTATGAATTAGTATACCTCTTTCCCTGGCAATTTCAGCTAATACACTGATTGGCTGTATGGTACCTACTTCGTTGTTGGCTTGCATCACCGAAATCAGAATGGTATCTGTTCGTATGGCATTTTCAAGATCGGAAGGATTCACCATACCATATTCATCAACAGGCAGGTATGTCACTTCAAACCCCTGTTTTTCAAGGTAACGACAAACTTCAATAACCGCCGGGTGTTCAATACCGGAGGTGATGATATGACTTCCTTTTTTTCTCCTGGCAACTGCAGTCCCCTTGATCGCGTAATTGTTTGATTCCGTTCCTCCACTGGTGAATACAATTTCTGCGGGATCGCAATTGATCAGTGCTGCTACCTGTGCCCGGGCCTTTTCAACAGCTTTTTTGGCGGCTGTGCCATAGCTATGTGTGCTTGATGGATTTCCGAAGTATTGCTCCAGGAAGGGGCGCATAACTTCAGCCACCTCCGGTGCAACAGGCGTTGTTGCATTGTAATCCAGATAAATCGGTTCCATTATCGGTCTGTTTTCTCTCTTTTTCGCTCATGCTCCTTTAACATGATCTTTCTTAGACGTATATTTTTTGGGGTTACTTCAACGTATTCATCCTCTCCGATATATTCCATCGCCTCCTCCAGTGAGTATTTGACCGCCGGGGAAATGGAAGTTTTATCGTCTGAACCGGATGCCCGCATATTGGTCAGTTTCTTGGTCTTAATAACATTGACCACCAGGTCATCCTGACGGTTGTTTTCACCAATTACCTGTCCCTCATATACTTCCTCATTCGGATCAATAAAAAACTTACCCCGGTCCTGTAACTTGTCTATGGAATACGCAATGGCACTGCCTGTTTCCAAGGCGATCAATGCACCGTTTCTTTTTTCTGTTAATTCTCCCTTCCAGGGTTCATAGTCCTTGAACCTGTGTGAAACAACTGCTTCCCCCTCTGTCGCGGTCAGAATTGGATTTGACAATCCAATTAATCCGCGTGCTGAGATCTTGAACTCGAGGTTGACCCAGTCATCCCTCTTTTCAATATTCAGGATGTCTCCCTTTCTTTTAGTTACAATTTCAATGACTTTTCCTGAAAATTTCTCAGGGACGTTAATATACAACAGTTCTATCGGTTCATGTATAAAGCCGTCGATTTCTTTTGTTACTACTTTTGGCTGACCAAGCTGAAGTTCATAGCCCTCCCTTCGCATCGTCTCTACAAGGATAGACAAGTGCAGAATTCCTCTGCCATATACCAGGAACCTGTCCGGAGATGAGGTCTCCTTCACTTTGAGTGCTAGATTTTTTTCAGTTTCCCTGAAAAGCCGGTCACGAAGGTGGTTGGATGTAACATATTTACCGTCCCTTCCGTAAAATGGCGAATTGTTAATGGTGAACAACATGCTCATGGTAGGTTCATCAATTGTGATGGAGGTGAGACCCTCAGGTGCCTCGGGATCAGCCACCGTATCGCCGATATCAAAATTTTCAAGTCCGACAATTGCCACAATCTCACCGTTTCTGATTCTCTCTTTAGTTTTTACCTTACCGAGTCCCTCGAACAGGAATAGCTCTTTTACCATTGAAGCATGCACCTCTCCGTTCCGTTGAACAATCGATACCTTGTCTCCCATCTGAATGCTGCCTCTGTGCACGCGGCCAACAGCTATTCGTCCTGTATAGGAAGAGTAATCAAGCGAACTGATTCTCATCTGCAGCGAACCGGGATTTTCCCTGGCAGGTTGGATGTGCTTGATAATAGTCTCAAGCAGGTAGGTAACATCCGTAGTGGGAGAGTCCCAGCGTTCACCCATCCAGCCATTTTTTGATGATCCGTAGACAACAGGATAATTGAGTTGCTCTTCCGATGCATCCAGGGAAAACATCAATTCAAACACCATCTCATTCACCTCTTCCGGTTTGCAATTCGGTTTATCCACCTTGTTGATCACTACGATGACTTTTAACCCCAGTTGCAATGCCTTATGCATTACAAAGCGTGTCTGGGGCATAGGACCCTCAAAGGCATCTACCAGCAGCAGAACACCATCAGCCATGTTCAGTACACGCTCAACCTCCCCGCCAAAATCGGAGTGACCCGGGGTGTCAATGATATTGATCTTGGTCTCCTTGTAGCGTACCGATACATTTTTTGAGAGGATGGTAATCCCTTTCTCCCGCTCCAGTTCATTTGAATCGAGAATCAATTCCCCGACCTCCTGGTTGTCCCTGAACAGGTTGGATTGGTGTAAAATGCGGTCAACCATCGTGGTCTTACCATGATCGACATGCGCGATAATCGCTATATTTCTGATTTCCATTAGCATTCAATATCTTACTTAAGAGCGTGAAAAAACAGTAAAAGAGGGAACAGGATCACTACCGGTTGCTTATTCTTTAAGAAGGGGATCGTTTTTTATTTTACAGGCTGCAAACTTTTCTGTGCTTCCAGTGCCTCATTAAACCTCAAAACGGATATTTACCGGCAAAATTCAAAATTGAACCCATGCTCACAGGTATCACCGTTGTTGAATATCCTGTGAACAATAAACTTCTCATTCATGAGTGTACGTTGAATAAAATCAACTACAGCAGATGTCTCAGCTTCGTCAAATGGTGTACCTGCATGTTTGTGGCCTTCATTGCAAAAGGTCATTAACTGACTGCTTCCATGAAGGAATTGGAGCCTGTCATGGATGGCATGACTGCCAAACATCATCATGTATCCGGTTGAATTCTGACTGCAGTAATGGTGGGGTGCGATATAGTAGGGTACCAGCGGATCGCATGTTCCGTGATAACTGAGTACCGGAATTTTATTCTCACAGGTTATCATGTTAATGTCCAATAGGGCTCCGGCGCCGGAAATAATCCCTGCATAGCGGAAGGAGCCGGAGAGGCTATCGGAAAAATGACCCTGCTCCGATGGGTTAAGAAAGCCTGCATGAAGAACTGCTTCAGCCCCGGCACTGCTTCCCGCGAGGAATATACTATTTGTGTCTATTCCCAGGTCTGAAGCGTTTTTTATAAACCAAATAGTCGCCAGCCTCGCCTGGTGAGCAGCCAGCTGTATGGCCTTTATCTTCTCTGTCAAATTACCGTCACAGTTGAAACTTTTCCCCTTCATTGATAGGGAGTAGCTTATTGTGGCAGAAACAATCCCATTTTCGGACAGGTTTCGACAAAATGGGTGTCCGTTGCTTCGCATTCCTCCGGAAAAAGCTCCACCATGAAGGAATATTACGAGTGGGGATTTTATTGCTGGAGTACCAGGGGTAAACAGATCCAGTTCCAGTGTTAATGAATCATTCCCGAAATAGGAGATAGTTTTAAAATCGCGTTTCTGACCAGAAATGAGTACCGGAATCAGTAAAAAGAATATAAACAAAACATTGCGAGACATAGCATAAAATTATTAAGAGCACAAAGATAACAGAAAACCTTCAGGTTGCCTCTCTACCAGCGCGAAGTTTTTCCAGCTCTTTCAGTACCCTATCTGCTTCAGCATATTTTTCATCAGACAACTTCCTGTTTGAGGTTGAAAGCTTGTAACCTTCAGCCATCAATTTATCATATTTTTTTGCCAGTCGCTTTTCGGGATCCTTTTTTATTCCAAACATAATCTGTATTATTTATTACTTTTTAAAATCACATTGACTGCTGATGGATGTATTCTGACATTCAGCTTTTTAAACTTTCCGATAATCTCACCGTCCAGTTGAAGCAATCTTGGTTTGTCAAAGCTTATTTCAGACTTTTTTGTCGATAGAATTGTGCTGAGCTGGTTATCGAAAAAGCGCTCATTAAACTTCGACAATCCTATTTTTAATAATGAGTTTATATTGATCTCTTCAAGAACAACAATTTCATATTTCCCATCCATAGGATTTCCATCAAGTGTTAAGGGAATTCCGGTCCCGAATTTCCTGGAATTACAAATAGCAACCATCAGGGCGGTTTTCTCAATTTCCTCCTCTTCTGTTTTAATTTTAACTTTGAAGGGAGATACATTTTCAATTTCCTTTAAAAAATACTTTGCATAGGTAAGCAGACCACGGTTGGGATCATTTTCATAATTATTTACGATATTGGCATTTGAACCAACATCACCAATATGAATGGAGTAGTGTTTTTCGTTCACTTCAATCATGTCAAGTCCAGCGATCCGATCACTGTTAATAATGTCTTCTAAAGCATCAATGGGACCAGGGTTTATATCAAGTTCTTCTGCCAGGCCGTTTGCAGAACCCATTGGGACGATTCCCATGGGGAGGGATCTGTTTTTTAAAACAGTTGCAAGGAAGAGGTTTGTCCCGTCGCCTCCGACAGAGACAGTTCTGTCGGGCCTGAAGGAGGTGATTTCCTCACTTAGCTTCCTGTAGTCATCGCTACCTGATGTTTCAAAAATCTTATGTTGAATATTATTCCTATTGAATAATTTTGCTGCATCTTCCAGGAAGGAATCCTTTTCTTCGCCTCCTGATACAGGGTTTACAACTAACAGCAATTTCATGTTCTGTTCTGTTTTCGTCGGACATCCTTATGAGGTATTATCCTGTTTTCATTGTAATTCATTCATTATTTTTTCTTCATCTCTTGTCCTACTTCGTCTGAATCCTGGAAATATACTGCATCAACTCCAGATGCAATTAGTCTGCTCCATTTTTCATCCTGAATGGCTTTCCTGGTTAACCGGGTTTGGCGAATAAATACCTTTTTGATCTGTTCAGGATATTCTTCTATTGCACGTGTATATACATCCATATCTTTCTGGGAATCATCGCCGAGCAGTATAAACTTTTTTTCCGGCATCTGGTTAATAAGCAACCTGAGGTAATTTAGTTTGTAGTCTTCACCCTTTTTGGGATTGAACAGTTGACGAAAACTCAGAAACGGGGTTAGTAATAACGGACCTTCTGACAGTTCACGGAACTTCAGGATAGATGTAATAAGGCCAAACAGATTACTCTCACTCTTCGACAGGTAACAGATACGATATCCGCTATTTTGAAATCTTTTAAACAGCTCATGTGTATAGGCAATGGTCCTCCTTCTTTTTGGCCGGAAAAACAGGATGGTTGTAATTCTTTTTAGCGCAGAAGCAGTATGCGACAAAAGAATAGTATCGTCAATATCAGAAATAACCTCTGTATCAGAACTACTTTGTCTGAACAGAACAGGATATTCTTGAGGCAATTCGAGTATTTTGCCTCTTATTTTAACAGATATGCTATCATCGAATGGTTCCTCAACCATGATCGAAAAGAAACCATTTTTTGTTGTGTTTAGCGTCTCCGAAAAACGCCCCATTTGAATCGTGATTTCACTTTTTCCGTATACTTCTGCCGAATAAGACCTTATGATCTGAAAGAAATTGCCAAAGATGGTAGTTGGGTTAGATTTAAGCCTCCTTCGTCCCTTCAATACGGTACCGGTTATCAAGGTTTTTTGATTCAGTTCTATTGCAGATAATTGCCATATATAAACTTTCATATTGCAAAAATATGCAATTAATACCAGAGTTAAATTTGTACGGCTAATAAAAACAAAATATGCCTCCTTGGTTATCGTGGACCAAAACAGGGGGGTGAGGTTGGTAAACTCTTTTTTTTGACTTAAAGTTGCAGGTGAAAACCACAGAAATGAATTTGAAATTCTAATGCTCCTTATCTGACAGGAGACAGGTTTAGCTGTTTTTTAGCCGGTAAAATACACCCCTGTCCTGTCGCACCGGAACCACCTTGTTTTCAGCTTCAAGTACCGCGAGGTATTTATTAATTTCCACAACTGGTAAACCTAGTATTCTTTCAAGATCCCCGATAGTACAGGGTCGCCGGGCAATGGTTTCTATAATGGCTGAGGCTGCATCTTTCCTGTACGATTGTATTTTTTTTCGTTGTTTTGCACCAGCAATGATTTCAACATTTTTTAACCCCCACATTTGAACGATCTTTTCCAGTTCTTCATTTGTTGCCGCTCTTATATCCCCGATTACGCCGGGTCTGTCGAGTGTATTAATCTGTACGGTATCGGGTTTAATTCTCTCAATAATCCGTTTTAGTTCCATTAACTCCGGTTCAGCGTCATTATAGCCAGGAAGAATAAATACCTCAAGCCATATCTTTCCTTTGAATTGGTTGCAGAATTCAACCATTCCGGAAATGTATCTGTCGAATTCAAGGGTTGATGCAGGTCGGTTAAGTTGTTCAAATACCTTTTTTGTGGCCGCATCCAAAGATGGCATAATAAGATCAGCTCCCATGAGATCATGCTGGACCTCTTTATCATGAAGCATGGTCCCGTTGGTTAGCACGGCAACAGGTATATGGGGCTTTAGCTCCTTTACAAACCTGATAACATCCCCAATACGTGAATTGAGTGTTGGTTCACCTGAACCTGAAAATGTGAGATAATCAGGATCGGGATTTTTAAGGAAATAATTTTTCAGCTCAGCTGTAACCTTTTCATATTTGATATACTCCTTTCTCACTGTTGTGTGCATGGTGGTTGCGCCTGCCTCACAGTAAATACAATCGAGCGTGCAGATCTTTTTTGGAACGAGGTCAATTCCCAGGGAGATTCCAAGCCTTCTCGATGGAACCGGACCAAATAAATATTTGTTCATCTTATTTTTATTTTTGAGACCGTGTATTATTTATGCTTAGAAAAATGCAACTGCAGTCGGCAGTTTGATACACCAACATCAAATATTGTTTACCGGTTGTAGGTTCTTGTAATCTTCAAAATCCTACGTACCAGGCTGGCCGATAAGGTTCTTCTGACGATCTTCCATTGCCAGTTATTATTTGTCGTTGCAGGAAAATTCATGCGAGCCTCCTCTCCCAGACCAAGCCAATCCTGCATTGGTATAATCACTATCCTGGCCATAGTCGCAAATGCAATGCGAATCATTTCAATATGAATATTTCTTGATGTGATCCTTTTTCCTGTTATACCCTTCAGTTGTGAAATGATTATGTCATTGACCTCTTTGATAAACCAACCCTTCAAGGTGTTGTTGTCGTGTGTACCAGTATATACAACAGAATGTTGCTTAATATTTACCGGATGGTGCCCGTTGGTTTTAGGGCTGTCGCCAAATCCAAACTGCAGCACTTTCATTCCCGGTAATTCATACCTGTCCCTCAGGTCATATACATCCTGATCGATCATACCCAGGTCTTCAGCCACAAATGGCATCTCTTGGATTCGTTGGCGAACCGCATCGAAAAACTTTTTACCGGGTCCTTTAACCCATTTACCATTAACAGCTGTATCCGAATCGGCAGGTATCTCCCAGTAGGCGGAAAATCCCCTGAAGTGATCCAGCCTTAGAAGGTCAAACCATTCAAGATTCTTTTCTATCCTTCTCAACCACCAGTTATATTGATCCTTTTCCATAACATGCCAGTTAAAAAGCGGCATACCCCAGCGCTGTCCTTCTTCGCTAAAATAATCCGGGGGAACACCTGCAACAACTTTCATCGACCTGTTATTCCTGAGTTGAAAATATTCGGGATGTGACCAGACATCAGCGCTGTTATAATCAATATAGATTGGTATATCACCGAATATCCGGATACGCTTCTTACTGGCATAGGCTTTTACAGTCCTCCATTGTCTGCTGAATATGAACTGTGTAAAACATATTAGTTCCAGCTCATACTTGTGTGTTTCCCCAAACACCCGAAGTTTTTCCGGGTTGCGGTCACGAAACTTTTCAGGCCAGTTATTCCAGGGTAGTCCATCAAAATGGTTCCGGAGACATTCATAGAGTGCGAAATCATTTAACCAGTTTTTCTCTTCTTTAATAAATAAATAAAAATCCTTCCTAAGTGCCCCATCGGGAAGATTACGAAATGTCTCAAATGCTTCCCTGATCACTGCCCTTTTTGCCCGCTCAGCAGCCTCAAAATCGATTGTTTCCCCGGGTCTGACTCTATATTTTTTTAAACTTGATTTCTTGATCAAACCTGCACTAGCAAGTTCAAACGGATCTATAAACATCCAATTTCCGGCAAACGCTGAATGTGAACTGTATGGAGAGTGGTGATTCGACCTATTCGTGATGCTGAGTGGCAGCACCTGCCAGTAGTGCTGATGGGCATTTTCCAGGAAATTAATGAATTGTATTGCTCCGGGACCAAAATCTCCAATTCCAAAATCTCCCGGAAGAGATGATATATGAAGCAGAATGCCTGCATATTGCTCTAAATTTGAGGATGCCGTTTTACTTGATTCATTGCCGTTCCTGTTTATGTATCTTAGAGACCGTCTGCTTATAGAGTCCATACTTATGAATGGTGAAAAATGACAATATCTGGCAAAGTTGCAAATATATTTTCCATTTTTGCATTCATTTTAGATAAATGAAACCCCATCTATGATTATAAATATTTCAGTGGAGAAAAGATATTTGCAGATGAATTCTCAGATCGGAGTAATAATAACCAGTATATAACTAACCCTTAGCAATGGAGTATTCACCAGACAGTAGGGGAGATGCTCATAACCTTGGTGCCACCTATGATGGAGAAGGTGTGAGCTTTTCAATCTTTAGCCAACATGCAAAGGCAGTAACACTTTGTCTTTTTGGTAACTCGACAAATGGGGCAGCGTATGAAGAGTATCCCCTCAGTAAGATACAAGGCAATATTTGGCACATTTATATTCCCGGTCTGTCACCGGGTCAGCGGTATGGATATAAAGCAGAGGGTTTGTATAAACCAGATGCAGGAATGAGGTATAACTCTACTAACCTGCTTCTTGACCCTTATGCAAAAGCAATTGACGGAAGGATTAATCTGGTTGATAGTATGTTCGACTACTCTTTTCAACACAGATCGACCGGTAATGTATTTGAAAAAAGTAATTTGGACAGCGCTTCTGATCTGAATAAAAGTGTGGTAGTTGATCCATCATTCGACTGGGAAGGAATAGGCAGACCGGAGATCCCGTTGAATGAGACAGTTATTTATGAATTGCATGTCAAAGGTTTTACTGCGATGCATCCTTCTGTTCCAATCGCGGAGCGAGGTACTTTCAGGGGACTGGCAAACCCGGTGGTTATTGAATACTTTAAGACCTTGGGAATAAATGCTATAGAGCTAATGCCAGTACATCATTTTATACATAATAAGTTTTTAGTCGATAACGATTTATCCAATTATTGGGGCTATGATTCAATTGGTTTTTTCGCTCCACATGCTGAATACAGTGCCTCTGGATCCCTGGGTGGACAGGTGACGGAATTCAGGGAAATGGTAAAGGAGTATCACAGAAATGGCATTGAAGTGATCCTTGATGTTGTATATAATCATACCGGAGAGGGCGATCATCTGGGGCCTTCAATTGCCTTCAGAGGGATCGATAATATAGCATATTATCACCTGAAACCTGACAAACCATTTTATTACCAGGATTTTACCGGGACAGGCAATATGCTTGATCTGTCAAAACAAAACGTGTTGCGGTTAGTTTTGGACAGCTTGCGTTACTGGGCCTGTGAGATGCAGGTCGATGGCTTCAGGTTTGACCTGGCTTCAGCTTTAACCAGGGATGCAAAGGGCACTATCTTCAAGTCAGATTTCCTGGAGACCGTCCGCAAGGACCCGGTGTTGTCAAAACTTAAACTGATCGCGGAACCATGGGATCTTGGACCGGATGGATATCAGTTAGGGAATTTTCACTCACCATGGCTTGAATGGAATGGCATGTACCGGGATGCTGTGAGAAGATACTGGCGCGGTGATGAAAATCAGATCAAAGAGTTTACACAAAGGATCACCGGGAGCAAAGATATTTATTCTGCCAGCGGCCGGTTGCCCACATCGAGCATCAATTTTGTCACGGCCCACGATGGGTTTACCCTGCACGATCTTGTAAGCTATAACCGGAAATATAATCTGAGAAACAAGGAAAACAACAGAGACGGTGAAGATCATAATATCAGTTGGAACAGTGGTGCTGAAGGCCCGACTGAAGATCCTGAAATCATCAGATTAAGAGAGCAGCGTAAAAGAAATTTTCTGGCAACATTGTTCCTGAGTCAGGGAGTACCTATGATCTGTCATGGTGATGAGTATGGCCGTACACAGGGTGGCAATAACAATGCATATTGCCAGGACAACGAAACAACATGGATGAATTGGAATTGGAATAAGAAAGAGTCCGGCTTATATGAGTTTACCAAAAGAATGATCACTTTGCGTCGAGAGTATTCAGTTTTACGTTCACCTGAATATTTCGCGACCCTTCCTGAAAGGCAGAACGGGAAAAAGCCAGTGAGATGGCTGAACACCCAGGGAAAGGATATGGGGCATAATGATTGGGAATCGAATTTCATCAGGTGCATAGGTATGTTACTGAATGGAGAGTTGATTACTGATGCGGAAAAAATGGGAAAGCAATCAGGAGGTGAAGTATTGCTTGTATTGTTCAATAGTTACTGGGAGCCGGTTTTGTTCAGGCTCCCCTCTGATGCGGGTAGTACAAAATGGAGAGTTATACTTGATACCGCGGGTGATTGGACCACGGAATCAAGAGAGATTTATACAAATACATACCAGATTCGTCCAAGGTCGTTGGTGCTGCTGAAAAACCTGAAATAGGAATATTCATTTATTCTAATTGAACTTTTTCAATACACCATTCTGCCAGTATCCAAAAATAGTGTCATCATTTTCCGTATACATGGTACCTATACCGTTAAATTCGTCCTCCCTCCATTCCCCAACATATTTTTTACCAGTTTTCCATTCATAGGTGCCGTAACCCTGAAAACTACCATTAGAGAACCCTCCTTCATATGTATTGCCAACAGAATCAACCAGTTTTCCCTTTCCATGAAACAGGCCATTGTTGAAGTATCCGGAGTAAAGTGTTCCACGTTCATCCTGCTGCTGCCCGAATCCATCTATGCAATTCCCGCTCAGACAAACAGACCTGGTTATTCGGGAAATATCCCGTTTGAATCTTTCTGTTTTTCTCCTGTGATAATCTATTTCAGTCAGGTGCATATCAATATTATATCTTCGACTGAATTTCGTTAAGGAATCAAGCACTGAAATATGATTCTCAGCAAGTTTTATTGAAGCAGTGTACAGGGCATCAATTCGTTTCTGAGTCATCTCACCGATAAGAATACAATCCAGTATCGTACTGAATTCATTTCTGCTAAGTTCATCGAGTTGACGAAAAGACTGAATAAAAGTTTTGTATAGTATGGAATCATCATCTAAAGATCCCATCTCCTGAAGCCGGTCGAGGTTTCTGGTAGAAAGCTGGGATATATGATTCAATCGTTGCTTAAGCAACGCGTGAAAGCTGGTGTCAGCTTTCTGATCCTGATCTGAGTAGGAGATACATTTTCTCGTTTCATAGAGGGTTTCATAAATCTCAAACAGCAACTCATTGTTGATCTGTAGTAATTCATTATAATAATTCCGAACTTCAAGGTCCTTATTATTACAGGAAAAAACCGTCAGTAAAATGAGCCAGAAAACCCTGTTAATCATCTAATTCCTCCAAGATAAAAATAACTATTCGGCCGTACCGCCGGAACCGACATTCTTGCTTCTCTCGATTGATTGCAACGCAAGATAACTATCACCAAATTTGTCCAGATTTTCCATTTCAACATCGTATTGATCGAAATGTCTCTCTTCATCCTCCACCAACGATTCAAATAGCTTCTTCGAAGCAGAATCAGCATTCGCTGAGCACTCATTGGCCCACATGTTGTAATCATTGGCACTGGATGTTTCCATTTCTGATGCGAGTTTTAGCATCTCTCTTGTGTCATGTATCTTTTTTACTTCCCCGGATGCTACCATTTCAACATCCCCTTTAAGAAACAGTATTCTTTCTGCAAGTTGTTCAATATGTAACATCTCCTCAATGGCGGTTCTCTTGAATAGGTTGGCTAACAGATCGTACCCCTGGTCATCACAGTGAAAGTGAAAATACATGTATTGATGAACTGCGGTCAGTTCGTCGGCAACAGCTTTGTTTAGTAGTTCGATGCTTTTTTCTTTCATAATAATTGCTATTTGTTTCGATTGTTAATTCATAATGCGCTTATAATCAAATTTATAGAAGAAACCTGTTGTTGATATAAAATGGAACAGATCCTTCCGGCTATTAGTTTTTAAAGATACAAAACTCATTTAGATCTTATATGATCTGCCTGGGAAAATCTGGAATAATACGTTTAAATGTGATTACTTATGCTTATCGAAGCCAGTTAAAATAATATGGTTATTAATCATGAGATTAACTCGGACTTTTTCAGAAGCTGGTGGTAGTGTCCCTTTTTTGCTGTCAGTGTATTCTGTTCTCCCATCTCCAGCACTTTCCCATTGTCCATTATTACAATATTGTCTGCAAACAAGGTTGACGAAAGCTTGTGAGAGATAAAAATTATGGTTTTGCCTTTGTTCTTCTCCTCCCTTATGATCTCCAGTACTCTTTGTTCTGAATCAGTATCTAATGACGAAGTTGCTTCATCAAGTATCAGTATGGATGGTTGCCTGTAAATTGCCCTTGCCAGCGAAATCTTTTGTCTTTCACCACCCGAAAGGGATAGTCCTTTTTCTCCAACATGGGTATTTACTCCATGGGGCAGGCTGTTCAACAAATTAAACAAACCGGCTTTTGAACAGATATCCATAACACGTTCCATGTCAGGAGCTGAAATACCCGGAACAATATTATCGAGAATTGAACCAGAAAACAGTTCGGTATGTTGAGGAACAATGGCAATACATTTTCCCAGGCTTTCCCGACTGTAATGAGAAATAAGATGTTTTCCAATGAACAAGCCTCCCTTGTTTACTTTATACACACCGGAAATCAACTGCGAAAGGGAGGATTTGCCGGATCCGCTATCTCCTATAATCGCTGTAATTTTTGCCGGTTCAACCACCAGATCTAGTCCTTTGAACAGATTCCCACGTGTACCATAGGAAAAACTGACATTCCGGAAAACGATCTCTTTACCCTGTAAATTGTCTGCCTCGATGGTCCCTTTGGCAACAGGTTTCTCCAGTTCCAGAATTTCAAACAAACGGTCCGCTGCAATGTGCGCATTTTGGTAAATCCTGTTGATGCCTATCAGTCCTGCTGCGGGACCTGACATATATCCCAGGATGGTATAGAAAGATAACATTTGTCCAATGGTCAGTTCATTTCTGAATATCAGCACTGCAGCTAACCAGAGAATAAGCAGCGTAAATGTCTTTGATACTACCTCGGATGCAGTGGTTGTAAAAATTGCATTTGTACCGGACCTGTAGCCTGCATCTAAAAGATCAATAAAGCGGTACTCCATCTTATCCCGCATCAACTGCTCCAGGTTGAGCTGTTTCACGGTACGGATGTTATTGATTGATTCAACAAGGTGACTCTCCAACTCAGCACCTTTCTCCATGATAATCCGTTCCTGTTTTTTATTGATCTGGTTTGCAATGCCGTAAATGATTCCATATGCCGGAAGAATGAAGGATACAACAATCGCAAGCTTCCAATTGAATAGATATAAAAGGGTGCATGAGAAAAGAATGATGAGGGTATTCAGGACTACATTGATGGAAGTATCACTCAGGAACTGCCTGATTTTTGCAGCATCATTGATTCTTGAAATGATCTCACCTATACGCATGGAGTCGAAAAAACGCTGGGGAAGCTGGAGTAGATGTCTGTAATAACCAAGAACCAATCTGGCATCTATCAACTGACCGGTTCGAAGTACCATTGTGTTTTTAACTACTGATAAAACCACCTGTAAAGCTATGATTAACAGCATAATTACACCTGCTATATGAAGTGCCTGCTTAAGCTGAAACAGTATTATATAGTCTGTGAGTTTTTGAATATAAACTGATGTGGAGAATCCAAGCAGGGTATATAAAGCAGCTCCGGTAATTGCCTGAAGAAGTATGCTGCGATGAGGCTTTAACAGATATAAGAATCTTTTTCTGTTAGAGATATTTTTTCCCGTTGGCTGATAATCCGCTTCAGGTGCCGATATTATTAGAACACCTGACCAAAGCAACTTAAATGCTTCTCTCGACATGCTTTCAATTCTGCCGGTTGCCGGATCCATTATTCTGATTATACGATTTGATACCCCGTAGATAACTACATAGTGCTGGAGCTTATTTTTCAAAATGAGGTGGGCGATTGCAGGTAGCGGAATATTATTGAGGTGATCTCCGTTGCATTTGATTCCTTTTGCTGACATACCTATTGATTCAAAGGCTTTGATAAGTCCGAAGGCGCTTGTACCCTGTTTGTCGGTACCTGCAGCCTGCCTGATACGAGCAAGAGGTATACAGGAGTTGTGCCAGGCTGCAATGGATGCGATACAAGCGGGCCCGCAGTCTGTCGCGTCATGCTGTCTGACCTTAATCTTAATTCTACTCTTCATAGTCACTTTTTCTGTTGTCCGGGAAGATTATTTTTTCTCCTTTCTCAATAATGAGATTGAGGAGTGATCTTTTCGATAAAACAAAGAGTCCGGTGCAGGTCATCCCACTTTTTAATATAACCTGGGAGATTCCGGTATGATGACGCGATCCTTGTTGAAATATACATAAAACTGGAAAGCTGGGAACATTTGAATATATAGTTACATCTTTGGGTATTGAGGCCACTGTTCCCTGAATAGTTCCGAAGGCAGTTCCGGGATAGGTGTCAATATTAATTCGCACTTGCTGACCAATACTTATTCGGGATATTTTGTCCGGAGAAACCATGCAGGTAGCAACAAGTTCCATGTCAGGAACAAGCCTGGCTATCTCATCACTGACTTTGAGATAGGAACCAATTGTCAGATCCCTGTAATCGACTATGTAGCCCTGAACAGGTGATGTTATTGTATGTAATTCCCTCGATTTTTGCAGATGAGCCAGTTTTGCATTCAGTTGCAGGTAATCCATGGTATATTCGGAGAGCTCGCCCTGCCATCGGGTATGAAACTCTTTTCGTTTAACCTCAAGCCTGGTTTCCGCTGTTAGAAGTTGCATTCTGGCTGATTCATATTCTGTGCGGGCAATGAATCCCCCTTCATAAAGTTGCCTGTTGCTATTATGGTTTTCCCGGATATATGTAAGATCATTTTCCAGCAGCTTGATCTCATAACCATATTCCATCTCTGCATTCCTGTATCTCTCAGTAACCAGACCCTCTTTTCCTGCTAATAACCTATCAAGGTCATAGATATAACCCTCTACTAGTTTCTTAGCCGAGAGGAGGGTTTCCATTTCGCTGTCGAGAGCAGTGTGATCGATTATTATGAGGGTGTCATATCTGTTTACAAAACTGTTTGGCTGAATGTAGTTATTTGATATCCTGCCTGCGACCGGAGCCGTTATAAGGGTTGCTGTTTCAGCTGTGCGCAAAAAGCCCCTCGCAGCAAATGTTACGTTCACTTTAATAAACGGCAGGGCAATTAATGAACCAGTCAGGAATATTATCGCGGCAAAATATACCGGCCTGCCACGTACATTGTTTCTATGAAAATGGTCTTCAGCAGAATATTTTACAATCTCCTCCGGAAACATCATGGTTGTCATTTATCACATATTTTTCTTTTTATGTGATTAGGCAGTTGTTTCTCGTATTAAAAAGACTCTCCTTTTGAAAAAAACTGGATTCAGTTTTTCTAACCAAAGATTCCCGCAAATACCTGGTCCAGAAGTAACAGGCCCGAATAAATGAGTGGTATGGATATAATGCTGAGGATTGTGGAGATGAATACGTTTTCTGTTGCAAGACCGTCATCCGATCCAAATTTGTGAGCCATTACAACAATTGTGGCCATACAGGGCATGGATGCCTCCAGAATCACTACTTTTCTTGCAATATCACCAAAAGCGGGAAAAAACAGGTAGGCAAGAAGGTTTATCGAAATTGCCAGGATAGCCGGAATCAGTAGAAGCTTGTTAAAACTTAATAAAAAAACGTATGGCTTTTTAAAAATTCCCCTGACCTGGGTTTGTACCAGCATTGCACCTATGTATAGCATTGACAGATAGATGGTTGTTTTACCCAACCCATGCAATGGTTCAAAGATAATATCAGGAAACCTGATGCTGCAGACCATGATAATTAAACCTGCAAAGAAGGCAATCGTATTTGGATTCAGCATGTTCGTCCATATTTCTTTCTTCCTTCCCCCCTTGCCTTTCAGGAACACCCATACCCCGAAGGTCCACATAACGGAATTCGATGCCAGCTGAAAAACAGCAGCATACAATAATCCTTCACCGCCGGGAAAAAGAGCATCCATGAGGGGGAAACCCAGGAAGACTACGTTTCCAAACATATGATGGTTGATAAATACAGCACGTTGATTGCTTCGAAGCTGCATGAACCGCGCTGAAAGAGCACCAATCACGTACATGACAGCAAAAGCGAAATAGGCAAACAGGAATACCAGACCGCTATTCAGCAGAATTTCCGGAGTCATTTCAATCCTGGCAAAGGTTGTGATAATAAGCAATGGAAGTGTAACGTCAAATACAATGTCGGCAATCCCTTTTTTTGCACCTTCAGTAATGACCTTTAGTTTTGTGGCGACAATACCTATAATAACAAGGATCGCCAGGACAGCTATCTGGTATAAGATGATGTTGTTATGCATATGTATTATCCGGTTTGTTTTTAGCTCTCCAAAATTCACTCAGCATCAGTAGCGAGGTCTCCAAGGTCTTTCCTGATTAATTTTATAAACTCTCTTTTCATTTTTCTTTCGTCAATGCGTGTATAAACCGTTATTCTACGCCTGAAATTCTCGTCGGGAGTCCAGATATCCTTCTCGGTGGCAAGATCGGGATTCATGATCGCCTGGATGAGAGTTAAGTCCCACATAGTACGGTTCCGGTCATTTGGAAACTTTCTTTTCCAACGATCCACCAGATAGGTGTATTTTGGAGCCCTGTATGACAAAAGATCGAAGATCTCTGTCTGTTCGAGGATGTATGCTTTGCTGGTTGTAGCTGTCATGACATACGTTTCCAGCCCTTCACGGTTTAAAAGATAGTCAATACCATCTAGATCATTCCTGACATTAAACTCGTTTTTGTCCCAAACCTGATTCCTGTCGTCATATTTAAGGCCCATGGCGTACCAGCGGACCTTTGGTACGATTGTAGTATCCATTTGTATGGCAGAGGCGAGGTTTGTTACGGCTCCCAGTGTTACGACATTCAGTTTTTGCCCGTACTCTAATTGCTCTATTTCATCCAGTATGAAATTGGCAGCAGGAGAGGGGACCGGTTTCAGGTCGCCCCAGTATCCGGTTGGTTCTGCTGCACCAGTAGGATGAGGTATATCCATTCTGTCATGCAGTTGTAGCAGCTCCTCATTGATGCGCTGACTTTCGTATACACTGCTGTCCCCTCCTTCGGGATGAAACTTCCATTGTGCAGATGTAAGGCCAATTATTTCAATTTTCGGTTCGATCATTGCGTAGGTAATCGCGAACAGATCATCAATCTCATTGCCCGAATCACTGTCAATGATCATTGAAACTGACTCTGGCCTTTTTATTTTTTTTCCATAGGTTACAATAGTTACGACAACAGAGACAATAATCCCAAGAATCAGTATCCCCCTGATAACTTTCCAGATCTCCTGTTTTACTTTGCGGAAGATTCCCATGATGATTGTATTTGGATGAATGTAATTATTGAACCATTAGTTGTATGGCATTTTCAATTGTACCTGTAAAACATATTCTTTTATGCCGGTTGCTTTCGATAATAAAATCTTTCATACTCTTACTCGTAATTGTATCAAAATTTCCCACGATGGCCAGTCGCAGCCGGTAGGTTGAGAATTTTTGCAGTATTTCACCGGCAAGCCCTGTGCGGAGCAAAAAAAAATCCGGGTGTAACTGGTTTTTATGTATGATGATTCTTTCCGAGGTTTGCTGAGTTGCATTGCCAATTAAATTCAAAGCATCATATAAGTCGTTTATTATCGTTGAATTACCTAATAATTCAACAATCAATGTCGTTTAGTTAACAATAAATGCATTGATTGTTAATAACATAAAGTTC
>CAZIIU010000036.1:0-30676 GCA_964539395.1 uncultured Bacteroidaceae bacterium
TTATCGTCGCTTTTGCAATGGGCACAGGTATTATTTGAATTAAAACACCCGATCACTCCTCTTTAATCAGGTTGACATTGCAAATTATATCAATTTCTTTACTCACAACGAGTCCCTTTGTAAATGATTTGTTCCAGTCAACATTGTAATCGAAACGATTAATGGTGCCTGTTACTTTGAAACCTGCACGCGTTTTCCCCATCGCTTCAACAATCCCGGTGTATTCAACATCAAAGGTCTCTTCACGGGTTACACCCCTGATGGTTAGTTCTCCTTTCATCTGATAATTATTTCCACCTCTCTTATTAAGTGAAGAGCTTGTGAATGTTAGCTCAGGATATTCCTCCACATGTATAAAATCCTCTGACTGCAGATGATTGTCCCGTTTGTTATTGTCAGTATCAATACTTCCCGGCTGGATAGTAACATTTATTTCAGCGTCGGTATAATCCTCTTTACCCGACAGTATAGTTCCGCTGAAGGAATTGAATTTGCCGGAAACCTCAGAAACACCCAGGTAGGTGGCTGAGAAACCGATGTTTGTGTGGTCCGGGTCAATGGACCATTTTGCTTTTTGACTGTATCCTTTAATGGTCATTAACAAAAAGACACTTATTAAAAATCCGATCTTATTCATAGCGCTCATTTTTTTTGGTATTATACATTGAGTCATGAACTATATCACCCAACATTAATGCCATTTGCATGAAAATCCATTTTGATTGTTCTGCCAGGAAGGATGATTATCTGCCTGATTTTATTATTCCACAATTAGTTCGGGGTTTATCTCAGAAGTGACTGCCTCCGTAAAAACAATGATACAGCATTTAATTGTTTCATGATGTTGTGGTGAAATATTCCCAAACATGTGACCTTTATACTCATTAAGGTTGATTTTACAGAGGCGGGCTTCTGTAATTCGCTGGTATTGATTTTATTATCGAAGAATGGTTTTTGGTATAGTTTTTTCGGTGATACGATCGAATACTCTTCTTTAAATTTGTCTTATTAAAATCAACATGAATAAACTGATATAACTATGATGCAGACTAAATATTATAAAGCGGATACGAGATTGATTGATGTCATGCCGGTCATTGGATTCGGGACCTGGGAAATTACAGGAAAAACCTGTATTAAAAGTGTTTCCGATGCACTCCTGATGGGGTACCGGCATATTGACACCGCGCAAATGTATGGTAACGAGAAAGAGGTGGGGAAAGGGATCAAAGCGTCGAAAATCGACCGTGGAACCGTCTTTGTCACCACAAAGATTGCTAAAGATAATCTTAAACCTGAGTTGATTAAAAGAACTATGGACGAAAGCCTCTCCAGGCTTGATATGGATTATGTTGACCTCCTGCTCATTCACTGGCCGGTTCCCGGTATGGATCTGAAAGCTTGCCTGAATACCATGTTTGAATTGCGGGACAACGAAAAAGTAAAACATGTCGGTGTCAGTAATTTTAGTCCCGACCTGTTTAAGGAAGCCCTGGAAACAGGGGATATTCAAACCAACCAGGTGAAATTCTCACCCTACACGGGACAGGATGAAAACCTGAAGATAGCGCATGACAATGATCGTATTATAACAGCCTACAGTCCGCTGGAAAGGGGCAATATTGTGAAAGACAAAAGGTTGAAGCAGATTGCAGATAAATACAGGAAAACTGTCGCACAAATTACCCTCCGCTGGCTTATCCAGCTGGGTAATGTCTCAGTGATCCCTAAAGCTGAAAGCGCGGATCACAGGAAAGCAAATATCGATATATTTGATTTTGAGCTGTCAGAAGAGGATATGAATACCATTGCTGAAGCATAACTCCGGCCGAACAGTGTTCAATCCGGCCAAGGGGCGATCTTTCCGACCGAACAGCGTTCAATCCGACCGAACAAGGGTTAATCCGACCAAGAGGCGATGACCACCGAACAGTATTCAATCCGACCAAGAGGCGGTGACCGAACAGCGTTCAATCCGACCGAAAGATCAATCCGACCGAACAGCTCTCATTCCGGCTGAACAGTGTACAATCCGGCTGAACATTATTCAATCCGGTTGAACAGCCCTCATTCCGACCGAACGGCGTTCAATCCAACCGAACAGTATTCAATCCGGCTGAACAACGGTTAATCCGACCAAGAGGCGATGACCGAACAGTATTCAATCCGACCAAGAGGCGGTGACAGAACAGCGTTCAATCCGACCGAAAGATCAATCCGACCGAACAGCTCTCATTCCGGCTGAACAGTTTACAATCCGGCCGAATGGCGATCAGGATTTTGCAACTTTTTGATACCGGGTTTAATAACATCATTCGTTTTCCGATAATTGTTGTAAGGCCTGGTCGAGCCTGTTAAGTGCTTCTCCTGCTTTGCTGAAATTCTTTTCCTGCATAAACCGCAGGTATTCATCAAAGGCACCAGATGCTTTTTCGATCAGTTGGTTTACAGACTCTGTTTGATCACCGGGCTCTGTTCCCGACGGCATTCCTTCAGATTCACCCGTGTACAGATTTCTAAGTGCTTCATCGAATGTTTCGGCATAACTGAGATTATCATTATGCATTACTGCAACAAGGCGCAACTCAGGATATGCCGAGGTTTCCGACATTAGATAGATTGGCTCAACATAGATCATCGTGTTGTTGATAGGGATGGCCAGAACATTTCCCCTGATAACATTGGATCCGCGCTGGTCCCAGAGTGTAAGTTGTCCCGACAGGTAGGAATCCTGGTCAATCTTGGTCTCTACCTGTTGTGTTCCGAGGATTCGCTTCTCCTTCGGGAACTGGTATGCAAGGAACCTTCCGTAATTCTCGTCATCGCACATTCCGGCAATCCATCCGATCATCACCTGCTTATTCTTAGGAGTAAAGGGAAGCATCAGAATGAATTCTGTTTCATCCGATCCGGGTGGTTCCCACATCACGTAATAGGGCTCGACCGGGATCACATTATTGTAATACTTCTCCGTTCCCCTAACCCAGAGGTCTTCCTGGTTATAAAAAACTGTTGGATCTGTCATGTGGTACTTGGCATACACCAGTCCCTGGATAAGCAGCATGTCGGCAGGATACCTGATATGTTCCCTGAGCGATTCAGGCATATCCTTTTTGTTTTTCAGTAGTCCGGGAAATATTTTATCATACACCTGAATCAAAGGATCCTCCTCTTCAAAAATATAGAGGTCTGCGGAACCATTGTAGGCATCAATTACAACCTTCACCGAGTTTCGTAAATAATTCTTTCCACCAAATCCATGACCCAGCTGGTTGTAGTCGCTGCTACCCGGTCGGTCGCTTAACAGGAAATTTGTATTTCCGAAGGTAGAAAATTTTTCGCTGTAGGGATAATTCCCTGATGCGGTGTATGCGTCAAGCATCCAGTACATTCTGCCATTGGCTATCACGATGTACGGATCATCGTCGAAGAAAAGAAACGGTGCGATCTTTGTCACACGTTTAATGATCTGCCTGTATATCATGATATGGCTCTCTTTCGTTGGGTAGCCGGAGAGCAGGAACCGTGTTCCCCCGTATTTGTAACCATATAGAAATTTCCTCCAGAAATTGGAAACCGGAACACCACCCTCGCCGGTATATGTGGCATACATGTTCTTTTCACCGCTTGGATAATCAAATTCCTCCTCACTGGAATTTACCACAACATAGGAATCTGTAAGTTCGCCGTAGTACACCTCCGGCCGGTTGATCTCAAGGCTTTCGTGTCGGCTCACAGGCGGGATATCCCTGATCAGCAGATCGGGCAATCCTTCAGGAGTAAACTCGTTCACGAGATTTAAGACGGCACCATAGCCATGGGTATATTTAAAGTGTTTATTTACAAAGGTCTGGCTCTGCAGGGGCAGATTTGCAGGCTGCATCTCCCGCGCCGCAATCATCACTTCACGATAACTGTTGTCGATGGTATAGCGATCGATATCTACATCATGGAATTCATAATACAACCGGATCTCCTGGAACTGCTTATATACAGCATCAAGTGCACGGTAGTCCCAAAGTCTGATGTTTGAAAACAGATTCTTGTTCTCTTCAACCGATTGCTCACTGAAGGTATCTGATACATCATACTGCTTCTTCTCCACCTTGTTCAGGTGAAAGCCATGACTTGTGAATTCAATGTTATGTCTGATGTAAGGTTCCTCAAGAGTGATTTCGTTAGGTTCAACTTTCAGCGACTGGAAAAGCAAGGGTGCTGCACCGAGCAGTAGCAGCCAGGTAGCGGCCACACCTCCCCCGATAAGAACCAGGGCTGAAAATTCTGATTTAAGTTTTTTTATGGATAGTTTCCAGCGAAGAGATCTGTTTGTTCCTGCGATGATTAACAAAATGGCTCCGGCAACTGTCAGGATCATAACCAGGAACAGCATTGGAAGCCGGATATTTACATCGGTCCAGCCGGGTCCTGACACAATTCCATAGTCGGAAAACAGGATGCCATACCTCGCAAGGTACCTTCCAAAAGCAAGCACCAGTAATAGCAGGCCCGCCAATACATATACCGAACCTGCGGAAGAGCCCTCCGGTCCGGCTATCTCTGCTTTTTCATTTTTCATACTCAGATACCGGTTCCTGATCAGATACGCTGACAGCGCCGTCAGTATAATAATCAACAATCCGGCATATAGTGCTTGTAAAAACGGATAGCTGAAGAGGTAAAATCCGGTATCTTTTCCTATCACAGGATCGGTTATATCTGTGGAGATCCTGTTGATGTATGTCAGGACAGTTTCCCATTTCGAACTCCAAAAGAGGGCTGAAATAATCCCGCCACCAGTTGTTGCCAATAATCGCAGGTATGGAATATCGCGCGGGAGTCGCGTCGTAAGAAGGAATACCAGTCCGCCACCGACAATGAAGCTTCCGGCAAATAGCCCGATCTTCGTTAACCAGATCGTCCAGAAACGGTCTTCATAGCCAAGCTCATCAAACCAAAGCTTATCGCCCCAGAATCCCATGAACCAGATAAACAGAAAGGTGAGTATTCCCAGTAAGATACCTGATACGATCAGCATAGGTTTTTTCCCCATAATCCCCTTGTATGCCATAAACACTGCGGAACCAATAACCAGAATGAAAAGTAGTGTATACATAGGATCAGAATTTGTGTGTTCTGGATGAGAACTGCAAAAATCGAACAATATTCCTGCTTTACTATTTGTTTTTTGTGATTTTGTTTAATAGCATGATGCGGCCAAATGAATGAACACTTTCCTCACCAGGCTTTACAGGAACAATTAGGGCTAACTGTATCGGACTCTTTTGCTATGCAGAACCTTTCATGATCATGCGTAGTTTCAATCAAAAGATTGTAGAAACTTTACACACATTTCGCACTTTCCTGCCACATCTTCCTTTCCTGATAGTAGGAAAAATAAAAATCGCCATAAAGAATGCCATTCCCATCGGGGAAATCCCAGGTGAGCAACAGGCGGTGTTTATGATGCTGCTGAAAGAGGGCTGTACATTGGTTCAAAAACCTGCCGGTAAAGGCCGGGAATAAGAATGATACTTGTTTCTATGGTCCCCCACGCATTCTTAATATCCCCAGTGTGGAATTATTTGCAGCCAGCCATAATGAAGTATTTTGGTAATTGTCGCTTTCGTACAGCAAGGTTTTCCCGTACACTCAGGCGTGCACAGGAAAACCTCACAGGTGGTTTACCTGCATTAGAAATTCAGAATATCTGCATTTACAGAGTTATAGCCGCAGGGTACTCCGCCGGCTGCTGTCTGTATTCTTTGGCAACTGGTTATTATTCTGTTAATTCCACTGCGATCATCCTGTCAATAACATTTTTAGTAATGCGCTGTACACGTGGATCTTCGTGTTCGAACAGAGGGGAACTCACGTAAGGAGGCACAATGTTGCCCGGAGGTGATGACAAGCCCTTGCACCACCAAATGGTACCGGCATTAAAAACATAGTTGCCTTTAGGTGCGGTGTAGATCGTAGAGGCATATCTGCTGTCACCAGCATCTGCCCCCTGGTGTCTCACAACCGGTCCTTCCGCGAGGATCTCAAAATCCTTATGGTATTCCGCGAGGGGCGGACCGTGATACTCCCATCCCACCAGTTCGGGGATAATATCTCCCTTCTTCATACCGCTACCTTCAAATACCCAGTGGTCAGGGGCAACACATGTCCAATCAGCGTGACCCACCCCGTAGCTGGTAGATCCCATAAGATCAGGATCTGTATAATTGCCCGTAACATGCTTAACAGACCTCATACCTGCCCACTTTGTACGGTCATAGGCACTGCGTATAAGCTCGACTCTTCCGGTATAGGAGTTTCCGCATAAGAAGGCGATATTCACTCCTTCATTCCGGGCATTTGTTATATTATCATAACTCTTCTGGGGCAGGTATTCATCATGTCCCACAGAAACAAATACTTTACTGCGCAATAATTCTGAGCTGTTTTCAAAAACATCCATTTGTGAAACATAGCTTACATCATACCCCTCCTTTTCGAGCCAGTATACCAGTGGGAACTCGGTTAACAGAAACTCACCGGAACCGTTGGTTAGCGGCTCAAATTCTGCAGGCCACGGGTTCAGGTAGACGGTATATGGCCGGAAAAATCCTGCTGCATAGCTATCATGCTTTCTGCTGTCCCACATGCTTCTCGGGGAATCATACATAGAGCGTTTGGCGGGCCACCTGTTGTATGATTGCCAGGTAAAATCGGAGCATTGCACCAAAATGTCGGCTTTACGGTCATCTTTAACAATGAAAATGAAGTACGCATCAGCTTCCACATCATAAAATGTACTCAATTTTCCCAGGTAGACTCCACTGACCCAGTCTTCAGGTATTTTCAGCCTTGCAGATACTTCCCAGTTACATTCTATCATATTGAAAGGTCCATCTGAAGGGGTGACCTGGGTTATCCCCTTTTGAATATCTCCCAGATGCGGTTTGAACATCTTCATCAGGCGGCCTCCTTTCCCTCCGTAATACCCCATTCTGTATATTTCAATCTTGTAATAAGATGCCGGATCGGTACTTACATAAATATTCAGTGTGTCACCGGCTTTGATACTCATGTGCGACACGTATCCCTCGATACCTTTACGTCGGTGCCATCCTTCATCGGATGGTTCATTCTCATTCCTTTTTACTTTGGTAAGCATCCAGTTCTCGGTACCCTGCCGGGAATTTTCCCTTGTGATAATGTTATCAGGTTTTTCAGAACTGCTTTGCTGCCGGTTTTCAACCGGTGTGAAGGCAAAAACAGTCATTAAAAGCAGACAAAGAATGATAAGATTTTTCATGTTGTTGGTTGATTTAATTAAATATTAAGTTATTGTAATTCGCAGTATATAGTTCCTGACAGGAGTAAATGAAGACGGAAAACCCGTAAAATCCCGACAATAAAACAGGTATGTAGTAAAAAGCCAATTTCTGATACCATAAGAAATGTGTCTGGTCAATAAATTATGAACTAAAAAACGGTATGTAAGAAGCCAATTTCTGTTACCATAAAAATAATGCCTGGTTGTTAAATATCAGTACATCGTTTACATAAAATATCAGCACATCGTTGACAGTCAAACTGTCATGCAAGAGCGAAAAGATTCTTTTAAAACCCCTCAATGGGATATTAAGAGGGGATTTCAAAAGAATCAGCATATATGTAAATGTGTCACTGTAAACAAGGTGCTGATATTTTGCTCAATTAAAAACATGTAAACGAGCTGCTGATATATTACACCTGGTCAGTAAAAAATGAACGAAACACCGGTATGAAAAAAGCCAGTTTAATAATCTTCTTCATGGCCGGGCAGGGTGGTTATTTCATCTGTAGCATTATATATCATTTTCAGTGGACCTGATCCCGGGCTGTTACAACCATAGCTTACGTTTGGAGACTGCATCCCGTAACTTCTGATATTATGTTCTTTTTTGGCGATAATATCCGCTTCCTCCCTGGTTGTGGCAAGTCCCCATCCGAAGCCAAGGCCGACAAGCTTTCCTGAGCAGTATCTGTATGCTGCACAACCACTGCCCGAAAATGACAAAACAACACTGCAGTCGCCTCCTTTGCTCCTGCACCCGGCAATAGCTTTTCGTTCAGCCTCATCCAGGGTCTGGCAGTCATTTGCCCAGGCGTAAAAGTACCCGTTATGTCGCTCAATTGCCAGGGCCCCGTATTTCGTCCCTTCCTGTTGCGGGTTGTTCAGACTGTTCGTGTCATTACCAGGAAGCCCCGGATAAAATGCACTACCCGGAACAATATGTAAAAGAATAAGCACATTCAAAAGAATAAAAAACTTACGCATTTTTCTCATCATTTATTTTTCAATCAATACAAATGCAAACTGTAAGGAAATCCTGATAAAGATGTGCATCGAATAAACCTTCAAAAGGGATCCCCGGTTAGTATAAATGCGAATATAGTAAAAATCAAATAATACATCAGGTGTACATTGCAAAAATGAAAGAAACAGTAAATCAATCCGCCTTATTGGTTACTGTTTCATTCAGCCTCCAAATCGCACCAGGTTAAACCAGGTCAGTCGATACGGACAAAATGCCGGAAGCTTCCTGAAAACTCACGGGTCCTGCGATGCGAGTAATTCAAAAAGATCACATTTACACCCGGTAAATCCCGCTTCACCAATTTATGAGGGTTTGAATAAGGGGGTTTTCAGGGTGTCTTTGAGAAGTAATAGTACCAGTAAGTATTTCCCCATTTTTCTTTCATACCCTCTTTAATGGTTGGCGATTGCTTATCGTTTAATACGGCGGTATCTGGGCTAAATAGGGCGGTATCTTCGTTAAATACACCGGCTTCTGCGTTAAATACGGCGGTATCTGGGCTAAATAGGGCGGTATCTTCGTTAAATACACCGGCTTCTGCGTTAAATACGGCGGTATCCTCGTTAAATACACCGGCATCTGCGCTAAATTCCATCCAGTCGTTCATTGTTTCCCTGCTTACAGTCATTCCCCCCATTTCCGGCAGACGCTCTCTTTCGCTGAAAAATACCATTATTGCTTCTTCCATGTGACGGGGGATAAAGGTGTAACCCCGGCTTTCCATATTCTTTATTTCGTATGCAAGCGTAATATGATCTTTTTCGAGAAGCAGCCGGGCCATTTTGTATTCAAAGACCCTCTTGTTATGCGGGTTGGAATCAATAAATAATTCTATATTCTGGTTATCATCCTCTCTAATGAAAAAATCAGTTTCCGGCTGTAACCTTATTTTTTCTGCCAGCTCTGCATTATTGGAAATTAATGCAGGGTCTGAAATTATTTTCCCGTATTTTTCTGCCAATTCCTTGTATCGGAAAGTATTTTCCAATACCGCGATATACTTATCTGCCAACCGGAAATTTCCGTTAATAAGATTTGTTTTGGCCAGCAATTTCAGATTTCCCGGTAAGTAACCAAATCTTACCATTGACTCGTATGCCAGATGATGTGCCTGGTTAATAAGCCCGATGGAATAGTAGAAATACACTGCCATGTTGATGTGCCTATTATCATGTGGCAGTGTAAGCGATTCAGGCCCATAATACTGCTCAACATTGAATAATCTGCTGCATAGCTGATCCTGGTTTGATAAAGCGAGATTATAACAGTAGAGTGACTTAAGATCTTTTACCGGCCTGGTTTCCTGTTGTTCGATAATATAGCCCCAGTCATTTTCAGCTACGGCTTCCTCCATCTGAACTATCTTTTCAAACCTGCTGTTTACCGGCCTGAAGAAAAAAAGAATAATACCCGTTAACACTATAGCGACAGGGTATGCGATACCTTTATTATCCAGGTATGATTGCGCGTTATGAATGATTGTAAGATAAAAGGGTGTAAAAGGAAGCAGTACTGCAAAAACAAATAATTTCATATCGGCAACCACCAGGCTGCTGAAGACTGCCGGGTAGAATAACAGCTGATTTATTGTCCGGAAAGTAAGTATTTCACTAAAACAAAAAAGTGTCAGTGCCACAGTGAGACAAAAAGCCATGAAAAAAACAGCTTTTTGTTTATCCGCTTCATAAAAAAGTATGTGGACAATAAATAATCCGGCAAAGATAAATGCAAAAGAACCTGCAAGATAGAACAAAGCCGGGAATAGTATCACCGTGAGCATTTTACGGGCTTTTGGCCCGGCGGAAAGGTAAAAGCAGAACACCCCTGCCGCCAGTAAAAACCCAAGATTGAAGTGCATAAAATGACCAGGGTCTTTTTGGAGGAATACCAGGAACAGGGCTGGCAGCAGCAGAGGAAAAGAAATTGGGATCCCGGGAATGATCTGCCTGCTTATCATAACCAATAATATGCAAAACAGAATGAAAATCATTGATACCATTAACGCGCCTGCCCAGGGATAAATATAACTTTCGGTTAAAAACCTGCCGGCATATTCCAGCAATCCCCCGGGTTTTACCAGGAAATCGGCAAAATAATCCGTTGAGAGGAGGAACAGGGATCTTTCGTACTGATAGATGAAAATGCTCCTTCCAAACCACAGGAAATAAAGAAAAGAGACGAGCCAGAAGGCGAAAAGTATGCGTGTGCTTTTATTCGTTCCGGTTTTCATGATCATTCGGAGCATATCTGGTGTTGCTGAAACCAAGATTTCCTATTTCGTTGTATATCGTTAATCAATCCAAACGGCCTCTGTTGTTTTCTTCCGGGAGGCTCTCCGAAACTCGCGCGGACCGGCACCCGATCTTCCCAACATAAGCGCAGGCAGGTTAAAAGACATCGGTATTTGTTTGTGCAGCCCCGGGTCTTTCTGGGGCAGAATAAAAGGTTTACCGATTGAATCTGCCCCGTTGAAGTATGCGAAATAAAGCCTGCTGTGGAATCCGTCATCCCTTTTACTGCTGAAAACGATCCACTTTCCGTTTGATGACCAGCAATGAAATGTTTCTGCCTCATCACTGTTTAAGGTCATACTATCAACTTGTCCGTTTTCCAGGCGGAGAAGGTAAAGGTCGGCTTCTTTATGCCAGTTGGAAAAGGATCCATAGTCATGCAGGGTGAATACAACATAGCGATTATCCGGTGAGACAGTTGGAGAAGAAATGCTCTTTCCTGTTATTCCTGCACTGAAAACCAGTTCCGTTTTTCCAAATTCCTTTGTTTCGGGATCAAACGGTTTTCTTACCAGCTCGTAGAAAACCTCCCTGTAATCAAAAACCTGGCCTACCTGTTTTGCCCGGCAATAGTAGAGGTGCTTTCCATCAGGAGCCCATGCCGGTAGTGTTCCCATGTATTTTACGCTGTCATCTTCCGGGATGACCGACATTTCATTGGTGTGTAGATTATACATGGTAAGAATGGAAGTCCGGTCATACATTTCAACGTTTTTGGCAGGGAACATATGAATTACGGAAAATATGGCATTTGAGGAGAAAACAATAACTTCCCCTGACGGATGCCATGCTGGATAGACCGCATTTCCGGGCATCTCCCCGATACTTAATTCCTTCCTCTTTATATCTTTTCCTTCCGCGAAATAAGTTCCCCGCCGTGATCCACGTGTATGGATAAAAAAAGTGTCCGGTTGATGGTTCTTAAAGGTATGGCAGTTTATACAGTTATTATCAAGCAATTGATTCTCAACAAGGGGATACTCTTTGAAAGATTCAGTACTTCTCTGTACAATTTTCATCGCACCCCATGTTTCGTATCCGGGGTATAAGAGCCTGTAGCTTAAAAAAGGATCTACAGGGTGATCTGCAACATCGATGAGGATTGGGGAATACTCAATCACCTGCCCATCCTCCTTCAACCCGGAAATAGTGATCATGATATTCCCTCCGGCATTGCCCGACAGTAGTTTTTTCCAGTTCCTCATACTGAAACGTACAGTATTGTTTGACGTTTTGACCAGGAATTTATAACCTCCGGATGATTCAACCTGTATACGGTAAGAACTTTCAGCTTCCGCGACAATAAAATTCAGAGGGGCTATGTTAGGGGGGATGGTAACACCCGAATAATCAGGGCTTATTGCAGGTTCCCTGCTGATGTGCCTAACTTCCTTCCCCCCGCTTTCACTACAACTCCTGATTCCCGTCAGTATTGCTCCCACAATAATAAAGCCTGTGACCATACCCGTTAGGTGAGGACAATATACAGAGAACCAGGATTTCAGGAGGCGTATGATATCATTCATAAGAAAAACCTGTACAGTTTAAAAACTAAGATGTAGAGTAACCAGGACTAAAAACAGCAATATAAATAGCAGGAATGAGGAAATTAAAGGTATTTTACTTCGTTGAAGATTGAAAGCGGGCATGAGCTTATTAATCATCCTGTAACCAAGAACGGTTCCGGCAATTATGAATGCAATAAGCAATGAAAAGAAAAGCCAGTCTGTCCATGATGGTAACCGGGTCAGTATAATCTGCCTGGTTAGTAAGCCTCGCAATGTTTCAACCCCTGCCGGATCCGCAATCATATATCTGTAATACGGCACTCTGGTGGTAATTTCCATAATGATAAGTCCCACAAACATACCCAGGATTATGGGAAGGAATACGAGACTGAAACTTCCTGTATAAAAATCTAATGATATTTTATCACGCGAAGTAAATCTGGCTAACAAATACGGCAAAATCCATAAAAGGGGAGCAAGGAGGAAAAATAAAAAGCCCGTCCCGATAATATCCTTGCCTATACCGGCCTGGAATCCTGCAAGATCTGAGAAACTGCCTGCAAAGAGATTCTCCCTGAACATCGATAATACCCGGAATTCAGATATCTCATCAATAAGATGAGCGGTTATGAGAAACAGGAAAAACCATTCGGCAGGCTTAAACGGTTTCATCTGCAGCAATTCGGAGGCGAATCCGGTTTTAACCAGTGCCGGATTGGGCCGTGCCGAATTAAACTCTGTTCTGTATTTATTGCAGGTTTTGAGGCATCCCGCGCACAGAATGCAGGCATCGCTGTCCGTTATCTCCGCAGGGACAAGATCCACACCACAGCTCTTGAAATTCTGTTGGTAGAGATATTTTCGGCTGATGCATGATTTGTCAGTACAGTTTTTGCAGACATTTTTGTCCTTAACGCGCCAGCCCCATCCTGCCATTTTAGAACAAATTGCAAGAACATATCCGACGGGACAAATGTATCTGCAAAATGTGTTTTTCTCAAAAATCAACCCGGCTAATATTGAGATTCCGACAATAATTAAAAGATACCATACCGTTTGCCGTGTACTAAGGTCTATCTCCAGGATGGTTATTCCAATAACCACTATGGCTGCATAGAAGGCAGTAATAACCCATCCTGAGAGAATCCACCGGGGACGGCGTTTCTTCATTCCTATCTTTGCAAAGAAGGAAGTTACCATTTCAACGGGACATACCATACACCAAATGCGCCCGAACAGTATTGCCAGAATTATTATCAACGGCCACCAGATGTCCCAGACAAATATGGAGGTAAAATTGGTTCTGTAAAGGAATTGTTCCAGCACGGGATTATCGGTTTTTGCAATTAACCCGATAAATATTAATCCCCCGAAAGCAAACAATGTCAAAAACTTAAAAGTAACCGGGAAAAACCTGGCTGCCAGCAGATGATTTATAGTTTTTTGCATACTGATAGATACCCTATTGTAATGAGAAAAATCACACAGGTAAAATTCTTGTGTGAAACATGTTGGTGTGATTGCCTTTCCGTTTCCAGAAATAAAGTTGCTAATTTACTATTTGTATTATACAGAACAAATAAATCAGGAAAACTATTGTTATAAAGGTGAAGCTGAGCGATCATTTAAGGACCCGGAATAAAATACGGTTTATTATTTTCGTCAACTTAACAAACTTAAATGATGTATCAGGATATCTGCGTGTGAAATGTTAAAAGTATTTTTATATTTGAACCTGATTCTTGAAATCACTGAAAGGTGCCTGCGTTCTTCCTGGTTCGAAATAAAACATGGACAGAATCCGCGGGATTTTCTTGAATATTTCTATCTATCCTCTGTAAGCAATTGCAATAAATTAAATGACAGAAAGTGTATTTTCAGTTTAATGCGACGACAATAAAAAACCATTTTGTTCATGAAAAACCCTCACAAGAAAACCGGGAAGACGGTTACGGATAATTTGTCTCCCCTGGAAAAAGAGAAGCAATACCTTGTTAAGATTAATCAATTCGGAACCCTTAAGAAATGGAGAGGTTTCTGGGCACTCACTGGTCCGGGCTGGATGCAAAGTGCTTTGACCATCGGGGGAGGAACAGCCATGGTTTCCCTTTTTGCGGGAGCCTTCTATCAGTACAAACTTCTTTGGTTACAACCGCTGGCAATGGCTGTCGGTATCGTTATGCTTTCAGCTCTTTCATATCAAACCCTGACAACCCAGGAACGTCCGTTCTATGCCATGAAGAAATATGTACACCCGATCTTTGCATGGGTGTGGGCCATTGCAACACTGGTATCAACAATGATTTGGCATTTTTCGATGTATGCACTCGCAACAGGTCTTTCAAAAGATGTGATCGTTGCTGTTGTCGGTCCGGGTACCTTTGAGAATGTCAATAACGAATTAGTTCTATTGGCGATTGGATTGGTTTTTATGGCGGTTGCAATAAGTGTAACCTTGAATTACAACAAAGGAGGCAAAGGGATCAAACGTTTCGAAGTGGTACTTAAATCAATGGTTTGGTTTATCATTTTCTGTTTCCTGTTTATTGTTATAGAACGTACCCTGGCCAAAAAGATACAATGGGGTATGGTATTTAAAGGTTTTTTGCCATTATACTTACCGGTTGATAAAAGGGGAATTACGCTTATCATGGGGGCACTTAGTGCAACCATGGCAATAAATATGACTTTCCTTTTCGGTTATTCCTATCTGAAAAGAGGGTGGGGCAAGGAACACTATGGATTGGCTGTATTTGACATGATTACAGGTCTTCTGATTCCATTCACCCTTGCAACAGCCCTGATGATAATAGCAGCAGGCGCAACAATATATGATCCGGTCAGATTTGCCGACGGGGCTACAAAGCTATCTCCGGTTGAAGCTTCACATTTGCTCCAGGAAGCAGGCATTCCAATGATTCTTTCAAGGGTAATTTTTGGCCTGGGCATTGTATCCATGGCTTTAAACGCAATAATCATGCATATGATTATCAGTGGATTTGCAGCTTGTGAAATTTTTAATATCAAGCCGGGTACGACTAAAGAAAAGCTTGCGATTTTAATGCCGGTACCGGGGATTCTCGGGGTATTTTTCTGGGAAGATTTGGGGCCCTGGATTGCAATTCCTACCGGAGCAATAGCCGGTATAATGCTGCCGGTTGCATATATTGGATTTTTTGTTCTAAATAATAATAAAAAATACCTGGGAGACGCTACACCCAGAGGGACTAAAGCTGTAATATGGAATATAGCTATGCTCATAGGAATTGTATTATCGATTATAACTATAACATACTACTTGTTGAATCTTTAATAATTATTAGACACTATGGCCGATTTAAGCGCTTTTGCAGACGAGTATTCACATAATCTTGAGAGTCAGGTAGACCTTTTGCATACTAATCATTTGGAGTACCTGGAAATCAGGTTTATAAACCAAAAAAATGTGTGTTTCCTAAGCATAGAGGAAGTTAAAAAAATAAAAGCTTATCTCGATGACAATAATATAAAAATCAGTGCGATAGGAACTCCAATAGGAAAGGTGGCTCTCGATCAGCCATGGGAGAAGCACCTTGACCTTTTTAAGAACAGTGTGGAAATTGCAAAAATCCTTAACACAGATAAGCTACGTATTTTCAGTTATTATGGCACTGAAGATCTTCCAATCGATGCTCAAAGAGAAATCGTACTCGAAAGAATGCAGGATAAACTCGATCTCATTAAGGGAGAAAATATCTGTCTCCTGCATGAAAATGAAGATGGAATTTACGGTCATAGTGCCCGGAATTGTGCTGATTTGGCCCGGACTATTAATTCCGATCAGTTCAGACTGGTATATGATCCGGGAAATTTCGTTTGGGGAGAGGGCATAGTTAACAATATCGATACCTGCTGGCCGGTTATGAAGGAGTGGGTGAGGCATATCCACATTAAAGACTGGAAACTTGGCAGTAAGGAAGTTGGATCGCTGCCTGGAAGCGGAGATGCACAGATCGAAGAATTACTGCATGAATTAAGCCTGATGGATTACGAGGGGTTGGTTACGATGGAACCGCATCTTGATGCAGCGGGCCAGTTTGGAGGCTCAACAACTTATGAGAATTATAAAAAATCCATAGAACTGGTTAGGTCTATGAGTATAAAAACAGGTTTAAAACTTAAATAAAATGGAGAAAAAAATGAAAAAAAAAATGGAGAATAAAATTTGGAATATTGGCATTATTGGTTCCGGGTTAATTGCAAACTTCCATGCCAAGGCTATTTCAGATATAACCAATGCAAGAATTGTTGGATTTACAGACAGTAATCCGAAAAAAAGCGAGGCACTGGCAAAAAAATATAACTGTAAATCATTTCCGGATACGAGAGACCTGATACACGATCCTGAAGTGGATATAGTAACAATTGCAATACCGAGTGGAATGCACATTGAACCTGCGTTGGAGGCAGCAAAAGCCGGTAAGCACGTGTTGTGTGAAAAACCAATGGAAATCAATACTGACAGGATAGATCAGATGATCCGGGCTCATGAAGAAGCGGGGACCTATCTTGGCGGCATATTTAATTTCAGGTTCGATCAAGCAATACCGGAGGTTAAAAAAGCCATATTAACCGGCCGGCTCGGGAAAATTACTTATGCTTCTGTGCATGTTCCCTGGTGGCGCAGTGACGATTATTACAAAGATTCATGGCACGGTACCAGGGCGCTTGATGGTGGAGGAGCCTTAATGAATCAGTCAATACATATGATTGATTTACTTCAATATCTGGTTGGTGAGGTTGTGGAAATAAAAGCTTTTACCGCAAGAAATGCCCACTTACAGATGGAGATGGAGGATACAGGCGTTGCAGTTTTAAAGTTCAGGAATAATGCACTCGGTTTTATTTACGGAACAACGGCTTCTTTCCCCGGACAAAACAGAAAATTCGAGATCACTGGTACTGAAGGAACTATTCAAATGGTGGAAGACCGGATTACAATGTGGAGTTTTGCCAGGCCACAACCTGAAGATAAGGAAATCATGTCGAAATTTTCAAAATCAAAAGGTGGGGGAGGGGTGGCTGATCCTGCAGCAATCAATTATTTCGGCCATTTGAATAACTTAAAGGCATTTATCCGTGCAATTGAAACCGGCTCAAAGTTTGAGATTGATGGGTATGAGGCAAAAAAGGCTGTTGATATTATTAACCGTATTTATAAAGATTCGGGATTAACCTGATAATGACTTTTTCCATGAAAAGACCGAATTGGATTACATAACTGGTGAAATACAAATATACGGCAATGAAACAGGAAGGAAAAGGCCATTGAATTTTTTGATATGAAGAAGAATATTTCTATCTTGCAACAGATATTCAGACCATTCTATTCAGTGTTTTATTTTTTTATCAGTAATTGGTGCAGGTTTCTTAAATAATTGCTTTTACACTAAAGAAGATGCAGATATCAGCAAAAAGACCAGGCTTTTGCACCGTTAACAATTCTTTCTTAACCCAAAACCTACTTATCAAAATGAAAAAGTATCTTTTGCAGGGTCTCTTAATACCAGCGGTTATCCTACTGATTTCAGGCTGCGGAGCCAGGGAATCGGCTATAAGCAATGCCTCTGGCAACTCAAAGAATTCTTTGACGAGAGGGGTTGCAGTGCAGGAAACCGTGACTATAGGCAATCAGGAGTGGATGGCCACCAATCTTAGCGTAGATGTCTTCCGAAACGGGGATCCTGTTCCACATGCGGAAAGTGATGAGGAATGGCTGCAGGCAGGGGAGAATAAACAACCGGCCTACTGCTACTATAACAATGATCCTGAAAACGAAAAACGCTACGGTAAGTTATATAACTGGTATGCGGTAAATGATCCGCGAGGCCTTGCTCCCGAAGGATGGCGTGTTGCGTCACTGGATGATTGGAATCAGCTGATCGATTTTTTGGGAAGGGATGATAACCCCGCTGCGAAATTAAAAACTAAAGAGGGTTGGGATGATTTTCAGGGAGTAAGCGGTAACGGAACAGATGACTATGGTTTTTCTGCTATGCCCGGCTGTTTCCGGTACGATAACTGTTTGTTTTTCGTTCCTGACAGGTTTGGGATTTTCTGGACTACCACAGAAAAGGGACCTGCCTTTGCCTGGCAGTTAAGTATCAATTTCAACAGAACTGATGTCAGCCAACATTATCGCAGTAAGGAGCATGGATTTTCCGTCCGTTGCCTGAAAGACTGATTTAGAATTTTATTTACCGGTTGTTTCGGAGTACTACGGGCACCGTTCAATCCAACTAATCAGAATTATTAAACCAGGATCAGACACATAATTAACGAACGATATAATGAAAAAGAATTGTTTTATTATTATTTCAGCATTAACCTGTGCTGTGTTGATTTCAGGTTTTGCCGGTAAAAAACCCGACATGAACAATAAAGGTGATTCCGGTCAGGCTTCATTGGACGTTGCAGCGAATAATACGTTTAAATCGGTAATTATCGGCGACCAGGAATGGATGGCTATGAATCTTAATGTAACCAGTTTTCGCAATGGTGATCCGATACCAGAAGCCGCAACCGCTGAAGAATGGGAAAGAGCGGGAGATTTGGGACAACCTGCCTGGTGCTGGTTTCAAAACAACCCGGGTAATCCGGTTGAATACGGTAAGTTGTACAATTTTTTTGCAGTAAATGATCCACGCGGTCTGGCTCCTGAAGGCTGGCATGTTGCCTCTGCAGAGGAGTGGACACAATTAACGGATTTCCTGGGAGGAGAAAGTGTTGCCGGGAAAAAAATGAAAAATACAACAGGATGGGCAGACAATAATGAGCAATCCGGAAATGGCACAAATGAAAGCGGCTTTTCAGGTTATCCGGGCGGTTACCGGTATGATCACAGCGCTTTTGGAGAGCCTGGTAAATACAGCCCTTTTTGGACCACCACTAAAAGAAGTGCCAAATTTGCATGGCAACGCAGTTTAAACCATGATAGAGATGGCATACAAATATATTTTTATAGCTTGCGCTTTGGAGCGGCTGTTCGATGTGTAAAGGATTAGCAGATCGTAAGTATCGGTATTCCCGTATAAGACACGCTTTATTTCAAACAGCTGATCTTGTGTTTTATACCTGACTTTCGAAAGGAGATGGTATAATGCGGCAGCATCTCAAAAAAAGTAATAGATAATGCGTTTCTCAAAATCTGTTTTTACCACTATAATTCTTTGTTTCTTATTATCATACACCTCCCGGGGCAATTGTATTGCAGAATCGAACGATACTTTATCATTCTATATTTCTCCGGATGGTGATGATTCAAATGAGGGTATTGATATGGATCAGCCGCTGGCTTCTCTTGAGGGAGCCCGGAATGCTATCCGTACCATAAAAAAGAGAGGAGAGTTAATCTCTCCTTTGGTTGTGTATCTTCGCGAAGGAATATATACTTTGTCTGAAACCCTGGTATTGAAACCTGAAGATTCGGGTACAGAAAAATTTCCTGTTACCTATTCTGCCTATAAAAATGAAAAACCAGTGTTAACCAGTTCTGCACCCGGTTGTCTGATCAAAATTGAAGGCAGTGTAATGGAAGGCAGGTTCGTTGAGTTCCTGCATATTACAGGGCTTACCTTTTCTGGCAACAGGATCAAATCACCGGATGTGAATTCTTCTCAGATATTTGATGAAGAAAACAGTAAGAACGCACTTTTAGTCGCAGAAGGAGCCAGGTTATCTTCATTTGTCAACAACATTTTTATTAATGCGGATAATTATGGAATGTCCATATCCGGTGAAGGAATAATAATCAGAGATAACGAAATACGATTCTCTGGTGGTGGGGGGATTGCCCTGCTGGGTCACAGAACTATGGAAAACACTGTTTCCAATAATCGTATTCATCATTGCGGAGATGATCGGGCTAACTCCGCGGGTATTTATCTGGAGGGGAGCAGTTGTGTGATTTCCGGCAACCTCATTTATGAGCTGCCCCATTATGCTATTTGCATCTCATCTTCTGTATTGAATGAGCAGGGGCAACATGATAATAGTCGTAATATAACTATTGAATGTAATAAGATCCATGCTATAGGAAACGGTATTGATACTTGCGGGGGAATATCTCTTACGGGTGCTAATGCGATCATCCGAAACAACTATATTTCCAACATTATTGGTCATCCCGAGGGTGTCGCAAGTGCAATAATGTTGGGATGCAATAGCACGAATGTCACCCTGGAGGATAATATTCTGGATCGGAACAATGAAGGATTAACCGCTCTTTGCGGATTGAATACTGTTTCTGTTGAAAATAACTTCTTTATTAACAGCCTGAATTCTTTACTTAGCTTTTATAACACCGGGAGTGACCAGTATGGGGATGTACGTATCAACAGAAATATTTTCTTTACCAGCAACATGGGTGTAGATATATTTCAATTCCAGGGCAGCATATCTTTACCTGCTGTTTCGGATAATAACCTTATATGGAGCACGAGGGAATGCACTCATATGCGACCGATCATCTGGGGAATAGAGAGAGGATTATTTCTTGAAACATGGAAGGGGATGGGATTTGATGTTAATACAATTGTCTCTAACCCGCTGTTTAAGGATCCGGAAAATGGTAGCTTTAAGCTTAGTCCGGGTTCACCGGCATTTCTCCTGGGTATAAAAGAGATAGATATGTCATGTAATGAACTGTTTCCTGATGGACCACCCAACGGTTCAGAAGACAATATTAATCAGAGATTTTAATTATATCGGGTTGATATAATAAAAGATATCGCAGGTTACAACGCGTTTTCAGATTTGTTACTTTGGATAGCTGGTTTGTTCATGAAAATTTGCTTTTTCGGGTTGTATTCTATCTGAAAAATCTGCATATTTACAGGCGTATACTGGTAGGGACCAGATTTTCTGCATAGAAAGTTTCAATCCGGTTTTACCTTTACCTGTACTCATGATACCATGTTACATTCAAATGCCGGATATTATTATCTTTGGCATAGGTTGAATTCTGGAAGTTCTGTTTAATAAACTATATATCTATTTGTGATGAAAAAAATTACAATCAACAGTCGCATAATTATAACAATACTCCGGGTTACTATAGGCTGGCATTTTCTATTCGAAGGAATTACCAAGCTATTATCTGAGAACTGGACTGCAGAGGGGTATTTAATGCATTCAACCGGTTTTTTATCAGGTTTTTATCACTGGATGGGGAGTTCTCCGACATTACTGGGCATTATTGATTTCCTCAATATTTACGGATTAATTTTAATTGGTTTGGGTTTATCTCTCGGGTTGTTAATCCGTTTTTCTGCTGCAGCAGGTACCCTTCTTCTGGTCTTATATTATTTTGCCTACCCACCTTTTGGTCCGGGACTTTTCTTTTCCGATGAAAGCGGGATTTTTATTGTGAACCGTTTGTTTATTGAAGCAGCTGCCCTGGTTTTTATATTCTTTTACCGGGAAAGAGGATATGGGATCGAGAATTTGCTGGGATATAGGAGGAAGAAAGCAGAAAAAAAACAGGATACAACAGAAGAGGGCCCTGTTGCCGGCCGGCGGGAGGTCCTTAAGAACCTTGCTTCCATACCGGTTCTCGGATTAATGGGCTGGGGCGCAATTAGTAATTATAAAAAGCATTCAATTGATGGCCTGTCTGGCGCTACAGTGCAGGTAAGTTCAGAGGCCCTTAAAGATCTGACAGGTAAACTTCCCACGGGGAAGATTCAAAACCACGAAATAAGCAGACTTGTTATGGGGGGAAACCTTATAGCCGGTATAGCACATTCAAGAGACCTTCATTACGTGAACAGTTTATTCAGGGCATACAATACAGAGAGGAAGGTTTTTGAAACCCTCAGTCTCGCTGAACAAGCATCCATTAATGCTATTAGTATCAGTTCTGGAGCTTTGCCCCTGATGAATAAATATAAGAAGTTATTCGGGAGTAACATTAAGATAATGACACAGACCAGTTGCGATCTGAAAAAAGGTGATTATTTTGGGAGGATCAATCAAAGCATTGATGAAGGAGCCGATATCGTGCAGATTCAGGGCGCAGTCGCAGAGATAATGGCCCGTGATAATAAAATTGATATGATTGGGAAAATGTTGGAGCGGATCAGAGAACAAGGGTATACAGCCGGATTGGGGACACACTCTATTGAAACCTTTATAATGTGTGAGGAGCAGGGTATAATCCCGGATTATTACATGAAAACTATGCACCATGATAACTATTGGTCTGCACACCCCATTGAAAACAGAGTTCCGTTCGAGGTGTCGGGAAGATTTAATGCCGATCATAGCAAGTTTCATGATAATATGTGGTGCCTGTTCCCGGAAAAGACTGTTGAATACGTTGAGAAAACTAAGGTGCCTGTGATTGGGTTTAAAACACTCGCAGCAGGTGCAATTAAACCAGAGGATGGGTTTAAATGGGCATTTAAACACGGAGCCGATTTTATTTGCGTAGGGATGTTTGATTTTCAGATCGTTAAGGATGTAAATATTTGTCTCGAAACCCTTAACAATCTGGAAGGCAGAAAAAGGGAGTGGTACGGATAAAGGAGTAAATCTGTTTACATATTTTCTGACGATGCCTGGGGCAAATTAATGCCTTCCGGTTCTGGCATTCTGGCTTTCAATACCTTATTGTTCTGATACCAGGCTGCCTTATCCTGCATTTTTGGCCTTATTGTCCTGCATACCTGGCCCTATCCTGCATTTTTGGCTTTATTGTCCTGCTACCAGGCCTTATCCTGCATTTTTGGCCTTATTGTCCTGCTACCAGGCCTTATCCTGCATTTTTGGCCTTATTGTCCTGCGTACACCTCGCCTTATTGCCCTGCGCACTTGTTTTACGGGCCGATATTACCTGCAATCAGTCACTTTACCGGTGCTGAATTGAATGAAAATTACGAAATTGTGTTAATAGATCACCTGTTATCATCATATACTTACTTATAGTTGTTGATGAGGTTATAAGGAATTATTCGGATGAAGTGATTATATTTTCATTTCATCCAGAACCATGAACAACTCTTTAGAGAAAGAGGGAGCAAACTTAGTTGATCTGCATTTTCATCGAAAAAACCAGTACATCAATCAGGACGACTCGACTGAGTTTTAATGAATTTCAATAGCTCCCAGATCCGGTAATCCAACTACAGGTTTTCCAAAGAAATCGGTTTCCACTTCCAGTCCGATTTTCAGCCCGATAGAATCTCCGGGTAGTTTTTCAATTTTCATTCCTTTGTCCTTTAGCAATTCAACATTACCAGGGATGTAATCCTCAGGTTCAAGACCTCCCGGATTAGCATATTCCGGATTACCGTAAAAGGGATTACTGTCTTTGAGAAAATTCTCCGGGAGCATGTTTGCCGATGAAAACAGGTTGTTGGAAAAAACCACATTTTTCGCAGTAAAGGTGGTATGGCTCGGAGGAAGAGTCCGGGCTCCACCCAGGAGATAGAAAATATTATTGGCAACAAGAACTCCATCTGCAGTGTCGTCGAGCTGAAACCCTGAAATAATATCTTCCTTCACATAAATCGTATTGTTGTATATATATGAGTTAAATGGACCTACACCCGGTCTTTTACCCATATAATCATCAATGGTGAGAACCCTTCCGTGAGGAATTGCACCATCAACGCCTTTTATTCGAGCCCCGTCATTAATGCTGATATTATACCGGTATGCACAGTTATGGACATTTCCCAGGATCTGAACAAATCCGCCGAAATTATCAATACTAAGATTATATTGAACGACCACATGATCGCTGGAAATATCAAGGTGTATACCGTATGAATCCATAATCCCGCGGGCATGTTTGGTAATGTTTTTTTCGATGAGAACGTGCTTGGCTGTTCCAGTCCAGATACCGCTTCCGCGGCCATGTTGACGAGGATCGCCGGCATATCCGGTATGATCTGTTACATTTCCGCTTACCAGTATATTGCTAGAGTGTAAAAACACCATTCCAGGACCGCCGATGTTCTTCAGTATATTGTTTACAACGGTTATCCCGTCCATTAATTCCGGGTTTCGTCCCCTTATTCTCAATCCATCGCGTCCAGTCATTTCTATCCTGCAGTTTTCTATGCGTAGATTGTTTATCTTTGCTTCGCCACGGTTGTCGCAGATGATGCCGTACCCCTGGTTGGAGCTGCCATCAGGAGCTTCTCTGTCCCTACGATTCTCGCTAGCGAAAATGTGATGAATATACAAGTTGTTAAGACTGATATTCTCATAGTTCCCTGCCTGATCAAACACGATCCATACACCAAAACGCATGAGGCGTGCATCTTCGGTAGCAGGTTCTCCCCCGTCAGCAGTAAGTTCCAGGTCACTCACACGAACATTTGAAATGTTATTCAGATAAATGGCTGCCACATACCCTTCTGCGTCAATCACAGGCATGTTGGTATTTGCGCTATTTGCATTATAACCTGAAACAATAACGGGATACTCAGCATCTCCGCCACCTCCGGTTAGCTCAAGTTTCCCCTTAAATTCGGAGCCGTTAGCCAAAAGCAGTTTATCGCCGGGACCAAAGGTAACCTTACTTGCTGCTTCCAGGGTCTTCCATGCTTTCCTCTTTGAAAGACCGTCATTATTATCATCTCCTTCCTCACTATTTACATAGTAGGTTTGTCCGGGCGACTGATCGCTGGCACAACCGGTACAAGCCAAAAAAATCGCGCATGACAGAAGCAATGCCAAACCCATGGAATTTTTGATAAAATAATTCATAATCAGTAAATTTTAATATACACAAGACGATTGAAAACGTTAACGAATGAATAAATCATGCTGTATAGTTCTATTGCCAATCTCGCATGAATTAACGATTATACTAACAAGCCATTACAAATGTTACCTCCACGAAAAATATATCATCGGGTATATGGCACTACATGATGATTTTTCAGTATCCAAAGCGCTCCCAGGAGCTTATTTTTTCCCTCTTAACCCTACGTTGGAAATATCAATAGGTTTAAATCCAAGTTTAAGAGCTGGCGATTCCGGTAGCAGACTGAAATCATTGTTCAGGGGATCTGCAAATAAAGGATCGGCAAAAACCGAGTTTTTCTCATATCCTTTATCCAGCCATGTTTGCATTGGATGTTTGGTAAAATTTTCCTGCCCTTTCTCTCCGGTATGTCTGAATCCTACCCGGGGAGTCCTCATTCCAGACTGGAAAATAACATTATAATCTGATTCATGGGGCAGTGATGCCCTGGCTCCTGCATAAAGGCAATAAGGCTGTTCAATATACACGATATTTCTGACAAATTGGTTTCCCGGCATCGGTAACAGGGGACCAAAGTTTGCAAATCGTATTGCTTTGTAGGAGCTGTTTACTATGATATTGTTTTCCACAGTCACATGGCGGGTTCCATATAAAAACATAATCCCTTCACCGGTATTGAAGATTATATTGTTTTCAACCCGGGAATAACGTGTTTCGCATCCCAGGTAGATACCAAATCCCGGGGTTCCCTTGTCGTTGAATTCTCCAATAGTTTCGTAATATTCGTAAGGATAAATATTATAGATTAAGTTATTCCTGATAGTAATCAGTGAATCCCGGATAAAGATACCCCCACAGTCATTTGTCATTTTTCCCACTGAGTGGATTTCATTGAATTCAATGATCAAACCCTGTTCCTGGTTGCGTCTTTGCTCTTCCTGGGTTGCCGTACCCCAGTGTCGTCCGTAAATACCTGAATGAGCAATGTCATGAACAAGGTTGTTTGAAACAATTCCTCCTCCGTCATCTATGTTTATGCCAACACTGCTGAAGAAGATTTCCCCGGCATGATGTATGTGGTTAAAGGAATAGGTGTTGGGTTCTTTCCCATAACTCCTGGAAATAATTCCTCCACCACCGGTACTGAAAATCCTGTTATTGCTGATGGTGTTACCGTCTCCAGTTATCTCCAGCCCGTATGTGCCTGTATTGGTAATTGTATTGTCTTCAAAAGTACAGAATCTGGCTGCTTCCCATTTGATTGCAGAAGGAGGATAAATATCTCCCACATCCCCACAAGTAGGGTATCCTGTTTCATCGAGGTCATAGTCGGTTTCTTCAAAGGTAATCCCTTTGAAATTTACAAACTCAACATATTTCTTTTTATTAAGGTCACCTTCAAGCCTTACCAGCTGATTAAGGACAGGCACCCTGACATAGGCATTTAAAAGATCGGAAACCGGATAAAGGTAAAGCTTACCTGTTTTGCTGTTGAAATACCACTCACCGGGCTGATCAAGCCCTTCAAATACATTCTCAAAATAATACCTGTTATATATAAGGCTTTCCGTATGCATACGACGACCAATTCGTCCTGTAAATGAAATGACTCTCTCTTCTTCATTCACCTCCTCTATCACGAGCCTCGAATTATTCCATGAATGGAAGAGCACAACCTCAACCTGTTCCAGGTTTGAATAATTGACATAATCAGAAGGCTTGTATTTAATGGCAGATCTGCCCAGGTCCTTATCAGGCATATCAACTTTATAATAATTACCCTTATCGGGTGTACGGGCGCGTGTCATACGCTCTCCGTTTACAAATAACTGTCTGAATTTCAATTGTCCGGCTATTCCATCAGGCACATCGCACACCATTATATTTCCCTTGTATTTTATCCATTGTGCATTAATCTCCCTGCCACCACTGATAACCGGGGTTTCATTTTTGTAAGCACGATAGGTGATAGGAAAATCCTCAGTTCCGCTGTCTTCAGCACCCAATACAAAAGTTTCTGAAAGTTCATACACTCCACCCCTGAGATACACAATAACCGGAGCATTGATTTGACCCTTTTTTTTCAGCATTCTGATGGCATCCCGGGCATCATCCAGGGTTGCAAAGGGTTTCTCGATACTTGTCCCCGGATTCTTGCTGTTACCTGCCGGAGAGACATAAAAAACGATGTTTCCGGCTACTTCAGGAGAAGTAAAAGACCTTGATGAAATTCCTAAAGTGATAAATATCAGGAATAAGCCGCAAAATATATTTTTCATGCAATATGTATTATACTATTGGTAATGTAAATTTATAATAAAAACTAAACTCTATAAGTGAATACCCATTCCCATCTACCAGGTCTGGAATTTAAGTTCAGTGTTTCTGAAAATCAGGGTGTCAAAGACGGTGTAGGTTTTACCGGCATTCTCGTACTGGTAATTTAAATAGAACATCTTATCGGCGGGCAAATAGCTGCCAGAAATACCTGTTACCGGAACACTTCCTTCCATCTGTTCAAAGGACAACGAGTTGTCGGACTCGACCAGAATCATCATTTTCTTCGTTGATGTGCCTAAAGCGGGCACTGTAAGGGTATTCATATTTATGGTGCTTATTGCCAATGCTTTATGGTCTATAAGATCCTTGTAGGAATAAAAAATTGTATCCACAATATTTCCTTCGGCATCCAATTCACGCTGTTGTCCTTTCTGGTAATACCATCCATGGTATTTGTTAATGTATTTTACAATCGGCATTGTATATTCCTTACCGGCCAGGATGCTATCGAGAGAAGTTGAAAGGAGCTTAAAGGGAATTACATAGGTGTTGGTAGCAGAAAGAGAATCACTGAAGAATGCAGCATTAAGATTCACATTTACAAATCCTTCAAATGATCCGGAAGGTATAGTCATTGTATACTCCCCATCAGGCAAATCGATGGTATAATATGATTCCGGCATTAATAACATGTCGGTTTCGGCAATTAAGGAGTCCAGCTCGTTGTCGAGGGTAAACGTCACCGTTTCGGTATTGTTGTTGACTCTTCGCCCTGCAAGTACTACCCCAACTTCAAAACTTCCGGTTTCAGTTTCGGCGATAATTGTTCTTATAGGAGTTTGATGGGCGAAATAGGTGGCTGTATAATCAAAGTCTAACTTATATTCTTCATAGCAGCCACTACCGAAGATAGCCAATCCAAAAATTAACAAAGCAATTATTTTTTTCATTTTTCTATCTGTTTTAAATTTTTACTGAACATGTTCCTTTGGTATAATATTACCAGTAGATTACCATCCCTGGTTTTGTTCAATCAAAGGCATTTTCAAAACCTCATCGAAGGGCAGAGGTCCGAAGTACATATGGTCATCATAATTTGATGTAAGAACAACAAACCTGTTGTAAGTAAAGTCTCCGCTTTCCTCCTTTGTAATTCTCATTCCCTCAACGGGTACATTCAGATTCGGAACCATCCATCTCCGGATATCAAAGAAACGGTGATCTTCGAAACAGAGTTCTACTCTTCTTTCATTACGCACCAGTTCTCTGAAATCATCCTTGCTGGCAGATACCTCTTCGAGGTATTCATCTGGTTGATCAATATTTGCTCTTCTCCTCACTTCAAGTAATGCCTCTTTGGCTGTATAACCAAGCCCGTCAGGATCACTATCCGGACCATATGCTTCATTGGCGGCTTCTGCAAAGTTTAGAAATACCTCTCCTTTCCTGAAAAGGCTATAATAATGATAATCTGTCACAAAATTCGGACTAACGTTACTGGCAGTGGTACTTAACCATTTCCGGAGATAGTATCCGGTTCTTGTAGAATTTGAAATATCCACTCCGGGGAATCCGGGCATGTCAATTCCACCTTCAAAGGTTTCCACCTCTCTGCCTTTAAACTCGGCCCCGTTATAAAGTACTGTCATGAATAATCTGGGATCTCTGTTTTCATATGGGTTGTTGGGATCATAGCTTTCATGAGTAATAGGGTACCCGTTGCTCATTCCAAAGGCATCAACAAGGTTTTGGGAAGGATTTGTCCTGCCGGAACCATAATGAGAGGGAGGGAAGGACCTTATTTCCGGATTACGGCTCTGTTCCATCCTGCGCATAATTACTTCCCCATTTTCAGGATCGTTGAAAAAACCTCTAAATGGATCTTTTGGCGTACCGATGTCATATACATTGGGCAGGGTCTTATTGAAATTATTGATCAGCTCCATAGAAGCATGGGCTGCTTTTTCCCAGCGGTCCTGTTTCTGCAGTTCAGTCAGTCCCTCGCTGTATAAAGGACTTGCAGCGTATAAAAGCGTTCGGGCTTTCAGCGCGAGTGCAGCATTTATCGTGGCTCTTCCTCTTTCACTTGTTCCATATACCCGGTCTGATCCGGTATATATCTCAGGAAGATACACAACGGCAGAGTCACAATCATCAATAATCTGCTGTACGCACTCCTCATAAGTATTACGTGGCAAATCCGGGACATCAAGAAATGAGTAGGATTTTGTTAAAACGGGAATACCGAGCATAGTGCCATCCGGTCCTTTGCCTGCGAATCGGCGAAGGAGATCAAAATGATGGTAAGCCCTCAGAAAGAATACCTCACCTCTTGACCTTATTTTAATGTTTTCATTATCTATTTCACTTGATTTATAAAACCAAACACCCTCTTTCAAATAGTTTTCCATGAATTCATTAACCTGGCGAATATACTTATAACCAGTACTCCAATTGTCCAGAGGATTGGTAGAGGGAAGCCATGCTCCTTCAACCATGCGATTAATACCAGAACTCAAATTGTTGGTTACTGCATTATCGGTGGCACAGTCAAGATAATTGTCGCCAAAATGGTCATGAGTGTTTGGAAATTTATACGCATTATCAAGTAAGCCTCTTATTTTTGAGGCATCTTCAAGTACCTCTTCTAAACTAATTGTATTATCTACTTTATTTTCAAAGAGTTCTTCGCAGGAATATAGCCCGGCTGCTAGTATTATTATTATAAATATCGATAAATTTTTCATAGGTTATTGAAGTTTAATTAATTACCTAAAATGTCAGTTTAATACCTCCTGAAACCGTCCGGAAAAGGGGAGCGTTATAAATTCCTGCTCCGAAATCTTCCGGATCTGAGGCTTCTACTTTTGAAAAAGTGAACAGATCAGTACCTTTCGTGAAAATTTTCATTTTACTCACATAAAATTTGCTCGAAATATTTTCAGGCAAGGTATAACTGAGTTCTATATTTCTGATTTTGAAATAGGCACCGTCCAACAACCAAAAAGTGGAATTTGACATACTGTGTGCATTGGTGGAGGTAGTGAGACGGGGATATGTTGCAGAAGATGCTGTAGATTCTGTCCACCTGCCTAATGCTTCTTCAGAATACTTACGCTCTCCATAAATACGATAATAATTTGTGCCGGGGGTAGCATCCAGTCCGGATAACCCCTGTCCAAGTACAAACAATTCGATGCCTTTGTAACCAAGTTTGAGATTAAGAGAATATAAAAGATCAGGAAAATAGTTTCCTATAATCTCACGGTCGAATTCATCAATGGTCCCGTCTTCGTTCAGATCTGTAAATTTCAGGTCACCGGGCGCTAAGCTTCCAAGGCTGGAACGCACGTTATGAGATGTAATATCTGCTTCATCCATGTAAAAACGCTCGCTATTATAACCTCGTATCGCGTCAGTAGCTGTTCCTTCCATATCCATCCATGGATACGGATTCAATTCACTTACCGTGACATATTCTGCCTGGGAAGA
>CAZIIU010000037.1:0-28319 GCA_964539395.1 uncultured Bacteroidaceae bacterium
GAAAAAGAATTAACTGTGGCTTGATAAATTTACAGAAAATAAGTTGCACAACTGACTTTTTAAAGTATTTCAGTTAATTAACGTCCAAATGAGACGATAAGATTATTATATTTATTATTAAATAATATTTTGCTTTGCTGAGGTTTGTTATAATAATATCGTTATTATTCGCTCTCTCTTCTATGATATGGTGTCAGGACAAGAGCGATCTTGAAAGAAGAAAGCAGCAGGCTATCAAGGAGCTTGAAGTGGCAAAGGAATTACTTGAAAGGACAAAAGCCAGGAGAAGCAATACCATTCAGCAGGTAGCTCTTCTTAATCAGGGAATTCAATCAAGAGAGAAAATAATTTCTTCTATTATCAATGAGATAACATTGATTGATAATGAAATTAGCAAGCTTGAAGAAGAGATTAATCGGTTGGAAAGAGATGTTAAACTTGGCAGGGATGAATATGAGAAGATTATTCTCAGCATCTATATAAACCACACTGAGGAGGAAAAATTGATGTATCTTTTTGCTAGTCAAAACATCAACCAATTCTATCAACGAATTAAATATTTGAAATACCTTAAGGATTACAGGGAGAAGAAGGTCGTGGAGCTCGAAGAAGTTATGTTGGAACTTGAGAGTAGAAAAGAGGATTTGAAAATCATTAAGGTGGAAAAGGCTTCTTTGCTGGCAGAGAAGGAATCTGAGAACAGCAAATTGATACATGAGCGTAATGAAAGAAACGGAATAGTAAGAAGGCTGACACAGGATGAACAAAGGATCAGGAGGCAGATCCAGGAGAAAGAGAGAATTAGAAGAGAATTACAGGAGCAGATAGAGAGAATGATTGAGGCGGAGGCAAAGAAGCGTTCGGCAAATTCATTACTTTCCTCGCTGACACCAGAGCAGAAATTACTGGGAAATAGTTTTTTATCGAACAAAGGGAGATTGCCATGGCCTGTTGATAGAGGAGTTATTACCTCAAAATTTGGGATTGTAAATCATCCGGTACTATCAGGGGTCAAAATATCAAATAACGGTATAGATATTAGTTCGATTAGTGGAACGAAGGCCAGATCTGTATTTGATGGAGAGGTTACAAGTATATTTGCTATACTTGGAGCCAATTATGCCGTCATTGTAATGCATGGAGAGTATCTATCAGTTTATCAGAACCTAATTGAACTTAAAGTTAAGGTAGGTGATAAAGTTGCAGCAAAGCAGGAGTTGGGAACAATTCATTCAGATGCAAACGAGAATATGGCAGTATTACACCTGCAAATATGGAAGTCAAAAGAGATTTTGAATCCGGTTGATTGGTTAAGTAATTAGAGCGTAACTTTCTATTCGTTTTTTCGTAGAATATATGAATTTGTTGTATGCATATGAGAAAAGACATTGAAATAGCCTCAGCCAAAGAGAATCTAAGAATCGTTGAAAAGATTATTGACGATATGTCGCTGGAACTTAATCTTAGCGATGAAGTGTATGGTAATATACTCGTAGCAACGATGGAAGCTACAAATAATGCTATAGTACACGGCAACGGTGCAAATCCTGACAAACAGGTTCGGGTATATATTGAAAAAATAGATGGAGATCTGTTAATTCGTATCAAGGATCAGGGGAATGGTTTCGATTATGCTTCTATACCAGATCCAACTGCTCCCGAGAATATAGAGAAGATAAGTGGCAGAGGCATATTTTTAATGAAAAGGCTATCTGATGGGATATCCTTTGCCGAACAGGGCAGGGTGGTAGAATTAAAATTCAGGGTATAGTGCCTGTATATTTTCATTCGGAGGAAACTGATTTCCTGCTGGGTAACAAAAAATTGTACAAATCCTGGATAAAGAGGATCATCAATCATCACCAAAGAAAATGTGGAAATCTTAACATTGTTTTCTGTTCGAATAATTATCTTCTTGAAATTAACAGGAAATATTTAAACCACAACTATAATACAGATGTTATATCATTTGACCAGAGTCTTTCTGACAGGATTGAAGGGGATATCTTTGTAAGCATAGATCAGGTAGAAATCAACGCGAAAGAATTGAAGATTGATTTTTATGATGAACTTTGCCGTGTTATTATTCATGGTGTGCTTCATTTATTGAACTATGTTGATTATACAACGGAAGAAAAGGGAAGGATGACAGAAGCTGAAAACTGGGCCCTTAATGTTTTGAGAGGATTGGAAAATGGAGAAATTATATGATATAATTGTTGTTGGAGGAGGACATGCAGGTTGCGAAGCTGCCGCTGCTGCAGCGAATCTTGGAAGCAAGACACTGCTTATCACTATGGATATGACAAAGTTTGCCCAAATGTCATGTAATCCTGCAATGGGTGGAATAGCTAAAGGGCAGATAATCAGAGAAATAGATGCATTGGGAGGATGGTCTGGAATTGTTACTGACAAATCTATGATTCAGTTTAGGATGTTGAACAGGTCGAAAGGACCGGCTATGTGGAGTCCCAGGGCACAATGCGACCGGACATTGTTTACAATTGAGTGGAGAAAGGTACTCGAGGGCATTAATAATCTGGATTTATGGCAGGATAAAGTTGTAAACCTGATCATTAAAGATGGAGTTGTCGGAGGAGTTGAAACAGCGATGGGAGTAAAATATTTAGGCCGGGCCGTGATTCTTACAACTGGCACATTTATGGGTGGATTGATGCATATAGGAGAGGTAAAACTAAAGGGGGGCAGGATTGGGGAACCCCCATCTCATGGTATTAGTGAGCAGCTAAAGGAATATGGATTTGAGATTGGCAGAATGAAAACCGGTACCCCTGCACGTATCGATGGAAAAAGTATTGATTTTTCAAAAATGACTGAGCAACGCGGAGACTTTGAAGGCAGGAAGTTTAGTTTTTTGAATTATGAAGTAGGATACGATCACCACAAGAGCTGTTATATCGCCTATACAAATCTGGATGTGCATGCAGAACTTGAAAAAGGATTTAAAGCAAGCCCTCTTTTTAATGGAACTATAGATGGTATTGGTCCCCGGTATTGTCCAAGTATTGAAGATAAGATTGTAACCTTTTCAGAAAAGGAGCAGCACCAGCTTTTTCTGGAACCGGAAGGAATATCTACCATGGAATATTATATTAATGGATTCTCATCTTCATTACCCCTGGAGGTTCAGTATGCTGCCCTGACAAAGATAAGGGGATTGGAGAAGGTTAAGATCTTCAGACCCGGGTATGCAATAGAATATGATTATTATCCTCCTGTGCAGCTTAAACACACATTGGAGACGAAGACATTGGAGAACTTATTTTTTGCCGGACAGATAAATGGAACTACAGGATATGAGGAAGCTGCTGCACAGGGAATTATGGCGGGAATTAATAGCCACCTTAAAATTTCTAAAGGTGAACAGTTTGTGCTGGGAAGGGATCAGGCCTATATTGGAGTATTAATTGATGACCTGATAAATAAAGGAGTGGACGAACCATACAGGATGTTTACCTCCAGGGCGGAGTACAGAATATTATTGAGACAAGATAATGCTGACGAGCGTTTAACACCTCTGGCGTATGAGATAGGTCTGGCTTCTAAAGATAGAATGAAAGGACTGTTGGAGAAAAGAGAACGGATCGATGCATTGAAGTCTGAATTAAGTACCTGTAACACTGATTTGGAAAGAATGAATATGTTTTTAGAGAATGTTGGCACAACAAGAATCAGCGAAAGGACTAAGTTGATCAATATTGCTAAACGTCCACAGGTAAAACTAAAAGATCTGGTTGATTATTGTAAAGTTAATCTGCCTTTCAGTAGGGAAAGAGAATCAATGATTGATGAGATCATCGAATCAGTTGAGATTGACATTAAATATGATGGTTATATTTCGCGCGAAAGAAATATGGCCGAAAAGATTGGACGGCTGGAAAAGATTTCAATCCCCTATGGTTTAGAATACACAAAGTTTAAAAGTATTTCTACAGAGGCCAGACAGAAACTTATGAAGCATCAACCCGAAACTATCGGGCAGGCCCTGAGAATCTCCGGCGTTTCCCCTAGCGATATAAGTGTTTTATTAGTATACATGGGAAGATAATGTTCCACGTGGAACAAAATCGGCACTGTTCCACGTGGAACATTAGATTAAACATTTATGGAATTTGTTTCTGAGATAGTATGGTCAGGACATTATAAATAGATATGATTTTACATTCAAACCTTGTGGATATTCACCAGAACAGGATTTATCCTGCGGAGATTGTTATAGGTGATTGCAGGATTGAATCTATCAGGCCTGTTAACAGGTTATTGGAAAATTATATTTTGCCCGGATTTATTGATGCGCATATTCACATTGAAAGCTCAATGGTATCGCCTGCTGCTTTTGCAGAGGTGGCGGTTCGGCATGGTACGGTAGCTATTGTATCAGATCCGCATGAAATAGCAAATGTATTAGGAATGGAGGGCATAACTTTTATGGTTAACGATGCAGGATATTGTCCCATGAAGATTCACTTTGGTGCCCCAAGTTGTGTTCCGGCTACTTCGTTTGAAACCTCGGGAGCAGCTATATCTGCTGATGATATTGATGAGCTGCTGCAGAAAAGGGAAACTGGTTTCTTATCGGAGGTGATGGATTATCCGGGTGTTGTTCAGGGTGATCCCGGTGTTATGAAAAAACTAAAAATTGCAATAAAGCATGAAGTTCCTGTTGATGGTCATGCCCCCGGTTTACAAGGAGAAGATCTTGATAGATACATTAAGGCAGGAATATCAACGGATCATGAATGTCTGAATTTGGAAGAGGCGGAGGAAAAGATTATCAAGGGAATGAAAGTATTAATCAGAGAGGGAAGTGGAGCAAAAAATTTTAAAACTTTATTACCCCTGCTAAAGATGTATCCGGATAAGATTATGTTCTGTACCGACGATTTGCATCCGGATGATTTTTTAAAGGGTCATATCAATGTTATGGTAAAAAGGGCAATCAACCTTGATTATGATCTTTTTGATGTAATAAGAGCTGCAGGATTGAATACAATTGAGCATTATGGGTTGGATGTTGGAACATTAAAAGCAGGAGATAAAGCCGATTTTATTGTGGTTGATTCGCTTCATAGTATGAATGTGCTGGAGACGTATATTAATGGAAAGAATGTATTTGGAAATGAAAGGGTTCATTTTAAAAGCGAGAATAAGGAGGTTCCCAATAGGTTTTCAATTGATAAAATCGCCGGAGAAGAACTTGTTGTCAGGGCAGAGGGGAATGAGTTGAGGGTAATTCAGGCAATCGACGGTGATCTGCTTACCAGAGAGATCAAAACACGGGCAAAGATAGAGAATGGAATAGTTGTCCAGGATATTGACAGGGATATATTAAAGATCGCTGTGGTAAACCGATATGTTCAGACAAGACCCGGTATTGGATTTATAAGCGGTTTTAAATTAGAAAAAGGGGCTATTGCATCCAGTATCGGGCACGATTGCCATAATATTATATGTATTGGTACTTCAGATAAAAGTATGACAGCTGCAATTAATTGGGTGGTGGAAAATAGAGGTGGCATTGTGGTAAATAATGAAAATGACTCAATTGGTCTTCCACTGGAAATTGCCGGAATTATGACAACCGGAAATGTTGAATATGCTGCCGGTAAATACCAGGAATTAACGGCTATCGTAAGAAAGCTTGGCTCGAACATGCATGCACCGTTTATGACACTTTCTTTCATGGCGCTATTGGTAATTCCTGAATTGAAAATGAGTGATAAGGGCTTGTTTAGTGGAAAGAGCTTTTCTTTTGTCTCAACATTTTTCAATAAAGATGGGGAATCAACAGTTAAATAATATTGCAGGTGTTATAAGATCACTTCCGGAAGCTCCTGGAGTCTATCAATTCTATGATGCCTCAGGTAAAACCCTGTATGTGGGAAAAGCAAAAAATATAAAGAAAAGAGTTTCGTCATATTTTCAAAAAAGGCATTATGATAGTTTTAAGAGTAAAGTACTTGTAAATAAGATTGCAGAGATAAGTCACATTGTAGTGGAGACTGAATCTGATGCACTACTGCTTGAGAATAATTTGATAAAAAAACTTCAACCCAGATACAACATTTTGTTGAAGGATGATAAAACATTTCCATGGATCTGCATTAAAAACGAACCCTTTCCCAGGGTGTTTCTTACACGAAATGTGGTTCTGGATGGTTCAAAGTATTATGGACCATATACCTCTGCATCAACTGCGAGAAGTTTGATTAATCTTTTTCGACAGTTGTACCAGCTACGATCCTGCAAATACAATTTGTCGGATGAAAACATTGCTGCTGGAAAATACAAGGTATGTTTAGAATATCATATTCAGAACTGTAAAGGACCCTGTGAAGGGTTGCAGGATAAATCATCCTACAATGATTCTATAGAGCAAATACAGCAAATTCTAAAAGGAAATATGCATGATGTGATTGATTTTATCAGGAAGCAGATGCGGAACTGTGCATTGGAATACAAATTCGAGGAAGCTGAAAAGTTGAAGAGTAAAGCCGAAGCACTTCAAAGATTTCAAACGAAATCCACGATCGTTAACCCTTCTATTAACAACATAGATGTATATAGTATCGTGAATGAGGAGAAATATGCGATTGTAAACTACATAAAAATCGTGAAAGGCTCTGTAATTCAGTCACATACAGTAGAAATCCGCAAGCGTTTAGAGGAGTCAGCCAGAAGTATCTTGGCTTTTTCAATCATCGATATACGGCAAAGAGTAAGAAGTGATGCAAAAGAGATTATAGTACCAGTTGATCTGTCTGATGAGTTACCATGGTATAAATTAACAGTACCGAAACGAGGAGATAAAAAGAAATTGCTTGAATTGTCGGAGAGGAATGCGAAGCTCTATGCGATGGAAAAACAAAAAAGGGAATCAAAAACTTCATTGAACAAATCCGTTTACAGAATTCTTGAAACTTTACAAAAGGATCTTAGATTGTCCTCACTACCCAGACACATTGAGTGTTTTGATAACAGCAATATTCAGGGGACAAATCCGGTCGCTGCATGCGTCGTCTTTAAAAACGCGGTACCTTCTAAAAGAGATTACCGGCATTATAACATTAAAAGTGTAACCGGAGCAAATGACTTTGCTTCGATGCAGGAGGTTATTTACAGGAGATATCATCGGTTACTTGAAGAGGAGAATGATATACCCCAACTTATCATTGTTGATGGCGGAAAGGGACAATTAAATGCAGCGACTGTAAGCCTCGACCGGTTTCAACTCCGCAACCGTGTAGCTATAATTGGTATTGCAAAAAAATTAGAAGAGATCTATTTTCCTGATGATCCGGTGCCTTTATATATTGATAAAAATTCCGAATCCCTAAAACTGATTCAAAAGTTAAGAAATGAAGCCCATAGATTTGGTATTAAGTTTCACAGGCTCAAGAGGTCTGTCGAAATGACCAGGTCAGAACTACATTCAATTCCGGGTATCGGGGAAGCTACTATACATAAACTGTTCAAAAAATACCGAACGATCGATGCAATACGACGTGCAACTGAACCGGAACTATCCCATTTGCTTGACAAGGCAAAGGCAAAAGCACTGGTAAAGCATTTTTCATTGTCAGACAAAGAACCTGGTTCCATGTAGAATAATTACAAATTTTGATGCAATAAATAGGTAATATATTGACAAACAACACATTACAAGCATACAGAATTACCTGATTGTAGGAATAAACTGAATTTACCTGGTTCTTTCAACTGTAAATGCAACAAGATTAAGCAATGATTGACGTGCCTCCGAATCGGGATAGCTTTTTAATACCGATTCTGCACTGTTCTTGAATTCATGCATCTTTTTCTCTGCAAACAACAATCCGTTTTTTTCCTGAACGAAATCAATAACATGACTTATTTTACTGGAGCTCATCTGACCATTTCGGATCAGTTTCAGAATCTTTCGTTTCTCAGAAAATGAACTTTGTTCAAGCGCATAAATCAGTGGCAAAGTGAATTTTTTTTCCCTCAGGTCATTTCCGGTGGGTTTTCCTATCAGACCCCGGGGCTGGTAGTCGAACAAATCATCTTTTATCTGAAAGGCCATCCCGATATCAATACCCATTGAATATAATTTGTCAATCTCTTCCTGTGAAGCGTTGGCAGATTTGGCTCCGCTAGCGGTACACGATGCGATAAGGGTTGCGGTTTTTTTCCGGATTACTTCATAGTACGAATCTGTGTCAACATTGAGTTGCCGGGACTTTTGCAACTGAAGTAATTCTCCTTCACTCATCTCCTTTACAGTATCTGAGACGAGATTCAACAAGGCATGATCATTCTTCGAGGTAGCCAGCAAAAGTCCCCTGGCAAGAAAATAATCACCCATGAGAACCGATAATTTTGATCTCCAAATAGCATTGATTGAAAACAAACCACGTCTTTCATAGGATTCATCAACCACATCATCATGTACGAGTGTGGCAGTGTGCATCAATTCAATAAGGGAGGCAGCAGTAAATGTCGATTCCGTAATTTCTCCTACCATTTTTGCAGTAAGAAATACGAAAAGCGGACGCATCTGTTTCCCCTTATTTCGTAAAATGTAGGATGATATCAGGTTTAGAAGCCGAACATCGCTGTGAATCGCTCTTTTAAAGCTTTTTTGAAAGATTTGCATCTCCGTGGCAACAGGCCGACGTATGTCATTTAATTTTAGCATCAATTTTTTATTCAGGAGCAAATTTATAATAAATCACCGGGTTAACTGACGTGTTCCTTTAATAAATATGAATCTGATGCGTATTCTGACAGATTAATAAAAAGAACATGCAAATTATTTTCCAATATATGCAGCGAAAGGACAATACAGAAGATGAACATACCTATAAATATTGATATATTTGCATATAAGGATTTTATTAAAGTTAATAAACGAAATATGACAAGCTTTGAAGATGTAGATTCGGGTCGTATTGAAATAGCGGCCAATATGATGAAGGCTATTGCTAATCCAATGCGACTGGCCATACTTGGGCATCTTTCCACGGGAAAGGAGTTTACAGTAACAGAAATTCATCATCTGTTAAAGATTGAACAATCTACTGCCTCTCATCATTTGGGAATATTAAAGGACAAGGGTATTCTTAATTCCAGAAGAGAGGGAAAGAAAAGGTATTATTCAATAAAAAATATGAACCTTAAAAATCTTGTCGATTGTGTAAATATGTGTGCGTGTCTGGAATGAAAACTGCTGCAATGAATAAAATCAGGATCACAAGAGAATTTACATTTGAGATGGCTCATGCATTGTGGAACTATGACGGTGCCTGTAAAAATATTCATGGTCATAGCTATAAACTTTTCGTAACAATATCAGGATACCCAATACTGGATGAAGAGAATAGTAAATTCGGTATGGTTATGGATTTTAAAGAACTAAAAACCATTGTAAATAAACATGTTGTTGATTTGCTTGATCACAGCCTGGTTGTATACAGAAAAGCAGAAGGAGACAGCCTGGATAGTGTAAAAAAAATGTATGAGAAAGTGTTTATTTTCGATTTTCAACCAACGTGCGAAAACCTGATCGTTTTTATTGCACAAAAAATATTACCTGAATTGCCTGAAAACAACTCCCTGCACTCTCTGAAGCTCTTCGAGACCGCAACTTCTTATGCAGAATGGTACTCATCAGATAATTAGCTAGTTAAATGAGAGAACCTAAAAAACTATTCCTGCTCGACAGCTATGCCTTGATTTTCAGGTCATATTATGCTTTTATCAATAACCCGATGAAGAATTCGAAGGGTATGAATACATCCACGGTTTTTGGTTTCACGCTTACCCTCGATGAGCTGTTGCGAAAAGAGGCCCCAACACATCTAATCGCGGCCTTCGATTCCACCGGTCCAACCTTCAGACATGAGTTATATGAACCCTATAAGGCAAACAGAGATGTCACCCCGGAAGAGATCAGAGAATCGGTACCATGGGTTAAAGAGCTGTTGAACGCTTATAAAATCCCGGTTATCGAAAAACTTGGTTATGAGGCAGATGATATTATTGGAACCATTGCAAAATCTGCTGAAAAGGAGGGATATGATGTGTATATGGTAACACCGGATAAGGACTTTGCACAGCTGGTTTCAGAGAGAATCTATATCTATAAACCGGGAAGATCTGGTAATCCATCCGAAATCATGGGTCTGAATGAAATCAGGCAAAAATTCAATGTAGAACGGCCCGACCAGGTGATAGATATACTGGCGCTTTGGGGAGATACCTCTGATAATATTCCCGGTGCTCCCGGTATCGGTGAGAAAACTGCAAAAAAACTGATAGAAAGCTATGGTTCAGTAGAAAATATATATGAAAACATTAATACTTTAAAAGGAAAACAGAAAGAAAATATTGAGAAATCCGAGGAACAGGTAAGGTTGTCAAAAGTTTTGGCACGAATAAATACAGAAGTTCCCGTTGTATTTGATCTCGGTCTTGCAAAACGTCAGCCGCTCGAAAAAGAGATGCTTTCAAGAATCTTTGACGCATTGAATTTCAATCAGCTAAAAAGTAGAATACTGGGTGAAAATGACAGCATAAAAAATTCTGAGACAAATGTTCAAGGATTATTATTTGACCCTTTAGTTAAAGATAATGTTGAGGTTTCTTCAAGTGTTGATAGCATTCTGACCGTCCCTCATAATTATAAGCAGGTGTCTTCGGTAGCAGATTTTGAAAGGCTAATTGAACTCCTTGACGGCCTGGATGAGTTTTGTTTTGATACGGAGACAACAAGTTTAGATGTTATTGAAGAAGCTGAAATAGTTGGAATAGCTTTCTCCTGGAAGTCACATGAAGCATATTATATTGACCTTACCGGTGGTCCGGTTCAGCAGGAGGTGTGGACCAATGCTATGAAAAAGGTCTTTGAAAAAGAAGACAAATTGATTGTAGGTCAAAACCTAAAATATGATTTACATATTTTAAAAGGCTATAATATAAATGTTAAGGGACGGCTATTTGATACAATGGTTGCTCACTACTTAGTAGCTCCGGACAAAAGACACGGTATCGATGCCATTGCGGAGGATTATCTGAATTATTCGAAAATAAAGACAGAACAGCTTATTGGCAAAAAGGGTACAACACAAGCCAGTTTTCGTGACCTCGATTCTGATGATGTAAAGGATTATGCTTGTGAGGATGCTGATATTACTTGGCAACTGTATGAGCGACTTGGAAAGGAGTTGGAGGAAAAAAGAATGAGTGATTTGGCGAAGAATATTGAAATGCCGCTTGTTCGTGTATTGATGGAAATGGAACATAGCGGAGTATCGTTGGATGTTAAGGCATTAGAGATTTTTGCTCAAAGACTAAGGGAGGAGATGATTGATCTGGAAAAAAGAATTTACCTGCTGGCAGGAATGGAATTTAATATCGGTTCACCAAAACAGCTTGGAGAAGTATTGTTTGATCACCTTAAAATTGTCCATGATGCGAAAAAGACGAAATCGAAACAATACAGTACCAGTGAAGATGTATTATTAAACCTGGAAGACAAGCATCAGATTATTGGTGAGGTTCTTGATTACAGATCTGTCAGGAAATTACTGAACACATATGTGGAGGCCCTGCCGAAAATGCTGCATAAAAAAACAAACAGAATCCATACTTCATTTAATCAGACACTTGTCGCTACGGGGCGGCTTTCTTCAAACAATCCGAACCTCCAGAATATTCCAATAAGGGATAAGCGCGGAAGGGAAATAAGAAGGGCCTTTACCAGTTCCGACAGTGAACATAAGTTTCTTTCTGCCGATTACTCCCAGATAGAATTGAGACTCATGGCCCACCTGAGCAACGATGAGAATATGATAAGGGCATTTCGTAATAATGAGGATATTCATACAGCCACAGCAGCTAAGATTTACGGGGTCGATCCTGCTGCTGTTACAAGGGAGATGCGATCAAGGGCGAAAACTGCAAATTTTGGCATCATTTACGGGATTTCAGCTTTCGGATTGGCTCAGCGGATGAGAATTCCACGAGGAGAGGCAAAGGAGTTGATTGATGGATACTTTGCAAGCTATCCGGCAGTAAAGGTATATATGGAACAGTGTATTGCAAAGGCAAGGGAAAATGGATTTGTTGAAACCATGTTTGGGCGAAGAAGAAATCTTCCCGATATTCATTCAAGAAATTCAATGATCAGGGGGAACGCTGAACGTAACGCTATCAACACACCTATACAGGGTACCGCTGCCGATATAATTAAAATTGCAATGGTCTCAATCCATAATGAATTTCAGAAGGAGATGCTATCGGCACAGATGGTCATACAGGTACATGATGAACTGAACATTAATGTCCATGCCAATGAACTGGAAGAAGTCAAAAGGATCGTCAAAACATCAATGGAAAATGCAGTTGAGATCTCGGTTCCCCTTGTGATAGAGATGAATGTTGGAAATAACTGGTTCGAGGCTCATTAAGTCCTTAGTGAAGCTTTTTGGCCAATGCCCCCGATTCACCACTCAAAATATGCTGTACCCTGCTTGGATGAGTTATAACTGAAATTGCCTCCTGCAACTGGATATCATCATCAAGCTGATGCTCAATTCGACCAGAGTGGTAATAGTACCTTCCAACAATTTCTTCTTCAAGAATCTGTTGTATCTCCTCCCTGAAGGTGTCCAGGTCCTTCAGATTATCGTGAGATAATTTGATATTCAAATTGTTGAACTCCTCTTCAGAAACGCTATAATATTTTTCTCTTTTTGCAGTTTCTACAAGCTGGTTAAATGCTTTCATGCTTGCGGTTTCATATTCGAAATCCTGTGTTGTCACAAAATCTTTAAAATTATCATATTCCTGATCCGATAATTCAAAGTCAGCAGCAGCGCCGATAGAGTCTTTCATACTTCTGTACAGGTTGGCATAATCAAAATAGATGCTTTCTGTGAAGAGCCTAAGTGCAATCTCACTCAGTTTTTCCGGAATTACCTCAATGTCCGGCTGAATACCACCTCCGTCATATACAACCCGACCATTTCGCGTTACATACGATGAAACAAGTGAATCAGGAATGGAACCGACACTACCATCTTCGTTCCGGTTTGAATAATCAAGTGCCTGGATACATCTGCCGGATGGAATATAATACTTTGCCGTCGTTACTTTGAGCTGTGCGTTGAATTTAAGCGGACGAGTGGTTTGAACCAACCCCTTTCCAAAAGTTCTCTGACCGATAACAACGGCCCGGTCCAGGTCCTGCATTGCCCCCGCAACAATTTCAGCTGCAGACGCAGAAGCACGGTTTACAAGGACAACAATTGGTGTTTCCGTGTCAAGCGCCTGGCCTGTTGTTCTGTATTCACTATCCCATTTTTTTACCTTTCCTTTTGTACTCACAATAAGCTCTTCCTTGTCAATAAACAGGTTACATGTTCTGACCGCTTCAATTAACAATCCGCCGGGATTACTTCTTAAATCCAGGATCAGCTGTTGGAAACCGTGATTTTTCTTGAGTTCTTCATAAGCAGACCGCACCTCAGAAGAAGCGTTTGTGGTAAAGTTGCTCAATCGTATATAACCGGTATTCTCATTAAGCATACCAGAATAAGAAACATTGTTAATAACAATTTTTTCCCGGGTGAGCCGGAATGTTATTAACTCCCCGGTATAGGGCCTTTCTATTTTGACCTCAAGCTCAGTACCAGGTTCTCCTTTTAAAAGCTCACTCACATCAGATATTTCCAAATCATAGGTCCTTTTCCCATTGACCTCCAAAAGTATATCTCCGGGCCGTAAACCGGCTCTGGCTGCAGGAAAACTTTCATACGGATCTGCAATAATAATACTGGTATCTTTCTTCCTGATAAGACTTCCAATACCACCATATTCACCCGTTGTCTGAAAATTGAAATCATCCATCTCCTGTTCGGGTATGTAGGTAGTGTAGGGGTCCAGTGAACTCAACATTGAATTGATGCCGGTGGTAACGAGTTCCTCCGGAGATGTCTCATCTACATAAAACATATTCAATTCCCTATATAGTGTGCAAAAAATATCTAGCTGTTTAACAATCTCAAGATCCTTATTCTGAAGGGTAGTAAATGCGGCCCCAAGAATTAATACAACTATTCCGGCTGTAAGAACAATTTTTTTCACGAATGATTCTTTTTTTAATTAGGTATTTCTTCCATTGCAAAGATATCTTAAATATTGTTTTATCCTTTATTAATATAGCATTACTGCCGCTTGTTAACTTTTTTTAAGTGATGCATTCGCTTGTTGAAACAACCAATTATCTTCATACCTTTGCAAAGGTATTTAAACAACAGTCATTCATTGTATGACACATTTTAATGCTGTTTTTGTGATCTGCCGGAGTGTTTCCAGGAATTTATTCATGAGATATTTTATACCTCCCCTCACCGGTGAGACAGGTGAAATTACATCGGGTCCATTTGCCGCTTCAGGATTCGTTATTGAAGAGATGTCGACTGCCTGGTATTTCTACTTTCTGATAATCTTAATCACTGGATATGCTGTAGCAAAAACCTATCTCGGACAACTCTTGCCCGACACCTTTCACTCTACTGTAAGGTATAATTATGCGGAAGGATTGTTTCGTGATAACAGCCAGTTGCAACGTCAAAGAGATAGTGTACTCTATACATTTTATTTTTTCTCTGTGGCTTTTTTTCTAATGATTTTATCTGAAAAAGAATCGATTCATCCTTATAATCTCGCAGGACCACGTTTATTATTGTTTTATATATTGCTGCTGGTAGTTCTGTTTTTTGGAAGAATGATACTGGCAAATATTGTTGGACACATCTTCTTCGCACGCAACCTTTTTAGGGAATACCTGTACACGGGATATACCTATAACAAACTTATGGGAATTGTATTTCTACCCCTGAATATTGTCCTGGTGTTTACATCCGGTATCCTGGAAGACCTGGCAGTTATTACCTCTCTTTCAGTTATAACAACACTTTTAATTGCAAAAATTTACAGAGGAATCATATTTTCAAGGGTGAAGGGTGTTTTTAGTTTCTATTTGTTTTTATACCTTTGTGCCCTTGAAATAGTTCCAGTATTGTTGTGTTACAAATGGTTCTCATCCATTGTATAGGATCAAAACGAACTAAAAGGTAGACGAAACATGAGCAGAATTAAAAAGATTTTAGTTTCACAACCCGAACCCGAGAACAATAAATCCCCTTACTTTGACCTGGCTGAAAAGCACAACCTGAAAATAGATTTCCGGTCGTTTATCCATGTTGAGGGTATTACTTCAAAAGAGTTCAGACAATCAAAAATCGATTTGTCTTCTTTTTCAGCAGTGGTGTTCAATAGTAAAACAGCAATCGATCATTTTTTCAGGATTGCAGAGGAGATCAGGATCACTATTTCTGATACCATGAAGTATTTTTGTCTTTCGGAGTCCATTGCCTATTATTTGCAAAAATATACGGTATATAGAAAAAGGAAGATATTCTTTGCAAATGGCAAGATCGATGATCTGATAAACATTATGAGTAAACACAAAAACGAGAATTTCCTGGTGCCACTCTCAGCTGCTCATAAAGAGGAAATTCCGGTTTTGCTGGAGAGACATAATTTTAAGTTCACAAAATCAATTCTGTATAAAACAGAATGCAGCGACTTGTCCGATCTGGCAGATGTTAATTACGATGTCCTGGTCTTTTACAGTCCCTCTGGTATTAAATCTCTGTTGCAGAATTTCCCCAATTTCAAACAAAATAATACTAAGATTGCCTCATTTGGCGATAAAACTGCCAAAGCAGTTGAAGAGGCTGGTCTCAGGCTTGACATAAAGGCACCGGCACCGCAGGCTCCATCCATGACTATGGCACTGGAAAGTTTTATCGAGCAGCACAATAGGAATGGAAAATAACCATTGGATCTGTAATATTCTATGGGGGGAGCAATCCCCCTTTTTTTATGGAAAGGCACACCTTCAATAAAAGTGAAAAATTAAAGAGCAAAAAGGCAATCGAACTCCTTTTTCGATCGGGCCAATCCATTACAACACCCCCAATTCGCCTGATTTATAAAAGTGTTACTGAGGGAAAATTTCCTGTTCGTATGACCGTTGTAGTACCAAAAAAACTGGTCAATAGGGCTGTCGACAGGAATCTGATTAAAAGACGAATACGAGAGGTGTACAGGCTTAACAAAACAGAGCTGTGTAAAAAGATCGCACAGAAAAACCTTCACTATAATATTGTTTTCTTCTATCAGTCTGAAGATATTTCAAGCTACAAAATCATTCAAAGCGCCTTGATATCAACACTTTACAGGTTGGAGAAAAAACTATAAAACCATTTTCCGGTTTTGACCATATCGTTTTGGCGGAGTTTTGGCCTGAAAATCAAATCCAGCTGTTAAAACTACTTGTCTACATCTGCATATTTTATTGTGTCCGAAATTCTTAACAATTATTTCAAAAAGCATGTTAAAAACTTGACTATCTTACAGGAGTAAAAAATGTGCAGGTGATCCACCTCATCATTGTATGTATGTTTTTCTATGGTGCGATGACAATAATACATGAACCTCCATCGCCTCGGTGATGAGATCGGTGAAACCTATAAATGGTTCGGCAGCGAACTGACCAATGACGGGGATTACACTTCGAGAGTTAATATGATGCTTTGTTCGCATGTTTACCGCTTATGGTTCGCCGAGCTTTCTTTAAAATAATTTTGGGTTAAGATAACAAGTTGCCGGTAGTTGCCTAATAAAGAATGTATTCACATTAAAATGCCAGTGGAAGTGAGGACTATTTTACAGAATGAGCATTAGATGCTATAAATACTCACCTTTCAGAACGGCATTTTATGTTGCAGATATTCAATACTAAAGCATTCTGCTGAGCTATTAACACTGATCAAATGAACTCTTATCGTACAATCAATCATTGGAGAATCATCCTCGTTAAAGATTTTCTGGTTATTCCTGTTATCACTCTACTTTTGTCAGGTTGTGGTCGACAACCAGAGTCGGCCATGGATACCCCGGCATATAACCCCCTGATTACTGCATTTACCAGCGGCATCATCTCTTCTGAATCAACCGTACAGGTAAGGTTTGCCCAACCCTTTCCCAATTCAGTCGGTAAGAACAGTCCCTGTGAAAAGGGAATAATGACACTACAGCCTGAAACTGCGGGCAATGCATTTTATATTGACCAGCAAACAATAGAGTTCAGGCCGGAAGAGGGTTTTAAACAGGGAACAGCTTATGATGTTAAAATAAAATTGAACAAACTATTTCCCGGTTCAGACAGTGAAAGATCATTCGAATTTAGATTTTTTACAATTGATCAGCACCTTGAGATTGAACTCACCGGTTTCAGACCCTATAATGATTATCAGCCCGATCTAAACAATCTGTCAGGCACCCTCAAAACTTCAGACGTCGCGGATCCTTTTGCGATCCGGTCCGTTATCGGAGCCTTTCAGGAGAAGCGACAATTACCGGTAAGATGGATACATCACAAGGATGGAAAAGAACATGAGTTTCTTATTGATAGCATTCAAAGGGGAGAGAGAGAGGGGAAAGTGGAGGTAAAATACGACGGAACACCTATCAGCTCCGGTCAAAAAGGTGTTCAGGAATTCATAATTCCGGCCCTGGGCGACTTCAAACTGATCGGCCACAAGCTCATACAGTATCCCGAGCAACACATTATACTCAGTTTTTCGGATCCGATCAGAAAAAACCAGTATATCGAGGGATTGATCCGGCTGAGCAATGACAGTGATATGCGGTTCATTGTTGAAGGTAATACCATTAAAGCTTATCCCAATGTAAGACAGAACGGCTCCCTGATGCTTTACCTTGAGCCCGGTATCAGGAATACTACAGGAAAAGGATTAAAGGAGGGACAAAGTATTAGCATTGTTTTTGAAGAGATCGAGCCCTCTGTTGAGCTCCTCGGTAACGGGGTGATAATACCCACATCTGATGAGGTATTATTTCCTTTTAAGGCGGTGAACCTTCGGGCAGTGGACTTGAAAGTAATCCGGCTTTACGAGAATAATATTGCCCAGTTTATCCAGGTTAACCAATTAAGCGGCAGCAACGAACTTAAACGTTCAGGCCGGCTGATTCTGAAAAAAACGATCGATCTTGTTGCCGACAAGCCCATTCTCTACAGCCAGTGGAACACCTTTTCCCTTAACCTGACAGATCTTATTGAAACAGAACCGGGAGCCATTTACAGGATAGAACTAAACTTTCGTCAGAGCCAATCAATGTATCCCTGCAAAGAACAAATCGATCCTGAAAAGGCTTCTGCAACTATGGAAAAGGAAGATCATATTACAGAGGATGATCTGTCATACTGGGATTCTAATGAAAGTTATTATAGCTATTGGGATTCCTATAATTATGAGGGTTACAAGTGGGAAGATCGCGAAAATCCCTGCAAACCGGCCTACTATGGAAACAGAAGGGCTGTAGCAAGGAATGTGCTTGTTAGTAATATCGGACTAATTGCCAAAAAGGGTGCAGAAGAGAAATTACACATTACAGCTACCGATCTATTACAGGCAACTGCACTTGCTAATGCCTCGATCACTGTATATAACTTTCAGCAACAGGTAATTGCTACAGCAATCACCAACAACGGGGGGATGGCAGACATTGTGCTGAAGGCAAAACCCTTCCTGGTGGTGGCAGAGCTTGGGGGACAGAAGGGTTATCTGCGTCTTACCGATGGTGGAGCATTGTCTTACAGCATGTTCGATGTATCCGGTGCCGTTGTTCAAAAAGGAATAAAAGGCTTTCTTTATGGCGAAAGAGGTGTTTGGAGACCTGGTGATTCGATCTTTATGAACCTGGTTCTGGACGACCGCGCCAATCCTTTGCCCACGGGACATCCCGTTACCTTTGAATTAAAGGATCCGCGCGGAAAGGTGGTTCAGAAAAATATTTCTACCGTAAATAGTACCGGATTTTACTCCTTTCATACAAGAACAGCTCCGGATGCACCCACAGGCAGATATACCCTCACTGCAACAGTTGGCGGCGCAAGCTTCAATAAGGGACTGCAGGTAGAGACCATCAAACCCAACCGGCTTAAAATAGATCTTTCGTTCACCGGGGACACCATCTATCCGTCAAAAGGAGCTGTTTCAACACATCTGTACGGGAAATGGCTAACAGGTGCAACAGCCGGAAACCTGTCTGCCGAGATAGAGGTACTGCTAAGACCTGCTACCACCTCATTTAAAGGATTTGAGGATTATACTTTTACGAACCCGGGAAAAATAGTTGCGCAACACCCGAAGATGTTCTGGGAAGGAAGTGTTGACAATACCGGTCATGCTGTTTTTTCAAAACAGCTGAATATCAGCGGGGAGGCCCCGGGAATGCTCCGGGCAATCTTTACCACCCGCCTATTTGAAAAATCGGGCGATTTCAGTATTGATCAGCGTTCAGTGATCTGTTCCCCCTTTAACACATACGTAGGAATAAAAACACCACACGGCACTGGACGAAATGCGTTGCTTACCGATACGACACATACTGTGGAGGTAGCAACAGTCTCACCTTCTGGAAAACCGCTTACCAAGCCTCACCTTGATGTGAAGGTCTATAAGATTTCCTGGAGATGGTGGTGGGACGCTTCCTATGAGAATCTTGCCTCCTACATGGGAAGTAGTCATCATACTCCCGTCTATAGTACAACAGTCAGTACACGGAATGGACACGGATCTTTCGATTTTCGTGTTAATTACCCTGAATGGGGCAATTACCTCCTGGTGGTGAGCGATATGGGCGGACACAGTGCTGCAGAGATGATTTACCTCGACTGGCCCGGCTGGGTCGGACGATCGCGAAAAGGAGACCCGGATGCTGCGTCAATTCTTACATTCAGTTCCGATAAAGACGTTTATACCGTTGGAGAGACTGCAGTCATTACTATCCCATCTTCGATAAGTGGAAGGATTCTGATTAGCCTGGAAAACGGGACAGGTGTGCTTAGGCAGAAGTGGATAGAAACAAAGGGTGCTGAGACAAAATTCCAGCTGAAGATAACTCCGGAAATGACTCCCAATATCTATCTCTATGCCTCTCTCATCCAGCCACACAGGAATACTGACAATGATCTGCCGATCAGGATGTTCGGGGTGATCCCACTAAAAGTGGAGGATCCGGATACAAGACTCTACCCGCAAATTGAAATGCCCGGGGAGTTGAGTCCGAATAGTACCGTAAAACTGAAGGTATCTGAAAAATATAACAGCACAATGACCTATACCATCGCAATGGTGGATGAAGGTCTGCTCGACCTTACAAGATTCAATACCCCGGACCCATGGTCGGCTTTTTATGCCCGTGAGGCCCTTGGTGTAAAAACCTGGGATATGTTTGAGCATGTTTTGGGCGCCTACGGAGGAAGGATCGATGGCATCTACAGCATCGGCGGTGACACGGAGGAGCAGGAAATGGGTGCGCGTGAGGCAAACCGGTTTCCGCCGATGGTGAAATTCATCGGACCGTTTACACTCACCGGAAAGAGCAATGAACATGTTGTTCAAATGCCGAACTACATTGGGTCAGTGAGAACTATGGTCATTGCTGGTAGCAGAGGCGCTTACGGTCATGCTGAAAAAACAACACCGGTGAAACAGCCGCTGATGCTACTGGCTACTCTTCCAAGGGTACTCGGTCCTGGAGAAGAGGTATCCTTGCCGGTGAATGTGTTTGTAATGGATCCGGCAATCAGGAATGTTGATCTGAAGATCACTACCAACGATATGCTTATGGCAGCGGAAAGCAATGCAACAGTGAATTTTACTCAAACTGGTGATCAAATCGTTGACTTTATGCTGAGAACACCGGAAAGGACCGGTACAGGTATAGTAAAAATACAAGCTACTGCCGGAATACACAGCGCATTTTATGAGATAGAACTGGCAGTGCGCTCCTCAAATCCACCGGTCACAAGCTATATTACTGCAGTTTTAGACCCTTTAGAAATGTTAACCCAGGAATTGAACTATGTGGGAATGGAGAGAACAAATGATCTGATAATGGAGGTTTCTGCTATTCCTCCTGTCGATTTCGGGAGAAGACTCAGGTTTTTAATGCAGTACCCACACGGTTGCATTGAGCAGATAACATCTGCCGTGTTCCCGCAATTGTTCCTTGCAGATGTGGTTGAACTGAATGATGAAACCATGCAAAAAACTGCCTCTAATGTGAAAGAGGGAATAAGGAAACTCTCTTCCTTTCAACTCTCTGGAGGAGGTTTTTCCTATTGGCCGGGATCGGTGAACGAATCTTCGTGGGGCACATCCTATGCCGGACATTTTCTGCTGGAAGCAGGAGAAAAGGGGTATGATGTTCCTGCTGCCATGCTACGAAATTGGAAAAGCTACCAAAGAAAAGCTTCCCGGCGTTGGAGCATCGAAGGTTCAACCAATAGTTTCGAAATTAAACAGGAACAGATCTTGCAGGCATATCGACTGTTTACACTGGCCCTGAGCGGTGACCCGGAATTGGGTTCAATGAACAGGCTTCGCGAACGTTCCGACCTGGTTCCGGAGGCGAAATGGCGACTGGCAGCCGCTTATGCACTGGCCGGACAAAAGGAGACTGCCAGGGAACTGGTTACCAGTGTTCCAATCCTTGCAAGTGAGTACCACGATTCACGATACACTTTCGGCAGCAGAACCCGCGACCAGGCAATGATTCTTGAAGCAATGATCCTCACCGGCATGAAGGAGAATGGAGTACTGCTGCTTGAGAAGATAGCAAATGACCTTTCCTCCGGTCAGTGGATGAGTACCCAGACAACTGCTTACAGCCTGCTGGCTTTCGCAAAATTTACAGGCGGAGAAAAGTCTGGAAACAGAATTAGCTTTGAGTACGGTTTTAACGGGGCAGAGCTTCAACGGGCAGAGACAGGAATGCCACTGGCACAGGTTCAATTCGAGCCGGGCAAAGAGCTGATGGGAAATATTAAGATAAAAAACACCTCCGGAGGCATATTGTTTGTGAGATTCATTAATACCGGACTGCCAAGACCGGGTGAGGAGCAGCGCGTAGACAACAATTTGAGTGTTCATGCCTACTATACCGATATGGATGGTAACAGGATTTCACCAGAAACGATTAGACGGGGAACCGACTTTAAGGCAGTATACCGTGTGTCCAATCCGGGTACAGCCGGTAACCTTGATAACATTGCATTAACTACTATTTTTCCATCAGGATGGGAGATTCATAATGAACGGTTGTTTGGAACAACCGCCAAAACCCAACCTTTTACTTACCAGGATGTGCGCGATGACAGGGTGATGACCTATTTTTCACTGCAGCCAAATTTGTCAAAAACTTTTACAATCAGATTAAACGCTGCTTATAAAGGCAGATATTACCTGCCATCCGTTAAAGCAGAGGAAATGTACAATCCGGCAGTTCAGGTGGTGATCCCGGGAAAATGGATTGACCTTTCTGCAGGATATTAGAATGAATATAACAAGCATAGCTGGATGGTTGAGGGAATACAGGATACTGCTGATGACTATAATTGTACTTTCTGTACTTTTTTGGTTATCCCTGCCTAAAAATCTTTTCGACGACCCGCTTTCAACCACTGTTTACGACCGCGATGGCGAATTGCTTGGTGCACGCATTGCGGCAGACGGACAATGGCGGTTCCCGGGGGTCGACTCCCTGCCGGATAAATATATGGTTGCTGTTGTTGAATTCGAAGACCGGTTTTTTTACGTTCATCCGGGAGTGAACCCGATTAGTATTGCCAGGGCCTTGTTTCAGAATATCAGGGCAGGAGAGGTGAAAAGTGGTGGTAGCACGATCACCATGCAGGTAATCAGGATGTCGGAGAAAAACAAACCACGAAATGTTCTTCAGAAATCCATCGAAACTCTTCTTGCTCTCAGGTATGAACTATCCGCAACAAAACAGGAAATCCTTACCACCTACGCAAATAATGCTCCTTTCGGGGGTAACGTCGTAGGACTGGAAGCTGCTGCCTGGCGATACTTTGGAAGATCGCCGCATCAGCTGACATGGTCGGAAGCAGCGTTGCTCGCAGTGCTTCCAAATGCCCCGTCACTGATCCACCCTGGAAGAAACAGGGACTTACTGAAAAGTAAGAGAGATGCCTTGTTGAAAACACTTCATGAGAGGGGACGAATCGACGGTTCTACCTATCACCTGGCTACTGCTGAACCCCTGCCCGAAAACCCCGTGGCCCTGCCGGACCTGGTGCCTCACCTGACCGACCGGGTACTGGTAAACAGGAAAATGAACCGGCTTTCTTCAACGGTAGACCACGACCTGCAGGAACGTGTGAACGAACTATTGGAAATGCGGCAGGAAATGCTGCGTGCCAATGAGATCCATAATATGGCTTGCTTGGTCATGGAGGTTGAAACCGGTGCTGTGCTGGTCTATGCCGGTAACAGCAGAAAAACACAGGACCAGGCGCATGACAATAACGTGGATATTATACGATCACCCCGAAGTACGGGCAGTATTATGAAACCATTTCTTTTCGCCGGATTACTCGATAATGGGGATCTGTTGCAAACAACGCTGATACCTGATGTGCCTGTCAGGTATAGCGGGTATGCACCCAAGAATTATGACAGAAGATATGCTGGTGCCGTTCCAGCCTGGCAGGCGTTGGAAAGATCCCTCAATATTCCCTCGGTGATCATGCTTAAAAGTTATGGTGTTGATCCCTTTCTCGGTCTGCTTCGTAATCTGGGATTCACTACTTTCAGTTATTCCCACGAACACTACGGACTTACACTGATTCTCGGTGGAGGAGAAACAACACTCTGGGAACTTGCCGGCGCTTATGGCAGCATGGCCCGTGTTCTGAACAATTATACTGCCTCAGATGGAAACTATTTCCCAAACGATTACCATATGCCACATCTGGATAAGAACAGTTCCAGGGCCATCAGCATTGGAGTGCAGGAGGAAGGGATACTTTCTGCTTCAAGTATCTATCTTACCTTTCAATCATTACTTGAAGCAAACAGACCGGATGAACTATCAATGTGGTATTTATTATCCTCTTCACGAAAGATTGCCTGGAAAACAGGAACCTCTTATGGGTTCAGGGATGCCTGGGCTGTTGGGGTAACACCGCGGTATGTGGTAGCAGTTTGGGCAGGTAATGCAGATGGAGAGGGAAGACCCGGGCTTACAGGTATACAGGCTGCAGCCCCAATGATGTTCGATGTTTTCGGGATATTGCCACCGACACCATGGTTTGAGGAACCAATTGACGATCTTTCAGAGGCGGTGGTTTGTAGACAGAGTGGCTACATTGCCGGACCACTTTGTGAAAAGACAGACACGATCAGGGTGGTTCCCCGGGGACTAAAATCTAGGTCCTGTCCCTACCATCAAAGGGTTCACCTGGATGAAACGGGCCGTTACCGTGTTAACAGCAATTGCTACCAGGTGAGCCGGATGCAAAGCCTTTCCTGGTTTATTCTTCCCCCACTGATGGAGTGGTACTACATACAAAACGATCCGAGATATAAAAGCCTTCCCCCGGTAATGGAGGGGTGCTATGATGAATTTGTACATGAAATGGAGATCGTATATCCGGTGCCCGACAGTCACGTGGTGATACCGTTCGAGCTGGATGGTGAAAAGGGAAGGATCGTGCTGGAGGTGGCTCACCGCAACCGGGATGCCAGGGTTTTCTGGCACATCGATGAGTCGTATCTCGGTGCTACTACAGGCAGACACCAGCTGGCAGTAATTATTTCTCCCGGCAAACATACACTTACTGTCGTTGATGAACAGGGTAATTCAGAATCAGTAAGATTTGATGTTCTCAAATAACATCCAACAAATAATCATAGTTTTCATTATTCCCTGTTCCGATCCGAATACTTTTTTCAGGTGCCGGTTTGATCCATTCTTACCGAAGCCGGTCCGGAACTTTCTCTCTTATTCACCTCAGAATGATCCGCTCTCCGATTACATTCGACAGCTCATTCTTTGCCGCCTCAAGGTCCCGCAGGCGGGACATATGCTCCATCACCTTTTCACCCTCTCCTTGTGTTTCGCATTCACTGATCTGCTTTCGGATGTCATCCAAGGCCATATCGACTACCTTTAATTTATACAACAACAGGGCCTTCGGCACTTCAACAGCAAGGTTTTCTCCCGGCATTTCGGTGTAGGACTCTTTTCTTTTCCATACTTTGCTGAGCTCATATTTCGATGTAACAATATCAACGGCAAGATCCTGGATTTCCTTCTCATCGTGAAAGGTAAAAGCTCTTTCAGAGATATTTTTCCCCGACTCGATAATCGCTTTTACATCTTCAAAAACCCTTTTATAAATAAGGTTGGTGAATTCCAGTTCATCATTCTGAATCTCCCGGATGATATATTGCGAAACTGATATATTGGTATTTTTTTCAGCACCGGAAAGCTTCAGTGCCTGGTTTCCGAATTTGAGCAGGAAATAGATAATCTCACGCTCCTCGATCTCGGAGTATACGTCCTGGACAAATGCGGGAATGGTCGGTTGTACCGGAACAACAAGCTGATCAGGTGCCTGGCGCTCCTTTTTCCATGCCTGCTCTCTTCTGCGCTCCCTGATCTTGTTTACTTCACTGTAAAGCACCGCCTCCTCAACATCCAGCAGCAGGCTGCACTCTTTCAGGTAAACCGACCTTTTGATCCCGTCTGGAATCACAGCGACTGATCTGACGATATCTGTGATCATATTGGCCCTTTTTATGGGATCATTCCGTGTATCGTTAATTAATACTTCAGTTTTGAATGTGATAAAGTCCCGCTCGTTGCGGTCAATGTATTCTATGAATTCCGATGAACCACGTCCATGGGAGTAGGAGTCCGGATCCTCTCCCTCAGGAAACAGAAGTACCTTTACATTCAGACCCTCCTCAAGGATCATGTCAATCCCCCTGAAAGAAGCCTTAAGACCAGCCTCGTCACCATCATAAAGGATGGTAATGTTTTCTGTAAATCGCTTGATTAGCCTGATCTGCTCGGCAGTGAGGGCGGTACCTGATGAGGAAACTACATTCTCTATCCCTGCCTGGTGCAAAGCAATTACATCGGTATAACCCTCTACCAGGAAACAACGATTGTTGGATACAATACTCTTTTTCGCCTGAAAGAGTCCGTAAAGAATCCTGCTTTTGTGATAAATATCCGATTCCGGAGAGTTGACGTATTTGGCAATGCTCTTATCCGACCGAAGTGTCCGACCCCCGAATCCGATAATGTTACCTGAGATTCCATGAATGGGGAAAATAATCCTTCCGGCAAATCGGTCAAAGAAATAATCATCCTTTGCAATGGTCAGACCAGTCTTAACCAGAAACTCTTGTTTGTATCCGGATTTCAACGCACTTTCAGTCAGCGCTTTGCGTTCTTCCGGACTGTATCCCAGTTGAAATTTTTGAATAGTATCATCCCTGTATCCGCGCTGTCGGAGATAACTGAGTCCTACCGCTTTGCCTTCAGCTGTTTGAAGCTGCTCAGCAAAAAATGTCTGTGCAAATTGGGTCACTGCCAAAAGACTCTCGCGTTCATTCCGTTGCTGGATCTCTTCGGGAGTGAGTTCCGTCTGCTCAATCTCAATATTGTATTTCCTTGCAAGATATTGTAAAGCCTCCGGGTAGGAGAGTTTTTCATGCTCCATCAGGAACCCCACTGCGTTTCCTCCCTTGCCTGAACTAAAATCCTTGAATATTCCTTTCGAAGGGGAAACCATAAATGATGGGGTCTTTTCATTGGTAAATGGGCTCAATCCCTTGTAATTGGCTCCGGATTTTTTAAGCGTTACAAAGTCAGAGATCACATCTACAATGTCTACCGCATCGAAAATCCTGTTTACCGTCTCCTGGCTAATCATTTAACATTCAGTATATCAAATATTTATCATACATTTCAGCTGTATAAAATTAGTTAAAGTTTAAGAAATAACCTATTTTTGGAAAAACACAAAATAATGAGATAAAGATGTTGAGAAAAGGACAGAGCTTTTTAGTTGCCGGAATTGTGCTTACAATCTTGTCAATGGCTGTTACAGCCGGTTATTTCCCCGATTGGAAATGGATCTATATTGCTTCAGATCTTGTGCTTATAGTTGCAACGATCCTGGTGATTTGGGGAGTGGTACTGGTGGTTCGTTCGATAATCAGGAAAAAGGAGAACAGATGAGAAAGTTGGTTGTCTTAACCGGAGCGGGTATGAGTGCTGAAAGTGGTATTAAGACTTTTCGTGATATGGGGGGGTTGTGGGAAGAATATGACGTTACCGAAGTGGCCACCCCGGCAGCATGGGAAACGAACAGGGCACTGGTTATCCGATTCTATAACGAAAGAAGAAAGGCCCTCCTTTCAGCAAAACCAAATGCTGCACATCTCGCACTTGCTTCACTCGAAAAAGAGTTTGATGTGCATATCATTACCCAGAATGTTGACGACCTGCATGAAAGAGCAGGTTCAACAAAAATACTTCACCTGCACGGGGAGTTGCGTAAGGCCCGCTGCTCAGTGATGGAGGATGATATCATTGAAATTGAAGGTTGGGAGCTGAATGAAGGTGATCTCTCAAAAACCGGTCACCAATTACGTCCACATATCGTCTGGTTCGGCGAACCAGTTCCGGCTATTGAACAGGCGATCCCAATTGTAAATGCAGCAGATATCCTGCTGGTAATCGGCACTTCACTGAATGTCTATCCGGCCACCGGATTGATGAATTACACCTCTGCAGGTACCCCTGTCTATGTGATCGATCCTGGGGAGCCTCAGGGGATCAGCTTTCTGAATGTAAACTTCATAAATAAAACTGCTACGGAGGGGATAAAGGATTTTATTGCAATGATAAGGTAGGTTTTGCAGACATATGCAATGATGGATATAACCCATTTATCCTATAAACCTCCTGTGATATTCACTGTATCCTCTATTTTCTGTATCCTCTATTCTCTGTTACCTCTATTTTCCGTTTCCTCAATTATGTGTCTCCTTTATTTAAGGGTCTGTAAAAATTTATCGGCTTTGATACATACAAACCGGGAAAGAGCTATATTTACTTCACTAAATTTGTACAAAAATGTTACAGACAACAACAGAATCCATTCCAGGCAGGGAGATCATCGAAATACTGGGCATAGCCCGTGGCAGTACTGTAAGAGCAAGGAATGTAGGCAGGGATATTTTCGCCGGACTGAAAAAACTCGTTGGTGGGGAGATCGAGGAATATACCCAGCTCCAGGCACAGTCGCGCGAACAGGCACTACAGCGGAT
>CAZIIU010000038.1:0-27727 GCA_964539395.1 uncultured Bacteroidaceae bacterium
ATAGTGCGTGTATTAACAGGGAAATGAATCTCAATTGAATGGATGAATACTTAGGAGACTCCCGGTAAAGTGCGTGTATTAACAGGTGTACGGGGTTAAGTGGGTAATTGGCTGAAGATATTTTACAGGATTACAGACATCAGATTCAGTCTCGCCTATTTCATGTATTATCAGCAGTTTCCTTTAGGCTTTTCTTACAGATCAATCTGAGGCCAATGAAGCTGCTTTTTCCGAAATTCAAACATTGTTATAATTTGCTCCTTTGTATTTCTCGGGGTCGATAACTCCGGGAGTTCATGGAGAGGGAAGAATTGCACATCTGTCGTCTCATGCCCTGTATTCAGATTGTTATTCAGCGGGTTACACTCAATGAATATTTTGTATAAATAATTAATATCGGGTGGATGGTCGTGGCATTTTTTATCAAATACTGCCAGTAAACGAACGGCAACCACATCAAGGCCTGCCTCTTCAAATGTCTCCTTTACCGCGATCTCTGCCGGTGTAAACCCTACATCGGCCCAGCCCCCCGGCAATGACCATTTCCCATCAATCTTCTCCCGAACCATCAGTATCTCATCGTACCCGTTGAATACAACCGCCCTAATATCCACCTTAGGTGTACGGTAACCGTTCTTTTCTTCTATAACCGTGCTTACAGCCTTTATATCTGAATGGGTGATCAGGGAAATCATCTCCACAGCAATATTTTCAAGCTCGGTGTAACGGTCCATATCGTAATCCGATTCGGCATAATGCATTCCGTTTTCTGATAGAGCCTGAACGCGCTTTGCAAGGTTGAGTAAATGAATTGCCTGATTGGTCATATGTGGATAAAAATACACTTTTTACCAGCCAATGGTTCAATTTAAACCTCATTTTTTTCAAGATGCATAAACTCTTATATGTTTGAGTTGTTAAATAATACAAACCAAATCAATATGCTATGAGAATGCTTTTTCTTACTTTTCTGATGCTGGGTTTTGTCTCTGCCTGCAACCAGACAACTGGCAATAATACAGGAGATGCAGATGATGTCGTACTGCAACTTCCTGAAGGATTTTCGGCAGTTGTGGTAGCTGAAAATATCGGACCGGGAAGACATATTACCGTAAAAGAAAACGGGGATATCTATGTTTCACTTCGGAACCTTCAGAATGGCAAAGGTGCCGTTGCCCTGAGGGACACTTCCGGTGATGGAAAAGCAGATATCATCAAGTATTTTGGCTCCGTTTCCGGAACCGGAATAGAAATGTATAATGGGTATCTGTATTATGGGGCCGATTCAATGATTGTGAGATACTCTTTTTCTGATGCCGATGATCTGCTGCCCCGGGAGAATTATGAAGTAATTGCCGGCGGACTGGTTAATGAGCGGCAACATGCAGCAAAACCTTTTGAGTTCGACAGAAAGGGAAATATGTATGTAACAATCGGAGCACCCTCCAATGCATGTATGGAGCAGATGCGTACCAAAGGCTCTCCAGGTATGGATCCGTGCCCGATCCTCGAGTATGCCGGAGGTATCTGGCGGTTTAGTGACGATGTACCGGGACAGGACCAGTTTCGCGACGGTTACCGCTATGCAACCGGTATCAGACATGCAGTGGCACTTAGCTGGAACAATAATGCCGGTAAATTATATGCTGTTCAGCATGGACGTGACCAGTTGCACCAGTTCTTTCCCGAATTGTATAACGAACAGGAGAGCGCAGATCTTCCTGCCGAGGAGTTCCTGATGCTGGAAGATGGCGCTGATTTTGGTTGGCCCTACTGCTATTACGACCAGTTCCTGAAAAAAAAGGTTCTCGCCCCTGAATATGGAGGGGATGGAAAAGTCACAGGCAGGTGTGAAGCGACCACAGATCCGATCATGGGCTTCCCCGGACACATTGCCCCGAATGACCTGCTTTTTTATGGGCATGACCAGTTTCCGGAACGATACCGTAATGGAGCCTTCGTCGCTTTTCATGGTTCATGGAACAGGGCACCCCTTCCACAAATGGGCTACAATGTTGTATTTGTTCCTTTCGACGGTGCGCTGCCTTCAGGCGATTGGGAAGTATTTGCTGAGGGTTTCTCAGGATTGGAAATTGTTAAAAATACAGGCGATGCTGTGTACAGACCATGTGGACTGGCAACTGGTCCGGATGGTTCCCTCTATGTTGTCGACTCAAGGAAAGGTACGATTTGGCGGATTTTTTACCGCGGTTAGACATTAAATAAAATTTTCACTATTTTCGTTGAATGGATTGTTAAGCCTGATTTGAATGATTTGGACAGCACGACAATCCTGGTAGCAGTTGGCCCGACAATCAGTAAATCAGATGAATGTATCTGGATGATATATCTTTTAGGTGATTAGGTAATTATTTAGCTGGCCACCTATACAGTCCGAAATTTACATTTTTCAGTGGGAAATGAGTGGCGTTCCTTGTTAAGATGTTCTTTGCCCGGCTATACGGATGTATCTGGCATAACGATTCTACCATGGAACATATTTCAACAACACATTTAAACAAAACGCTAATACCAATGAGATTTTCTTGTGTCATTTTAATAGCAGCCTTTCTTGTAACAGCCTGTTCAGGCAGGAACGACAGGACTTCAGGTACTGCCGCTTCTCCTATAAATACCGGAGAATTGCAGCCTGTCGCTGTTCAGTCAGAAGACCTTTCCGATCACCCCGGAAAACAGTTATATAACCAGCACTGCCTTGCCTGTCACCAGGCCGACGGAAATGGCGTACCCGGAATGTTCCCGCCACTGACCGATCCTGACTGGATTGATGGTGAAAATGAGCGGTTGATCAGTGTAGTAATCCATGGACTGGACGAAGAGATCGTAGTAAACGGGGAGAAGTATAACACTATCATGGTCCCGATGCCCCATCTTTCCGATCGTGAAGTTATGGATGTGCTGAATTATGTACGGAGGGAATTCGGAACATCAGAGAAGGAAATAACACTGGAGGAGGTTGAAAAGGTGCGGGCATCAGGATCCTGATTGGTTGTGAGTTAAACAGATCAGGTACTCAATCTGCCTGACAATATCAGGAATGATGCCCTGACCAGGCAAAACCGAACCGGAGATGATGCAAACGACGGCTGAGCTTATTTCAGCAGGATAGGAGGGGATAACGATAAGCCAGTGTTTATGGCAAGTATTGATAGGTAGTATTTACAACATGTATTGCCAGGTCAGTGATTACAGAATGTATTGCCAGGTCAGTGATTACAAGATGTATTGATAGGTCAGTGATTACAAGATGTATTGATAGGTCAGCATTTACAACATGAATTGCCAGGTCATTGATTACAGAATGTATTGCCAGGTCAGTGTTTGCAACATTTATTTAATCACATTCATGTGAAGGAGTATATTGCACCTGAAGAATTTGCTGAATGCAAAAATGTGGCACTTGCCAGAGGAATTAAACAGCTGGAAAGCAGTCAGCTGGTTCCTTCATCTTATCACATTTAAAAACATTAACAGAATAGAATAGTTATGCCGGATGTATTGTTTCGCGACCTGGGTGTCATGGATTATCAGGAAGCCTGGGATTTTCAGGAATCACATTTCGAAAAGTGGATGGACTACAAAAAAAATGGTTCAGTTGGTAACCCGCCGTCTCAATACCTGCTATTTGTGGAGCACCCCCACGTATATACGTTGGGTAAAAGTGGAGACGAGAGTAATATGCTTATTCACGGAGAGCTGCTTAAGAAGATCAATGCTGCCTACTATAAAATAAACAGGGGAGGTGATATAACTTATCACGGACCCGGGCAGGTTGTAGGATATCCTATACTGGACCTGGAGTCGCAAAGGATGGGACTGAAAGCCTATATCGGGTTTCTGGAGGAGTCGATCATAGAACTGTGCAGGAGATATAACATTGCGGCAGTAAGATCGGATGATGCAACCGGGGTCTGGATTGATCATAACCATCCCCATAAGGCACGTAAGATTTGCGCCATCGGTGTGCGCACCAGCAGGTACGTTACCATGCATGGTTTCGCATTCAACGTAAATACCGACCTGGATTATTTTACCTATATTAATCCCTGTGGATTCCGGGAAAAGGGAGTTACATCCATGGAAAAGGAGTTGGGAAGAAAGATGAATATGGACCAGGTGAAGGGAGAGCTGAAAGAGATTCTGCTGGACAGGCTGAATTTCACCCCTCCAGCATAGTAAGGAGTATGATCGCTTCCTTCCTGCCGGTCCCGCAGACGTCAGGATCAGCCATAAATTTATCGCATACATCCGGACGGTCGGGATGGTTATAAATGGCACACCGGTAATCATCTGTCAGATGAATACATCTTTTGCCAGCTGGCTTGCCGTCTGGCATACCGGGAATAGGTGAACTGATGGATGGTGCAATACAACAAGCCCCGCAACCGGATCTGCATTTCATGGCGAATCTGTTTTTGCAAATTTAATAAACAGAATCATTAGTGTCCATTAAAACTAGAATAAATGCTTTGTAATTATTTAAAATTATGCATTTTACAATATATTTTTATGTCCACAATTTGAATTGAAAAATGAATTAACTCTTGATATCTCCAACAGTATAATTTGTAAATACATAATTATTTGGCAACCAAAATACTGAGATTATCAATCAAATCGACTACCTGAACTTAAGTGGACACTAGTGAAATGGAATAGTTCCTTTGCATTTAAATAAGATTTTGAGCAGCTTTACAAGGAGCGGAATCCATATCGCATTGAAAGTGCCGGTAGAGGATTAACGCTGGCGGAGAAACAGAATGAAGTGGTGCTCATGAGTCCGACGAAGGAGCAGGTTAAATCCACTTGCAGTTTGAATGATATCTATATTATTATATATCAAATAGTTAAATAACTTTTTTCTACGGATGAGATTACGGGTATATTCCATGCTTTTATTAAGTACTTTTTTCGCCTGTTCAGAAGATGATCCCCGGGTCGATTTATCCTATACTGGTGAATCTCTCAGAGGTATTTATGCTCCAATGGGAGGTGCAGGAACAGGCAGCATTCATATCAGCGGAAGAGGCTGTGTTGATCTGTTTGATATCCCAGACCACCCTGCTGGAGGCAGGTTATCGAATTTGTCTGCATTCTTCATGATGTATGCAGCCAGAGAAGGGGAAGAACCGGTTGTAAGAATGCTGGCGCGCGAACCATTGGCGGATGCAAAGAGTCAGCCTGTCGAATGCGATAAAAGATTTCCGGATATTGCCTGGTTCGATGAGGCTGTTTTTCGCAATGGCTACCCTGTTGTGGATATCGATCTGTTGGATGAGGCTGTTCCGCTCGATGTAAGGATGACCGCCTGGGCCCCAATCATCCCCGCTGATAAACAGAACTGTATGTTGCCTGCGGTAGTAATTGAGTGGACTTTTACCAACAAGGGAAAGGTCCCTGTGAAGTTTTCTGTTGCACTTGCAATGGAAAAACCGTTTGGTACAGGGGATAAGAATGTTCTATGCACTGATGGCAGAGAGTTTAAAACCCCTTATGGTTTCAATGAATGGAATGGGTTTACCCTTAGCAGTACCGGAGGTGTATCGTATCAGTTCACCAGGTACGACATGAGTGTGCTTTCTTCCTTCCGGGGTGACCTGTTTCTCCAATGTTCTGGTGAAAAGCAGGATTCAAGGGGAAAGTTGTGGAACGACTACATGGTCACCGGCAAACTACCAAGCCGGCATGATTCAATTTCCTGTTCCACAGGAGATCATGGGATTGCCGCAATGTGTATACCACGTTTGCTTGATCCGGGAGAGTCGGTGACCATACCATTCCTGTTTATATGGCTCATTTCTGATGGTCAGTCAGGAACGGACCCGGGAGAACGGCATCATCGGGTCGATAATTTGGATACCGGTAATGATTTTTCAGAGCAGTTTACAGACATGAATGATCTCTCACGCCATGTAATTGAACACCATAACTACCTCCGCGACAGGACTATGCAATTTAGTTATTCCATGGTGACGTCGACAATTACTGAAAAGCTGCTTGAAACTGTGCTGGCCGGTTTTTCTCATACAGTTGAAAAGAATGAACAACTATGCCGGATATTCACAGATCCTTTTGCTGATGCAGTCGCCGATTCCGTCGCCGGCATTGCTGCGGAAGGCTGGGATTACTACCAGGCTGCTTCAGGTTATGCTTATGAGAAGGATCGGGGCAGGATGACTTTTGCTCCTGCCCAGGATGTACTGCCTGTGCGTTTTTTTTGGGCCACTGCCACTGGCTGGGGAACGATTGATGTATCCAGGGCACGGATTGTTCTGAAATGTATCCATGGCTCAGTTGCTCTTAATGAGTTGATCCTTGATGGCAGGTCATTCTTTGTGTTCAGGGAGTTTGTTCCTTCCCGGAATGCTGTAATCAGCTATAAGGATGAATCTCTGACGGTTGTTTTTGCTGAAAAGCTTTCATTACCTGAGGGAGAGGAATTTACCATGGAAATACCCTGACCCTTGCGGTATAATGCGTCGGACTGAATACATTGCTTTCTCAGGTGCTTTGTTTGCTACACAGCCTGCTTTGTATTTTGTGAATTCAAGTATGTGTTCACATTTTTCGCAACCCTGCGTCCACTGGCAATTGCATTTACTACCAGGCTTGCACCGGTAATGGCGTCACCGGCAGAAAAAACATTGCTAATGCTCGTCTGGTGACTGCCGTTTACTTTAATGTTATTCCGTTCGGAGAGCTCCAACCCAAGATCGGTGACCAATCCTTCCAGAATAGGGTGGACAAACCCCATAGCAAGAAGCACCAGGTCAGCCTGAATGGTTTCCTTTGTGCCGGGTACCGGTTTCATTGAATGACTCCCATTCACCAGGCTCCATTCGACCTGCTCAATATCGGCAGAGACAACTCGATGTTGCATACCATTAAATTTTAAGGTGGAAATGTTCCAGCGGCGCTCACATCCTTCCTCGTGTGAACTGGATGTCTTCAGAATTTTTCCGTAATAGGGCCAGGGGTTATCAGGAGTCCTTTTTTCCGGTGGCTTAGGAAGGATCTCTATTTGTGTAACACTCTTAGCATTTTGCCGTATGGAGGTACCGACACAGTCCGATCCGGTGTCGCCACCACCTATAACCAGAACATGACGTCCTTCGGCAGAGATCCTGACATCATAGGTTATCTGGGCTCCTGATACAACGCGGTTTTGTTGTGAGAGGAAATCCATGGCGAAGTGAACGCCTTCGAGTTCCCTGCCCGGTACGGGAAGATCCCTCGGTTTCATGGCGCCAATGGTCAGACAGACGGCATCAAAGGAGTTGACCAGTTTATCGGCTGAAATGTTCTGCCCGATTTCTACCCCACACTGTACCTCAACACCTTCATCTTCCATCAGTTTTATCCTTCTGTCGATGGTATACTTGTTCAGTTTGAAATCAGGAATACCGAAACGGAGCAGTCCACCCGGTTTTTCGTCCCTTTCAAACATTGTAACAGTATGTCCCGCCTTGTTTAGCAGGTCGGCTGCCGCCATACCTGCCGGACCAGAACCCACAACAGCTACTTTCTTTCCGGTACGGTGCACAGGCGGCTGTGGTTTGATATATCCTTCAGCAAATGCTTTCTCAACAATTGCCACTTCATTTTCCCTGATGGTAACCGGTTCCTCACCAATATTCAGAACGCAGGAGTGCTCGCATGGTGCGGGACATATCCTGCCTGTAAATTCAGGAAAATTATTGGTAGAGTGAAGCAGATCTATGGCTGCCTTCCAATCAGCTCTGTAAAGTTTATCGTTCCAATCCGGGATAAGATTGTCTACCGGGCATCCCCACTGACAGAATGGGATACCGCAATCCATACATCTTGACGCCTGGAGAGCCCTGTCTTCACTGTTCAGTACCTGTTCAACTTCGCTGAAATCTCTTATACGCTCGTGAATGGCTCGGTTTCCAGCATCTTTTTTTGCTATCTTTAAGAATCCTCTTGGATCACCCATTATATACGATCTTTATATTCTACAAAATTAATCGGCCGATGCATGCTCAACATCCTTTTCAACTTCCGAAATTCGCTGGTTCAACTCTGCCAGTTTTTGTTCCTGCAATACCTTTTTATATTCGAAAGGAATGATCTTTAAAAACCTGGGAATATAAAGGTGCATTTCACTTAGTATCTTTTCTGCGATCTTGCTGCCTGTATATTCATAGTGTTTTGAAATAAGCTCGGTTAATTCCCTGATATCGGACTGTTCATCGAGCAATGAAAGTTCAACCATTCCCATATTGCAGTAATAATCTACATGTTGACTTTCGTTAAGTACATAAGCGATTCCGCCACTCATCCCTGCTGCGAAGTTTCTACCGATCTCTCCCAGTACAACAACACGACCACCGGTCATGTACTCACAACCATGATCGCCAACACCCTCAACCACAGAGATGGCGCCACTGTTTCTGACTGCAAATCGTTCACCGGCCATTCCCGATATATAAGCTTCACCACTTGTTGCACCGTATAAAACTGTATTTCCGATAATTATGTTTTTGCGGGCATCAAAAGTTGAACCCGCGGGAGGTGTTACAATGAGCCTGCCTCCTGAAAGACCCTTTCCCAGGTAATCATTGGAATCTCCTTCGAGTCTGAACTCAACCCCTCTCGATAGGAAGGCTCCGAAACTCTGTCCTGCAGAACCGCTGAAACTAAATTTTATCGTGCCTTCCGGTAACCCTTTCGCTCCGTGTCTTCTGGCAATTTCGCCAGACAACATTGCACCTGTTGTTCTGTCAGTATTTTTTATCTGAAATTCGAAATTCACCTTTTCCCCGGAATCTATTGCAGGTTGTGCCACTTCAATAAGCTGGCGGTCGAGTACTTCAGTTATTTTGTGTGACTGGGGCTCGGTCCAACGGACCGGATTGATTTTTGCCTCCTCAGGGACGAAAGTAAGCGGTGTAAGATTAATCTTGGTACTTTTCCAGTTTGTTACGGATTCATCCTTCTCCAGCAGGTCGGCTCTTCCAACAATATCCTCAAATTTCTCAAACCCCAGTATAGCAAGGTACTCCCTGATCTCTTCAGCGATAAATCTGAAATAGTTTACTACATAATCGGCGCTTCCATTGAAGCGTTTCCTCAGTTCCTTGTCCTGTGTTGCAACACCTACGGGACATGTATTCATGTGGCATTTCCGCATCATCACGCAACCAAGTACCACAAGTGCTGCGGTGGCGAACCCAAACTCTTCTGCACCCATCAGAGCCGCACTGATCACATCGCGCCCGTTCTTAATCTGCCCGTCGGCCTGCAAAACCACCTTTTTACGCAGGTTGTTCATCACCAGGGTCTGCTGCGTCTCGGTAAGCCCCATCTCCAATGGAAGTCCGGCGTGTTTAATGGAAGAGCTGGGGCTCGCACCGGTACCGCCTTCGGTTCCGCTGATGGTGATCAGATCGGCACAAGCTTTGGCAACCCCTGCTGCGGTGGTGCCCACACCGGTTTCCGATACCAGTTTTACGCTGATCTTAGCCCTCGGATTCACGTTCTTCAGGTCGAAAATGAGTTGAGCCAGGTCCTCAATGGAGTAGATGTCGTGATGGGGCGGGGGAGAGATCAGTGTGATACCTGGTATGGAGTACCTTGTTTTTGCAATAATCTCATCAACTTTATGACCGGGCAGCTGCCCTCCCTCACCAGGTTTTGCTCCCTGTGAAATTTTAATCTGCAGCTCGTCGGCGTTGACAAGGTATTCGGTTGTAACTCCAAATCTTCCACTGGCCACTTGCTTAATGGCACTTCGTGCACTGTCACCATTTTCTCTGGGTTTGAATCTTTCCGGATCCTCTCCTCCTTCACCGGTATTGCTCCTTCCTCCTATCCTGTTCATGGCAATGGCAAGGGCTTCATGAGCTTCCCGGCTGATGGAACCGTATGACATGGCACCTGTTACAAAGCGTTTCATGATGTTTTCAGCCGGTTCAACACGGCTGATGTCAATCGGATTCTTCTTGAATTCCAGCAAGCCTCTCAGGAATCCCGGTTTTTTAGTATCCCTGTCTACGATCGCACTATATGCTTTGTATTTGGAATAGTCGTTGTTTCGTGTGGCCCATTGAAGCAGTGCAATTGATTCAGGGTTCCAGGCATGTAATTCACCATTTTTCCGGTAGTGATAGATCCCTTCTGTAAGAGGTTCAGAAAGTGGTTCAGGTGAAAATGCGGTTTTATGCGGAAGTAGTACCTCGCGGGTGATTTCTTCCATTCCGATACCTCCGATGCGGGAATGCGTCCCTTCAAAGTACCTGTTTATCACATCACTATCTATACCTACAGCTTCAAAAATCTGGGCCGATCTATAGCTTCTGAGGGTAGAAATTCCCATTTTTGAGAGAATTTTCAGTAACCCTTTATTGAGGGCATGGATGTAATTCCATTCTGCCTTGTCGTAGTCCATCTGCATCTTGTTCTCATTCACCAGCTTCTCGATAGTGGCAAAGGTCATATATGGGTTTATGATGCTTGCCCCATAACCGAACAACAGGGCAAAGTGCATAACCTCCCTTGGTTCGGCAGACTCAACTACTATGTCGATCTGCATCCGCTTTCGGGTGTTGATCAGATGATGGTGCACTGCAGACACGGCCATCAGAGATGGAACCGGTGCCTTTTCCTTACTTATACCGCGATCGGTAAGAATGATGTAATTTTTACCATCGTCCACAGCTTTTTCTGCTGCGGTACAGATATCCCCGACTGCCTTTTCCAGTCCGGCAGCACCATCTTTTGCATCAAAATGCATTTGGATTGTTGAAGATGAAAACCCTTTGTAACTCAGTCGTTTAATAAGTTCAAAAGTAGAGTTGGTGACAACCGGAGTTTTGAATTTAACCAATTTTACATGGTCGGGATTTGTCTCCAAAAGGTTGGTTTGCAGCGATCCGAGATACCCGGTGAGTGTCATCACAAGCTCCTCCCTGATGGGGTCGACGGCCGGATTGGTAACCTGGGCGAACAGCTGCCTGAAATAGTTGAAGAGACTGTACGGACGGTCGGATAAAACCGCCATAGGAGCATCGTTCCCCATTGATCCGATCGGCTCTTTGGCGGTGGTTGACATGGGAAGAATGATCTTCTCGATATCCTCACTGCTGTAGTTAAAAGTTTTCTCGTAAAGAGCATATTTCTCTCCCAGGCTGACAGGCGCTTTTTGTCCTGTGTCAATCTTCTCAAGGCTGACCATATTCTCATTGATCCAGTCAATATAGGGGAATTCACTGGCAAGTTCTGCCTTGATTTCCTTATCGTATTTAATCGTACCCTCCTTAGTATCTACGAGCAGCAGCTTGCCGGGTCTGAGACGCCCCTTTTCCCTGATTTCTTCAGAAGGAAAGGTCTGGACTCCAACTTCAGAGCCCATAACCATTATATCATTCTTGGTAATAACGTACCTTGAAGGGCGCAACCCATTGCGGTCGAGCGTTCCCCCGATATAGCGGCCATCGGAAAAGAGAAGGGATGCAGGTCCGTCCCACGGTTCCATAAAAGTGGAGTGGTATTGATAAAAAGCTTTCAGCTCCCTGGAGATCGGGTTTTTATCGTTCCAGGATTCGGGGATAAGGATGGACATGGCATAGGGTATTGATTTCCCGCTCATTACCAGGAATTCAAGCACATTATCGAGCGATGCAGAGTCGCTTTTATCGGGTTCAATAACCGGATATATTTTTGATAGATCGCCCAGCTTGTCGGATTTCAGGATCGATTCCCGGGCGGTCATCCAGAAACGATTGCCTTTCACGGTGTTAATCTCACCGTTGTGGGCCAGCATCCGGAAGGGCTGGGCCAGATCCCAGGTAGGAAATGTGTTTGTACTGAAACGGGAATGTACCAGGGCGATGGCACTCTCGAGTCGCTTGTCGCGCAAGTCGAGAAAATAGCTCCCTAGTTGTTCGCTCGTAAGCATTCCTTTGTATATTAACACCTTAGTGGATAGGCTGGGAATATAGAAAAAGCTCTTTTGCCTGATCGATGAATTGCTGATGTATTTCTCTACTCTTTTTCTGATGGTATAGAGCCGCCTTTCCAACTCATCCTGTTCCATATTTGTTGCCCCGGCCATGATCTGTTTGATCGTGGGTTCTGAAGCCCTGGAAATGTCGCCCAGTATTGAATGGTCGACAGGTACTTCTCGAAAAGTGATAAACTCCACTCCCTCCTCTTCCATGATCTTCAGAAGAATATCCTCACACGCCTTGGCGGCCATTTTCTCCTGAGGCAAAAAAACAAGTCCGGTACCAAAGTGCCCCTCGTGGGGAATAGCATACCCCTGCATCAGGAAAAAATCCCTGGGAATCTGGATCAATATACCAGCCCCGTCGCCCGTTTTACTGTCTGCACCTTCGGCTCCCCGGTGGGTCATATTCTCAAGTGTTTCGAGCCCCTGACGGATAATGGAGTGTTTTTTGATACCCTTCAGGTGAGCAACAAATCCAATTCCACAGTTATCATGTTCCAGATCCGGACGATAAAGTCCTTGTTTTTCAGGCCTTTCTATTCTCATACTTATTTTTCCTTTTAAAAAGAAGACCGTTCCTTTCATTTTTTCCGGGAACGGTCTTCAAATGTTTTTCCATAACATTTTACCCGGATTGTCGCGCTTTGACTACGATCCCTGACATATGCCTCTTGCTGAAGTTTCTTATTTTATCCATGAATCTGCAAATATAGCATATTTATATGCCGATTCAAAAGTTATTTAAATAAAATTATTATAAATTAACATTCGTTTAATACAAAAAACTTATAAAATGAAAGTTTAGTTGACTTACTTGAAGGGAGTGTATCTTTTCCTGTGGCTGATCAAAGCATGTATAAAGATATGTTTCAATAAGATAATACAACTGCAGTTGCAATATGAAAAGCGGAAGGACTAAAAAAGGCGGTGCAGGTTTACTGCACCGCCTTTAAAACTACACTTCGATATAGGGAAAAAAAGATTAGCTAATGAGGATTATACACTCAAAAGGTTTAAGATTCATTAGTTATATGCTGATTCTCCATGTTCGTAAATATCCAGTCCCTCTTCTTCAACAACCCTGCTTACACGGATGCCTATGGATTTCTTTAATATATAGAACAGGATAAATCCGGTTCCCAGGGCCCAGGCTGCTACAGCAAGAACTCCCAGAACCTGCACACCGAGTAATTTTGCACCACCGCCATAAAACAGTCCTTCCGTGGTACTTAACAGTCCAACCATAATTGTACCGGTTGCACCACTGAGACCATGAACAGAGATGGCACCTACCGGATCATCTATTTTTAGAACCCTGTCGAGAAATGCTACCCCAAAGACCAGGACGGTACCACCAATGATACCAATGATTACTGCGCCTCCCGGACTTACAGCATCGGTACCTGCGGTGATAGCTACAAGTCCGGCCAGTGCGCCGTTCAGGGTGATAGACAAACCGGGTCGTTTGTATTTCATCCAGGTAATGATCATTGCCGTAACGGCTCCGGCCGCCGCGGCCAGGTTGGTTGTTATAAATATATGGGAAATGGCAATTGCATTTTCCTCACCTGCCGCTGCAAGTTGTGATCCCGGGTTAAAACCGAACCAGCCAAACCAGAGAATGAAGACACCGAGTGCGCCGAGTGCAAGGTTGGAACCGGGAATCGCCCTGGGTTCGCCTGCTTTACTGTATTTTCCAATCCGGGGGCCAACCAATGCGGCACCTACCAGTCCGACCCACGCACCCACAGAATGGACAACGGTTGATCCTGCAAAGTCGTGAAAACCGAGTTCTGACAACCAGCCTCCACCCCATATCCAGTGACCGGAAATAGGGTAGATGATCACCGTGATGGCAACACTGAAGAAAAGATATGCAGAGAATTTGGTTCTTTCTGCAACAGCACCAGACACAATGGTCGCTGCGGTTGCTGCAAAAACAGTCTGAAACATCAGGGATGCTTTGTCAGGTACCCCATCTATGCCGTTGCTGTTAAAGAAAAGTGAGGCCTTTCCTATGAAGCCGCCGATATCTTCTCCATACATGATTGTATAACCTATCAGCCAGAATCCGAGCGAACCGATGGAAAAGTCCATAAGGTTTTTCATTAGAATGTTAGCGGTGTTCTTGGACCGTGAAAATCCGGATTCCACCAGGGCGAATCCGGGCTGCATGAACATAACAAGTGCTGCAGCTACCAGGACCCACATCGTATCAATTGAAATTGTAATTCCTTCCATGATAATATTGTTTTATTGTATTATAATTACCGGCTAGTCTTTGATGTATAAAGATTCATCACCCCTTTCACCGGTTCTGATGCGTATACTTTCATCAATGTCGTAAACAAAGATCTTCCCATCGCCGACCTGACCGGTTTTTGCCGCAGTCACAATGGTTTCGATGGTCCTGTCAAGGTTGATATCGCGCACCACAATTGAAAGATAAATTCTTTCAATTGTGCTGGTATCGTAGGCCACACCCCGGTATACACGGCTTTGCCGCGCCATTCCCACCCCCCTGGCATCCCAGAAGGAGAAAAACTCTATGCCATTGTCATGAAGTGCATCCTTCACCTCTTCAAATTTGGTTTTGCGAATAATCGCTTCTATCTTTTTCATATGAATTATTTTTGATTTTTATTTCTTGTTCTAAAGCTTCCCGAAACATCATACACTGTGTGGGTGTCCTTTCAGATGATTAAAAGGAGACCCCCAGGACAACGTAAAACTGCTCTGTCTCCGGATTTAATATGACAGATCCGCTTAAAGGCAGACTGAATTTTTCTGTAATCTCCAACTCCTTCGAAACAGAAATACCGGCATTGCAAATGGCAAAATCTCCCGTAGAGGTGTGCCACCCATCACCTCCCCCAATAAATAAGCCCACCGATTCAACGGAATAGCCCAGCTCAAAATACATGTCCCCACCTGCTGTGCCTGCCCCGGGGGCCTCATTAAGCATATAGTTTGCACCTATGGAGAAACCGCCTGCTTCATAACCGAGATTTAGCTCAAACCCGTGCGATCCACTCGTAGTTGAATAGTCAAAATAATCCGACCCGGGATAGTAGTAATCAGTGATACCAATACTTAATCCAAAATCGAAGCCATACGAAAGGTAAAGGTCGGCCTCAGCAGCTTCATTGTCCGTGAAGCCAAATGAACCCCATGACCCAATGGCTAAGTTGCCGGCTGAGAATTCAACAAAGGGCTGAATGGCCGGACCAGTTCCAAACTTAGTTCCCCTCCATATATAATTACTGACTATATCTGCACCTGCATCAAAAGAGGTTGACTTTTTATCCTGGGCATTAAGATTAATAAATGTAACTATAAATGATATTATAATTACAAACATACGTTTCAAATAACAATTAGATTTCATAATTTAATAATTTAGTGATTAATAATTATAATTCGATACAAAAGTAGAACGAAAATTTATATCGACCAAATATAATAGGGGTAAAATGAAAAAAATATAATAAAATATTCAAATAACCCTATCAATAAGGGGGGTAAAAACAACAAAAAGACATTAATATTCATTTAGTATGCAATAAATGGGGGGGGTCATAACAAAGAAAAAAAAATGCAATACAATTTATTCCGGAATCTGTAATCAGCCGGGAGGCGTGACAGACCAGGAATTCTTAAAAGATCATTGGTTATTTAACCGGGCTATGGAGGGTGGTAAGGGGAGGGGTTAACGAAACACCAAAAAAGAACCAGTTCTTTTTTATTTGAATGGCTCCTCCGTTAAACTTATCGATGAACAGTTTTCGATGTAATTCAAAACTGAACGACTACCGGTTCTTCATTTTTGATGTATCTGGCCCTTACATTTTCAAAGATTCTGAAATCCTCTGTATCGGGATCACCAATTCTGACGGTATAATCTCCCCCGTAACTGAATATACCTGGCTGGAAGCTTGTTGCTGGTACCCTTACTGTATAGACAATTTCACCAGATGTTTCATCGATTACCTGAAATAAAGGATGATGGTCCAGTCCTTCTACCTGGTAATTCGGTAGCCAGCTTCTTACGGGTCTGCTGTAGTTTTCCAGCAGGCTGATGGTTTTTGGCCAGCCTGGATAAAGTCCTTCCTTCGGATGATCAGGGTCTGCATCTCTTTTCCAACATTCAAATGTGATTTCACCCAGTGATTTATTGAAACGGATGATCCCATAGCCCACCGCCCTGTTGTTTAAAGCAGCAGGTTCAATGTCTGATTGAGCGGGATTGGCCACTGCCCATACATTTACCCGGTTACCAAAACCATCAAAATATTTTCCGGTATAAGCCGGCATTATTTCCTTGTGATCAGTTCCAGGCTCCGGGGGGAACCACCTTCCCGACCACAAATTACCGATGGCTGGTACACAGAAAGAATACCCTGCATCATCCCAGGTGTCAACCCCCATCTGGACCAGTGATCCTAATTTCTGATCACCCGCGATCATAACTGTAAAACCTTTTCTGAGCGTTTCCAGCGCCTTGTTTCTGCCTGTTTGAGGCCATCCGTTAGAATTCATGTCCCTGAATTTGTAACCTTCAGGGGTGACTCCCGGAGGTGGTGCAGCATACTTTGGAACTTCTTCATCTGAATGGAAGGTCCCGCGGTAAGTCGAAAGGTTGGCAAAGATCGTCTGACTGACTGACACTTTCATGTCACTGTTTTTCCAATCGCCAGTCCATGTTTTAATAAAGTCCAATTGCCTCTCCCCCAGAAGTTTTGCTTCGGGATGGTCCAACCCCCTTCCGCTGATATACCTGTTTTGTGCAAATCCGTTAATTACCCTTGCTTCGGGCATTATCACAGCCGGGGCCGACTTGAATTTTCTGTCCTCCAATATGGCAAAACTGATTCGTCCGTAATTCAGGTCGGTGTAGTATACCTCGATACCCTGTTCCACAGGTCTTGCGTCGTAAGGATCCGGAAGGTGACTGGTTTGTGTGGACTGGATCATATTTACAGTCGATGCCCTGAGCTTGTATCCGCCCTGGTCCTGCTGCCAGTAATCCTTAAATCCTTCGTAATGTGTTGGAAGAATTGAATCCGCGGGAAAGGAAGGAGCCTTTCTGCCGCCGGCTCCCCAGATATTTCCGTGATATACATCATGATCATCAGGCATACAAACTGTAGGCGTACTTCGCATAAGCTCTCCGGCGGACCAGAGAAAGATATACCATTTATAGAGGTAATCAAGTTCTGTGTTTTCGGGAGTGGATAAATCCGGCGGGGTGGGAGACCCCTCATGGACTTGATCACCCGTGAAGAAAAGAAGATCTGGTTTCTGAGCTTCAACAGATCTTATGAAGTCATTATGTGGAAACCAGAGCCGGTCAGGATAATCATATCTGTTCCCGCTTATGCTGCCATCCATGTGAGAAATACATGAAAAGGCAGCTGCAATGACCTCCTGTGAGTTGACCGGTTCCCTTTTAATAATTCCGCTATAATAAAACGATCGTTTTCTTCCTTTTGCGCTGCTGAGCCTGTAACTTAGCCTGTATTCGTGATCCACACCACTCTTCCAGTTATCCAGTCTGAATGGTGCAATAAAGGCTTTCGGTCTGATCACCGCTGAATCTGTTTCCTGCCATGTGCGTTCTCCACTTTCTCTGTACCACATGCGAACATATTGATCATCCTCGCTTCCTATGGGAGGTAATTGTGCGGTTAGCTTTAGTGTACCCTTACTCAGTGTATGCTGAACACCCATGAAAGGACCAAACCTGCGTCCGGGATCAAAATCAAGTAAAGTGCCGCTGAGTTTTAAACGGCCAAACCAGTAATTGCTGCCCATGCGTTCCGGCTCAATATGATTCACGGCAATGCCGATATTACCACGAATTCTTTCACTGGTGACCTTGGTGAGGTTGTTGTGACTGATCTGTTTACGTGTTAGATAATCAACCGCAGAGGCAGAAACTGTATATGTGCTGTCTTTATTCAGATAGATGTTGATCCTTAAAAGAAGACTATCGGGGTAAGTCTCTTCAGGTAGATTCTGTATGGAGCCAATTAATTCCCTGTTGTTTGTATTATCCAGAAACACAACCTGACCCAACTCATTGACAGCAACAAGAATACCTCCGGCTTTTCCTGGTGAATGGTGAATCAGGGCGCTTGCCCGGTAATCTATTTTAGCTTCACCTGCACCAAAAAGAATGCCTGCCCAGCCATCGTTTCCCTGAGTGGAGGTTTCCGGATCAAGGCCGAATAAAAGTTCAATGTCAAGTTTGCCGTAGTTATCTCCAACCTGGTGCGTAAGCAAATGCACGGTGCGCATTCCAAGCGTATTATTGATGCATTTAAGCGTTCCTCCCTCAATATGCCAGTCCTGTAGGCGATTTGCCCAGAATTCAGGTCCTGCCCATACCCTGTCTGGTTGATGCTCCCATGAACTTTTATACTCTATGGAGGATCTGTTGCATGAAATGACGGTCAATAAGACAAACAAGATGAATACAGTGACGGAATGTATGGCTCTTTTCATTGTGTTTGTGTTTTAACAGGTAAATGTACGAAAAACGCAGTACGATTACCAAAAACTGCCAATGATTAAGGAATTTAACAAACACAGCTTCGACCCTGTTACAACAATTAGTTCCCGGAATCTTCTAACTGAAAATCGATCATTGCCTTCATTACACCATCCTTGTAACCTGCAACCAGATCGAATGCTTCTTTCGTCTCTTTAAAAGGGTAGCGATGGGTAGCCATGGGTGCGACATTGATCCGGCTGCCAGCGATCAACTCAAGGGTCTCTTCAAGCGTATTGCTCTGTCTTCTGACATTTTGAATTGTAATCTCCTTCCGACGTGTCTTATCAACCGGGAATGACCATCTGTCAAATTCGGGTATCCCGATAATCATCAGTTTGCCTCCCGGCTTTAACAGGTCGATCGCCTGGTCCACAGCCTCCTGCTGTCCGCAACATTCAAACACTACATCCAGCAGTTCTGGTTTCAAGTCTTTGATCTCTTTAATAACATCTTTATTAACAGGATTCCCGCTATATACTGCACCATTTTTCAACGCGATTTTCAGGCGTTCACCAACCTTGTCCGTTACATAAACGCCTGATGCTCCTTTAACCCTGGCAGCAAGGTGAACCGACATTCCGACGGGCCCATATCCCAGGATACCTACAGAGGTATCTTTTACCGGAATGGAACTGTTTACAGCATAAAGTCCGATAGCCAGCGGTTCAGAGATGGCTGCTTCGTCATATGACATCTGATCAGGAATCGGATAACAACTGCTTTCAGGCATTACAATATATTCCGACAGACATCCATCCGCTTGTCCGGGACACCCAAGAAACCTGAGCTTTCTGCATGTGTTGGGCCGACCCGCAAGGCACTGGTCACATTTCCAACATGGCATGGCAGGTTCTATTGCGATCCGGTCGCCTTCTTTAACCTTTGTCACCCCCGGACCGATCTTAACAACCTCTCCGGCTCCCTCGTGCCCAACAGGAAAAGGATATTTCACAACCTGCGAACCTATTCTTCCCGTTTTGTAATAATGTACATCCGACCCACATACACCAACCACTTTCATCCTTATCAGCACATCAGTATCATTTCCCAGGACAGGATCCGGAGTCTCTATCATTTCCATCCGGCGGATACCTGTTAAGACCATTGATTTCATCTTTGAATTTTTAAACAAAGATAGCAGATATGTTCATTCTTCCGTACGGATGATACTCCAGTTCAATAGTGGAATCCTGGTCTGGAGAATAAGGTCGCGGTATGGTAGATTTGATCAGTGATTTTTTACCGGTCTGGGGGACTGGTTATTTGTATATTGACCCCCAATGAATAGGTATTGATCTTTCAGCATTGCAATTTCGAAAAGGCAAGTATTAATTCTAACCATGTGAACTGTTTGTTGAAGTGGGTTGCTCATCTTGAAATATTTATTTCTGTCGCATTCGCGAGTTCACTGCGTTCGGTTTTCCGGGTACCGCTGCCGCTATTGCTTGTGCAAGGCAACAAGTTACATTGGTTTACAAGATATTTATTGTATTATATATCAAGTATTTAAATAATAAAATTTAGCGCATAAACATTCAATAGAGTTAAAACATACAGATTAATTGTGAAATTATAACTTTGTACCACTTTATTCTGGTAATGCCTGTTACCGAAAGAAGAGGTGTTACTTTTTGACAGACACAGTACCGGAAAGTTTTAATGAGGAATTGACCCATAAATTGAAAAAAGGTGCGTGAGAAGATAGAATCAATATTTAAGAGCGAAGCAGAAGCGATAGCCGCAATACCTTCAGATCAGGATTTTAACGGAATTGTGCAACTGCTGTATGAACGCGTTCATCTGCATGGGGGTAAGCTGATAGCCAGTGGAATGGGGAAGGCTGGACAGGTAGCAAATAACATTGCCACAACTTTTTGTGCTACAGGTACACCTGCTGTGTTTCTTCATCCAAGTGAAGCACAACACGGCGATCTAGGAATCATCCGGGAAAATGATGTTCTCCTGGTGCTGTCAAATTCCGGAAAAACAAGGGAGATAATTGAACTGGTTGATTTAACGGAGAAGCTGCATTCAGGGCTACCAGTAATACTGATTACAGGAAACATGTCGGGGGAGCTGGTTGGCAGGGCCGAATTTGTAATCTATACGGGCAATCCACCTGAAGTGTGTCCACTTGGGTTAACTCCGACTACATCTACAACGGTGATGATGGTCCTGGGGGATACACTCACAGTTCTGTTAATGGAGCGGATAGATTTCAATGTTGAGGCATATGCTAAAAGACATCATGGCGGGTACCTTGGTGAAAAACTAAGAAACGGAATAAGCAAATGAGAATTACCACGGAGCAAACGGTTGGACTGGTGATTGATATCCAGGAAAAACTACTTCCCCATATAGCAGAATATACGGATCTGATTAACAATGTAGAGAAACTCCTTCGGGGATTGAGAATTCTGGAAGTGCCGGTAGTTTTGACAGAACAATATAAAAAGGGACTTGGGGAGACAGTGCCCGCCGTGAGGAAGTCATTCGAACGGTTTGAACCGCTTGAAAAGATCACCTTCTCCTGCTGCGATAACCCGGAATTTATGGTGAGGCTAAATAACCTTGCAAGGAGATTTGTGGTTATCTGCGGTATCGAATCACATGTCTGTGTATTACAGACATCCATCGATCTTTTGGAAGCCGGTTTTATCCCGGTAGTAATTGCCGATTGTATTTCATCACGGAAATTGGATGACAAAGAGATCGCGATTCAACGGTTAAGGCAGGAAGGGGCAATTATATCCAGCTATGAATCAATTCTTTTTGAATTAACCAGGATTTCCGGAAATGATGCTTTTAAAGCTATCTCCGGACTTTTGAAATAGTGAATGATTCTATTTTTCAGGTTTAATATCCCTTCAGACAATTCCATTGTTCCATCAAATGGAGTAGGGTTTTAACCATGAGGTCTGAGAAGGTTAAAAATCCCCTTCTGTTTTACTATATTGTACGCATCAATGGCTAAACGGCAAACCTTAATAAAATGAGCGCTCCTAAGATATACGCAGTAGGTGAAACTGTTTTCGATATTATTTTTAAAAACTATTCGCCTCAGGCTGCTAAACCGGGTGGTTCGGCTTTCAATGCAATTATTTCATTGGGCCGGCTGGGGATCCCGGTTCAGTTTTTTAGTGAAGTTGGAAGTGACAGGATCGGGCAATACATCCTTAAGTTTTTGAGAGAAAATGGGGTGGAGACAGAGCATGTTATTCAGTTCGAAGAGGGAAAATCGGCTTTGTCGCTGGCTTTTCTAAACGATTCATCAGATGCAGAATATATGTTCTACAAAGATTACCCGTCGCAAAGATTAAATAAAAAGATACCGGTATTTACAGGACAGGATTACCTGTTGTTCGGCTCCTTCTATGGGTTGAATCCTCTTTTACGAACGCAGATAGAGGGACTCCTGAATGCTGCTGCTCAGAGTAATACCCTTGTTTTTTATGATCCAAATTTCAGGTCAGGTCATCTGAACGACCTGGCTCAGTTGAAACTGATTATTGAAAAGAACTTCGCTGCCGCTGATATTATCAGGGCCTCTGATGAGGACCTGTATAATATTTATGGAGTGCAAACTCCTGAGGAGGCCTGGGAGAGAATTTCATCCTTTTGCAATTGCATGGTATATACAGCAAATAAAAATGGGATTCACCTCTTTACGTCGCATTACAAACTATATATTGAAGTTGATCCCATCGAACCTGTAAGCACTATCGGCGCTGGTGATACTTTCAATGCCGGCATTCTTTTCGGCTTATACAAGCATAAAATTACTGCTGAATCGCTCATCCGTACCGGGGTAGATGAATGGACTACAATGCTTAAAACCGCTGCCTTATTCTCAAAAGAGGTTTGTTTGTCATACGACAACTATATTTCAAAAGAATATGCAACAAAATATCTCTGAAATTTTTGGCCTAATCCAACCCTCTATCAATCCTGCCTTGAGATGATATTTGACGATAGCCTTCTTACTTTAGTCCAGCTTTTTCATCTTGAAGGGAAACAAACCCTTGATGTGCATACGGATGATTTCATTTGCGTTAATTATCCCATGTATTTTCAAAAACTTTACGGGTTACCGTCTCATAGCCATCACTTTTTATCTCAAAAAGACATTGTGCAGGCCTGTTGTAGTAAGGGATATTCCTAAAAATAACCTCACCATTTTTTGATTCCTGGATATAGCTGTCTAGTAGCTCGTTTTGTTTATTATAAACGTTAAGCGTTACCTTATTTGTTGCTGTTTTCACCCATCTATCCCCGGCTTTAAAATTTACAAATACAGCTACTTCCTTTGGCATCCAGGTAGCACGGGTCATAAGCGGAGGATTGATACGAACCTGTAACACTCCACTTACTGATGTAATTTCCAGTTCCTGAGAATCTAAATCTTTATAAGAAGCTGTTATTTTTATTTCCCCAGGCTTTTGAGTTGATTTTACAGGAATTACCGCCTCACCTGAGTGTACAAAAAAAGTATCAATCTTTAGTCCATTCTCAAAGACACCTTCACCGTTTATTTTGACGATAACAGGAGATGATACATTTGGTACCAGCCTATTGCCTTCATCATAAAGTTTTGCATAAACTTTAATCTTTGCTTTCCCATCGGCAGGCAAGACTGATTCCGGTTCTTCTAAATTAAGACGGACAGGTTTGCCATATACAGGAATTTGGAAAGTAGCGGTTTCGATTTTGTCACCTGTTACAATTATTTTAGCCACTCCAGGTTGTGTTCCGGCTTTAATTTCAAATGACTTGTCTTTTTGAGATTCAAAGGTTTTGTTTAACTCTCCATTTTTAAAGGTGGCCGGTCCTTCAATGCTCATGTTAACCTTGCCAGGGTTATTTTGCCCGACAGAAAAAAGCTTACACTTAGTCAGGCTGATTCCGTCAGCAGGCAATGTTTCAATATTTGATGAGAATTCTACAACGATCTTTTCCGGGTAAGAAACCCTGATTTCCCTTGCCGCGTTTGGAAAATCTGCATTTTCATTCAACAAAATCCGTTCATCCTTTGCTGTTAACGGAATGGTTGTCAATGGGTTTTCATTCCTTTCGTTTAATTTATACTGCCAACCTTTGTCAAGTTTGATAATTGACTTTTTGCTTTGCGCATCATAATACCAGCCACAATGATTATCATTAAAGATCAGATCCTTCCAGTTGCTGTAATAGGTCAACGCAGAACCATCGACCTCTATTCCGGCTGGTTGAAGTAAACTATGCATTTTTACCAGGAAAGTCCTCTTTTCCGGCATACCACTATATTCACCTTTTCGGGCAGAAATCGACATTTTTACTTCATTATCCGCTTGAGTGCAAACCACATCGGTTACTGCATATGCTCCCTCTTCATATTTGTATGTAATCCCATCATCTTCGTACAATTGGTAACTTGAAGTTTTGTGTGGGTAAACATCTAATACAATTACTATATCTTTATTTTCGTCAATATAGTTTTTTACATTCCCCATAGGGATAATTGCACCAGCCTTTACATAGAGTAAGCCTCCAATCAGTTCAGGCCATTGTTCATACACCCATTGTGCTTTGGTAATATCCTTTTCTGTTCCGTTCCAATAATTTATCCACTTACCCTCGGGAAGATATATACGGCCATGGTTTTCTTTTTGCACCCCTGCCCAAAAATCAATTTTTTCACCGGCAGGAGAGTCATCCCAATCCGATAAGCCGAGTAAGAACCAATCGCCAACCATAAACTGTGATTTCATTTGGTAAGTTGCCGGGTCGTGTTGGTGGTTTAAAACCATTGGACGCTCAATGGGTAAACCTGTTTTATGCGCTTGCCAGAGAGACGAATAGAAGTAGGGTACCAACCTTGATCTAAGGCAGGCATATAAACGGTGACTTTGTTCCATGGATTCTGAATAAAGCCATGGTTCACGGTAATATGCCCATGAATTAATAACAGTAAAAGGCGTAAAAAATCCCTGGTGCCAACCTGCAGGATAAGGGTTCCTAATATCGTAGCTTACTATTGCGTGTCCTGAAAGGCTTGCATTGAGCAGTCCATTGTCAGCCTGAAAATCGCCCGCCCATTGGAATAGCCAGCGATGAGAAGCTACAGATGCATTGTAAGCATGAAACATAACCACGGCACGTTCATTGGTTTGTTTCCTGAACTTGTTAAATAGAGTTTCGGTATATAAAGTGTTTGAAACATTATAAACCTCTTCAGCAGTTAGATTATTATCATTATACTTGTGTTCAGCCAGAACAGGATCAAATAATTCTGTATGTTCTATCGATCGTGGATACGGATCATCCTGCTTAAACATCTTTACTCCCATATCAACAATAGCTTTTCGTTTAGCATACCACTCTTCCCGGGTCTTCGAGTCTGAGATATTATTTGTTGGAGCCGTACCCGATTCCCACAGGTCGAGCTTATATCCCATTGAATCCAGTTCTGAAAGCATCTGCTCCGGATTAGGAAAACGTTCCGGGCTCCATTTCCATGTCATGGAATATGGGACATCTTCCCAGCCTGGCTCCAAAGCCATTATATCGCAGGGGATTTCCTTATTTCTAAATTTTCTGGCAATACTCATTAATTCTTCCTGGTTGCCACTATAGCGAAGTCTGTATTGTAATCCAAAAGCCCAGCGTGGAACCAACATGCTTTTTCCGGTTAGGTCGGTATACCTGTCAAGAAGCCTGGTGAATTCAGGGCCGTAAATGATATAAAAATCCATGCCCTTTCCATTAGAGTGAATCGAGTAATAGTCTCCTGTACCATTATCAGATTTTATGGTAAAATCGAATTCGTGATTAAAAACACTGTTCGAATAAAAAGCGTAGCCACGGGTACTCATAAAAAATGGAACGGTTGCTTCCTGCCAGCGATAACCGCGCTTAAAGGTTATCTTTTCTCCCTTTGCATCAAGGGTTTTGCGCATAAAACCAAAACCAAAGAAATGTTCATCTGCAGGCATGTCAAAATATACTGTATTATTCTCCTTGCTGGTTTTATAATGATGTTGTGAATTATTCTGAACCACAAGATTGTTCGCACTATCGAAAATCCCAATTCCGAATTTAGCTTTATGTATTTTAATATGAAGCGCTTCTGTAGCTATCGTATAGAAATCGTCATTTTCCGATAACTTTTAATCTACTGGTTCCAGTTCTTCTTTAACATATCCCCATTCAATCATCATTGATTTTGAAAATTCGTTATCATTTGAAACCTGCACGCGGATTATATCAGCAGCCACTAAACCAATTTTTACTTTTACAGAGTTTTCACAGTTGAAAACAATGTTATCCTTATTTTTTTTTATTGAAATTATCTTTCCAACCTCTGATGCATGAAGATTGAACGAGAGCAAAAGCATTATCCAGAATTGAGCTATTTTTGCCATATTACTACTTTTAATTACAACGATTCAGTATCAAAAATAAAGAAGTGATCTAAAGTAAAAAAAATTACGATGAATTTGCTACCAGCTTAGAACGGCCTCAGGAGCTTTTGAAAGATCTTCAGCAATCCAGTCTGCTTCGGAAAACTCTTTGGCCGAAAACGACGTTGTAAGAGCCAGAACCCTTGCACCAGCTGCTTTCCCGGCTTTAACACCACTAATTGCATCTTCAACAACCAGGCACACTGAAGGAGATAAACCGATCCGTTCTGCAGACTTGATGAAAATATCGGGTGATGGTTTTTTATCTTTGATCTCCTCTCCGTTCACTGTGGCATCAAATGTGGAAACAGGCAGATCAATCTCATTCAGGTTAATTTCCATCTTTATGAGGTCTGCGCTCGTGGCAACTGCTATCTTTAACCCCTTTGACCTGCATTTTTTTATAAAATCTACTACTCCGGGCAGTGGTTCAATGTTGTTACGAACCAATTCTGCATAGATTTCATAAGTTCTCTTTTTGTCCGCCATAGCATCAAAAGGAATTTTGTATTTCTCTGCAACACCACCTAGGTATCGGTCTTCACCCATACCGGTAAATGGAATAAAATCTTCCCGCTGTACCTCATATCCTTTTTCACGAAACATCATTACTCCGGCCTTGTTAATAAATTCTTCAGACGCGAGCAGTACGCCGTCCATATCGAAAAGCACTCCTTTAATCATCTTTGTATTAATTCAAAAACACCTTTAAGAATATAATGTGGCCTGTAAGCGAATTGCTTCAACGACTTTTCATCGGTTATTCCTGATAAAACCAGGCACGTATCAATTTCCGACTCTATGCCGGCAATGATATCTGTATCCATCCTGTCGCCGATAATGATCGATTCTTCGCGCCTGACTCCCAGCTTTCGTAAAGCAATTCTCATCATCAAAGGATTTGGTTTACCAACAAAATATGCCTGTTTTCCGGTTGCCAGTTCGATGGGAGAGATCAGGGATTTTGTGGCTGGAGCAATGCCATTTTCAATCGGACCTGAGATATCTGGATTGGTTCCGATGAGCCTGGCACCATTCAGAACAAGATTTACAGCCTTTTCGATATGCTCATAACTATATGATCTCGATTCACCCATAACCACATAATCAGGATCTATGTTGTTGCTGGAGTAACCGACATTATAAATGGCATTAATAAGACCCGCTTCGCCGATTATGTAGGCACTCCCGTCAGGTATCTGACTCTGTATAAACGCAGCAGTTGCAAGAGCGCTGGTATAGAAGTGTTCCTGACCTACGTTGATACCCATGCGTGCAAGTTTACTTTGTAACTCTTTGATGGTTCGTTCACTTGAATTAGTGAGGAATACAAACTTCTTATTCTCCTTCTTTAACCACTCTACGAATTCAGGAACACCCTCCAGAACTTTATTGCCGTGATATATGACACCATCCATATCGCAGATAAATCCATTCTTCTGTCTAATCTTATCGAGAATCTTCTTCGGGTTCATAATTAATGTTTTGTCTACAAAGAAAAATGCTGCCTGCGTGAAATTACAAAAAGATGCGGCAACCGGCAATATTATATATAAAACTAATTGTTTCTTAAACAAGAGCGTTAATTATACATTAAAACTATTCTTAAAGTGAATTAATTAGATATTTTAATGATATCTTCGTTGTTTTGGGATAGCTGAATACAATTTGACTGGAAGAAGCTCCGCTGCGTAACTTTGTTTCTGTAAAATTAGAATTTAAGAGTTGATTGATTAAAGA
>CAZIIU010000039.1:0-27534 GCA_964539395.1 uncultured Bacteroidaceae bacterium
GGTTGTAGTAGGTCCGCCTGAACGCCGCGGTAACCGCGCTCCGGTCGTTCACCGGAACGCTGGTCATCCCGTTGAGGGTCATGTTGTTGATGTTCAGGTTCATTGTTGCACTGTTCCTGTTCCCGTCGATCCCGGTTATATTGACGATCCCACCTACACGGTCGCCGTACTCCGCTCCGTACCCTCCTTTGAGCACCATGATATCCTTGGCCATATATGGGTTTACTGCGCTGATATTGTCGTTGAAGTTCTTCATGCCATAGAGCGTGAATCCGTCGAACATCACCTTGCTATGGCCCTCGTAACTGCCCCAGATGATGAGGTCCGACGACTGCTCGCCGGCAGCAAGGATGCCCGGTTGCAGTCTCAGGAAATTGAATACCGCGTTATCGCCGTTGCCCGGCAGCTTGCGTGCGGTGATCTGGTTCAGTCGTACCTGTCCGGGTGCATCGCCTGTTTCCATCGAGTAAGCGACGGTTTTTCCCTCGATCACCACCTCGGTAAGTCCGATCGCCGACGGTGCGAGGGTGATATTCGATTCTCCGGTGCGAAGCAGGGTATCGCGGATGTAATAGCCCAGGTAGGAGACGGTGGTGTGCACGCTGGTGTCGGCCCACTCAAAGCTGAACCGTCCGTCGGGACCCGCTACGATCCCACCGGATTGTGTTACGAGGTGTGCAAAGGGAAGCGCCTCCCCGCTGTACCGGTCGGTGATCCGGCCGGTGAATGGATGGGTAACAGGTTTTTTTCGGATGATCAGGTAAATATCCCCCTCTTTCCGGTAGGTAAGCGGCAGTCCGGCAAGCAACTGGTCGAGGGCACGCTCAAATGAGGGGAAGGTTGTGTCTGCCGTTACGGTGTGGCGCGAGAGCAACCGGTCGTTATAGGAGCACTGGATGTTATTTTCCGTGACCAGGGTGTAGATTAGTTCGTTGAGGGGCAGGTTGTCGCAGCTGACCCTGACAGGCTGGGCGTTGACGGGCAGGAGGAACAGGAAAAAGAGGCTGCAGGCTGCCAGGATTCGCTGATGCAACGGAGAAGGTGACTTTGCAGCGACGGTTGTCTGCTGACGGGTATGCGGTTCTCCTGCCTCTAATAAGTGATCAGAAAGGCAGATATGACCCGGGGGGAAGCAATTAATTACCTGTCTGCCTGTCGGCCTGCAAAATAATAAATTCTTTATCTGCGGTCTTTTCATATCTCAGCTCCAGCGGTGTACATACAGCGTTCAGCAGCTTCTCCGGATCGCCGTTGAACTGCAGGTTCCCCGAGAAGAGCAGTCCGGCGGCAGCTCCCGCCCTGATGGTTATGCCGTAATGGTTGGCGATCCTTCTGAACACCTCCTCTGCGGGTACCGACCGGAACGGTTCGAAGGAGTCTGAGGACTCACCGGTCAGCTCCTCTTCAAACCTCTCTTCGATCAGGGAAATGCTGTACCTGCCATCTTTGTGTACTACGACCTGTTCGAAGGCGGTAATGGTTGCAGATACGGTATTGCCGGCCCCTGTAACCTTCACAGCTCCCTCGTAGCAGGCCACCCTGTATATTTCTGAACGCGCTGTTACACTGAATGTTGTTCCGACGACCTTGGTAGTGCCGGTGGCGGAGGCGACGGTGAATTTTTCCCCATTCTCTACAGTAAAGAGCGCTTCGCCGTTGAGGCTCACTACCCTGTTGAACCGCCACCAGAGGGGGTGCCATGAGGCTTTGGAATCTTCGGAGAGGTTTAAAGCCGAGCCGTCGGGAAGTGTGAGGGCGATCGTATGCTCACCCGTTTCAACTGTTTTGGTGTGGTACCGGAGGAACGCGGTGATGGAGAGCAGGAGGGCAAGGGAGGCCGCAGCGAGCAGAATGGGAAAGCTGCGCCGGGGCATTGTATGAAGCCTGGCTGCAGGCTGCTTTACATCGGTCATCAACTTCTTGTGCAGCTCCGCCCACGATTCATCTTTCGACCGGGAAAAAGGGATCTCCATGCGCGAAAGGATTTCACGGCTGAGCTCCTCTTCGTGACGCGGACTATGGAGTTTGTCGCCACCGGACCGTTGGATTCCATTGTTTTCAGATCCCTGAAATCCGGTTCCGGAACTCCCAAACCTAAGGTTTGCCCGCTTATTGGTCATATTTTTTCTCTTGCTGCTCATGACAATTGACAAATGCCCGTTGTTCCGGTTTCTTTCTTTCTTTCTGTTCTTTTTGGTTATCAGTGTAACTTCCTCTTTTCTTAAATATTTTCTCCTTCTTAACTGCCGGCAGCGACGATCTGCTATTCGGTTTTCAACGCTCTTTTCAGTATTTCGAGTGCGCCTTTCATTCTTTTTTCGACTGCTTTCTGACTGATATTAAGTCGTGCAGCGATTTCGTGATATTTCAGATTCTCTTTCCTGCTCATCAGGAATACCACCCTTTGGTTCTCAGTCATCTGTTTGAGTGCATTTTCATATTTTTGCGCCGTTTCCCGGTACTCCATCTCCTCGTCGGGCGGTGCCGTGGTGAGGTGCAGCGAGAAGCTGTTTCTGAAGGCCTCTTCAACCTTTGACCTGCGGAATTGTGAGACAAACTCATCGCCGGCGATCTTGTAGAGCAGGGCCCGTTGCTGTCCGGGGAGGATAGTTTGCTGCTTCTCCCACAACTTCAGGAAGGATTGTTGAGCGATATCCTCTGCCAGGTCAGCGTCGCCTCCCCGGTAGTAGATATACCTTCTGATCTCGTCGAAGTATTTTTCAAACAGTGTCTTGAAATCCTCGGTGGTCAACTCTTCTTCCAGTTAATCTGTTTGCAAATGTAACTATTTTCAAAGAACCGGAAAATACAGAACCGGTAGGTAGCCGGTCCTGTACTTTTCTCACAGATTGGGTCGGTTACCGTGGTCGGGTCCGGGAAGCGTTTGCGATCAGCGTGCAAAAGCGTGTTCAGCGGTTGCCGATGCGATCCCCCGGCTCAATACGGCTATCCCCTGTTACCACCATCCGTTATTCCTGTTGTAGTTTCTGTTGTGGCGCTTGAACTCCCGGCGGAATTTACCGCTGATGAGTTCGATCTCTGCCGATTCGCCATCCTTCGTTACCACTGCGATGTTGTCGCAGGTACCGTCACCGAAATCGATGTACATAGTTTCATCGTTCCGTGTGATCTCTACCGTTCCGCTGAGGATGAACCTGCATGCACGGTCGTATAGCAGCGGGTCGGTAATAAGGGTAGAGAATTTTGTATCGCCATTCACTGTGAGGGAGCTGTTGCCTGTAAGCAGGAAGCTGTCATCTCCGATCTGGGGGGTGCGGAATCCGCTGAGCCACTCGCGGGAGTATGCTGCTTCGCGTTCGACAATGATGGAATCGCGGACTTTGATGGTCGAGCTCATGGTGAAGGAAATCACCTGGTTGCCATTGTCGTTGATACCATCGTTGGTATAGGTGGCGGTTCTGCTATGCATCCTGTTTCCGATGGTCATCTCCACAAATTCAACGGTATATGTTGCACCGGGCAGGTGAACGGAGTCGGAGAGGGTAACGATAACCGTTCCTGTTTTCTGAACGCCACCCCTGGTGAGGCAGTCATCTCCATAGACAATGGTCACCACCTTCGGGAATGCATCGCCTTCGACGGTTACCTCAGCACAATCGGGAAAGTTTGGTCCGAGAAAGTGCCTGGGTATTTTGAGTTTGCCTCCGGGAGGCGGGGTGAATTGTACAGCGAAACGGGCAGCGGAGATCTCCTCTTCGGTTGATTCGAGCGATTTTAGCGCGTCTACCTCCATTTCAGCGATCGTGAGTACATCGGCTGAATCTTCAGGTGTTGTGTCAGCCAGGAAATCACAGCCTGTGAATATAAGTGCCAGTGCCGTGAAGCTAATTAAGAACATTGCTTTTTTCATGGTATAAAATTTTAAGTGAAAAACTCGTTTTTATACCTGTACCGTTTGAGAATGGTTTTACCCTACCTTTTGATCTCCAAAAACCGGTTCCGGTATTTCCCGGGCTGATCACCCTCGGATGGTCGGCAGGCACCCGGTTGATCTTCATATTCTTCTCCTCCGGCGGAACCGCTTCGGTTTGTCCGGTACGCCTGGTCGCTGTTGCTGCTATGTTCGCCTTTATCGATGGGCTTTTGCCAAAACTGGCATTTGCTATTATGGGTATTCGTTATTATAGCCATCCGCCGAAATGGCCATTTACCGAAATGGGAATTCGCCGAAATAGCAATTGGGAATTCGCCGAAATTAGCATTAGTTATTATAGCCATCCGCCGAAATAGCAATTGGGAATTCGCCGAAATTAGCATTAGTTATTATAGCCATCCGCCGAAACAGTCATCCGCCGAAACAGCCATTTGCCAAACGAAAGACAATAAGTTGCAGGAAGGGGTCTGTTCCGGGTGCATTTATCCTGACAGGTTTACCTGATACGCCGAAGGTCTTTTTTATTGAATCCATCCTCGCTGGCATTGGTGATCTGCCGCTGGTTGTAATAGTAGAGGTTGCCTTCGGTGTCGAAAATCATCTCGAAGCATTTGCCAACACGTGTAAGTTCGCCCGGACCAACATGATGCAGGAAGAGGGTGTTCTCCGGGTTCGTTTCCAGTTTCTCTTCCAACAAGGGGATGGTTAGCAGTTCAACATAGCTGGGATAGGCTTCTTTAATTTTAAACAGTGTACCGACCTCCTCCGCCATATGTTCCTCGCAGAGCAACAATGCCTTGTCACGGAATTTACTGGAATAATTATAGTATTTAAGATCGAGGAGGGAGATAAACAAACGCTTGTTATCCAGCAGGCGCACATGTCTTTGAATGAATTTCACCATTGCAGGAATGGCATATCCGTATTCAGCATTTTTGTCTCCTGAATAGGAGAGGGGAATGCTGACAAATTCCGGCATGTCTGAGATTTCCGGTGCACCGCTGCCAAGAACAAGACTGAGAAACTCATAGGTAACACCACCCGGGTCCTTTTCGTCCTTTCCCTGCAGTAATACGAGGAAGGAGTATCTTGAGTCGAATCTTTTCTCTTCAAACTCCTCTTTGTCAATAAATTCGTAGTCAGTGGTATTCCAGTGCTTTTCCACGGCATCTTTGATAAAAATGTTGTACGAGATGGTACCGTCTTCAAGTACCACGCATGTTTTTGAGTTTTTAAACAGCCCGATCTGTTGCTTGTCGGCCAGTGGATTCTGAGCAAGTGTTGCTGAGGTAATGAGCATTAGAACGGTACCCAGCAAATAAGTGGCCCGGTACTTCAGTTTTATCTGGTTTCTCACGATTATGGTTTGAATTGGATTTTTCATGACCTGCTTATTTAATAAATAAAAATTCACTCTCCTGTCTGAAAGGTCCGTTATATACCCTTTTTTAGATATAAATAAGGTCCCCTGGATTATTCAAAAAGGTATGGATCCTTCTCTTTTAACGTACAAATTGGCTGAAGGTTGCCTTGTTTTCTGTTACACATGCAGATAAGGTGCCAACAGAAATAATTGTTACATGGGAAGTTAACCTCTCCTGTCTGATGCGGACATGTTAACTGGTGATCCCTGCATACTTACACAGACATTAAATGATTGATTTACAAGGGAAATCATTGTGTGGTATGTTGAACATCTTACTCAGTTGTGGAGTTTTGTATACGTTCATCGCAAACACTCCCTGCACCGCTTTTTCACTGTATTTCTTTGTAATGCTATTTACATGGGCTCTCGGGAGGGGCTGTTGTTTTTTGGCATAGATTTCCATTGTATTACTGTAAACAATAAAGATGGTGAAGATGGATTTTACCGAAACAGATTGTATGCCGGGTTTAACCTAACCGGAATCAAATCCCTGGAAAAGGATCAGGTTCAGGTGTATATGAACTCCTTGTTTTATGCATGGAGGCTATATGGAAACAGACGCCTGACCAGGGGATATGAATTTGAAAGCCATAAAAGAGTGAAGGATTTTATGATGAAGATTGAGCTGCTGGCAGAGCAGCAACAACATTATCCTTTTGTTTGCATTAGCTATCCCAAAGTCATGGTGGAACTCAGCTCCTATGATCGTGGAAGACTATCGGAGAATGATTTTATTATGGCGACTAAAATAGATGAATTATATGTAAAATCTTAAAAACATGAAAATTATGAAACGTTTAGTATTATTTATGACATTGTTATTTACCGGTTTAATCCTGCTTCAGGGACAAGATGAACTTGAAGATATGGATATTGTTGATGCTATTGAAGATCAATACCTGTTCGACCACGCTGTTAACAGCAACAAAGTTGATGTTGTGGTAAATGACGGGATTGTTGAACTTACAGGAGAAGTAAACAATATAAAGGCCCGGGAGAGGGCTACCCGCATTGCAGAACTGGTTAAAGGAGTAAGATCCGTTTCCAATCGGATTGAGGTCGATCCTCCTGCCGAATTAAGTGACGAAGAAGTTGAAAACAAGGTAAGAGTGACCTTGCTCAGTGATCCTGCCACTGACCTCTATGAAATTGGGGTTGGTGTTGAGGACAATATTGTAAGACTGACAGGGACAGTCGATTCCTACCAGGAGAAACAACTTGCAGGTGATGTTGCAAAATCAGTAAAAGGTGTCGCAGGACTGGAAAACCTGCTATCTGTTGATTACCAGTCATCAAGACCTGATTATGAGATTAAAGACGAGATCAGGGCTGCTCTTAAGTGGAACGAGACAATAGATGACGGATTAATACGTGTTGAGGTGGATGATGGAAATGTGAACCTCAGTGGATCTGCCGGGAGCGCTGTGGAGAAGTCCGATGCCTTGTACGCCAGCTATGTGGCGGGCGTTCGTTCTGTTGATAATTCTGATCTAAAGGTTGAATGGTGGCTGAAAGACGATGAGTTGCGCAAATTTAAAAATGTTCAGGTAACTGATGCTGAAATAGTACAGGCTATCTATGATGCAGCAATTTATGATCCGAGGGTCAATTTATTTGATATCACTGCAGAGGTTGATAATGGCTGGGTTACTCTTCGCGGAAATGTGGATAACCTGAACGCAAAGAATGCAGCAGAGATGCTTGCAGAACATACCTATGGTGTGACAGGAGTTAACAACAGGATAAAGGTGAAAGCCTCGGAAGTTAATGACATGGTTGTTGAGGCGAATGTCAGAGAGTCACTCAGGGAAAATGCAATCACCGAAGCCTGGGAGATCAGCGTATTTGTTAATAATGGTGTTGCAACCCTTACAGGACTTGTCGACAGCTATGTGGAAAAGGAGGAAGCTGAGTGGGTTGCGAGTAAAATTAAAGGCGTAAATGAGGTAATTAACAGTCTTGAAGTTACCTATCCTTATGGGTATTACTGGTATGGGCCTTACCCGTACTATGACTTATTCCTCGACAGGCCGACTGAACCCGGAATGGTCGCTGACGATGACCGTATCAAAGCCCGGGTAGCCAGTGAAATCTGGTGGAGTCCGTATGTTGACCGCGACCAGATTGAGATAAGCGTTGAAGATGGAATCGTAACCCTTGAAGGTACTGTTGACAGCTACAGGGAGTATACAAAGGCAGTTGAAAATGCATGGGAAGGTGGCGCTTATATGGTGGAAAATGAGCTGGTAATCAAGTAAAAATTAATAACCTGAATAAGTATGGCATGCAGATAACTTACATCTGCATGCTTTTTTTATATAGAAGGCTACCAATCCCCGGTTTCCTGTTGCAATTACCATGCTAAAAGGAGCATCTGTACCCCGGATGGTGACAGCTTTATACTGCCGGCGCATCATTTGGATAAAGAATATTGTGGTGGAAAAAGCATGCGCTCATAAATAATTGAAAACATAATTTTGTCCTAAAATCAACTTGCAACGCAACATATTACAGTTTCAGTGCATCCTATACCTGAAAAGGGGTTATAATTCATGAATTCTTTGTCAATAACCTGTGGAAAGTAATTGTGATACAGGCACGATACATGATTTACCAAGAGTATTAGATACCCGATATGTTCCTGCTATTGCACTTTAATGAACACTAAGAATAATAATACATCAGCATTATGAAAAGAAGCGCAGCATTTATACCGGCGACCAGGGCGATTTTCTTGGCCTGTCAGTTTTTTAAAGCACTCCTGTTCCCTTCAGTAAGGGTTTTATTTACATCCATCCTTGTTTTATTCACGGTTACCTCCTGCGAAATCACCGGTCCGGGTAACAACCCCCCGAAACCGATCGAGATGAACTACAAGTCGCTCGAGATCATAGATGCAGGTGAGCAGTTTGCCTTTGAGCTGTTTCATCAGACTTGCTCACTGAGCACAGAGGATAACATCATGATCTCTCCGCTGAGTGTCTCGTACGCACTGGGCATGACCTATAACGGGGCAGCAGGCAGCACACTGGAAGCATTCAAAGAGGTGCTCCATTTCGGTGATCTTACCAGCCAGGAGGTGAATGAGACTTATAAAGACCTGGTAGGACAGCTGGTCCACCTCGACGATGATGTGGAGTTCTCCCTTGCCAATAGTATCTGGTACCGGCTGGGCGCCAGTGTGCTGGAGGATTTTATTGCCACCAACCGGGAGTATTTCGACGCCGCGGTGAGGGAGCTCGACTTCTCAGATCCGGCCTCGGTCGACATTATCAATGACTGGATCGAAGACAAGACCAACGACAAGATCAAAGATATGCTCGATTTTATACCGTCGGGCGTTTATATGTACCTTGTTAACGCCATCTATTTCAATGCTGCCTGGAAGTATGAGTTTGATAAGGACGATACATATAGCGGTCTTTTTCACAAGGAGGATGGAACCACCTCGCAGGCCGATTTCATGAAAATTGAAGGTAATTTCTATTACACTTCGCATAGCGCCTACAGCGCCATTGAACTGCCATACGGTGACAGCACGTTCAGCATGGTGGCACTTTTACCTGCAGAGGGTAGTACGGTGAGCGAGCTGATCGCCATGATTGATAAGGATGCCTGGAACGAGCGCAGTACCTACTCCTCACCGCAGGAGGTGCGGGTTGAGCTGCCGAAGTTCAAATATGAGTTCAAAACCCTGCTGAATGACCACCTGATCAATCTCGGGCTGGGAGTGGCATTTACCGATGCAGCCGATTTCTCGAATATCACACGGGAGACCGATCTTTTTATATCACGGGTGATCCACCAGACCTATATTGATGTGAACGAGGAGGGTACTGAAGCAGCAGCCGCCACGATCGTGGAATTGCGGGAAACCTCGGTCCAGATGCCGTTGTCAATTAAATTTAACCGCCCCTTCATTTATATCATCAAGGAAAACTCAAGCGGTGCAATCATGTTTATGGGTAAGGTGGGCAAACCCCAGGCAGGATAGACCAGCCGGGCGACCGGAATAGCCGGACCAGACCAACCCAGCAGCCGGAGCAGCCAGACCGGAACAACCATCCGGCCGGAATAGCCGGAACAGCCGGGCGGTCAGACCGGACACTGTTTCAGATTATCATAGTTTTTAAGTTAAACTGATGCTGTTACGATAAAAATTACTACTTTTATTGTACAAGGCAGTGGAAATGTGTGTTCACATCGGTTTAACTCCTGAACTATGAAAAGGTTTAGCTTTGAAAACAGGATCGTTTTAGCTTACCTTGCGCTTGGCGGACTGTGGATTTTTTTTTCCGATCAGATTCTTGAATTGTTCGTCGCGGAGGTAGATTCTGAATTATCCAGGTTGCAAACATTTAAAGGACTGTTTTATGTGACTGTTACGGCTGTTTTGTTTTTTCTTTTCCTGAAGCGCCATTTGAGGAAACTGCGAAACACGGAACAGGAACTGGAAAATCACAAGGTTAACCTGGAAATGCTGGTCAAAGAAAAAACCAAAAACATTGATGTTGCGATCGAAGAGCTGAAACTCGCCAATGAGGAACTACAGGAAAAAAATGTGATCATCAACAAGCAAAACAGAGAGCTCAGAGAGGCATTGGATCACCTGCAGTCGGCACAGTTACAGCTGATACAGTCTGAGAAGATGGCTTCGCTGGGTACCCTTACATCGGGTGTGGCCCACGAGATCAACAATCCTTTGAACTTTATTCTCGGAGGGTTAACCGGACTGGAGCAAAGCCTGCAAAGTAAAAGTAAGGAAGACAGCAAAACACAGCTGTACCTGGAAAGTATCAGGAACGGCGTTGACAGGGTCAGTACCATTGTTGCGGGACTAAACCAGCTGAGCAGAAAGGATGAATTCTTCAATGAGGAGTGTAACCTTGAGACTGTTATGGACAATTGCCTGAGTATTGTCCATCATCAGCTTATTGACAGGATCACGATTGAAAAAGACTACCAGGGTCCAACCATCGTTCAGGGTAATGCCGGTCAGCTTCACCAGGCATTTTTGAACATTCTGCTGAATTCCGTTCAGGCAATAAGCAGTGAGGGGACAATTTCCGTCTTCGTGGGAGTAAGCGATGATAATGCTCAGATTATTATTTCCGACACAGGATGCGGTATTAGTGAGAAAAATATATCAAGGATTACCGATCCATTCTTTACTACCCGTGACCCCGGTGAGGGTACGGGAATGGGACTGGCTATCGTACAGAATATCATCCGGGTCCACAAGGGTCAAATTACCTTCAGCTCCGAACAAAACCGGGGCACGACAGTTAAAATTATATTACCCGCAATAAACATGAAGCATGACTGATACGAATGTGTTGTACGTAGATGATGAGAAGTTAAACCTTATGCTGTTCGAGGCATTACTGGAGAAAAAGTACGTTATTGCTACCGCAGAGGACGGTTTTGAAGGCCTGAAGGTCATTGAACAGGAAAATAATTTAAAGGTTGTAATCAGTGATATGAGGATGCCCCGCATGAACGGGATCGAAATGATCAGGAGGGCAAAGGAAATCGGACCTGCCATTGAATTCTATATCCTTACAGGCTTTGAGATCACGGAAGAGATTCAGGAAGCTCTTGACAGTGGTTTGATTAGGGGATATTTCAAAAAGCCTTTCGATATCAATGCTATTACGAAAGAAATCGACCAGGTCCTTGTCGGTATTTAGGCTTGTAGGGTATTTAACCGATTTAGGGTAGTTTAAAGCACACTTAACGAATTTCCATGCGGATAATAAACAGCATGATCACCTGTCTCAAAATCATGAACCGGTACTTCAGAAGAACCTTCCAGGATGGGGAGGATGTTCCGGTTTCGCCCCTGAAACAATGGCAGGCAGGTTTCTTTACTGAGATCATGTATATCCTGGTCACACTCTCCACATTTATATATATCCCCAGCGTCTTAATGTGCATCAGGGATGAATTGGTTCTGCTTGCCATCGTGGATTCAATAGTCTTCTTTGCTGTGATGTTTATTTTTTTTAAGCGAAAAATGCGTCTGCACCTGAGAAAAGTGATCCTGATCATCAGCTTTTTTATTCTTGGACTTGCACTTCTGCATACAATGGGATGGATCGGTCCGGGTCTTTTTTATCTCCTTGCCACTTCTGTCTTTGCAACTTTGCTGTTCAGCAGAAAAGCTGGTTTTATTATATGGATCATGAATACAATTGTCATAGTGTTATTTACAGTTCTTTTGCATTATGGGATTGTTGACGGGTCATTGTTTCCTGGTCTGGATTCTGTTTCCCTTCTTACGATAGGCCTGAATTTTCTCCTGCTCAACCTGGCATTCGTGGTTGCTATTTCATCCTTAGTCGAAGCTTTACAAAAGAAAATCCAGTCAGAGATAGAGATCAGTGAACAGTTGAAAGAGGAGATGAGGTTGCATGAGATTGCCAAGGAGCGTGCAGAGGAGAGTGAACGTCTGAAATCAGCTTTTCTGGCTAATATGAGTCATGAAATCCGTACTCCGATGGGCAGTATTCTTGGTTTTGCCGGATTGTTAAAAAGGAAATCGCTTACAGAGCAGAAACAACAGGAATTTGTCCGCATCATCGAGCAAAGCGGCGAAAGACTTATGAATATTATCAATGATATCATCGATATTTCCAAGATTGAATCCGGGGTAACCAGGCTAAATATTGATGTTACCAATATTAATGATCAGGTACAACATGTGTATGATTTATTGAAGATTGATGCACAGCAGGCTGGTGTTACATTAAACATTTCCAATGGCCTGCCCCGGGAGCAGGCGTTTATTAAAACAGACCAGGAGAAGGTACTGGCAGTGCTGATCAATCTTGTGAAGAATGCTCTTAAATTCACCGATAGCGGAGAGATCAACTTCGGATACACTGTTGTCAGCAACGACAAGTCCGACGAATTACTGTTTTCCATACACGATACTGGTATCGGTATTCCTGAAGAAATGCTGGATTCAGTTTTCAACCGGTTTATTCGGATAGAAGCGGAAAACAGGAAGCGCAGAGAGGGCACCGGACTGGGACTCTCCATATCGAAGGCCTATGTTGAAATGTTGGGTGGCAGAATCTGGGTAGAGAGTGTTGTGCAGAAGGGTTCCACGTTTTATTTTACAATTCCTTATCTTGCGGTCGATTCATGGCAATAGACCCGAATCCTTGAAAATCAATTATACAAATATCACCCGGAACATTTCGGTGTTCGTCCTCATATTGCACATGCAGGGTCTGTCTTTATCTGCCCGGCAGGAATTTGTTCTTTCCGGCCATGTATATAATGCCCGGGAAGGGTATGCCCTCGAAGGTGCTTCCGTGATTGATCTGCACAGCGGACGGGGGGTAACAACGGATGATACCGGGTATTACAGGATCACGCTCGACCGGACTGATTCCCAGGTAAGGATATCCCACCTCGGATACCGTGATGTTGACACGCTGATTGTCATGCAAGGTGCGGCAAAGCTCGATATTTTTCTGGTGCCTGAACCGTTTGCTTACGATGAAGTGAAGGTGGTTGCCTCTAAGGAGGAAGATTTCACCGGATCGGTCAGGATGGGAGATGTTTTCCTCTCCCGGCTGGAGATCAATTCCCTGCCGCGGCTACTTGGGGAGGCCGATCCGGTGCGGTTTCTTCAGCTAACACCTGGTGTGCAGTCGGGCGGGGAAGGGGGGATCGGCTTTTTCGTTCGGGGCGGGGGAGTCGACCAGAACCTCGTGCTGTTCGATGGAGCGCCTGTCTATAATCCCGGACACCTCCTCGGCTTCGTCTCAGTGTTCAATCCCGATATTATATCCGGCGTGAGCCTTCTCAAATCGGGTATTCCGGCTCGATTCGGCGGACGACTCTCATCGGTGATTCAGGTCAGTCCCAACCGCGGCAGGTCAGACTCGTTGCGTGTAAGGGGACAGGTCGGGATGGTGGCTTCCCGGATCACGCTGAACAGATCGTTTGCAGGCGACCGGGGAAGTTTTTTTGTCTCGGCACGAGGTGCAACGATCGACCTCTTTGTGAAGCCACTGATCAACCGGTTGCTTACGGAAAGTACTCCGTTCCTGAGGGAATGCTCATACCGGTTTTACGATTTCAACGGTGGCATCTCATTCAGGCCCGGTAAGAGCGATTTTTTCAGCATTACAGCGCTGATCGGAGAGGATAGGTACGCGATCAGCCGGAGCGCCCGGGTGACCGAGACGGCCATGAACTGGGGCAACCTGGTGGTGAGCGGACGGTGGACACACATCTTTTCTGACAAGCTGGTAATGAATACGACCCTTTCCCATACCGGATACCATTTCAACCTTGCCGGATCACAATCGGAGTACATCTTTGGCCTTTTATCGTCAGTGAACGACTACACCCTCCGGTCGCGCATCGATTACCACCACCACAATCACAAATTCTCCGCAGGATACGAAATCACACATCACAAGTATGTACCCAATGATATCGACGTTGAAGCCGGCGATCTGGCCCTTAATTTTCTCAACTATGACAGGTTATTCGCCCGGGAGGGAGGCCTTTTCGTTGAGGATGAAATCAGCCTGGGCGACCGGATGGCGGTTTCGCTCGGATTACGCTATTCTTTTTTTAGTCAGACCGGCCCCTACACTGAATATATCTATGACGAAACCTCGCTGCTGCGCGATTCGGTGGTCTATCCAAAAGGGGAGCGGCTCGTTTTCTACAACCATCCCGAACCACGGATATCTGCCAGGTACACCCTCAGCAGCAATGCCTCGTTGAAGGCCTCCTACATGCACATGGCCCAGTATGTGCACCTCGCTACTTCGGCTACTGTTTCCCTTCCTACCGACATATGGCTGCCCAGTTCCCGCAGCACACCTCCCCAGGTGGGCGACCAGGTAAGTGTGGGGTATTTCCGCAGCTGGGCGGGCGACCGGTATGAGGCATCGGCTGAGGCTTACTACAAGCATTCCCGCAACCAGGTGGAGTTTTTACGGGGAGTACTGAGCAGCAGCCTGAACCTTACCCTGGAGGAGAACATAGTAACGGGGGAAGGCATTGCCGGAGGCCTGGAGTTTTTTTTCCGGAAGAAGCAGGGAAGGCTCACTGGGTGGACCGGGTATACGATATCCAGGGCGGTGCGGAAATTTGAGAGGATCAACAACGGGATGCTTTATCCGGCCCGACACGACAGGAGGCACGATATCTCCCTGGCAGGTGTGTACAGGCTGTCCGGGCGGTGGAGTTTATCGATGGTCTTTATCTATGTAAGTGGCAATGCATTTACATTGCCCGTAGGACGTTATGTGGTGCAGGGGAACCTGCTGAACCAGTACGATGAGGTGAACAACTACAGGATGCCGGCTTACCACCGGCTCGACCTGTCGGCCAGTTACAAGCTGAGAAGCCGGGAAGGCAGTGTATCAGTGGTCGATATCTCTATTTACAATGCTTATAACCGGGCCAACCCCTTTTATCTCTATTTCCAGACCACGGGCGACCTGGAGAAGTACCGGCTCCAGGTGGAGCCGGTATTTGTTTCACTTTTTCCGGTAGTGCCGGCAGTAAGCTGGCGGTTTGAATTTTAAGTTATGCAAACAGACAGGTTTTATATCGTTCTTATTCTGGCACTGTTTGTGGCGGGGAGAGGATGCAACGACGATCTTCTGTCAGGCCTCAGGGAGCCGGACGCACTTATTGTGGTCGACGGGTGGATTGAAGAGGGGAGGCATGCAAAGGTGTTTCTCACCACCAACGCACCCTACTTCACCTCCATCGACTCCTCCTCCATACGCGACCTGGTGCTTTCAGGCGCCAGGGTAACACTCAGTGACGGGGATAACAGCGAAATACTTATCCTCAGAAAGGATCTGAGCTATTTTCCGCCTTTCTATTACCAGGGAAACGAGATTATCGGGGAAACGGGAAAGCACTACACGTTAAAGGCCGTGTATGGAGGAAAGAACGCATTGGCAGAAACAACTATACCACCTAAGGTATCGATTGATACATCCTTTTTCGAGCTAGTGGAAGGGGAGGATTCAACAGGGGTAATGAAACTTCTTTTTACTGATCCTCCGGAGGAGAAAAATTATTACCGCATTTTTACCCGGCGGATGGGGGTGGATGACCGCTTTGTTCCATCTGTGCTGATGGCGATCAACGACCGGTATTTCAGTGGCCAGCAGTTGATCTTCACGGTCACCCGCCCGCCTGCTTCGATTCTCTCTTCCGTAGGGAACGAGTACTTCAGCATCGGAGATACCATCGTGGTGAAGCTCTGTACAATGGATAAAGCATCATTCGACTTCTGGAGCAGCTACCAGGAAGAGGTGATGAATGCTGCGAATCCGTTTGCATCTTCGATGAACAACCTGGAGACGAATGTAATGGGCGAGGGGTTGGGGGTATGGGCCGGTTACGGGGTAAGTTACGATACTGTGATAGCACGTAAGTGATTTACCGCTGCCAGTATGGGAGAGCCATTATATATAGACAGGTTTGTTTCATATCCTGTCGTTTTATTCTTTTTTCCCCCGCCTGGTTAACATATGCCTGTTATCGGTTCGGCTCCTGTTAAGGCTCCCGATCGTAGTCGTTCCACAAAAAAAACTCCCCTGCAGATATCGCTGCAGGGGAGCTTTTATGTATTCCGTCTGGGGCTCTGATTTACCCTGCCGGGAATGAGTTTTAAATAATTCTGTTCGGATCGAATCCTGGCGGCAGCCTATCATCGTGCCGCTTACTCTTCCGACATTGAAATTATTGTTAGTATTCTATCGGATCTAGGTCCCAGTCGTACTTGTTGTTGAGATCGGAAATGATACCGTTCAGTTCGTCAACCAAATCCTCGAATCCCTCTTCGAAATAGGTCTCCAGGTCGACCAATGAGCCATCGCCAAACACCATTCTGAAATCGATATAGTAGTCGGTACCCCAATCATCAATATCTTCCACCACGTATGCCTCTACATCGGCGATCTTCTTTCTCGAATCCTCATCGATTACATAGATTTGCAGATGCTCGTTCATCATATCAGCCTCACGTTCAGTCATCGTTTTCTCATCAAAATCAGGATCATCCCAGTAATCGTCGGGATACATCGCTTCAATTGAGTCGGCAATGGCTGTTACGTTACCACTACCAACAACAGAGATGTTATAGAGTTGCAGTTTGATACTGCCGGTGTGTATGATCCCACCGATCTCAACCTCTTCCCATTCGTCAGTTTCAGTAACAATAACCTCTTCGTAGTTCCCTGTTTGCGGGTTATACTGGTAGTTTGTCCATTCCCACGTATCTGTAACGATGTAAGTATTTTCATCAATATTCTCCTGGGTGAAGTCACCTTCAATACTCCCCTGCATCATCAGTACGATATCGCCATCGTCGGTAAACTGGTAGGTTGCGGAGATCTCTTCATCATTGTTGGTCACATCAACTGAGAATTTATACGGTGACATCGTCAGGTCACTCGCGATCGAAGATGGTATGCCATCGTCGTTGTATTCAACTGCAAAGGTATAGGTCAGAACCACCGAACCGTCGATCTTCAAATCCAGGTTGAGTGAAACCGGGAGGTCGCCTTCATACTCCTCATCGATCGGAGATGCAATCACAACCCCTTCATAATCTTTAATGGTGAGGGTAGCGTTGTTGGTCGTTCCGTCGGTAGTTGAAGGAAAGAGGAAGACGATGGCATCGGCATTCGCTTCATAGTCCCAGCTTTCTTCAACGAAGTTCCATGTATAGGTTCCTACCAGTTCTTCCCATACATCCTGAATTGATTCGGGATCATCGGAAGTGAATTCAACAGGTGCTGCCAACACCGCGAATACATCGCGGATTCCTGCTTCACCGGATTCGATACCGGCAATTGTATTCACCGTCTGGGTAACTTTCGATTTTTTGGTGGGTTTTGCAGAGAGCGGATCGGAGGCATCGAGGTTGGTGCCGAGGCTTACCATGGCATCGATTACATCGTGGTCCTTCATTGCATCAAATGTTTGTGCAGCTTCTATGGCAGAAGTTTCAACAAGTGCTTTATTCTCTTCAACGCTCAATTTGTTAAAGGGGAGATTCTCATCGTCTTTCTTACACGATGAAAATGCCACCACGAGAGCTGAACCTATTAAAAGCAAAGATTTTTTTTTCATGATTAAAAATTTAATTGTTAATTGTTTTTGTTAAAGATACTTGGATTATGTGTAATACTGTCTTCAATAATTGTTAAACAATTGTGTAGATTTAATCCCTATTTACGAAGAATTAACGCCTGGGTTACAATTTTCCGTGAATTTTTTTTGCACGCTAAATGTCATTGGGTCTTTGTACCGTTTAAAAAACTGTTCCCTCCGCTGAGGGGTTATTTTATGGCAGAAGCAATCACAATAATAGTGCCAGCTTATTGGACTGTCTACTCCGGGTTAAGAAATAATAAATTGAATAAAGCAACATGCATCTATCATTCAGTTAATTACCCGTTATTAAAGGCGTTGTTAAGTTCTGGTTGAGCCAGATATCGAGAAGAGCCGGTACTATCTCCGAGCCGACCCGTCCCGGAGCGTTGGTAAGAAATGCGATCCCGAGTCCCTCTTCACGACAGAGTGCGAGTTCGGCCCGGTAACCACTCAGGTATCCTCCATGATATGCAATCTGCCGGCCCTTGTAGCCGATGATTCGCCATCCGAGGCCGTAGTGTTTTGATTCAACTCCGTTCCAGTTACGCAAGTATATCCACCTTAGTGGCGATATAATCTGTGGTGAGAGAACAGTATCGGTAATGGCAGGGTTGAGGAGGTTCGGGTCATTCCCGGTGAGGGTTGCCAGGAACCTTCCCATATCGCTGATGCTGGCATTGATACCGGCGGCGGGATTGGTATTGTAGTACCTGTCGTTCAGAGGCATTGTCCGGAAACCTGTACCGGTTCGCCTGTGAGGCATGGCCCTGTTCGTGTTTTGTTTGAACGCCGCCAGTCCGGCAGAGGCATGTTTCATCCCAAAAGGGGTAAAGACCTTCTCCTGCAGCAGCTCATTGAAGCGTTTGCCGGTTTGTATAGCGGCAATGGTGTCGTACAGGCTGAATACCACGTTTTGATAGCCGTAATACATGCCCGGCGGACCGGCGATATTCACATGGCGGAGACTGTCGAGTATCACGTGGAAGGGGATCTTTGCCTCCACCAGGTTGTCGTAGGCATGGGGCACCAGTCCGGAAGTATGACTAAGTATGTTCCTTACAGTAAGTTCCCTTGAAGAAACCGAATCTTTTAATGTGAATCCCGGGATAAAATCGGATACTTTGCCGTCCAGTCCGATCGTGCCTTCGTGTGACAGGATCCCGGCAAGAATTCCTGTTACCGGTTTCGAGACTGATGCAAGTCTGAATACTGTGTTTGCATCAACCGGGTCATCTCCTCCGGCCTCTTTGAGGCCATGGCACTTCTGGTAGATGATCTCTCCATGGTGGGTGATGACCAGGGCAGCACCAACCGTATGCTCACGTTCAAGCAGCCCGGTGATCAATGAGTCGTATTGCATGATCATTGTATCGGTGCGGCTTAGCGCCTTTACGATGGCAGGCTCCTTTACAACAGGGTGTTCAGCTGTGTATGTGTTGCCCTGGTAAAGAAGCAGGAGGGAGAGAGATAGTAGTATCAGGAGTATTATTGGTAATAATCTTGCTCGAATCATTGCTTTCTTTTATTCCACACGGATATTTTCCCGGTTGCAAATCTAAGGTTTTTGATGATAAAAACCTTGCAGCATGGAATAGTATTTATTTACACTACTACCTCCTGATACCTCATTAAGCAATGGATTTTTATGATTCCTTGTCGATGAGGAATGAAATTTTGGCATTGACTGCATATGATACAATGTTGTTGTTCTCAACATTGGCATTCATGTTTTTGATGTAGATCGATTGTATGTTTTTTACAGTTTTTGCAGCCTCTTTTACTGCATTCTCAGTTGCTTCGGTAAATCCCTTTTCAGATGAACCAATTACCTCAATAATCTTAATCATTTTCATAATTCTTAATTTTTTGGTTTGTATTGGATGAATAAAGTGAAAATTGTATGCCAGATATTGTGATATGATTTGCATATATATGTACTCACCGGATAAACAGAGCGTTAGGAGTGCCGGATCTTAAATGGCCGGAATTGAAAGTTGTGTAATTTTTACAAAATATGGGGAATTATGTCACAGGCTTTTTTGCAGCTCTTTAACGATCTGAATTGTAATAATGGGTAGGATACCGGCGGCTGCGATTATCCCCCAGGCTGTCCACGACAGATCAACGAATGATAACGCGTTACTGATTACCGGAATGGTATATGCGGATAACAGTATCACCGAACAAAGCGCGAGCGACATCCAGATATACTTATTGCGGGTCACCTGGTTGCGAAAGATCCGTTCTTCCGGTTCACGCATATCGAACACATGGAGCAGTTGGGCAATTGCAAGGCTGAAAAATGCGATGTTGTTGCTTACTCCATCAGACATTTTCAGGCCTTTTACCGCAAATATATATGCACCTGTCACAAATATGCTGATTATTACTCCGTATATGACCGTGGTGATCCAGTCCTTTTTCGTCACAACCGGTTCCTTAGGATCCCGGGGTGGCCGGTCCATTACATTTCCGCTGCCTTTGCCAATACCCAGTGAAAGTGCAGGAAAGACATCAGAAAGGATATTCAGCAACAGTATCTGAAGCGGAAGCAGAGGCAGTTTAAAAAGCGAAAAGCTGATACCCGCTATGATCAGAATCTCTGCCAGGTGATAGGAGAGCTGGTAGGTGATAAACTTCCTGATATTATCGAATATAATACGTCCCTGTTCAATGGCATTGATGATCGAGGGAAATGCATCATCAAGCAGGACCATGTCGGAGACATCCCTGGCCACCTGGGTTCCCCGCTTGCCCATGGCAATCCCTATATCTGCTTTTTTTAATGCCGGTGCATCATTCACGCCATCGCCGGTCATGGCAACGATCTCACCCTGCGCCTTGTATTGAGTAATGATATCGAGTTTCTGCGCGGGATCGACCCGCGCAAATACAACAATGCCGTTAAAGTCTTCTGTTTTCTCCAGGTCCCTGCCATGGACGACTTTCCCCGTCTCCTCGATCGGTGAACCGGTGAGGTTAATCTCTCTGGCAATATTCAGTGCTGTTTCGGGATGATCGCCCGTTACCATTACAACATTGATCCCGGATTTGCGGCAGGTCCGTATGGGATCTTTGACATCCTTTCTAACCGGGTCGAGAAAACCAACGATACCGATAAAAACAAGATCTTCAAGGAATTCATCCTGTTCTGCATGCTCTTTTTTTCTCTTTTTTGGTTCTTCACGGAAGGCCAATCCGATTACCTTTAATCCATCGGCTGAGTAAGATTTATCTGCTTTGCTCCATTTCTCCAGTGTTTTTTTGTCCAGCCTGGCTGTACCGCCATTTTTCATGTAATGCGTACAACGGTCCAGAATGGCGGAGGTTGCTCCCTTAGCTGCAATGAACAGTGAATCATCCGTTTCATGAATAGTTCCCATAAGCATGCTGTCGGAATCGAATGGGTCTTCATTTACCTTCTTTTGCTTCCGGAGATTTTCGAATTGTTGCTCGTTATAGGTGCGGCTGAATTCCAGCAATGCTACTTCCAGGGGATCTCCCTGAAATTCATCATTATTTTCTGTAACGTCATTGCAAAGCGTAAATACCCTGAATGCATTTTGGAAGCTTTCACTCTTGTCGTTCAGCCTTTTTTGCGGTACTTTTCCTTCTGAACCCCCTTCCGGACTAAAACTACCCGAAGCGGTGTCCAGCATTACTACCTATAGTTTATTTTTTGTGAGTGTGCCTGTTTTATCGGTGAGGATTATGGTGGTAGAACCGAGTGTTTCAATGGCTGCAAGCTTCCGGATAATCACATTCTGTTTCGATAATCTGAACATTCCCCTGGCCAGGGCGAGACTGGCAACGATCGCCAGTCCTTCGGGAATTGCTGCCACGGTCCAGGCGATGGCAGTCTGCAATAAAAGATATAGTTCCTTGCCTGCGATCAATCCTGCCACGATAAATACTGCCGACAATCCCAGTATCAGCCAGATCAGCTTCTTTGAGAAGCTTTCCAGTTTTCTGTTCAAAGGGATCTCATCCTTCGTGGCCTCCTTTACCATCCCGGAGATCTTACCCAGTTCTGATTTCATTCCAGTAGCTACAACTATTGCATCTGCCTTTCCGGTAGTCACGGCGGTACCACTAAACAACATGTTTTCCTGGTCGGCTATCTGGGTGTTTTCTGACAGGTCGCCCGGTTTTTTATCTGCCGGAAGGGATTCACCGGTCAGCATCGACTCATCGACATTCAGCTCTTTGGATGAGATGATTCTTGCATCAGCCGGAACAATATCACCCGCTTCCAGTTGAATGACATCCCCGGGTACTAACTCCCTGGCTTTAACACGGATCAATTTACCCTCTCTTTTTACCCTGGCATGCAACGGATCCATCCTGTCAAGAGCCTCTAAAGAGGTTTGTGCCCTGTATTCCATGATGAATCCAATGATCGTATTGAGGATAATAACAATAAAAATAGCAATCGCCTCCGGGTAATCACCGAAGATTATTGAAATCAGGCATGCTGCTGCCAGCAGGTATATTACCATGTTATTCAACTGGGAAAGCAGCAATTCCCACACACTCTTTTTTTCACTGATTCGAAGTTCGTTGAAACCGTATTTTTTCAGGCTTTTATTCACCTGCTGTTGATCAAGCCCGTTTTCGGATGAATGAAAGGTTTGAAAAATGTCACTTACAGGTTTCGAATGAAATTGATGCTTCATACATGTCTGTTTTTTTGTAAATGCCGATTCACTGGCAACAGGGCTTTCCCGGTGACAAAATCAACAAAATCTAAGCCACCGGAGGCTTTATCATGCTCTGTTTTGTGCACCCGTGATGCATTGAAAGGGTATGCCGGTATACTTCATGTGCCAGCATCTGCCGACCTGCTTTCAGGCGGGTAAAGCAGTGTGACCGGTCCGTTAAAGTGTGGAAAATAGTCACACAATTAGTGACAATATACCACAGCCAAAAGCAAGTTTATTTTAATTTCTGTACAGGCCGGGTTACTGCATGAAACTGTTTTGATCCATGGCATGGGACTGTTTTGTTGAACAACCGCAAACCTCTCAGCATTCTTTGGATTGTATGCTGAAATTGGTGTTGCGGGTGAAGGCGTTTTATTTGGCACAGTATTCCCACATAAAAAGGAAAAAACAATAAACATTATGTCAAATTATCACGAACCATCAAATGAATTAACATCAGAAACAAGAGACTTTGCACGGGCGCTGGTTTCACTTAAGGAAGAAATTGAAGCTATCGACTGGTATCAGCAACGCATGGATGCCTGTTCCGATAAGCAGCTAAGGAAGATACTGGAACACAACCGGGATGAAGAGATCGAGCATGCCTGCATGGCTTTCGAATGGTTGCGTCGGAATATGGACGGATGGGATAAGATTATGAAGACCTATCTTTTTACTGAGAAGGACATTACTAAGATAGGGGAGGGTTAGAACAGGTTGCTGCAGCAGATGATACAGGTTGCTGCAGCAGATGATACAGGTTGTTGCAACGGATGATACAGGTTGCTGCAACGGATGATTTTAAGTCCAAATGGTTTTAAACTTCAAACATTCAAACACAGATTATTATGAATATTTTAAAGAAAGCACTTGCACCCCTTACCGATAAAGCCTGGGATGAGATTACCGGGCAGGCAGAACGAATTACCAAAGAGTACCTTACAGGCAGAAAGATAGCAGACATCGACGGACCTAACGGATTGGCATATGGCGCTATATCCACGGGTAGACTCACTATTCCGTCAAATCAATCCAAAACAGGTATCAACTACGGCATACGGGAAGTGATACCGCTGCTTGAGGTCAGGAAACCCTTTACACTCGATCTCTGGGAGATGGACAATGCCAGCAGGAACGCTGAGGATATTGATCTCGACAACCTGGAGGATGCAGCGAAAGATGTTGCTGCCTTCGAGGATCGTGTGTTTTATTATGGATTCAAAGCGATTAATGCACCCGGACTTATCAATTCAATGGAAGGAAAGATAGAAAGTATAGATCTGAACGCGGAAAAGTTTGTCGGGACCATTGCCGGACAGGTAGTGAAACTGAGACGAAGGGCTGTTGAAGGACCTTATACTTTGTTGCTTCCGGCAGATGTCTGGTCGAAGCTTGCAAGCCAGTCAGGCACATACCCTGTAATGAAGCAATTGAAGGATATTATCGGTGGCGAGGTGACTATTCACCATGAAAACAAGGATATTTTTTTGTTAAGTAAACGCGGCGGAGATTTTGAGCTCTCCATTGGTCAGGATATCTCCATCGGTTATGACGGGCATGACAGTGATAAGGTGAAACTGTATTTTACAGAATCCTTTATGTTCCGGACCATCGGACCGGAGGCATTCACGGTATTAAAACCGTTGGAATAAACAGGAATAAACAGGAATAAACGAGAGCAAACAGGAATAAACGGGAATAATCAGAGCAACAAAGCATATTACTGTCCAATGGCTGTGCCGGCTCCGTAATAATAGCATTCAGGATAATAAATAAATGTGCGCAGATTACATATCCTAAAATAAATAATGATGGAAAAGCAAAAAGTAGAAGTTTTAGACATATTTCCGATAACACATGATGTAAAGTGTTTCAGAACTGAAAAGCCTGAAGGGTACAATTTCGAACCCGGACAGGCGACTGAGATTTTTTTGGATCGTGAAGAATGGCAGGACGAAGGAAGGCCCTTTACTTTCACTAATCTCCCTGATGAAGCGTTTCTCGAGTTCATTATTAAGGAGTACCCGGATCATGAAGGAGTGACACATGAGCTCCATATGCTGAATCCCGGGGATACAATTCTGCTTGATGAGGTATTCGGAGCCATCAGGTACAGCGGTGAAGGACTGTTTATTGCCGGGGGTGCAGGGATTACTCCGTTCATATCCATTTTCAGGATGCTGAGGGAGAAGAACCAGTTGATGGGTAACCGGCTGATATTCGGTAACAAAACCAGTGCGGATATTATTCTCCACGATGAATTAAATGATATGCTTGGAGAGAAAATGATCAATATCCTTTCGGATGAAAATTTGGAGGGATACAGGAGCGGACTGATCTCCAGGGAGCTGATCGTTGACCATCTGGGCAGCGGTAATTCAAAGGTCTATCTCTGCGGTCCGCCGCCGATGATGAAGATGGTGAAGGGTCATCTGTCAGACCTGGAAATATATACTGATAGAATTATTGAGGAGGAATTATCCTGATTTTTCCGGAGTAATTGAAGCCAGGTAGCATTGTAATATCAACAATATATAATTTAAAAACTATAGACATGAAAACAATCACAAAAGAGGAATTGAAAGAGAAAATGGAAGCCGGAGGAGTCGTACTTGTAGAGGTGCTGAAACCGGAGAAATATAAAGAAGAACATATAAAAGGCGCTGTAAATATACCCACGAAAGAGATAGTTACTGAAGCTAAGCAGAAATTTGACAAGGATGATATGATCGTTGTCTATTGTTCTGATTTCGAATGCACAGCCAGTCCGACAGCCGCCCGGAAGTTAACTGATGCAGGATTTACCAATATCTATGATTTTGAAGGTGGAAAAAAGGAATGGAAAGAGGCAGGCTATCCGATGGAAAAGGGTGATAGCTGAAAAACCGGATAGCCGGCATTTGACGGGATATACCAGGTGTTGATGTGGGAGGAATCTCTCTTTACAGTTTTAGTTTAAAAAGGAACCAATTATTATTTACAGTATGAACCGGGAAGAGAAAAGAAAAGTTTGGGAAAAGGAAAACCAGGAGTGGCTTGACTCGATCAGTTATATCATCAGGCACGAAGGGGAAGAACGGGTCAGGGAGCTGTTGAGGATACAGTTTGATAAAACGGTTGATTCCGGCATTGATCCGGTACTTTGCAGGGAAACACCATATATAAACAGTATTCCCGCAGCGAAACAGGAGAACTATCCCGGCAACCGGACGCTGGAAAGAAATATAAAAAGCCTCGTACGGTGGAATGCCATGGCAATGGTGGTACAGGCAAATAAGCGGACAGATGGTATTGGAGGACATATTTCCACTTATGCATCCAGTGCCACGTTGTACGAAGTTGGATTCAATCACTTCTTTCGGGGTCCCGATGGAGAAGAACTTCCTGATATTGTTTATTATCAGGGGCATGCATCTCCCGGTATTTACGCCCGTTCATACCTTGAGGGAAGAATTTCCGACAAGGAAATGCACAATTTTCGCCGGGAGCTGGCAGAAGGCGGGGGACTCTCTTCATACCCGCATCCCAGGCTGATGAAACATTACTGGCAGTTTCCGACTGTCTCCATGGGATTGGCGCCCATCATGGCTATATACCAGGCACGCTTCAATAAATACCTGCAGGACAGGGGCAGAATTGAACTCAATGACCAGAAGGTGTATGCATTTGTGGGCGACGGAGAGATGGATGAGCCGGAAGCGATGGGTGCTCTTACCCTTGCAGCACGGGAGGACCTGGATAACCTTGTATTCGTGCCTATGATCCGGCATTTGCCTACGAGATGGCAGTGATCATCCGCGACGGAATGGAACAAATGTATCAACAGGGTAAGGACCTGATCTACTATATCACCGTAATGAATGAGAAATACAAAATGCCGGCGATCCCAAGGAGAAAAAGTGTTCGCCAGGGAATTATCCGGGGAATGTATAAAATCAGGTCACCAAGAAATAACAAACACAACCTGAACCTTATGGGAAGTGGCGCTATCCTGAACGAAGTGTTGAAGGCCGCTGATATCCTGAAAAGTAACTACGGTCTGTACGCAGATGTATGGAGCGTTACCAGCTATAAGGCGCTGTATGACAATGCCCGGAGCGTGGAAAGGGTCAACCGCCTGAACCCCGGTAAGAAGCAGCAGAAATCATTTATCGAAGAATCAGTGGGATCCGGTCCGGGTCTGTTTATTGCAGCTTCCGATTATATGAAAGCCATTCCTCTGACAGTGTCTTCATGGTTTCCGGGATCATTTACTGCCCTGGGTACCGATGGATTCGGACTGAGTGAGGACCGGCCCGATCTTCGTGCGTATTTTGAAATAAATGCTGAACATATCGCCTACACGGCACTCAGGAAGCTTCATGCACAGAAAAAAATTACAAAAAAGGTTCTTAACAATGCTGTGAAAGAGTTGAAAATTGATCCGGATAAATCATATCCTGAAATATGCTGACAAAGATCATTTTACGGTACGGTAACAGATCACCTGTGTTCAGAAGATATTTATAGTAGTATATATCAATCAGATAAACTAAGAATTTAAATAAATGAGAAAAGAGATTAAAATACCTGATATTGCAGAAAATGTTGATTCGGGTTTGATTGCCGGGATCCTGGTTTCTGAAGGCGATAATGTGAAACAGGATCAACCTGTGGTTGAAGTAGAAACAGATAAGGCCTCTACAGATATTCCATCTCCCTATGATGGCACGGTTGCAGAGATCACGGTAAAAGAGGGTGATGAAGTTTCTGTAAACCAGGTAATCATGATCATTGATGTCGCAAATGGCGAAAATGGTGACGAAGAAGATAGTAAGGAGACCGGCGGTGGTGATGACCGGGAAAAGGAGAGTGCCGGTGGAGCCACTGAAGAAAAGGAGGAATCTGAAAAGGATAAGGAATCTGAAAAAGAGGAATCTGAAGAAGATAAGGATACTGAGGAGGATGAGGATTCTGAAGACAGGAAATCTGAAAAGGATAAGGATGCTGAGGAGGTTGAGGATTCTGAAAAGGAGAAATCTGAAGACAGGGATTCTGAAAAAGATAAGGATACTGAGGAGGGATCCGGTGGCGAAGATATCCCGGCATCACCTGCTGTAAGACGGATTGCCCGTGAGGCGGGACTGAACCTTGCAAATATTAAAGGCAGTGGCCACGGAAACAGGATTACCATAGAAGATATTAAGTCGGCTAAAAAGAGGAACCAGGAGGAGGATAAAAAACCTGGTAAGGACAAACAAGGCGGAAAGGGAGAAGAAAAGGACAGCGGTCCCGATACGCCGGTGCAGGGAGATCTGCCTGATTTTTCCGGCTGGGGCAATATCACGAAGGAAAAAATGAACACAATCCGGAGG
>CAZIIU010000040.1:0-27251 GCA_964539395.1 uncultured Bacteroidaceae bacterium
ACCAGGACGGTCCCCTGCTCTTTGATACTGGTGGTAAGGGGGAGATCCTGGAACAGAACATGAGCCATCTCGGTCTGAATCCCGAAAACTTGAAAAAAATCGTGATTTCACACGACCACTGGGACCACTTTGGCGGACTGGAGAAGATCATCCCCAAAATCAGGAATAAACCTGAATTATACGTAACAACCAATACCGCAGAAGCCTATGCTGAAAGGTTTCCGGGTGCTGATGTGAAAGGTGTTTCTGATCCTGTAAGAATCACTGACCGGATCTGGTCCACCGGCTCACTGAAAACCATTTACAAGAAAAAGGAACTGCACGAACATTCCCTGCTCATTACCAACGACAACTCAATGGTACTCCTTACCGGATGCTCCCATCCGGGGATCGTGACCATCACCGAGGCGGCAAAGAGGAAATTCCCGGAAAAAAGACTACTGATGGTAGCGGGTGGATTCCACCTGGCCTTTAAACGAGCTGCAAGCATTAAAAAAATCTCTGAGCAACTGAAACAACTCGGTGTGGAAAAGATCGCCCCCTCCCATTGCACCGGCAGTTCAGCCATCAAAACTTTCAGACATGAATGGGGGGCAAATTTTATAGATCTGAATATTGGCGATACTTCCAGGATCTGAGATAACTCCCCGACCAACAGGATAGCAGCTTGCATTATTCACCGTTTTACTGGCTCATGCACTTCTGTTTACACAGGGTTTACTTTAAAACAAATACTCCACACACTCCTTCTCAAGTTGTTTTCGATCGACAGGAACTACGCCAGGCTTTTCACATACCTGACCGCCGGCCAGGTTGGCAACTGCAGCCGACTGACGAAAATCCATACCGCAGCTGTAACAAAGCGCCAGAACACTTATAACCGTATCGCCTGCCCCGGAAACATCAGTTATTTCCCGCTTTAAGGCCGAAATATGCACATAACCGCCATCCTCGATAATCAGTATTCCATAGTCGGAGAGTGTTATCAAAAGTGCATCAATTTGCTGCTTACTCCTCAACTGTTCACCCTCCTCAGCAAGCCTTGTAACATCCGTTTTTGTACTATTGGATTTAACTCCCCTCAGAAACTCCTTAAGATTAGGCTTATAGACCGTTATTTTACTGTATTCTAAAAAATTCCTGAATTTTGGATCGGCCATCACCGGGATTTTCATTTTGTTCGCCAGGTTGATAACCCTGGCAATGATTGCTTTTGTAACCACTCCCTTGTCGTAATCCTGGAAGATAATTACATCAATACCCCCTGTTTCTATTAGTCCCAGTACCAACTCCACGAAACTGTTCTGAACACGTCTCGACAGGGTGTTTTCAATCTCCTCATCGATCCTCAACAAGTGCTTGAATCCTGAGATAACCCTGGTTTTTTGTGTGGTCATCCGGTAATCGTCTACTGCGATCCCTACATCTGAAAGGTTTTGCTCCTCCATCAGGTCAATGAAAAGCGATCCCCGCTCATCACCCCCGATCACTGAACAGAGGATCGGTACTGCGCCGAGGGCCTTTACATTCAGGGCCACATTTGCAGCACCACCGAGCCGGCTCTCCTCGATAATATCAGAAACAATGGGCACTGGTGCTTCCGGGGATACCCGTTCAACCCTTCCCCACAGATAGGTGTCGATCATAACGTCGCCAATGATCAGCACCCTTTTATTCTCTATACAGTTAAAAAAACCTGGAAAGTCAAATCCTTCAAACATTCAATCGATCTTATAGTTATTCTGGCAAAGATATAGTTTATATCATACTGATCACTGCGGATCCACATCAATGTTTCTCCTGATTTGCCGGTATACAGGGTTTTCCGAAAATATGTCCAATAACTCTCCCACCAGTCGTTTCGCCTTTTCCACAGAGGCCTCTTTCTCAATTTTCAAAAGAATCTGCTTGATATATTTTCCATGTGTCCGCCCCACCATCGGCTGCTGCGGCCCCAGTACCCGACCGCCGAATATTTCCCGCAATTCATTGGCAAGAAACACAGCACCTCCATCAAGGATAGAAGGAATCTCGTGCCGCAGGGTGATCCTTATAAGCCTCACATAGGGCGGATAGCGAAACATTTTACGTTCACTCATCTGCTGTTCAAAAAAGCCGGTAAAATCGTTAGTGAGTACCTTTTGGATTACAGGATGCTCCGGGTCCATGGTCTGTATGATCACTTTACCCCTGTTCTTTCGCCTTCCTGCCCGGCCACTTACCTGAACCATCAACTGGTAGCTTCTCTCAAATGCTCTGAAATCCGGAAAATTCAGCATAGAATCTGCATCAATAATCCCCACCAGGCTCACATTTTCAAAATCCAGCCCCTTGGTCACCATCTGTGTTCCCACCAATACCTGTGTTCTTCCAGTTTCAAAATCAGCAATCAACCGCTCAAATGCCTTGCGGCTCTTTGATTTGTCAAGATCAAGCCTTCCCACCTGTTTATCAGGAAACAGTTCTGCAATATCATCCTCGATTTTCTCCGTCCCGAATCCTCGCTTTGACAATGAATCCTTCCTGCAATCAGGACAATGTTGCGGTACAGCCATTCTGAATCCGCAGTAATGACAGATCATCTCATTACTATACTTATGATAGGTAAGGCTCACATCGCAACTTCTGCATTTCAGGATGGAACTGCAGTCGGTACAGTGTAAATAATTGGAGTATCCCCTGCGGTTTTGAAAAAGTATTATCTGCCTGCCATTACTGAACGCCTCCTGCATCCCCGCGATCAGCTCCGGTGTAAAGTGCGTCTTCATCTGCTTGCGCTTTCTTGCCCTGGCTACATCTGCAACAATGATCTTCGGAAGTGACACATCGCCATACCGCCTGTCCAACTCCACCAGGCCGTACTTTCCCGATGCAGCATTAAAAAGTGTCTCAAAGGAAGGGGTTGCAGAACCCATAAGCACTTTCGCACCGGTAAACAGTCCAAGCACAGTTGCAGCATCCCGTGCATGATAATGTGGTGCCGGTTCAAATTGTTTATATGTATTCTCATGCTCCTCATCCACAATCACAAGTCCGGGGTATCTGAAAGGAAGGAAAATGGCCGAACGTACCCCCAGGATTACATTGTAAGGCTTCTGCTCTGTCAGTCCTGCAAGATTGCGGTACACTTCCACACGCTCACTGTCGGAATACCGGCTGTGGTAAACCCCGATCCTGTCGCCAAACACCCGCTTGAGCCGCCTGATGATCTGTGTGGTAAGTGCGATCTCGGGCAATAGGTAAAGCACCTGCCGGCCCTTGTCGATCTGTTCCTGTATCAGGTGAATATAAATCTCTGTCTTTCCGCTTGATGTGATCCCATGAAGCAGTACCGCCGGAAACTGTTCGAATTGCTTCCTGATCTTCATCAGGGCCTCCTGCTGGAAATCGGCAAGAACTTGTGCAGGTAACACCTGCTCCTGCTCCAATGTATCGTGAATCCTGGAGATGGTGACCTCATATAACCTGAAGATACCCTTTTTAATCAGTCCGTTTACCGCATGACCTGCCACACCGGCATCCGTTAGCTCCCGGCGCTCCACCTCCCGCGTTTCTGTAACTTCATCAAAACAACAGGATAAACGCGCGTATTCCTCCAGTGCCTTTACCTGTGCAGGAGCGCGCGACAGGTTATCGAGCAGTGCAGCGTATGCCGGCTCATTTTCGAATGATGGAGTAATCCCTACACAGGTGATCTTTTTAGGCTTATATCCCTGTTTCAGAGACTGATCGGTTAGCAGCGCACCCTTCTCAATCAATCCCTTGACAATTTTGAGCCCGTCCGCGCCAAATTCGCTCTTCCTGATCTCCTCCAGGCTCATTCGCTCTCCGTCACCCATAAGCTCCATCACCAGCATCTCCTGCTCATCAAGCCTGCCATGCTTCCGGAATGAGTGGTTTATCTTCAGCACCGTCTCGCTGGTCAGTTTCAGCCCGCCAGGCAAGGCTGCATGCATCACTTCTCCGAGGGAACACATATAATATACCGAGACCCAGTTCCAGAACTGAAGCTGGATATCCGTTACCAACGGTTGTTCATCCGGAAAGGATAAGATTGGTTTTGGAGTAAAATGTTCAGGAACACGCCCATGTATCTCCCTGATAATCCCAGTATAAATCTTTTTCTGACCGAACTGAACCATCACCCGCATCCCTGTAAGAGCCTTTTCCCGATCCGCATCAGGAACCAAATAGGTAAATGTGCCTTTCAGTGCAAGGGGAAGAATAACTTCAGCAAACATCGGCTCATTTTTCACAGGAATAAGCTAATTAAAGCCCGGTAATCAAATTTGTTATAAATTAATTATCAGACACTTTCAATGAATTAAATGCATAGGGCATGCTCAATGGCTCACCTAGATCGACAATACGTCGGCCATCTCAAGTTGCTGAGGATCCACCTTCTTTTTTAGCTTGATCACTTTCCTGAATGGTACCAGGTCGACCTCCCCGTTATGGAAGCCCACCATTACACTCTTCTGGTCATCGAGCAGTGCCTGCACAGCTTCATACCCGAGTGTGCTGGCAGAAACCCGGTCGTAGGCCGATGGCGTTCCACCACGCTGGATATGCCCCAGAATCGATACTCTTACGCTGTACTCCTGGAACTCCTCCTTCACCTTCTCTGCAATCGCAAAAGCACCCCCCGATTTTTCGCCCTCGGCAACGATAATTATATTGCTCGATTTTTTTCGTTTAAACCCTTTCTCCAGGTAGTCCTTGAGTCCCTCAACCTGTCCATCCACTTCGGGAATCAAAATGGCCTCAGCGCCACAGGCAATCCCGGTTTTCAATGCGATAAAACCTGCATCCCGTCCCATCACCTCAATGAAGAAGAGCCTGTTATGACTGCTTGCTGTATCGCGGATCTTATCCACCGCTTCAACAACCGTATTCTGCGCCGTATCGTATCCGATGGTGTAATCTGTTCCGTAGATGTCATTGTCAATCGTACCTGGTATTCCAACAAAAGGAATATCGAAATATTCGTCACAAAACACCCTCGCACCAGTCAGCGATCCATCACCACCGATCACCACCACTGCATCGATCCCTTCCGACTTCAGGTTATCGTAGGCCTGTTTTCTCCCTTCCACTGTCATGAACTCCTGACAACGGGCAGTTTTAAGAATCGTACCGCCCCTGGCCAGGATATCGCTTACACTGTGGGCCTTTAGTGCTACAAAATGCTTAAAGATCATACCCTGGTAACCATGACGAATGCCAACTACTTCAATATTGTTATAGATCGCTGTCCGGGTAACACCCCTGATTGCAGCATTCATACCCGGTGCATCACCCCCGGAAGTTAGAACACCAATTCTTTTAATTTTTGCCATTTTCTCCTTTATTGATTGCTAATACGGACACAAAATTAACGAATAAATCGGTAGCCCGGTAAAAAAGCTGTTAATCTAATATGAATGATTTAAGACGGTCCCTTACCTGTTCGAGTTGCCATAAAGGGGTGGAAGTTGCTCCACTGATACCAATACTTCCGGCAGTCTGTACCCATGCCGGGTCAATATCTTCCACCCGGTGTATCCAGTGGCTGTTTCTGTTTTGCTTTTTGCAGTATCCAAAAAGCATCCTGCCATTGGAGGATGAACTCCCGCTCACAAATACCATCAGGTCATGCTTTTTGGCGAACCTCATTAAGTCCGGCTTACGCCGCTTCATCTGGTTGCAGATGGAACAGTTGGCCACCAGCCCGGTTCGTTCGCCAACTGTATTAACCCCTCCGATCCGCTCCTCCAGCCTTCTGAACTGATCAGGATCCATGGTAGTCTGCGAATAGAGAAATATTTTTTTCTCCGGATTGATGTGTGCCGTCTCTTCCGGATCGGTAACCAGGATTGCCTCACCATTGGTCTGTCCCATCAATCCAACCGTTTCGGGATGACCCTCCTTTCCGAAGATGACAATCTGTTCCCGCTCACGATCAAGCTCATGGTACCGTTTCCCGATCCTTTTCTGAAGATTGATAACAATCGGACAAGTTGTATCGATTATTTCAATACTGTGCTTCTTCGCCTTTTCATAGGTTGAAGGTGGTTCACCATGAGCGCGCAGGATCACCCGGGCAGGGGATATATCCGCGAAATCATCGGCTGAAATGGTCTTCAATCCAATTCTGCTCAGCCGGTCCGTCTCCTCCTCGTTGTGCACCATCTCACCCACTGCGTAAACAACACTGCCACGCTTCAGCATCTCCTCTGCTTTTGAAATCGCTTTTTCAACACCAAAACAGAAACCGGCAGAGGGATCAATTTCTATGAGCTTTTCTCCATTGCCCGGAGTTCTCTTTTCGATCAACTTATCCATTTATGATTTACCCTCAAACTTTAAACCCATATTAAATATGCATTACAACCTGCATACTCCTTCCGGCAATTGCTCCCCGGTTTACGTATACTGCCAAAGATATATGTTCCGGTCGCTTCAGCTGCTAACAGCTAGCAATTACCGGGATTATAAGTTTTCATTGAACCTCGTTATGGCGGAAAACATTGTCAAAGGTATTAAAAAACCAGTCCATCTGTTCCGGAATGGTCATATTACTATTATCAAGAAAAACTGCATCATCAGCTTGTGTCAGGGGACTTGTCTCACGGCCCGAATCAATCCTGTCGCGCTCGGAAATATTGTTTTTCACCTTTTCAAAATCCTGCTCGATACCCTTCTCCTCCAGTTCCTTCCTCCTTCTTTCAGCCCTTACCTCCACACTCGCAGTCATGAATATCTTTATGTCGGCCTGCGGATAGACCACCGTACCAATATCACGACCATCCATCACGACCCCGCCTTCGCTGCCAATCTCCCGTTGCAGTGCTACCAGTTTTTCTCTTACCTCAGGAATCGTACTGATATAGCTGACGTGATCTGAGACCTCCATAGTGCGGATCTCATTCTCCACCACCCTGTCGTTCAGACATGTTTCGTTGATTCCGGTTTCAGGGTTTCTCCTGAAAGTAATAAAAACACAGGGCAACGCTGCTACGACCAGCACCTTTGGAGGATTCTTATCCCCGTAAAACATACCATTTTCCATGCAGTATAATGTTACGGCCCGGTACATAGCCCCTGAATCCACATAGATGTAATTGAGCCTCTTAGCCAGAAGCCTGGCGAAAGTACTTTTCCCGGTTGAAGAATGTCCGTCGATAGCTATGATCAACGCTCCATTGTTGATTCCCATTATGATTCTGGTTAATGAACTACAAAGATAGGGTTTTAAATATCTTTCAAAAAGTTCCGGAAGAAGCTGTCCTGCAATAATCCCGGGGTTCGCCAGGCCTGGCGCACTGATCCATCTGGGTGGAATAAAAAACCGGTAGCCCCCTGTATCAACACTTAAGCAAATATCGTTTTAATAGGTAGCAGCAGCAATATATAATTTGTTTCTATTGAGCCTTGTAAAAGGTTGAAAGGTCTGTGGTTATAGAGAAATGGTTCGTTCCTCCGGCGAGGTGAAAGGCAGATCGGCCATATGCTATATGGTATTTCGATACCCTGAATCCGAAACCCCAGGAAAACCCGACCATTCCGGGTCGACTGTTCATCTTCAACTCCTGACGGCGCTTGTAATTGTACCCCAGGTCGAAATGAAAATTCTCCCCCAGCAGAAGTTCAGCTCCAACAACGACATGCCGCATCAGCTGGTCTGCAAAACGGTCGAACCTGTTGTCTGTTTCGGGCTCTCCTCCGAAGAGAATGCTGTTATCCTCCTGCTTGCTATATGTCAGGTCCCACCTTTCAAGATGCTGCAATTGCATGTGAAACCGGAATGGTGCATGCTCAAGTCCCTGGCTCAACCCAACCTGGATCTCAAAAGGCACTCTTTCCCTTGTCCCGCTGAATGAGATAATCTGTAATCCCAGGTTTTTCACCGCTAATCCGACAGATGTATTGGAGCTATGATTAGTATATATCATGCCAACATCAGATACCAATCCTACCGATATGTACTGTTCATAGATTGAAAACAGAGGCTTTACATTTACTCCAACCGCAAGGACTGAATCGATGAGCGTCCTGGAACAGATCAGGTTGAAGGCATATTCAGCGGCGCGAAAAGTGCCATGCTGAACGCCAAATTGATCGTTGCGATCAAATCTTCCATAATCGACATAATGAATACCGCCGGCGAGCGTGCCGATCCCCTTCCGTTCAAAGGCATAGGAGGCATACCCGTAATTCACGCCGGCGAAATAGTTCACATAGTTGAGATTCATATGACTGTTCATCCGGTCATTCAACAAAGCAGGATTGTGAAAAACCAGGTTGATGTCGTTGTCGTTCAGGGAGACATTCTCACCCCCCAGTGCAGAGACACGCGCCGCATTGGTGAGCTGAAGAAAGCTATAGACATTCTCCCCTCCACGCTGTGCTTCAGTGGATACTGCGTAAAACAGAAACAGGCATATCAACGGGTACTTTTTCATGAAATCGAGATAACAAGCTTTTGACCGTATTGGCCCGCAGTCAATAAACACTAAATATTCTAACGCCTAAGATAGTAAAATAGTGCACTGGTATATAAATTATTCTTTATTTGCTAAACGGGAGAACGCGGTATGAATCGTTTACCTGGTAAAGATATCCATCAGGCTGTTTTCTACAGAATCGGCCCATTCCCTGTATTTGCGATTTCCTGAAGGAATGAACTCCACCTCATCGAGAGCGGTCAACTCCTCCAGTTGAAATGCCATGCCTGTTCGTGCAGCATCAATTGCATTGCAATACTGCTCATAGTGGTTTTCGGTGGGTATGACAAACACCGGTATACCGAGAAAAAAGGCTTCCGCAACAGTGTCGAAACCAGCTGTACAGATCATTCTGTTGCAATGCAGTATTGCCGCGAGAAACGCTTTGCGGGAAGGGAGATGTAACTCAACATTGGCGGGAATCCCTGTTAACGGGAGTTCATTTGTAAATATATCTGCCTTAATGCTGGGATGATTCCGGTAGTAATTCAAAGCATCCTCCACGAAACCCGGACTCAGGAAATAGCAGAGATCTTTCCCAATGCCTTTATGTTCACCTCGCTTCACCCGCATATCGATTAGAGGCGGTGTCACAGAGATCCTGCCAGCCGGTTTCTCCTTTCTGAACGACAAAGCAATCACCTGGTGAGCCGACCGCATCATGATCCTGTTCATCAGCTGTAGCCAGAAATAGGATCGCTCCAGTCCGTGTGGATGAATAAACGCCGGATGAGAAAGGTAAAAGTGGTGAGAAATAACGACACGTTTAGCTCCTCTTTTCCACCAACGGCCGGCAACAGCTCCAACCGGATCGTAAAAATTTACCATGGTGTCACTGCCGTCCTGTCTCATCATAATCCCGATACGGCAGGATTCAAAAATGTACAAAGGTGACAGCAGCAGGTTGATAACCAGCGAAGCCATGATCTGTATTCCCCTGCGGTCGGGCGTGCGAAGAAACCAGGGTCCAAGAAAGGATGCTGCAGAAACTGTCGGAGGCAGCTTAAAATACTCGCTGAGGGGTTTGAAAAGGCTCCGCCCGATGTAAACCCGCTTCACCTCAACACCCCTCTTCTCCATAATTTCCATGAAGGTAATAGCCTGTGAAAAATGGCCCTTTCCTTCGCCCTGTATGACAATCGAACAACTGTTCATAAACTCTTATCAGCATCAGACACGTGGCATCCAGATCCATTTTCTCCATCTTTTCGCGTTAGTGCGCTGATGTACCGGGGATCGCTGCGAAAGCATCAGTCCGGTCAGAACCACAACAATACCGATCACCTTCATGAACGGCATAGCTTCTTTCAGTACAAAGAATGAAACAATAGCAGCTACCACAGGAACAAGATTGGCATATACGTTTGCTTTAGAAGCCCCCAGCTCGCGAATCCCGACCGCGAATAGAATAAAACAGACCCCCGATCCAAATACACCCAGGTAAAGCATTGCCCAAATGCTGTGTGTAAGAACTGTCGAAAAATCGAGATGCGGCAACTCAAGTGTAAGAAAAAACGGTGTAATAAAGAGCAGCCCCAAGGTGCTTTGCCAGGCAGTAATAAAAATGCCGTTGTAGTGTTCCAGCAACCGCTTGGCAATGATCGTGTACCCCACGGCCCCAAAAACCGCCACAAACATCAGCAGGATTCCTTTGATGTTTCCTGCCAGACGGCCTTCACTGGCCATAATAACCATGATGACCCCTGCAAAAGAGACCAACAACCCTATGATATTGGTGAGTGATAACCGCTCTTTTAAAAGAAAAAATGCGGCCAGTGGAACAAACAGGGGGATGGTCGAAACGATAATAAAAGCCACCGTCGGGGAAACCATTGAGAGTCCGAACGACTCTCCAAGAAAATAGATGAATGGCTCAAACATCGCCATCAACAGGAACCACTTGAAATCACCTTTGCGGAAACGCATCATCCGACCTGTAAGATAAGCGAATGAAAAAAGAAAAACAATGGAGATTAACAAGCGGGCAAAAATAATCGCGATGGGATCAAACGATTCGTTGGCATATTTAAAAATCACAAAAGTAATTCCCCAGAATACCATCGCCAGGGAGACACTGAAAATAACCCAGACTTTTTTCAAATTTCTACTCCATTAAACAGGTACCGGCAGATAACTTCGTATTAATATGCTCAACTTAATATGAACCAGGGGGTAGGGAACCGGAGAAACCAAACTGGTGGCGGTTATTTAATTATGCGGCCCGCAATCTCTTCAGGTTCAATTTCTCAAGCTTTTCCTTTGCATATTTAATCCCGATCCGGACTTCCTTCTCCTCATTGAAATTCATTTCGAACATCACATCGATCATAATGGCTTCGCAGATCGATCTGAGTCCGCGTGCACCAAGTTTGAATTCAATGGCCTTATCTACTATATACTCAAGTACCCTATTATCCCATGTAAGCTTTACCCCGTCCATCTCAAAAAGCTTCTCGTACTGCTTTGTAATAGCATTCTTAGGCTCAGTGAGGATGAGTCTGAGCGCCTCCTTGTTAAGGGGCTCCAGGTAGGTAAGCACCGGAAGCCGGCCGATAATCTCAGGTATCAGTCCGAATGCTTTCAGATCCTGTGGAGCAATATACTGTAACAGGTTCCTTTTATCGATCCTGTCAGTCTCTTTCGCAGCCCTGTACCCCACCACCTGCGTGTTCAACCGGTTGGCAATCTTCCTTTCGATACCATCGAAAGCGCCACCGCAGATAAACAGGATGTTTTTTGTATTTACCGGGATCATCTTCTGGTCGGGGTGCTTCCTTCCACCCTGGGGGGGTACATTTACCACAGATCCCTCCAGCAATTTAAGCAACCCCTGCTGCACACCTTCCCCCGATACATCCCTGGTAATCGATGGGTTATCTCCTTTACGTGCGATCTTATCGATCTCATCAATGAACACGATCCCTTTCTCAGCCGCTTCTACATTATAATCGGCCGCCTGTAAAAGTCGTGTAAGCACGCTTTCAATATCCTCACCCACATAACCTGCCTCTGTAAGAACTGTTGCATCAACAATCGTAAAAGGAACATGCAGCATCCTTGCGATCGTTCTTGCCAGAAGTGTTTTTCCAGTTCCGGTCTCCCCAACCAGGATGATATTAGACTTTTCAATTTCCACATCATCCTTTGTATCTCCCTGCATCAGCCGCTTGTAATGGTTATAAACAGCCACTGAAATATATTTCTTGGCCTCATCCTGACCAATTACATAAAGGTCGAGAAAACCTTTGATCTCCCTGGGTTTCAATAGCTTCACATCGCCAAGCTCAAAGACCCCGGTAGATCCCAGTTCCTCCTCAACGATCGAATGTGCCTGCTCAATACACCGGTCACAGATATGTCCCGATATCCCGGCAATCAGCAGGTTTGTGTCTTTCTTTTCTCTTCCACAGAAGGAGCAGCGGTCCATAATTCTATTTTTTATTGTTCGTTCTTTCCAATACCTCATCAACCATTCCGTAGTCCAGCGCCTCTTTTGAAGTCATCCAGTAATCTCTGTCACTGTCTTTCTCTACTTTTTTTACGCTATTTCCGGAATGATCGGCAATAATTGTATAGAGTTCGTTTTTCAGTTTAAGAATTTCTCGAGCAGTAATTTCAATGTCGGAAGCCTGTCCCTGGGCCCCCCCCATGGGCTGGTGAATCATAATCCTGGAATGCTTAAGGGCTGAACGCTTGCCTGGTGTTCCGGCAGCCAGTAATACCGCAGCCATGGATGCGGCCATTCCGGTGCAGATTGTTGCAACATCGCAGGAAGTATACTGCATCGTATCGTATATTCCGAGTCCTGCATGGACAGCTCCCCCCGGTGAATTGAAATAGATCTGTACATCTTTCGCAGGATCAGCCGAATCAAGATAAAGCAGCTGCGCCTGAATAATATTGGCAACGTAATCGTCAATGGGCGTACCCAGAAAAATGATCCGGTCCATCATTAAGCGCGAAAAAACATCCATCGAGGCAACGTTCAGCTGGCGCTCCTCAATGATGGTAGGTGAAATATAACTGTTATAGGCCGATGTGAAACGATGGAGCGATATGCTGCTTATGCCCCTGTGTTTCGTGGCGTACTTATTAAAATCCTCATTCTGATTCATGGTCATTTGTTTTATTTGTTATCAAACAATCTTTTAAATTTTTCCACAGAGATATCCTTTTCCTCGATCCTGGCTGTATTTTTGATAAAATTAATCAATTTTTCTTCAAGTTTACGTTCTTTGATCTTTCTTACCTCCTCTTTCTTTGTTAGTAACTCATCGGCAAAGCTGTCAAGGTATTCATCAGGTATGTCCATGATTCCGTATTGCTGGTACTGAGCCCGCGCAAATTCCCTCGCCCCTTCCCTGACATCCTGTTCTCCCACGTTGATGTCATGTGTCTTATAGAGATGGTCTTTAATCAGTTGCCAGCGAAAATCATCCTCATATTCTGAAAAATCACTTTCTACCTGATCGATCGTAAGTTTCTCATTGGTTTCTACCAGCCACCTCTTCAGAAATTCAACAGGTAGATCAAGCTTTACCTTCTTAATAAGCATCTCCCGTACATCAATCCCGAACCTGTATTTACTCTCATGCTCATACTGCCTGGCCATCTCCTCCTTCAGCTTTTCCATGAATTCAGCCTCCGATTTTACCTGACCTTCGCCATATATCTTGTTGAAAAGTTCCTGGTTGATCCCAGCCTTTTCAAACCTTTGGATATCGTTTATTACACATTTGAAATTGCCGTCGATCAAAGGCACTTCATCTTTTCGGATTCTGAGCAATGATGCTAACTCTGTATCGTTTGGATAGGCCTTCTTAACATCGAAAACAATTTCATCTCCCTTCCTTGCGCCCTTGAACAGATTTTGCTGTCCCGCATCCTTCATCATATCGAGCGACATGGAGCTGTCTTCAACCCTGATCCCTTCCTCAACCGGTTCACCCTCTTTTGTCACCTTAAACAGGTTGCATTTAATCAGTTCACTGTTTCCTGCTGTCTCAACCGAGATGAATTCACCATATCGCTTGGCAACATTGTCCCTGTATTCTTCCAACTCTTTCTTTTCAACCTTGATCTTGTAATATGGAAATTTATCCTTTTCAGTCACCTCAAGGGTAATTTCGGGCGACAACCCAAGTTCAAACTGAAATTCAAAGTTTTCATCCTTCTCAAAATCGATCGCTTTATTGTTGTCCATTTTTGCCAAAGGCTCTCCCAGGATTCTGATATCCTCTTTATTTATGAAATCAAAAAGTGATTCGGAAACCAGTTTATTTACCTCATCTGCAAGTACCGGGACATAATACATCCGCTTAATCATTCCCATCGGAGCGTTTCCCTGTCTGAATCCTTTCACATTTGCATTGCGACGATAGTCGCGCAAAACCTTGTCTACCTTCTCTTCATAATCAGATTTCTCAACTGTTACGGTAAGTAATGCATTTAATTTGTCGACGTTTTCCCTTGTTATGTTCATCTATATAAATCTTTAATTATAAACGCGTTAATTAACTGGTAATAAATATCATGCACCATCAATGTATATGAGAGTTCCAGATTGAACATCCGATGTTCCAGACTTATAAGCACATGCAGAAGAATACTTATGCCTGTATTTGCAGTTTATTATGCTCAATATACTTCGTGAACAAACAGGCTTTTTCATAGTCGCTATATTTTAACGGCTAATGAAAGCCTTCCTCACTAACCATTGTAAAAAACCAAACCGTCATACTACCATCTGCATGCTTTTCGGTTTAGTCTTTAGCTGTGCGGATGAAGGGACTCGAACCCCCACTCCCTAAGGAACCAGATCCTAAGTCTGGCGCGTCTACCAATTCCGCCACATCCGCTAAAAATGGTCGTGCAAATTTAATGGATTTTTTTAGAATTAGAAAAGAAATAGTAAACCATTAGTTGGATTATAAATATCTCATTTATTGATATTTATATAATACATCATTATGCCGGTTTCTTCCAGGAGGAAGGCAGATGGCAGGCCGGTGCATTACAACAAGGTAGATGGGACTTCACGAAAACGGAAAATTAAAGTAATTTTGCATTGAATTAAATCACAAATTGGGTTTCTTTCGTTACGATGTAGTATAGAATAGAGAAAAATTAGGACAGCAGCTATTTAATCCATAAACGCAGATAATAAATGGAAGCAGCCAATCGTATTTACTATTTAGTGTCGGATATAAAACTCAAACGTTTAAATAAACAATCATTTATTGAATGAGACGGCTCCTGTTATTAGCAGCTATTTTCTTATGCTTTATCTCCGCTTTGGAGGCTCAGAGAAGCAAGGTGATAGCCCTGTTTCAACTCATTGAATCAGGTAAATTTGATGAGGCAAAAACCGCCATCGAAGAAGCTGTGAATGATGAAAAAACAGCAGACTGGCCTGTTACATGGTATACTCGGGGTCTTTTATGCCAGACGGCCTATGAAAAAGGGATGGAAAAAAACAATAAAAAGCATTATGAATTGTACCCCGACCAACTATATGTTGCCTACGAATCGTATGAAAAAGCGCTGAAACTTGATTCAAAAGGACGAATTGAAAAACAAATGCCCTCCTTATATGTAAGGCTTTCAAACAATTTTCAACAAATGGGTGAGAAACAATTCAAAACCGGGAAATACAAAGAAGCTCTCAGGGCATATGAACATGCACTCAAGGTAAGCCGGAGCCCTGTCATTTCAGTTGAAATAGATACAAACCTTATTTATAATACAGCACTCGCTGCATATGAAAGCGGGGAGTGGGAAATAGCAATCGATCACCTGACCAGCCTCAATGAAAACAGCTATTCCGCAAATGTGTCTCACCTGCTGTTTACTGCAAATTTGGAGAGAGCCGATACACTTGCTGCAATACAACTGCTGGCAGAAGATATTCACCGCTATGATGATAACAGGGATCTTGTGCTTTTACTGGTTGACCTGCTGTTTCAAAGGGATGAGACCGAAAAGGCGTTGTCCTATCTCGACTCGGCTGCCATGCGCGATACCTCCGAATACATCTACCCATTCACTAAAGGGTTGGTATATCAAAAGAAGGAAGAGTATAATAAAGCAATTGAAGCATATAAAGAGGCGGTTGAGATCGATCCCGGGGAGAAAACCATTTACAATAACATTGGAACCTGTTATTATAACATCGGCGTTGAAATTTTAGAGGATGCAAGAACAATATCCAATAACAGGACATACCTTGAACTGAAAGCTAAGTCAGAAGAACAATTTGCCTCGGCTGTCCACTGGCTGGAAAAGGCCTATGAACTGGACCCCGATAACAAGGGTGCTATTGAAAAACTCTATACACTATACAAGTTGCTTGGAATCTCCGACAAGATCAAATCCATGGAGACTTTAATTCAATGACCTGTCGTTAGAATTTAAACGACAATGTAATTCCCAAAAACTCCTTAAACTGCAATTTTGGAGTTTTTTTCGGAGTGCCGTCAGGCAATAAAACAGGCTGACCATTCTCATCGATTACAGGAAAGCGGATATCATCATCATAAATAAAATGCAGGTTCAACAGTACGGTAAAATACCAGTTGATTTTCCTTTCCATACTTATCTCCCAATCTACATCCACATTTTGCGGTTTATTCAAATAGTTTGTAAATAAACGTAATGTATTCGACATCTCGAGCCCGTCCAGAATACTGGCTTTGTTTTTTACTACCAGCTGACCGCCCATCTCCTGCCGCAATTTCTTATCAGCATCTATACCGTGCCGGGTCTGATCAATGTTTGCCGTGTCCAGCACAAAAGTGTTTTTATACGATAAAACTGAAAAATTAAGCGTTGTTTTCTTAAAAGGTTTATACTCCAGTCCTGCTCCAACCGTAAATGAACCTGGGTTCAGGAATTTTGACACCACCACAGAATCATTGGGGTATTTATACCCACGTGCGATCTGGTTCTTCATGAAAAACACTGCACTGAAATCAACTTTCTCCTGAATAACTTTATTAAACTGAGAGTTAAGATTGAACATGTCAGTATTTGTCCTCAAACCATATTCCTCGGTGATTGTACTACCATATTTTAACCTGAAATTGTTGGTCCACTCCGTCTTATCCTTCTTGTTGGTATGTTTTGCCGTGCCATCGATATCGAGCATATTTGAGAACGAGCTCTCTCCCCCCTTCGACCAATTGGATAAAAAGGTTTGGTTCAGAGCAAATGTGCTTGAAAAACTGTAGTCCCAGAAAACGGGAATTTCTTTCAATGGTTCAACCTTTGCGAGATTTCTGACCGGCTCAACCTCGGTAATGGGGAAATCTTCAATTTTCAGTTTATTGAGGCGATTCACATTAACATCCTGCTCAAGAATCAGCGTAAGATCGTGCTTCGAAGGATTGCCCATCCAGATGGTAATGGAATCATTCTTGTAATTTTTCACCCAGTACCTGTAAAGATCATCTTTCCCTGTGGTTAACCAGAAAGGAGTTTTATGTCCGCTTATATCGTTGATATAAAGTAATATAGAGTCTCTCTGAGCCGTATATGTAACCAGGGTTTCGACTGCATGCTTCAATGAATCGGGCATTCTTTCATTGGGTAGTATATAAAACGGGGCTGAATTTACAGGGACAAGAACAGACTCAGCATCCGAAACTACAACTTGGCTGGAATCGGGCAGTAACCAGTAAGTTTTCGGACTGTTAGGTGGAACAAGGGATGGAGAAAAACCCTGATCCGTCATCTTGTGCAACAGTATGTTCCTTGATTTCAGGAACAATGTATCTATCAGGACTTCAATAATTGTATCCTGTTCAACTAACATAATCCCCGGTTTCTTAAGCAGCCCCTCCTCTTTGTTCGTCATCACCTCATTATTCTGAATGAGCATGCCGGGCTTTCGTAAGGTTGTATCCTGCATGTTTCTCGATGAATCGCGTTGCACCGCAGCTGAGTCATGTCGCTGCATTTTAGCTGCCAATAATTCTTTTACATCCGGCAGATTATACTGAGTTCCTATGTTGCTCGTATCTAGTGCTTTTTTTAAGATTGTCTTCTGAATGATATATGGTTCCTTTTCCAGCTCCATGGTATCGATAATTGCAGTTGAATCGTTCAACCATCTAAGTTGAAGCGTATCACGTTGTACCAGATTAATCCGTTTCAGCTTCAATGAATCGAAATTAATTTGGTTCAGCCTGCGTTCGACACTATCAAACGGCTCTTTATAATGTTCTAACAGACGAGCCAGTGACAATCTCATGGTATCCCCGGAAGGGCTCCATAATCTCTCCCCGTCCAGCAATCTGATCAGGTAGGCTGATGCAGATTCCGGTGTGAACAGGATCGATTCCCTGTCCAGTGAATCCGTTTGGTTAATCATTTTAGCCGGCAAATTGGGGCTATCCAGGTGAGCCGTTCCGGCATTCTGCTGTCCATAAATACCTGTTATGGACATTAAAAGCGCTGTAACTAAAATGATCTGATACATATTTGTTTTTTTTGAATCAGAAAACGTATCCTTATCGCAGTTCGAAATTCTGTCCGAGGTATACCTTCCTTACCTGCTCATCTTCTGTAAGTTGAAGAGAAGTTCCGGCTTTTAGTATCGATCCCTCGAAAAGCAGATAGGCACGGTCAGTAATCGATAGTGTTTCATGCACGTTATGATCGGTGATCAGTATGCCTATGTTTTTTTCTTTCAGCTTTGAGACGATACTCTGAATATCCTCAACTGCAATGGGATCAACCCCTGCGAAAGGTTCATCCAACAGAATAAAACTCGGGCTCAGTGCAAGGGCCCTGGCAATTTCTGTGCGCCTGCGCTCACCACCGGAAAGCTGAATTCCAAGGCTCTTGCGAATTCCCTGAAGCCCAAACTCATCCAGTAAGGATTCCACGATCTCCAGTTGCTCTTCCTTTGAGTAGTCCGACATTTCGAGTACCGCCTTCAGGTTATCTTCCACGCTCAGCTTTCTGAAAACCGATGCCTCCTGGGCAAGGTACCCGATCCCCATTCTGGCCCTTTTATAGATCGGTTCAGTTGTAATATCCTTGTCGTCGAGAAAGATCCTTCCTTCATTCGGAGTGATCAGTCCGACAATCATGTAAAAGGAGGTGGTTTTTCCTGCGCCATTGGGTCCAAGAAGACCAACAATCTCTCCCTGTGAAACCTCAATGGAAACATGGTTTACAACCACTCTGCTCCTGTATTTCTTTACAAGATTGTGTGTATGTAATCTCATTTTCTCCATCTGAATACTTATATGATAACGTTAAAGGACCCGGCATATTACCCTGATTCCATCTCCTCTTTAACCTTACGTTCCTTTATGATCCGCCCGCTGATAACAATTCCGATTTCATACAGGAGGATCAACGGCAGCGACACCATGATCTGACTGAATATGTCCGGCGGTGTAATGAGCGCCGAAAGCGCCAGAATAAGTACCAGAGAGTGCCGCCTGTACCTCTTCATAAAAGCAGGTGTGATAAGACCTATTTTTGTAAGAAAATAGGCTAGTACCGGCAATTCAAACACAATACCGGATGCCAGGACAACTGATGAAACTGTCTGTACATAGGAGCGTAATGTCGGATTACTGACGACCTCTTCACTGACCCTGTAGTTTCCAAGAAAGTGTACCGAAAGCGGAGCGATGAGATAGTATCCGAACGCCACGCCAAGCATGAATAATAGTGAAGTGTAGAAAACCGCACCACTGGCAGTTTTTCTCTCCTTTTCATACATTGCCGGTTGAATAAACCTCCAAAATTCATAAAAAATGTAGGGAAAGGAGACAATGATACCGGCAATCAGGCTTACTATAATGTGCATGGAAAACTGTTCGGCCATCTTAACCGTCTGAAGGTTAAAAGGCCTCGTATTAATACACAGTTTCTGGATGTTCACCTCCTGTCCGAGCATGCATAGCAGCCTGTTGGTCGGAAATTCAGGTGTTTTCGGTGCAATAATAATCACATCGAAAACAATACCCTTGAAAATAAAAGCGATAATAGCAAAGAACAGGATCGCAACAAACGAGCGTAAAAGATGCCAGCGCAGCACTTCCAAATGCTCCAGGAATGACATTTCTGCTTTGGTTTCCTTTGCCATATTAAGCTTTTTTTGTAAAGTGGTGCAAAGTAACGAAAAAAATTGCTCACAAAAAGTCTTATTAATTGCTAAAATGTGTTAGTTTCGTCCGCGGGGAATTTGAGCAGTACTACTCCCTCTGAAAATGCAATTACAACTTCTTTTTTAGAGATCTGCCGCTCTTTTTGTACTCTCAAATTTGTAATTTTAACAAAGTATTAGTATAATTTTTGCCGGAAATTGCTTATTTTTAGTTAAAAAGAAAAGGGTTTTTAAGCAATGTTGGTTGATGAGCAACAATTACATAGTATTTTAAAGCGCTATTTTGGCTTCGACAACTTTAAAGGAAACCAGGAGGATATCATCAAAAATGTTCTTCAGGGCAACGATTCCTTTGTGCTGATGCCAACCGGAGGCGGAAAATCACTTTGTTATCAGTTGCCCGCATTGATGATGGAGGGCACGGCCATTGTAGTATCCCCACTCATTGCACTCATGAAAAACCAGGTGGATGCAATGCGTTCATTCAGCACCGATGTTGGCGTCGCACACTTCATGAACTCATCACTCACAAAAAGTGCCATTGCGAAAGTGAAAGAGGATGTAATCAGCGGACGAACAAAAATGCTCTACGTTGCGCCTGAATCACTGACAAAAGATGATAATGTTGAATTCCTTAAAAAGGTAAAGATCGCCTTTTACGCAATTGATGAAGCACATTGCATTTCTGAATGGGGACATGATTTCAGGCCAGAATACAGGCGTATCAGACCAATCATCAATACAATCGGTGTAGCACCATTGATCGCACTCACAGCAACGGCCACTCCAAAAGTGCAAAATGATATTCAGAAAAACCTGGATATGATGGATGCAAAAGTCTTCAAGTCTTCATTCCGGCGCCATAACCTCTATTATGAGATCCGGCCAAAAATCAAGGCTACCAGGGAGATTATCAGGTTTATCTCTGCAAATAAGGGAAAATCCGGAATCATCTACTGCCTGAGCAGAAAAAAGGTAGAAGAACTCGCTCAGGCACTCGTTGTAAACAATATAAGAGCTCTTCCCTATCACGCGGGAATGGATGCTGCCACCCGATCCCGGAACCAGGATATGTTCCTGATGGAAGAGGCAGATGTAATAGTTGCTACAATCGCATTCGGAATGGGAATTGACAAACCAGATGTGCGATTTGTTATCCATTACGATATTCCAAAAAGCCTTGAAGGATACTACCAGGAAACCGGAAGGGCCGGGCGTGACGGGGGAGAGGGCAGGTGTATCGCATTTTACAGGTATAAGGATATTCAGAAACTGGAAAAGTTTATGCAGGGAAAACCGGTTGCCGAACAAGAGATAGGGCGACAACTTCTTCTCGAAACAGTCTCATATGCAGAGTCTTCCGTGTGCAGACCAAAGTTGCTTTTAAACTATTTTGGAGAGGTCATGGAAGAGGATTGCAACAATTGTGACAATTGTTTGCATCCTAAAGAAAAATTTGAAGGAAAACAGTACATTGTATTGGCATTAAAAAGTATATTAGGGGTTCAGGAAAGATTCAAACCGGAACACATTGCGGATGTTTTAGCAGGCAACCCAACCAGCGCTGTTAAGTCCTACAAACACCATCATAATGAGTTCTTTGGAGCCGGAAGTGAAAAGGATAACAAATTCTGGAATGCAGTACTAAGACAGTCCCTGATCCATCGATTGGTATTTAAGGATATAGAGAATTATGGTTTATTAAAACTTAGTGAGAAAGGAAAAGAGTATTTAAAGAATCCGTATTCGATAATGTTAACAGAAGATCACGATTATGACATTGTCTCCGATGAGGAAGCTACATCTGGCGGTGTCGGTACTGGTGCAGTGGATGAAGAGTTGATTCATATACTCAAGGATCTGCGAAAAAAGATGGCAAAAAAAATGAACTTGCCACCATTTGTGATTTTTCAGGATCCCTCCCTGGATGATATGGCCATTCAATACCCTGTGACGGTTGAAGAGATGAAAAATATCGTTGGTGTCGGGACCGGGAAGGCAAAGAAATTCGGTCAGGAATTTGCCGATACCATAAAAAACTATGTGGAGGAAAAGGAGATTGTTCGCCCCCAGGATATGGTGGTAAAATCGGTTGTTAACAAATCAGGGGTTAAAGTATTTATCATTCAAAGTATCGACCGGAAAATTCCACTCCACGATATCGCAGAGACAAAAAACCTGGAAATGATTGAACTTATTGAGGAAATAGAGGCCATCGTCAATTCAGGAACCAAGATCAATATCAATTATTACATCGATGAGGTCATGGATGAGGATCGAGTTGACGAGATTTATGAGTATTTCCGCGAGGCTGAATCAGAATCAATCAATGACGCATTAGATGAGCTCGGCGAGGCAGATTATACTGAAGAGGAAATCAGACTGGTAAGGATCAAGTTCTTTTCAGAACTGGGAAATTAATACCTTACAGGATAGATTTGTCAAAACCTTAATGCACATCAAGGGCATCACGTAATCCGTTTCCTACAAGGATGAAGGCAAGTACCATCAGCATGATTGCCAGTCCTGGAATAAAGGCAAGATATCCAAGATCCACAATAATGTATCCATAGTGCTCCTTGATCATCCCCCCCCACGTTGGTATGGGGGGCTGAACCCCTATACCGAGAAAACTCAGACCAGCCTCAAGCAGAATCGCAGTAGCAAAATTGGCTGCTGAAATGATCACCACAGGAGAAAGTACATTAGGAATAATATGACGGAAGAGAATCCTGCCGGGACGCATTCCTATGACACGTGCAGCCTCAACATATTCCTTCTCTCTTACCGAAAGTACCTGTCCGCGAACTACCCTGGCTACCTCAACCCACATGGTAAGCCCAACCGCAATAAAAACCTGCCAATACCCCTTTCCCAAAACCAATGTGATGGAGATAACCATAAGCAATGTAGGTACCGACCAAACCACATTTACAAGCCACATGATTAACCGATCAATCCAACCCCTGAAATAACCGGCAATTCCTCCCAGCATTATACCTATTATTACTGATATCAGTACTGCAATAAAACCAACTGCGAGGCTCACCCGGGTACCAAGGATCATGCGGCTGAGCATATCTCTCCCGAATCTGTCTGTACCGAGCAGAAAACGCTTATGTACAATATGATGCTCCTCCACCATCTCCTGAAGCTCCTTAACGCTGCCCGAATAAATCAGGTTGTCATTCATTCCCCTGACAGAGTATTTGCCATCTATGTACTCATATGTCTCAATATCAACAGGAAAGATAACATCAACCAGTAAGAATTCGGAATAAAACTCGTCCTCTTTGTACTTCGAATACTCCTGGATGATGATCCTGTCCTCATCAAAACGATAAGTCCGAATCGGAACAGGAACAAATTCGGGCTCCTCACCCGAGATCACCCGTTTTAAAAAACCCTGAGGTTGCATCTGCCGGTTGATCGTTACCATCAAAAAATCAACCGAAAAACCAGGTTTCTCCAATGCAATTTCAAGTACCTGGGAATTTGCATGCCTGACCTTTTCCGGACTGATGATATAACCTGTTAAGGAAACAAAAACCGAAATCAGTATGAATACCAGTCCCGCCATAGAAACCGGATTCCTTTTAAACCTGTTTAAAGCCAGGTGAAATGGCGATATACCTCTGTTGCCTGCTTTTATCTTCTGCATAATAACCGGTCAGCTATTCCTGTTCGCACCATAAATCCTCCCTTTCCAACTAAATCTCCCTGCCATAGAAAGTGCTCCTGCAACTGTGATATAAAAATAGTAAAAGAATGCTGCCACCGGAAACACATATAAAAGTTTTCTGCACCTGAAAACCCTGGTCGCCTGATGCAGAAAAACAAACTCAATGGAAGACTTGGTTACCCATAAGAAAAGTAAAACGGGAATAATATTGGGATACAAGAAAGCAGCGACCGTAAAAAAAAGAAGTACGGCATTGGCCAACCAAACCAACAGGGAGAGAGTCAGTAGGCCCGCGTCGGAATAATGCCTGACTTTCGATCCCCAACGTATTCGCTGTTTAATAAATGAGCCGATACTTCCGGCAGGGGCGGTTCTTACCAAAGTACCGGGAGTAAACAGGTATGCCATTTTTTTGCCTGTTTTCTTTGCCTGGATCAGCAAAAACATATCATCGCCTGAGACCGAGGGAATTGCCAGTAGGACTGCTTTTACCTCCTCATAAAAATCCCTGCTGTATGAGAGATTGGCACCACTGCAAATAACCTGGCTACCCCTGAGGAATGTGGCCATACCAGTAGCAGTAAGGCTCAGCATTTCAATTGCCTCAAACTTGTTCCAAATCCCATATTCCGGAAGAGTCAGGACAGGCCCGGTAATTAATACATGCTCTCCGGAAGATGCCAGAGATGCATGTCCACGAATAAATCCCGGCTCCAATCTGCAATCTGCATCAGTCTGAATGATCCAGTGGTACGCGGCCATTGAACACCCTAAATTGATAGCTTTCTTTTTTCCTGAGTATTGACCATCCAGTGATGCAAACCTGAAATTTTTATTGCTCCTGCAAGCCTCTTGCAGAAACTCTTTTGAGCCATCCTCTGAATGATCATCTACCAGGATCACTTCATAGTTCGCCCGTGGATAGTCCTGGTCTCTCAGGTCAGCTATTAAGTCAGGAAGCCTGTCGATCTCATTTCTTACAGGAATAATCAAAGATACTTTAAAAGGATTCTCCGGATCTATAGATGGTTTCTCATAGTTATAGCTTCTGAGTGCATTGCCATATCCCGATATCACGAAGCAGTAGATTAATATAACCACCACTCCTGAAGTGACAAGCACAGTTTCCATTATTACTTAAAAAGTTTATTGAGAATTCCGTATAGCTCGGGAAAATGGATGGGCTTGGTAAAATAATATGTGCAACCAGCTTCCAGGCATGCGATCCGGTCATCCTCAAAAGCATTCCCTGTTGTTGCTATCACAGGAACTTCAGAATTGATTGTACGTATACTCCTAGTAATCTCCAAACCACTCATACCCGGCAGCTGAATATCCATCAGGATAAGATCGATATCAGGATTGCTTTTAAAAAGGTTAAGCGCGCTAAGGCCATCTTCAGCATGGAGCACTGTTAAGTTGGCCCTTTTGAAATGAGCCTCCATGAGCTTGAAAGACATAAAATTGTCCTCAACTATCAGGATCTTCTGACCATTATAAATATTCATCTGATTCTATTTATCTTTATCCCAACAAAACTCCGACCAATGCAGCCGACATCAATGCTGCCAGGGTTCCTGCAAGCATTGCCCGTATTCCGAGCCTGGACAGCTGAACACGCTTTCCGGGCGCAAGTGCACCAATACCCCCGATCTGAATGCCGATTGAAGCAAAATTTGCAAAGCCACAAAGCATATATACCGACATAATAACAGACTTTGCTTGAGAAAACTCACCTGCAGCCTTCATGTCAGCCAGGCTAATGTAAGCTACAAACTCTGTCATAATCAGCTTTTTCCCAAGCAGCGAACCGGTAAGGGTGATATCTTCCAGGGGAACACCTATCAACCACATAACAGGCGACAATCCGTAACCCAGCAGAAACTCAAGACTCAACTCCGTGTACGTACCACCTGTTACCCCTGCAACCATTTCATTCAGCGTGGTCCAGTCACCTACCTTCACAAATATAAAGTTGATTAGTGCGATAAATGCAATAAAAACAAGCAGCATACCTGCAACATTCACTGCAAGCTTTATTCCCTCCGCAGTTCCGTTTGATATGGCATCAAGAACATTTTTACCTATATTCTCCTGCGACACCCTAATGGATTTATCAACTTTCTCCGTATTTGGTATCAGCATCTTGGATATCACAACTACCCCGGGGGCTGCCATCACAGATGCTGCAAGCAGGTGCTTGGCAAAAATCAACTCCTGCTCCCGGTTTCCTCCACCTAGAAAGCCAATATAGGCTGCAAGCACTCCGCCGGCAAGGGTGGCCATTCCCCCCGACATCACCAACAGTATCTCCGATTCATTTAGTTTTTCCAGGTAAGCCTTGATCATTAACGGAGATTCTGTCTGTCCGAGGAAAATGTTACCTGCAACAGATAAACTTTCTGCTCCCGATAATCCCAAGGAACGTGACATAAGGTACCCGAGACCTCTGACTATATACTGAATCACCCCCAGGTAGAAAAGGACACTTGTTATCGCAGAGAAAAAGATGATCGTTGGCAGTATATTTATGGCAAAGGTTTGCAAGGGTTTCGCAATCTTACCCTCCGGTCCGCTTCCAAAAAGAAACTCGGTTCCGATACTTGTAAAGTACAGAATTTTTACAAATATCTTTCCTACAACTTCAAATATACCCTGGATTACAGGCACATAAAGTATTCCGATTGCCAACAGCAACTGAATAGCCAGACCAATCCCAACCGTTTTCCATGAGATGGCCCTCCTGTTCTTACTAAAAGCCCAGGCAATCAATAAAAGAACCAACATTCCCAGAAGACCCCTTACCAATTTTGTAAAACTGAAGCTTAACCTGCTCTTATCCGGAATGATATTGGACAGCCGAGCCTCCTCCCCGGTGGGTGCAAATGAATCATTGTCAGCGGCATCAGGGACAGTGTCTACACGGGACATAGTCTCACCGGGTTGCCTGGCAGCACGTTCATTGAAACCGGTTTTCACCTTGGTTGACAATGCTTTGTTCAATGATTGTTTAAATAGAATTGTCCCTTCCTGTGGATATAAACAAGATCTGGCAGACAGCTGCAAAGCAAAAGTGAAACCGAAAAGGAATATAAAACTGGTGAGGATCCTTCTCATTGCCTGGTCTTAATCTTTCTGGCGACGTTTTATTTCATCCCTGATCTCCGATGCCTTCTCATAATCTTCATTTGCAATAGCCTTTTCGAGCATATTTTTCAAATCATCACTGGACTTCTTTTGAAGGTCGGAGCGTCTGCCAGAGCTGCTGGGAACATATCCCGGATCCTCTTCATCCGCCAGCAGGGATGACTTCTTCTTGTCATCTGCGGTAGCAGAATCCTGCTCAAATTCAAGCACAATTCCTGCCTTATCAACTATCTCCTCAGTTGTATATATAGGACATTTAAACCGGAGTGCCAGAGCAATGGCATCAGATGTGCGGGCATCCAGCGATATCTGCCTGTCACCATTGTCAAATAAAACATTTGCAAAGAAAACACCCTCCTCCAGCTTATGGATATTTACCTCGATCAACCTGATCCCAAAGGAATCTGAAAAATTCTTGAACAAATCATGTGTAAGCGGCCGTGGAGGATTTAATCCCTCCAATTCAATAGCAATCGCTTGGGCCTCAAACCCTCCCACAATTATGGGTATTCTCCGGGCTCCCTCCTCCTCAGATAAAACCAGGGCATAGGCTCCCGATTGTGTCTGACTGTAAGATATTCCAAGTACGTTTAGTTTAACTTTTCCCATTCCTGTCTGAAAAAGATTATTTGTGCCAACCTAATCCATGGCGACCGACATTACTCGACACCCGGTTTTTCATTATCTACTCAGCAAAATTAGAATTTTTACATAGGTATCACAGAATTTATTGCCTTATTTTAACCCCTCCACTCTTTCAGCCGCCATTATTCTTTCCGGTTTCAATGCCTAATGAATTATTTTTCCTCCA
>CAZIIU010000041.1:0-25813 GCA_964539395.1 uncultured Bacteroidaceae bacterium
TATATATCTGATTGTGAAATATTTGAAAAATTCAACTGTCAAACTCGGGAATTATCAGTGTTTTTCGGATGCTTACGTGTCAACGCCGCCGGTAACGTCCACCCATTTACTGTGTGCGGATCTGCCTGCCCGTCCAGGTCAGGGCACCTGAAGGGTAAAAGTCTATCGGGTTACAATGTAAATACAACGGTGAATGTGTAAAGCGAAAACCGGTCGTTGATCGGCATAAACGAATACTGCAGGTTATTTCCCGATGTTTTTGCCATCTCGATAAATCCCAGTCCGGCACCGCCCTTCAATGAAAACTTCCCATTGGTAATTGTCTGAAGATAGAGATTTTTCAGCTCCTTCCTTGATTTGTTGTTGACCAGTTCAATTCTGGTTTTTAACAGATCAATATCTTCATTGCGAACAGGGTTGGTAGTAACAAGGTGGATTGCTTCACTGTTTATAAGGATATTGAAGGTTGGAAGATATTCCGGCTGCTTTTCGACAAATGGCTCGTAAACATCGTTGTATTTGCATACATTTTCAAGCGATTCAATCATTACGGTCAGAATCTTTTTATAAACGGCGAACCTGATTTCATGCTCCTGTGAGACATATTTAAATTTCGCCAGCAATGAGTCAATCGAGCTGAATGAGAGCAATCCGGTATGATTCAAAATGCTGTTGGTCACAGGGCCCCGATTTATTTTTAGAAGTACAATTTAAATAAAACTTTTTAATAAGTTTCATTTTCTGCTTCATATCCTGTATCAACTTCCAGATCAGGTTTTAAACTTGCTTCAACCGCGAGCTGGTCACATCGCTCATTCTCCGGTATACTGGCGTGTCCCTTAACCCATATCAGCTCAATATTATAGCCCTGTCGTGCCTTCAAAAAGCGGGTCCAAAGATCGGCGTTCTTTTTTTTCCTGAAATCCTTCGCCTGCCAGTTCGTCAGCCATCCCTTGTTTACCGCGTCAACCACATACCTGGAATCGGAATAAATTTCTACTTTCAGGTTTTTTCTTTTCAGTGTTTCCAGTCCGGTGATCACGGCCAGCAACTCCATCCGGTTATTGGTTGTCTGTCTGTACCCTCCTGAAAGCTCTTTCCTGTGTCCTTTGTAAAGCAGAACGACACCATAACCCCCTGGTCCCGGGTTCCCCCGTGCTGCGCCGTCGGTATATATTTTCACTGGGTCCTCCGCCATGGGGTTTTTATATAAGCCACGCACAAAATCCCTGGGATTAAGTGCGTGTGATCATGATTTATACTCGGAAGGAACAATCATTCCTTTATTCTGGTTGTTAACCCGGCATTTTCGGATTCCTGCTAGTATACAAGTGTCATCTCGTCAATAAGGTGTTTTGCACCGGCAAACTTATCGATTACAAAGAGCACGTACCTTATATCGACGTTGATACACTTTTGTAATTCGGTTTCGAATGCCACATCGCCACTCATTGCCTCCCAGTTGCCATCGAAGGCCACGCCAATAAGTTCCCCTTTTCCGTTGATAACCGGGCTGCCAGAATTACCGCCGGTGATATCATTATTTGTGGTAAAACATACGTACATCTCTCCGTTTTCAGTATAGGGACCATAATCTTTCGTGTTGTAGAGCTCCTTGAGTTTAGGTGAGACGATGAACTCATAATTATCCGGATCCTCTTTCTCCATCACACCGGTCAGGGTGGTATAGTGAAGATACCGTACCGCATCACGCGGTTCATAGTCACCCACTGTTCCGTATGTCAGACGAATGCTGGAATTGGCGTCAGGATAAAAATCTCTTTCGGGATACATTTCGATCCTCCCTTTCATATAGAGGCGCTTTCCTTCATCAATTTTGTCATTCTGACTTAACATGGCTCCCCGCATCTCACCAAATTTATCGAAAAAGCTCTTTGCGGCAGAATAGGAAGGATCTTTCTCAAGTTTTTTCAGACTGGGATCTTCCATAAATGCAATGAAGCGCTCCTGGTCGGTTACGATCGATTTTGCGAAATATTTGTCGACATATTTGGATGCATTTCCCTTATACCTGGTTTTCACCTCCCTCACAAATTCCGGAAGGTATGCCGGATCCAGGTCCTCTAAAAGCAGTTCTATCATTGCTGTCATCACTTTCCTGTCGGTTTCCGGATTGTAATCCTTGTAAAAATCTTCAGATTTCTCAATCAACGCATTCCTGATTTCTGAGATTGCCTCTTCACTTGCGTTTTCGTCGCTCAGCACCTGGTGAAGCTCCCTGAGATTGAACCCGGCATTTACTGATTCCATGCCAAGATAAATACATTCGAGCAGGTATTGCCACGCTGATGCGTGATCCAGGCTAGCTGCCACTCCTTCCTTAATCATATTAAGTGCTTCGCCGTACTCCTCCTGCCGTGCACTATTGCTGTTAACCCAATTCATGAAGGCCTCTTCCTCAGCCTGTTTCTCTGAAACCACTCCTAGTTCTTTCAAACCCTTCGACTGTCCGATGGAATACTTCCAGTAATTGCTCGAACGGGAATATTTTGAAGCATACTGTATACGCACATTTGGATCGGCCTGCATGTCTGCCATGATGATATTCTGCTTAAGACCCCAGATCTTTATCCTGTTTGGATGGTCAACGTCGAGAAGACGCTGGACCTCCCATGAAGTCATGTACCGTGTGGTACTTCCCGGGAAACCGAGTACCATGGCAAAATCATCTTTCTTATACCCTTTCAGTGAAATCGGAAGATAATGTTTCGGATTCAGTGGTATATTGTCCGGGCTGTAATCGGCGGGTTTTCCATCCGGACCGGTATATACACGGAAGAGGGCAAAATCGCCCGTATGGCGGGGCCACATCCAGTTGTCTGTATCAGCACCAAATTTACCGATCGATTCGGGAGGAGAACCTACGAGCCGCACATCTCGGAAGGTCTCAAGCACAAACAGGAAGTACCTGGTCCCTTCGAAAACCGGTCGTACCTGCGCCTCATAATGCGTTCCCTCGATAGCCTCTTTTCGGATCTTGCCTGTAACAGTGCGCATTGTGGCAGCATGTTCTGCAGGATCCTCCACGTCTATTAGAGCTTCCGTTATCTGGTCGGTCACCTCCTCCATCCTTACAAGAAAAGATACGGTTTTACCCTCATTGGGGAGTTCCTCCTCTTTTGTCATGGCCCAGAAGCCATTCCTGAGGTAGTCGTTTTTCAGGCTGCTGTGATATTGAATATCGCCATATGCGCAGTGGTGATTGGTAAGCAGAAGTCCTTCACCGGATATGAGTTCGGCCGTACAGCTACCATAGTTAAGGGCCCCGATTGCATCCTTCAGGCTGGCATTGTTCACGCTGTAGATCTGTTCGGCTGTAAGTTCCAGTCCCATCTCCTTCATCTCCTCCATGTTTATTTGCCTGAGCAGACTGAGGAGCCACATTCCTTCATCGGCGCGCAGTTTCATCTGGAACACAAGCAGGAATGCAAATAAAATAGCTAGAATCCTTTTCATCTTTTAAATTTTAATTTACTGAAGCTGACACATTCACCTCCAGTAACCTGTTAATTAAACATCCACTATAACTGATAGGCTATAAGATGGTTAACGCAAATTATTGGGAATATGTTCGATAATAGTCACGGCAAATTTACGCGAAATACAAATATTAAAAAAAGAATCGGATTTCTGCATCATCATGCTGAACAATATGAGTGAGACTATAATCGGGGGATCGAAAATATGAAAGACCAGGAGGCTGAGGAGTGGAGGTTTGAAGGGCAGGGAGCAGAGGGGTAGAAAATTGAAGGGCAGGGGTCAGAGGGATGGATAATTGAAGGGCAGGGAATTGAGGAGTGGGTTAAAACGATAATTCCATCTGGGTGTAGTCATGTCGGAATGACCTTCTGTGGTGTGGTGACAATCCATACCTGCCGATCGCTTCCCGGTGTTTGAGGGTAGGGTATCCCTTGTTCCTGTCCCAGCCATAGTGCGGGTATTCCCGGCCGATCTTTCGCATATAGTTATCGCGGTAGGTTTTTGCCAGGACCGATGCTGCAGCGATGGACATATATTTTGCGTCACCTTTGACGATGCAATGAAACGGTATCCCCCGGTATGGCCTGAACCTGTTTCCGTCAACGAGAATCTGCCCGGGGACCGTACCGAGCATTTCAAGGGCCCTGTGCATTGCGAGAATCGAAGCATGAAGAATATTGATCCGGTCGATCTCCATGGGTTCAGCCCATGCAACAGCAAATGCCACTGCCTGCTTTTCAATCATGATGCGAAGTCTTTCCCTTTTACCAGACGATAGTAATTTCGAATCATTCAATCCATTAATTCCGCGGAAAGGGGAGAGAATTACTGCAGCTGCAAAAACCGGACCGGCCAGGCAGCCCCTGCCTGCTTCATCGCATCCGGCTTCAACAATTCCCTCTGTCAGATATCGTTTAAGCATTCCTGTTCAGTACCACTTCGATGGTGTTCCAAAGTTCATTTGCTGTATTGTCCCAACTGTATAGTCTCTGCCGTTTCCTCCCTTTTTTTATCAGCTCTTCGCGTAACCCCTGCTCCTTTACGATCCTCACCATACCGTCCCTGATGCTGCCCGGACTTTCAGGTTCTGCATAGATGGCAGCATCTCCGGCGATCTCGGGAAGACTGGTAACATTGGATGTGAGAATCGGTATATCGCATTTCATTGCTTCAACGAGCGGAATACCGAACCCTTCAAAGAACGGTACAAAGGTTAGTGCCCATGCGGCAGCCATAACATCACTGAGATCGTCCGAAGACAGACGACCGGTGAATATCACGTCACTATTGAACTTCATCATCTCAAGTTGCTCCTCCGTTGTCCTGGTCAGAAACGACTTTTTTCCAACAATCATAAGTTTGAACGGGGGCTTATGCTCCTCCCGGAAGAGTTCGAATGCCCTCAGCAGATTCCTGATGTTTTTCCTGGGATGGATATTCCCCACGAAAATAAAGTATGGAGCCCCTGCAGAGAATTTATCACGAACAGTTTGAATTTTTTCAGGGGCAGCAGGTGTAAACTTATCACTTGCCCCATTATATATAAGATCGATTTTCTCCTCGTTAATTCCGTAAGTGTTGATAATGTCGCGCCTGGAATATTCGGAAACCGTGGCAAGGCGGGTTGCGGTACGGGCGTATCGGGGATAAAAAAACCTGAAATATCTCCTGGTGAGCCATGGCAAATCCATGGGCCGATGCTCGAAATTAATATCATGTATTACGGAACACGAGGGGACATCCGAACGCAGGCTGATGAAACCGTCTGTAGAGAGGAACAGATCTGCACCAAGATCTTTCAGCAACTTAGGAACCCTCCATTCAAACCAGAGGTACCAGAGAAATGGATGACGGGCCGGAGGACCTAGAACAACAGCCTCTACATTATCTGAAAAAATCAACTCTTCCTGATACGGCCTGTCGAAAATAAAACAGAAAGTGTGTTCAGGATGCGCCTTCACAATCCTCCGGAGCGTCTCAAAGGTAAACCATCCGATCCCATCCAGTTTCCCCGGAATTAACAAGCGAGTATTCACCGCAATCTTCATCCCTTTCCTTTCTGTAACCTGTGTAAAAAATTATGGGGCGAACTTATTACATTTGTATTGAAATAAAAAAAATATTTGACCGGCAAAGATTGCGCATTGATTAATCTGGTTATGCTTTAGCAGGTACATACTCTCCAGTGTTATCTCCATTATCTGATTAATCATCCCTGGTATTACACAGTTCCTCTGGTATTCAACAGTTCCTCTGGTAACTAACAGTTCTTCTGGTAACTCGCATTTCCTCTGGCTTTCAACAGTTCCGCTCGGTCATCGACTCCCGGTCATTGAACGATTCAATGCGATCAATATGATTTAAGATTACTCCGTGCCAGGTCAGTTTTGATGAAACTGACACTCAAATATGTGAATAATTCACATTTACATACATATATACAGAATAATATTAATATATATATCAGATAAAGAGAAATATAAGATAGTATTTATAGCATATATTACCCTTATAAAAAAATGCTAATATTAGTATTATGTTAGAATCTTGTTAATTGTTTCACTGGACGGAACAGTAAAGAAGTACAAACAATCAGTATTTTTAAGCATTAAAAACTACATGATGCCGGTAAAAAAAGGAATTCGCGATGCAACGATGATCAGGAAAAATGTCGCTACTATCAGGTTCAACCAGAAAGAGAAAGAGGTTCTGGACCACTTTTGCAGGAAGTACAAGGTTGCCAATAAAGCCAAATTTATGAGGGAAACTATCATGACGGAGATATTGAAAAGGTTTGACGAGGACTATCCCACATTATTTGAAGTTGAGAAGCCGAACCTGTTCAACCAGGGATAGCATGTATTAATGATCCGCATGATTCCGGCGAGTTATATAACCGGTTGGGACAGATACGCAAATATTGTTATGCAGATTGATATCAATGGTCCGTTGTGAAAATAAGATTCCCTTATCTTATCTGATGATCATATGCTGAATAGCTGAAGAGAGAGCAGTGTCTCAGATAATTTCGAGTGAGTAAATAATTGCCTCAAGTTGTCTGATCTTAATCCTCTTTTTTTGGTTTGGATAATATACATAACCTTCCACAGTAATGATTCGCTGCCGCTTCTGGTCATAAACGGAGTGGCTCACAAAAGGGCCTCCCATAAAACCACCTTCAAGATCCCACAATCCACGGATCTCAACAATGGGTAGTCCGTCTCTTTGCAGATCATAAATTATGGGTGGATACATCATGGATGTCTTCATGTATGAAACATCATCATGACCCTTTACAAATTTTTTGGTAAACATATTTCTTTGCGCCAGAAGCTTGTCCGACTGCAGATCATCCTCACCGGAAGAGGGATATTCATACACATGGATCACCTGTGAATAATCGGGGGTTTCTATTGATACTGAACTGTAGCTGTCTGTAGACAGGTCTACGTTATACCCCCTGGGAATTGCGAGCCTGATATGGTGATTTTGAGCCATCAGCTTTTGAATCTCCAGGTCCTTTGATGCTGCATAGCTTTCAGTAAGACGCTGACGGTCATACTGAACAAGGAAATTCTGTATCCTGTTTGCATTTGATTCAATCAGCTCTTTTAGTTCTTCGATACCTCCTGCTTCGATCTGCACCATGATCTGGGGACTTGCCCAAACATTTTTCCGGTATTTCACTGATGCTTCACCAACTGTTTCACCAATGGTAACCAGGACAATTGACCGGTGGAACTTAAACATGTTATCGAATGAGCCTGAAGTTATCTGTGTCACATCAAATAGGGGTTCACTCTGTGGTAATCCAGGAAACTCCTCTTTCAGTATATCTTTCAACAATTCACCGGTTGGACCATCCCAGATATATTTATCTACAACGATAAGGACTTCACCGGCCCCGCCGGTAATATTGGGCAGAACCCGGCCGTTTTCAGGTCCCGGCTTTATTGTGGTATCGCAACCTGCTATGAACAACAAGGTTACAAAGATTGTCAGTATTCTGTGAACCATGTCTGCTGAATGATTTGGTTGTATGGTTATAACGTCATTTCAGGACAGATAGTATAAAAAAAACCTGTTCTGCAATGAAACAGAAACAGGTCAGATGATTACTTTCAGGAATTATAGGTTTTTTCCCTTAATTTTTTTTTTTTCATCTTCTTCGGGGTCATTATCACCATCATCGCTGGTGGCTTTTTTGAACTCCCTCATGCCCTGACCGATTCCACGCATAAGTTCTGGAATCTTCCTTCCCCCAAACAGTAACAAAATCGCTATAACGACCAGGAGTATCTGCGACCAACCCGGCATTCCCAGTAAAACGTAAGCTTCCATAGTTATTTGTTTTTAATGAATTACAAAAATAGTTAATTATTCTGACCTTTAAAACAACTCTTTAAGATTCATTGCTTTTCGGCAGATTATTTATTGAACAACCCTATAACATCATTCAAATTTGCATAGAGCAATAATCCAAGTAACAATACCATACCAGCGATCTGTGCGTACTCCATGAACTTATCTCCCGGCTTTTTACCACTGATTATTTCAAACAGCAGGAAAGTTACATGCCCGCCGTCAAGTGCCGGAATTGGGAGAATATTCATAATCGCCAGCATGATTGAAAGAAAAGCGGTTAGGTTCCAGAAACTTTGCCAGTTCCATGAAGAGGGGAAGATACTGCCAATGGTAATAAAACCTCCAAGCGATTCGTGTGCCTTGTACTTTGGTTTGAACAGCTTCTCCAGGCTCTTCAGGTATTTTTTTGTGGTTTCCATACCTTTTTCTAATCCCGCAGGTATCGCAGCAATGAAACCATACTGAATTTCAACAGCATCATATACTTCAAACAGGAAAGCGGTATCCATTCTTGGCATTACCCCTATCAATCCCTGCTCATTACTGGTCATGGAAATATCAAGGACCTCATCACCCCGCCTGGCAGTAACGGTTACCTCTTCATTCACCTTTCCTGTCATGGCGGACTTAAACTGGTCCCAGAACTCTATTTCATTTCCATTGAGCCCGATAATGTGATCGCCAGGTTTTAATCCCGCCTTATGCGCCGGCTGGTCTACTGCTACATCACCCACTACGAAGGGGATTCGGGGAATGATCATGATGTTGCTCCTGGACAGTACCGGGAAGTACTCTGCCCCGACCTGCAGTTTCACAATCCTACCGTCACGTTCAACTGTCACCTCCTGCACCTCGTTCAGCCAGATATCGCCAGGTATATTCTCCCATCGCTCAACCTCCATATCATCAAGCTTCAGCACTTTGTCGCCATTCTGAAAACCAATTTCCATAGCAAGACTGTCGACCATCACCCCGTATTTCAGGTTTTCATTGGGGACATATTTTTCACCCCAGGTATAAGTGACCATAATATATATTACGATAGCCAGCAGGAAGTTTACCATCACTCCTCCAAGCATGATCAACAGTCTCTGCCAGGCCTTTTTTGACCGAAACTCATGCGGTTCGGGAGGCTTGGCCATCTGCTCCCGGTCCATAGATTCATCGATCATTCCGCTGATCTTCACATACCCACCCAGCGGCAGCCAGCCAATGCCGTATTCTGTTTCTCCGATCTTTTTTTTGAACAGGGCAAACTTTATATCAAAAAACAGGAAAAACTTCTCGACCCGCGTTTTAAATATCCTGGCAAGTATGTAATGACCCAATTCGTGCAAAACGATCAGGATTGATAAACTCAGAAAAAACTGACCTAACTTTACTAAAAATACCATTCTCTATCAATTAAATTAACTGTTCAGACAGCGTTCTTGCCATCCTGTCGGAATCGATTAAATCCTCCAGGTCCGGATTCGCTGTAAAGTAAGACTTTTCAAGTGTCTTTTCAATAATGTCGGGAATCTGCAAAAACCCGATCCTCTCCTTAAGAAATGCTTCCACTGCAATCTCATTAGCTGCATTCATCGTGCATGGCCAATTGCCGCCTTTCTTTAGGGCGGCATAAGAAATTGCAAGATTACGAAAAAAATTATAATCGGGTACCTGGAAATTCAGTTTAGGATAATCTGTAAAATTATATCGGGGGAACGAGGAAGGCAGCCTTTCCGGAAATGCCAGGGCATACTGAATGGGCAGCCGCATATCCGGCAGCCCCATCTGGGCCTTCATTGAACCATCCTTAAACTGAACAATTGAATGGATGATTGACTCGGGATGAACGATCACTTCGATCTGATCCGGCTGCAGGTTAAAGAGCCATTTTGCCTCGATTACCTCCAGTCCTTTGTTCATCATCGTTGCCGAATCGATACTGATCTTTGGTCCCATACACCAGTTGGGATGGTTCAAAGCCTGCTCCGGAGTCACACCTTTAAGCCGGGAGGCATCCATATTAAGAAACGGTCCGCCGGAGGCAGTGAGTATTACCTTTTCCACAGCATCGGCATACTCGCCCACAAGGCACTGAAAAAGTGCCGAATGCTCCGAATCAACCGGAATAATGGCTACGTTATTCTTAAATGCCAGCTCCATGATCAGTTTTCCGGCAACAACCATTGTCTCTTTATTGGCAAGTGCTATGCCCTTACCAGCCTGAATGGCTGCAATGGTTGGTTTCAGGCCGGCAAAGCCTACCATGGCGGTAATTACCATATGCACAGAGTCCATCGCAACTACCTGCTCCATTGCTTCCATGCCACCGTATACCTTGATGGGCAGGCGGGAAAGCCCGGTTCTAAGCCTTTCATAGTGCTCTTCATTGGAGATTACGACACTATTTGGCACAAATTCCACAGCCTGACTGATAAGTTGATCCACGTTGCTGTACGCAGTGAGGACCTCAACCGTAAAATGTTCCGGATTGCTTCTGATGATCTCAAGCGCTTGTGTTCCAATGGATCCCGTGGAACCAAGTATGGCTATTCCTCTTTTCATCCGCTAAAACACTATATAATTTGAGGGATCCAGCGCCAGGCCGTTGTGCCAGAGTTCAAAGTGCAGGTGCGGACCGGTGGTAAGTTCACCGGAATTACCGATAATGGCAATGGCATCACCGGGATTAACTTTCATCCCTACGGTTTTAAACAGCTCCGCATTGTGCTTATATACCGACATAATGTTGTTCTCATGTTGAATCTGGATCACGTGTCCCGTTTCGAGTGTCCAGGTGGCCATGGTAACGGTACCGCCCAGGGTGGCCTTTACCACTTCATTGGGACCTGCAACAAGGTCTATTCCAAAATGATTCTCCAGGGGATTGAATGGATTGGTAATGATGCCTCTTACAGGGGTAAAGAAATGGATGTCATGCAATTCCTTTGCCCCGGAGTTCTGTTCCGACACACTTAACCGGAATTGCTCTTCAGCTTCAACTTTTTGACGGAGTATGGAATCGTTGGCCGATCTGTAAAAGAAAATCTCATCCCCCTCGCGAGTGGTCGAAGTGTCGTTCATGAAATCTTCCGGACGCTGGCCGCTCACAATCCGGTTTATGTTCATAAAATACTGGTCGCGCAGGGCCAGCTCGCGCTGAATCGAATCGAGCTTCATGGCATTCTGGCGAATATGATGACTCATCATGGCATCGGGGTACCCGGGAATCAGTTCCCGAATTGGTGTATAGGCAATTGCACTATAAACCAGTGCTATGATCAGTAAAATCATACCGCCTGAAATGGCCATGATATTTAACCTTGATAACCTGATGAAACCGACCTCTTCGAACGACTCCTCGTTGAGGATAACAAGCCGGTACTTCTGCATCAGTTTTCTCAGGAAACCTCTTTTTTTCTGATTATTGATTGCCATGACCTTTTCAGATGAATCACAAAGATAATAAACATTTATTGAGAGTTGGTTGTTCGGGCAGGCTTTTCAGATTTGAGGCCCGCTCCTTTCATTTCGATGGAGCCTCAGATAAAAATGAAGTCAATTGACAGCTGCGAAGAAAATGAACTAAAAATCGAATAAGGGTAATATATCGGACCTTATGTAGGAGTGACCATTCGGGCCATCAAAAAATGTCTTTCTGAGAGTAGCCTCGTCCTCGTTGTCGAAGAGTTCCATGTGAATCAGTGTCCACGGTTTAAACTCATTGGTCCAGTCATCCCCCCCGGCCCCGTTGTGCGATACCATCCTGTCGCCCAAACCGGTTGTAAGTCCAATAAACAGCTTGTTATGCGAAGGTGCATAAAGAACATATACTTTATAGAGCATAATGAATAGTATTAAACATATAAAAATAACTATAAATCATTAACTAATGTAATGATTCAGTTACATGACACTGTTTTTTGATGAAACGGTGCACCGGTATCATGATAATCCGGAATACCGGGATTACAGCAGTAGGATAAGGTGGAGCTGACTATACGATTTCCTGCTAAAAAATGGAATCATCTGGGGACAGGCCGTTCTCCTTCATGACAATCGCTACATGACACAAAATGGATATTATTGGGACTGTCGTTAAATGCATACGATGTATTCATGGTCATAACATCAAGTCCACAGTTCGATATCGCCGGATGACAATTCAGACATGAATTAACTGCAGAATTTGAATGTTTACTATGACAGGCAAGGCAGCTGATTCCCTCATGCACCCCTTTTGGTGTGCGGTCATCTTCAGAGCCGGCCTGTTGCCATGCATTTGGTGCATGACATTGAACACAGAGTCGCATCAGCGGATCATCGGAAACCTTAAGTTCTTTTTCCCCATCCCACATGACTGGCTTTGGCAGGTGGGAAGCATTTAAAAACATCATTTCGTTCCTGTCGTGCAAACCGGCCTTGCTGAGACCCTCAAGCCGGTTAAAGAATAGACTGTCCGGCCCTGAAATTCTGTCAAAGTGAACAGAATCGGATCCACTGTATTTAAAGGACATTTTAGGGATACCAGGCTCATGATTCCGGTGACAGGTCAGGCAGGGGATTACGGGCTGGGCAGCTTTTTCGGGATCAAGAAGCTGCCAAGGCCCCTTTATGCTAATTGGCTCAATTAATGTGGTTATATCTCCTTCGTAAAACATTCCATGGCATCGAAGACAATCAAAATTCAGCTGTTCCTTGCTGTTCTGTTCCTCGTTTAGAAATATGTGTGCATAGTTTACTGAGTGGCCGCCAGACATCCAGGCAGCATATTCGGTCTGATGACATTTAAAGCAGGTCTGGTTCATTGCAATAACCTGTTCCTCGGTCAAAGCAATATTGTCGTGGGTCTCTTCAGTAAAATGCATGAAAACCATTCTTGCTTTTTCTTTCAAGCTGTGAATTCCATTACTAAGTGCCGTCCCATGGCATTCAACACATTGTATATCCCTGTGAGCTGATATTTCCCACATATTGTATGATTGTTCAATTTCATGACAAGAGATGCAGGTACGCTCAGGAGGGGCAGCATTCCAGTACCCGTAAAACCCCAGAGAACCTGCGATTAGAATAAAACCAACCAAAATTATAATTCTAAAGACTCTGTTTTTTCTGATCATCTGTCATATTATAATTATATGTATAATGAACTATTTGTCTGAACCTGATTAATAATGCTTTATTTAAAGTGGTTTCCGTGCATCCATTCCTTTACAATGTGATCGGATACCCAGTACCCCAGGGCCATAATTGTTAAAGCCGGATTAAAACCGGCATTTGTTACATGCAAACTGCCATCTGCGACAAAAAGGTTATCCACACCATGGATCTGCCCGTATTTGTTAGTCACCGAGGTTTGTGGATCATCTCCCATTCTGCACGTTCCTGCCTGGTGCTGCCCACCTACCCCTTTGCCGGGAATACTTTTCCAGGTTTGAAAAGCTCCGGCAGCCTGCAGCCACTTTTCAGCTTTATCTGCAATAAAATGAGCGGTTTCTATATCTATATCCAACTTGGAACCAGATGTTTTACAAACCGGAATGCCCCAAAAGTCTCGTACTTCATTGGTTACCTCCACACGGTTTTCGAATTTGGGTATTTCCTGAACCGCACCGTTTATACTCCCGGTCCTTCTATAGTACCTTCTTTGGAAATCTTTATGTTCTTTTCCCCAATTAAAAGAACCTGGCGGACGCATATTTGAATATGAGTATGGCATTTGTGGAAAAGCCTGGGTAAGATTTCCTCCTCCAACTACACCCGGATTATTATGTGTAAAATCAGATGCCGCAATACTTGATCCGGGTCCGACATCGTCATACACTTCATCTTCAAATAAACCCGTTGCACCGCAATAGGCATGTCCCTGCAGATTTCTTCCAACCCAATCGTACCTGTTTCCGATCCCTTCCGGAAAATGTTTTGATTTTGAATTAAGAAGCAGCCTGGGTGTTTCGGTAGCTGATCCTGACACTATCACAATATCAGCGGTTTGTACCTGTTTCTTATTGTTGCCATCAAAATAGGAGACACCCGTTACCTTTCCCTTGTCATTTGTGAGAATTTCTGCTACCTGCGAGTTTACCCTGAGTTCGCAATTGCCCGATTCGAGTGCAACAGGAATTACAGTATTTTGTGAGCCACCCTTGGCATTCACCGGACAGGCGAACCCATTGCAGGTTCTCATTCTTATACAGGCAGGTCTTCCTCTGTAGGGTACTGAGTTCCTCAACATGGGGATGGGAAACGGATGATATCCAATCTTACGGGCTGAAGTATCCAGCAGTTTTGCCAGTCTGTTATGTTCAAAAGGGGGCATAGGATGAGGTCTTTTTCGCCAGGGTGAAAAGGGGTTTTGTGCATCATCTCCTGAAACTCCGATTTCCCATTCAGCTTTTTCGTAATAAGGTTCCAGATCTTCATATGAAATGGGCCAGTCGGCGATGGTGGAACCTTCAACGTGTCCGTAGGTGGATTTCATCTTGAAATCCTCTTCCTTGAATCTCCACGCCATGGCAGCATAAGATACAGTTCCGGAACCAACACATGCAGCAATCCCATTGTAGCCCCCCTCGTGAGGTAATACAGTTCTTTTGTTTCCATGTATATCTATATTAACTCTTGGATGGCGTTCGTCAGGTCCGTAATGGTATCCCAAAACAGGAATTCTTTGTGAAGTAAGTTCATCATTGGTGTGATCATCATACTTCGCCCAATCACCCCTTTCAAACAGCACCACTGTAAGACCGGCAGTACTTAGTTCCTTTGCAACAACCCCTCCGCCGGCGCCCGACCCAACCACAACAGCATTTACATGTTTATTTGGCATTTTTTTTAATGGTTTTTTATCAATCGAATTGTTAGTATTTATTTCTTCCAACGATAAAAGGATAGTCGAGCCCGATAAGCCGATAACTCACATAGTCTTTGTTTCCTCCGTGTCGGGGACTTCCGTAATATCCTTGCAGACAATGCCTGCGTACAGTGTTAAAAAAGTCGGAGGCTTTGTGCCCCCCCCAATTATCGTTATTATATTTACCTTCCTGGGTATCTTTAAGAAATTCAAATTGCTTTTCGAATGGAAGGGCGATAAAGTCTTTTCCATATGCTTTTGAACAACTGCTATTCAGCGCAGGAAGGCATACTTTGTACATCTCCAGCTGATCTGAGAAAAAGCCGGCAAGCTGCTGGTCGATATAACTCGTAACCCCGGCCTCCTTACCTCCGGCAAAATCATCCGGCGGTATAATCTGGTCTGCAATCGCATCCAGTAATTTGACCTCAGAAGGATTAAGAACTTTATAATAAAAGTTGGAAGGGGAGTGATAACAGGCCGGGAAAAATGCTGCACCTGCACCAACTGCAGAAAGTAGAATAAACTTTCGCCGGTTTATAGGAATGCTTTCCATGATAAATATCTTTTAAATAGCAATACGGAACCAGTCAGTAAAACTGATTATACAATATTTGAAATTGCATAAATGTAAGGAAAATGACAATATATGCTTCAAATCTGCAGCAGTTTAAATAAAAATAATTTATTCTGCGATTCTACTATAAAGATAATAGATTGTAAATGAGGTATTCTTCGTCTACCTGCAAGACAGGATTGATTTATATGAATATGTCCTCTCTTTCTGGCATTATGTTCGATCTAAAAGCCGCTCAATGCTCCGGCTTTCATCTTTTCTTTTAACTTTTCGGAGCCGTAACGGTGCAACAGCCACTGGTAGATCGTGAAGGCCGGCAACAGCATACCGAGTAAGTAGATAAAGTCCTCCACGGGAATTGTCGTGATCCTGAGAGAGAGATTCTCCATATTGTCGTACCAGACTACGGGAATGCGGGTGAGGTATCCGTTTACGATGATAAAAGGTATGAACGATATGAAGTAGGTGAGCAGAAACCCTGAAAACCAGGTTTTCCATGTCTTCAGGAGCAGTTGCAGAACGAGAAACGGAAGTACAAATGCGATGGCAGTGAAGGTGTAGGTTTTTCCCCATACGAATGGCAGTGCAATGGCGCTGCCGATCAGCAGTACCCAGATCACATACCTGGCTGTTTGCGGAAAATAGAATTTTTTCACAAAAAACCTCAGTACTTCGTGCAGGAAGAAGATACAGTAAGGGATGATGAAAAAGAACAGCCACTCCTCGATGGGTAAACCAAGAAGGTAAAAGTCTCTGGTATAATTGTGGTTAAATCCCCAGATGCCCGCTTTTGTAAAGAAGACATCCCAGATAAGAAAAGGGATCGCGGTAAGAATGATTCCCGGGAAGATGAATTTCATCTTGCGGTACATGAATACGCGTTTTTCAAAGCTTTGTGCCAGCGGATAGAGGATCGAAAGACCCAGTATCAAAAAATATGTCCACGTTGTATCCATTAAATGATGATCTTGGTTATTGGCTGTTTTGTGTATTCTGTGCTTGTTCCATCCAACAGGAAATTTAATTTCAGAAATTTATATATCGGTTTATCTCTTTAATCAGATTCCTGCCTTATTTTCGGTTGTACTTTATCAGCGATTTAATAGTGCGATGTATTAACTTGTAACGACAACTTCCTGTCAGCCTCATCATTGCTTCCTGCTTCAGCATAAGATACAGCAATTGTCTATTTCAGTCCCAGTTTCACAGCAATACTACACCTGACCAAAATCCATATCTTCCTGGAATCGGCGATCCGGTAACGCTTTTTAAAAATGTTCGACGCATCGGTTTTCATGATTTTTTCAAACAGTTTCAGATAATAGGTGTAGGAGACCAGCACACCAAGTTTCGCAGCACTATTGAGCTGTAAAATGCCCATGTAGGCTTCGTCGAAATCCTTTTTAATGTCCTCCTCGATGGTCCGTTTACTCTCATTGTTGAAGCTGTGCAGATCTACCCCCGGGAAGTAGAACCGACCGCGCTCTTCATAATCAGAGTTGATGTCGCGTAAAAAATTGATCTTCTGAAACGCCTCGCCCAGTTTACGTGCCGGCTGTATCAATTCATTGTACGCCTCATCCTGGTTTTTGTAAAATACCCGCAGACACATCAGTCCTACAACTTCGGCTGAGCCATAGACATATTTCGCAAACTCCTCCGGCGTATACTCCTGCTTGTCGAGGTCCATCGCCATGCTGTCGAGAAATGCCTCGATCAGGTGGTGGTCGATCCGGAAGGTATTTACCACCCACTGAAAACTATGGAGGATCGGGTTGGTACTCATCCCGTTCTCAATGGCGCGGAACGTTTCTCTTCTGAACTCTGCCAGCTGCCCTGCCTTGTCCTGGTCGTGAAAGGTATCTACAATCTCATCGGCAATCCTCACAAAGCCATAAACGGCATAAATGGGTAGCCTGAACGGCTTTTCGAGCAGGCGAACGCCCAATGAAAAGGAGGTGCTGTAATTCTTGGTAGTGAGCATGCTAAGCTCCAGTGCATTACGCGTGTACAGATCCATCGGTCTTCAGTATTCTTTCGGTTACCAGTTTTGAACTTATTACAGTCATGGGCAGTCCTGTCCCGGGAATGGTTGAGGCACCCACGTAAAAAACATTGTTGAATTCCTCATCCCTGTTTTTAGGTCTGAAATAGCCGATCTGGTTCAGGTCGTGTGCCAGCCCCAGTCCGCTCCCCTTGTAAAGGTTGAACGCATCCCGCCAGTCGATCGGATCGTAAATGATCTTCGTCACCAGGTTTCCTTTGATATCGAATTCCGACCGCTCCGAAAGATCGGTCATGATATCATCGGCCAGCTTCTCGCGGTCGCTCCAGTCGGGCTTGCTGCGAAGGTCAGGTACCGGGCAGAGGATAAACAGGTTCTCATGTCCAGCCGGCGCCATATCCTTGTTGAATTTCGAGTTCACATTCACGTAGTAATAGGGTTTCTCGAGGCTGATACTGTTCTTGAAAATCTTGTTGGCATAATCCTCGAAATTGTCGCCCAAAAAATAGTTGTGGTGCTCAAGCGTGTCGATCTTCCCCTTCACACCGAGGTACATGGTAAACGGTGCGAGGGTCCATTTCATCTTGTCGAGCTTCTCCTCGGTAAATCCCGGTCTTTTAAAGATGTAGTGTCTGAAACCGGCAGCATCGCTGTTGACAACGTACGTATCGGCCTCCCATTTCTTACCTTCAGCATCAATAAGTGCTGAAATCTGTCCATTCTTCTGTTCATATCCTTTGATTTCTGTGTTATAGTGTACGGTAATATTCATTTTTTCCATCTCCTTCAAAAGACCTTCAACGATCTTGTACATCCCGCCGCGCACATTGTGGTACCCGTCATGCACCAGCTCGGTATAGGTAAGGAGTGTGTAGATTGCAGGCGTGTCGTAGGGGGTAGCGCCCAGGAAGAAGGCGACCAGCGAAAAGATCTGTTTCACCTGCCCGGATGTGAAGTGCCGTTCCAGCTCTTTCCACACTGTGCGGATCATCTTAGGCGAGTGGTGTATTGGAACACGTGCCAGCGTTAGCAGGTAATGCATCATGGAGTTATAGTTCTTCTTGATCACCAGGTTGTCGGTGTCGTGAAAAAATTTCCCGCCCGATTTCAGCAACTTCTCCATGTTCTTCTTAAAATCAGGTTCGATCTCCCTGAACTCCTCCGCCAGCTTGTCGAGGTCCTTGTAAATGGTGTACTTCCGCGGATCGTTCATGATGTTGACAGTATACAGCGGATCGAGCTCCACAAATTCAAACGGTGCTTTGATCCCAATGTCCTTAAAGAAATTATCAAACTCATAGGTCATGCTGAAGAACGACGGACCGAGGTCCCATGTAAACCCGTCCTTTTTAATCTGGTTCAGCCGTCCCCCGGCCTGGAGGTGTTTTTCAACCATTTCAACCCGGTAGCCCGCATGGGCCAGTCGCATGGCAGTGGTAAGTCCGCCTAAACCCGTGCCGACAATCAGTACTTTTTTGCTCACTTTGCGTTTTTGTTAAATTTTTGTTCAGTTATAGAAAGCAAAAGTTAAACAATATTTTTGATATTTTGTTTATCTTGCTGTAATGAATTTGAAGATATCTGTCATAGGGGCCGGAGTCGGCGGTTTGGGGAGCGCTATCAGACTGGCCGTTCGCGGTCATGATGTCACCGTATACGAGCAGTCGTCTGTTCCCGGCGGCAAAATGGGAGAGTTGCGGTGGGAAGGCTACCGCTGGGATGCCGGGCCATCCCTTTTTACCCTGCCCGAGCTGATGGATGAGCTATACATGCTTGCCGATGAGGAGATGAAGGTATCGGCACGCTACCATCAGCTCGACATCATCACGAAGTATTTTTACGAGGATGGTGTAGTGCTGAACGCATATGGCAATCCCGAGGCCTTTATTGCAGAGGCGGCGGCGAAGACCGGTGAGAGGCCGGAGCGCATCCGCCAGTTCCTGGTAAAGAGCCGGAAGATGTACGAGCTCACTCGCGATGTCTTTATTTTCGGGTCGTTCCATTCCTGGAGGACCTTTGTCTCCGGAAATTTCCTCAGGTCGCTGTTGCAGATCCACCGGCTGGAGGTGTTCTCCACGATGCACGGCGCCAATCGCCGCAGGTTCAGGTCACCCCACCTGGTGCAGCTGTTCGACCGGTACGCGACATATAACGGAAGCAACCCTTACCGCGCTCCCGGCACGCTGAATGTGATCTCCCACCTGGAGCACAACCTCGGCGCCTTCTTCCCGGAGAAGGGGATGCACACACTGGCAAAGGAGCTGCAACATCTGGCAGAGCGGGTTGGCGTAAAATTTGAGTTTAATACACGGGTTGACCGCGTGGTGGTGCGCGACCGGAAGGTGCAGGGGGTAGAGGTGCTTGGCGAGGTACAGGAGGCCGACCTGGTGGTGAGCGATGTGGATATCTACTATCTTTATAAGGACCTGCTGGCCGATCTGCCGTTCCCCCGGAAATACTTTAAACCTGAGCGGTCGACCTCGGCGATGATTTTTTACTGGGCGGTCGACAGGAAGTTCCCGGAGTTGGAGCTGCACAACCTGTTTTTCAGTGCTTCCTATGAAGAGGAGTTCAGGCATTTGTTCGGGTACAAGACGATCATAGATGATCCTTCCACGTATCTGTTTGTAAGTTCGAAGGTGGTGGCGGGCGATGCCCCGGAGGGGTGTGAGAACTGGTTCGTGATGATCAATGTACCGGAAAATGTAGGTCAGGACTGGGACACGGCGGTGGAGACAATACGGGAGCGGGTGATCGCAAAGCTGGAGCGGGTACTTGGGACCGGGATCAGGGATCATATTGTGCATGAGACCGTACGCGATCCGCGGCACATTGAGCAGGAGACCTTCTCTTATCGTGGCAGCCTTTACGGCAACAGCAGCAACAGCAGCATAGCGGCGTTCAACCGGCATCCGAACCACCGGAGGGATATCAAGGGACTCTATTTCGTGGGTGGCAGTGTGCATCCCGGCGGGGGTATTCCGCTTTGTCTGGCTTCAGCGGGGATTGTCGACAGGCTTATAGAAGAATGTTACGGGTAGATAGCGGGGGCCTGGCACAGTGCAGCAACCGGATCTTATGGACATTCACAAATTATTGCAAAAATAAGATGAACGAGGTACTTAACAGAATACGAAACTACAACCTGACTCCCTGGCTGGTTATTTTCTATGGTGTGGGGGTGGGGGGAATGATCTGTCCGCAGACACGGGAGTTGTTCAAGTTTCTGGTGCCGCTGAACCTTCTGATGAATGTGATGCTTCTGCTGATCTATCATGGCCGGCTGGATGTGCGGTTTGCCTGGAAGGCACTGCTGATATACAGTGCAGGGCTCATTGTGGAGATTGTGGGAGTGAACACCGGTGTTGTATTTGGCAGTTATTCATACGGACCCACGCTGGGACCTCAACTGTTTCACACCCCGCTGATCATCGGTGTGAACTGGCTGATGCTGGTCTATGCCAGCCTGGTGATCACCTCCCGGTTCATTGAGCAGCGCTATTTCAGGGTGCTGATCGCCGCGGTGCTGATGGTGGTATACGACTTTGCCCTTGAGCCGTCGGCGATCGATCTCGATATGTGGGATTGGGGCGGTGCTGTGCCGATGCAGAATTACATCGCCTGGCTGGTGATCTCCCTGGTGCTGGTATGGTTCGCCGATCGCAGCGGTTTGGTGAACAGGGAGAACAAAATAGCTGCTGCGCTGTTTTTCGTTCAGCTGGGGTTCTTTATCCTGCTGGACCTCTGGATCGTAATACGAGAATTATGGGTGTACTGATTGCTTTAATTATCATGTTGCTGTGGCTGGGCCACCTGGTGTACATTCTGCTGAATGTGACCGTAGCGTGGGACAATCCATGGATGTACCTGCATATTGCGGTACAGGCCTACCTGTATACGGGACTTTTTATCACCGGTCATGATGCCATGCACCGGCAGGTATCAAAGAATAAATATGTAAACAACGCGATCGGTTACGCGGCTGTATTCATGTATGCGGGAATGTCGTACCGTCGGTTGATCAAGAACCACTGGGACCACCACAGGTATCCCGGTACGGAACAGGATCCTGATTTCTACACCCGGTCACAGAATTTCTGGGCCTGGTGGTTCAAATTCATGGTTCGTTATACCACTATCTGGCAGCTGATCGCCATGGCGGTGATCTTCAACTTGCTCGACCGCCTGGCGGGGATCACGGTGGCGGCACTGCTTGTGCTCTGGATCGCCCCGGCTTTTCTGAGCACGTTCCAGCTATTCTATTTCGGTACGTTCCTGCCGCACAGGAGACCCCACACAGATGAGATGGGGAAGCACAGGGCACGCACCCTTAGGAGGAACCATCTCTGGGCGATGCTATCCTGCTATTTTTTCGGGTACCATTATGAGCATCATGCCTCCCCGGGAACGCCCTGGTGGCAGTTGTACAGGATCAAAGAGAAAGGCAGCCCTGCGCATGATTATTAAGGCACAACACCACTGGTTTTACTATCCCTTTTTCAAAGGCTATTCTGCGCTGCTGCCGCGGCTCGACTTCAGGAAGGTGGTGTACCACGCCGAAGTGGAGGACAGTGGTCTTCCGGTACTTATGATCGGCAACCACTTTTCCTGGTGGGACGGGTTCCTGGCGCTGCAGATCAACCAGCGGCTGTTCGGCAGGCGGTTTCATATTATGATGCTGGAGGAGCAGTTGAGGGAGCGGATGTTTCTGAACAAGTCGGGAGCCTATAGTATATGGCCGGGTCACCGCAGTATGGCGGAGACATTTGCCTATACGCGTGAGCTGTTGAGCGATCCTGGGAACCTGGTAACGATGTATCCGCAGGGCAGGATTTTTAGCATGCACGACCAGCCCTTTGTTTTTGAAAAGGGGTGGTACAGGATCATAGAACGGATGGAACAGCCGGTGCAGATGGTCTTCTATTTTGCGCTGGTGGATTATTACTCTCACCGGAAGCCGACATTAAATATCTACGTTTACGCTCACGATCCGCCTTACGGGGGGGCGGACCGGGTTGAAGCGGCATTTAACGACCGGTTCGGTAATGCATTGGCGATACAACGGTCATATCTGGATGACGCGGGGAATGTTGAAGGGGACCGTTGAATGAGAAAGCAGTGGTGATAAGGAGTGCTGGAGTTGTGTCGGAGGGGTTTACGATGAATAAGGACATGGTATTAAAAGGTATTGGATAGCAGAAAGAATGGTCGCTATATTTTAGTGAGTTTATAAATGAGCGGCAAAGAAATAATTAAGTTAGCTAGTCAGGTTTACTGGTAACCGCTAATGAAACAACAGGAGACAGATGTCAGGTTTAGCCATAGCTGCATTTACCATTTTGCTGGTCAGGTTTCTGATCGTGGTAATCAACATGTATCACCGTCAGTGGCTTAAGGAGGTTGATCTTTCAGCCGAGCCGTTGGTGAGCGTGCTGATCCCGGCCCGTAACGAGGAGCAGAACCTGCCGTTGATACTGGCTGATCTCGAGAAGCATGATTACGTTAATATTGAGGTGATTGTCTATGATGATTTGTCGGACGATCGCACACTGGAAGTGGCACGTTCTTTTGCTGATCGTGACAGTCGGTTCAGTGTTTTTGAAGGCCGGGAGCTTCCCGGGGGATGGCAGGGCAAGAACCATGGGTGTCACCAGCTCTCATTGAAGGCCCGCGGCGACTACCTGCTCTTCCTGGATGCCGATGTAAGGGTTCGGCCCTGGCTGATCAGGCGGTCCCTCGGTCATATGATACATTACGACCTCTCTTTGCTGTCGATTTTCCCCCGTCAGCTGATGCAGACCCTCGGCGAACTGCTTACCGTTCCCGCGATGAACCTGATATTGCTGAGTCTGCTGCCCATGCGGCTGATCCGGCTTAGTCACCGCCCATCCCTCGCAGCAGCCAACGGTCAGTTTATGCTATTTGAAGCTGGCACCTATCGGGAGCAACGGTACCATGAGCAGGTGAGGGGTCAGAACGTGGAGGACATGGCGATTATCAGGCAGATGAAGCAGCAGAGGCTGAGGGTGCACACGATGCTGAGCTCCGGGGAGGTTGAGTGCAGGATGTACAGGGGGTATTATGAGGCGATCGGCGGGATGACCCGTAGTGTGTTTGCCTTTTTTGGGGGCAGCGGTGTGGTGCTGTTACTGTATACGGTATTTACCACCATTGGATTTCTGTTTGTATGGTTCGGTTTGTCCTGGCAGTGGGGGATGGTTTATTTGGCGCTCACCTGGCTGATGCGAATGATTGTGGCGGCTGTTAGCCGTCAACCGCTTTTTTGGAACGCGGTGCTGCAGCCGCTTCAGCAGGCCAGCTTCCTGGTGATGGTGACGGAGGCTTTCAGGCGGCGGTTCAGGGAGCGCAACAGCTGGAAGGGCAGGGAGATAAGATTTGAATGAAAATAAGATATTAGGAGTTGTATTGAAAGCTTTCCATAGTAAGGGTTATCTGAATTTGATTTCAGTTAAAGCAGGAATTGGAAAATAAAAGAATCCGGCTGGCCCTTTCAGTGCCAAGCCGGATTTATTAATGGTGTCTGTTAATGAATTTTCCAAAGAAGTATATTATCAGCAATGATAATATACTTCATATATGCAGGTAATCTTCATTTAAAGTACCAGTACTTTGCGGAAAGTTAATCCTGAATCATGTTGCATTCTTATTAAATATGTGCCCGGTCCAAACGAAGAGAGGTCGATGTCCTCATTCCGGGAATTCATGACTTTATCCAGGAGAACTGTACCAGTCAGATTATACACTCTCAGCTGTTTTATATTCACACTTGACTCTAGTGTAAATCTGCCGGTCGATGATGGATTGGGATATAAAACAATTTTTGATGCGTCCCAATTTTCTGTTCCGGTCACCGTTTGCTCAGTGTTTAAACTTTTCAGGTACTGTCCGGTAGATACATCGATGAATTTCCATTGTGTATATGTACCTGTCTGGGTTACGTCTCCATTCATAACAAGGCCATACTCACTTGCATCTACCGGGCGGATAGGTTTCCCTGTTTCCCTGTTAACCAGTCTGAATATTCCATCACCCAGTTTATTGACCTCAAAGTGGGTCCAGGAACCTGTCCAGATAGTTTTGCCCATATAGATATTCTCATAATCAGTTGCTGATCTGGGTCTCATACATCTTCCGCTGGCAACATTTTCAAATCTGTAGTACCCGCTTCCGCTATCGATGATCTTCCATTGGGTCCAGGAGCCAGTAAATGAAGTATCAACCTGTTCTACATCAGAATAATCAACTAATTCTACAGGCCTGATCCAGTATCCGGTTTCGACATTTTCTATACGTACAATTTTACCATCTAATTCAGTTTCCTCATATACGTATCCCATGCCTACATCATCAGGCGAGACAAAATTGCCGCCGCCGGGAGTTCCAAAATTGATGTAGCCATCACCATTCACCGTAACACTGCTAAAGTACACCTTTCCATTGTCAAGATAAGCGTCTGGTGCTGCAACTGCATTTGGTCCGGCACCGTCTCCCCATGCATCTACAAAAGTAACATCATATGTTATCCATGACGGATCCTCCCCCAAATGATAACCTACCCATTTTTGCTGGTCAGGTAACGGCCATTCAAGATTTACTTTCTCAAAATACCAGCCTTCGGCTCTTGGTTTAACAGGGATATCATTTTCATCAGTTAAATGATTTTTTCCTAGCATAAATCCTTCAAACTGAGAGTAACCGGTAAGATTATACACTTTTAGTGAACCAATAGGACCCTGAGGTTGATAAATATCAGGACCCTCACCATCGAGTTTTGCCGGCAGGTTTTCCACATAACAGTTTTGAATAATTATATCCGGTTCCCTCCAGGCAGTTTTTGCATTAGCTTTTGAACTTGCAACGAAAGCATCCATAATTTGCCATTCAGCATCGATATGAATACCTTCAAAATAAACTGTACCTGAATAACCTCTCACTGCAATCCGTCCATTATATTTACCGCCAATAATAACAACATTTCTTTCTTCCCCGACTGGAATAGCAGTTGGGTCACCTACTACTATGTCTAAGCCCCCAACAACTTTTGTTGTTGCCCCATAAATCAGAACATCTCTGTCTGCGGGGAAACTATCGCTGCTAATGCTGTCATTCTCTTCCAGATAAAATACCAGAGGATTGTTTAACTCTGGCATATCCCACTTTCTTGGAAGTGTTTTGGCAGGTACAGGCTGGTTGACGTTAATCACTACCTCATCGGTATTTGTTGCACTGTCATTATCGGTTACCGTTAAGGTAATGGTATGTGCACCTGCCGCCAGGTCAACAGTTGGGTTAACGCCGGTTGCGATTTGTGTGACGCCTTCGCTCCATACATACGAGATGATAGAGCCGTCGGGATCGGAGCTTCCGGAGCCATCGAGGGTAACCTGTTCGGTGCCATTTCCGTCACTGTCGGTCACGGTTTGGTCGGGCCCTGCATCGGCTACCGGTGGCTGGTTGACGTTAATCACTACCTCATCGGTATTTGTTGCACTGTCATTATCGG
>CAZIIU010000041.1:25913-27084 GCA_964539395.1 uncultured Bacteroidaceae bacterium
GTCACTGTCGGTCACGGTTTGGTCGGGCCCTGCATCGGCTACCGGTGGCTGGTTGGCACCAATGTTAATAGTATGATTGGTGACCAATATCTGATCATCCACATTCGCACTCCTCACGCATACCTTACCAATATCATCCATTGCCGGCGCACCAGTCCGAAAGGCATAGTCGTCTGCAATTTGTGTTTCACTCCCACCCGGTGGAGTCACCCATACATCATAGGTTCCTGATGTTATATCAGTTACTAGCTTTACGTGATATATATTGCCTATATTGTAAGGCACACTTGTAAGGGATGCATATGTGCTACCGTTCCTTACAGTGAAGACTCCATTATTCAAAAGGACTAACATCGACATATCCGTGTAGGTCGATATAGTAGTCGAATAATCAGCATAACCGGTAATAGCATTAATATCACTAAGCAATGGCTCTACGTCATATTCAATGGTTACAGTTCCTGTGTTGCCACTCCCAAGGTCATGTGTTCCAGCAGAGAAATCCACCTTTGAATACCACTGGCCTGCTGATATGTCAATGAATCTCCACTGCGTATATTCATCTGTCTGGGTTACATCTCCATTCATAACAAGGCTATACTCACTTGCATCTATCGGTCGTATAGGTCTGCCTGATTCTCTGTTAACCAATCTGTATACCCCATTACCAAGGTCATTGACCTCAAAGTGTGTCCAGGAGCCTGTCCAGATGGTTTCGCCCATATAGATATTTTCATAATCAGTAGCTGTTCTGGGTCTCATACATCTTCCGCTGGCAACATTTTCAAATCTGTAGAATCCACTACCGCTATCGATGATCTTCCATTTGGTCCAGTCGCTAGTATTTGTAGTATTAACCTGCTCTACATCCGCATAATCGACTAAGTCTACAGGCCTGATCCAGTATCCGGTTTCGACATTTTCAATTCGTACAATTTTACCATCTAATTCAGAGGTGCTTTCCTCATATGTGTAACCCATGCCTACTTCAGAAGGCGAAACAAAATCGCCCCCGGGAGGTGTCCCAAAATTGATGTAGCCATCACCACTCACCGTAACATCGTTAAAGTAAACCTTACCGTTGTTTAGATATGTGCCTGGTGATGCAACATTTCCTGGTCCGGCACCATCTCCCCATGCATTTACAAAAGTAACATCAAATGTTATCCAT
>CAZIIU010000042.1:0-26736 GCA_964539395.1 uncultured Bacteroidaceae bacterium
TAAGTCAGAAGACCTGCCAGTGAACGATTTTGTAGCCTGCGGAGAACAGGATGTCAATCGTTGTTGCAACCTCTGACACACCCCTTCACCGCAATCCGCAAAATCAGTTTTGTCCGCTATCGCACTGTAAAAGTGGCTCATCTGCCGTAACCAGGTTGTTAACGGTGGATCGCAACGCAACAGCGCAGCAGCGGATGCCACAGAACTGAGGGTGATTGCACGGTACCTGCAGTTCTGATTGCGTTCCGTGCAATAAAAAATATCCAATGAAAAAATTTTACAGCACTGTGATGCTCGCATCACTCCTGGCAGGCGGGTTAACTGCACAGGTAAAAAAAGGCACACAAAACCCCCATGTCGACCGGCCACCCGAAGTAACCAACCCCCTGCCCACCCTTGAGGCAGATGAAAACGCGCCCGGCACAGCCATCGACCTGTCGCAACACTTCGCCGATCCCGATTCCCCTGAAGCAACCCTCAACTATGCCGTTACCCACATCTCCAAACCTGACGTGGCAAATGCAACTGTCGAAAACCAGACCCTCGCCATCGGCTACCTCGCTCCCGGCCAGACCAACATCATCGTTTCCGCCGAATACGACGGTCTGGTTACTGCCGACACCTTTATCGTCGGCGTGAGGCCGGTCATTACAGGCGATTACGACATGACCTCCTTCGAGGAGATCCCGCTCGATCCGGAAAGCTTCTGGAACGGCTCCGACGGCTCCGGCGGATTCACCTCCGGAACCATAAACTTCTACAACAACTACAACCCCGACTGGTTCTCCTGGTACAGCTGGGCCTGTTCCAACACCACCGACAATACTACTCCTGGATATACCAACCCCTACAGCGCTTTCACTCCCGTGCGACTCGACTCCGTTAATGGAAAGAATTACGGCGTAACATATACCAGTCCGCTGTCGAAGATCACCACCCCCTTCGGAGCCGACAAACTGTTCAATGGCTTCTTCATTACCAATAACACCTACGCCGCGCTCTCCATGAAGGAGGGTGACGAGTACACCAAAAAGTTCGGCGGCGACGACGGTACCGATCCCGACTGGTTCAAGCTCACCATCACCGGCACTACCAGTGTGGGCGCAGAAAATACAGTCGAATTCTATCTCGCCGACTACCGGTCTGAAGACCCTGCCGGCGACTATATCATCGAGACCTGGCAGTGGGTCGACCTCACCCCGCTAGGGAAGGTCAACTCCCTCAACTTCACGCTCTCCTCCACCGACAACGGCATGTGGGGGATGAACACCCCCGCCTACTTCTGCATGGACAACCTCATCACCATGCGCGAACCCCCTGCAACACCCTACATCGCCGAGGTGCTCGAATATGTTCCCGCACCGTCGCAGTCCACTAACGCCCCACCCTGGGGCACCCCCTCCTCACCCGCATCGCTTGTCGGCACAATCAATGGAAGTGTCTCTCTCGGGGCATTCGGCGGATACATCACCTTCCGCTTCGAACAGCCGGTGAAAAACCACCCCGACAACCCCTTCGGTGTCGACTTCACCATTTTCGGTAACCCGATGACCAACTGGTCCGAACCCGGTGTCGTATCCGTGATGAAAGACGAAAACGGTAATGGTCTTCCCGACGACACCTGGTACGAACTCGCCGGATCCGACCACCATTTCAGCACCACCAACCGCAACTGCAGCGTAACCTACAGCAACCCCGGCAGCGACCTGGCCGCCGATGTCCCGTGGTCAGATTCTCGGGGGAACACCGGACTGATCCGGGCGAACAGCAATTTCACGCAACCCTACTATCCCCTGCCCGACTCCTTCCCGTCGATTAGCACCGACCAGTACACCCTCACCGGCACGATGATAAAATCCACCGTCAATACCGCCTTCGAATCCACGGTCTACTCCCTCCGCCGCGCTTTCGGTTATGCCGATAACCAGTTTCGGGGGACCGCACCTTTCACCGTTCCCGACAACCCCTACACGCCTGATGCAGAAAATGCCGGGGGGGATGCGTTTGATATCAGCTGGGCCATGGATGAAGAGGGCAACTACGTAAATCTCGACCTCATCCATTTCGTGAAAGTGCACACCGGTGTAATGGACGGTGCAGGATGGCTCGGTCAGATCTCGACAGAAATCACCGGGGCAGCGATCACGGAACCCGACCTGTCGCTTGCCGGCAACAACGAACTAATGGTGATCAGAGAGGTGCCACCGGTGCTCAAAACCACAGCATACCAGCTGGAAGCATTTGCGTTCCGCGGCGGCCGGTTCCTGCACGATGAACCGATTATCTGGACCACCAGTATGCCCGGCACCTATGTAGATGCATCCGGACTCCTCCACCTGTCAGGCGCGTCCGGAGAGCTCATTCTCACTGCAGAAATGGCCTCCAACAGCGCGGTCTCCGCGTCTGTAACCACAACGGTCGAACTTGCCGTGTCGACACCCAACCGCATGACTGGTCCGGCAGACAGGATGACGATCTACCCCAACCCGGCAACTGGTTTTATCGCTGTTAAAGGTGTGGAAGCCTCCAAAGTAACAGTCTATGATATCGCCGGCAGAAAAACCCTGCAAACAGAGACACTCTCAGAATCCCAAATACTGGATGTCAGCAGGCTTCCCCGAGGTATCTACATACTCGAAGCCGACACGAAGGAGGGTCTCATCAAGCAGAAATTCATGAAACAATAGATAAGGTGCATAGACGGTCCGACATACACTCTGCCTGTAACAGAACAACAGGACCAGGTTACACAGGAGCTGACACTCCGGCGGTGCCCTATCCGGCTGCTCCGGATAGCCCCCGGAGAACGCTCTCCTGTAGCTTTTCAACACCTTATCCGCACGTTCATCGAAAATTTCCTTCAGGTTTTATTCTAACTATACTGCTCCTGTTCCTGACTGCCGGATTCACACTACCGGCAGCCGGACAGGGCATTGCAGATTCGGTATTCGCTATCAGAGAGGTGGCGGTTACCCATTCCACAACCTTCCTGAAGGAGCAGGCCGGTATGAAACGGCTCACATTCGACACCCTGATCCTCCGGCACCAGGTACATACCGACCTATCAACGCTGCTCGCCGAGAACAGCAATATCTATATCCGCGACTATGGCAGGGGGGCACTCGCCACAGCATCCTTCCGCGGCACAGCCCCATCTCACACGCAGGTGAGCTGGAACGGACTAAATATCAATTCTCCGATGCTTGGAATGGTCGACTTTTCTCTCATACCGGTCTTTCTCATCGACGAGCTGAACATCCACCACGGTGCCGCCTCGGTTGAGTCGCGGAGCGGAGGACTCGGCGGCCACATTGAGATCAGAAGCCTTCCCGACTGGTCGAACAGGTCCGGCGGACGAATTTACGCGGAGTACGGTAGTTTCAATACTGCCGGTGGGATGGCACAGTTTAATCTCGGCAGCCCAAACTTTCAATCGGCCACACGCCTCTATTACTCCGGTTCGGAGAACAACTACCCGTTTATCAACAAAAACATCATCGAAAAGGATAGCGCCACGGGCAAACTCATCCACCCCCTCCTGGAGAACCGCAACGCCGCCTACCGCAAATCGGGTGTCAGTCAGGAGTTCTATTTTCGTCCCCCGAGACGCTCCGGCAACCGCAAATCATCACCCTTACATAACTCCTCCGTTGTTGATCCCATCGACCACACCTCCCATCCACCCTCCGCCGGTCAACACCACTCCTCAACATCCACCACCCCCGGAACCAGCGGTCAGCATCGCTCCTCAACATCCACCACCCCCGGAACCAGCAGCCAGCATCGCTCCTCAACATCCACCACCCCCGGAACCAGCGATCAGCACCGCTCCTCAACATCCACCACCCCCGGAACCAGCGGTCAGCACCAACCTGCCTCCCCCACCGGATCCGAAAACCCGGGCCGCGTTATCATCTCCAACAAAACCTGGGTACAGGCGGCCGATCGTTCCGTTCCAACGGTACTTAGCAGCGAGTATACACCCGGCGGATTACAGCGCGACAACCTGCAGGCGGACCGTACGATTAAGAATGTGACTGAATACAACTTTTACGGCGAACAGTCGAAAGTCAGGCTGCGCAGCGGGCTCGATTACCAGCAACTGCGATACTCCATGGAAACAGAGGTGCCCGGACTCCACCGCCAGAAAAACGTCGATTCACAGAGCAGGATGTTCAGCTGGCACAACAGCGGTGCCCTCAGTCATAGCTTTTCCAACCGTTTTTCTGCCAATGCCCACACTGCATTCAACAGGTATGCTATTGCAACGTTCGATTCTGCCTCCAGCACCGGCTATGATACCATCCGTCTCGAGGGATCGCTTTTCGGCGGACTCTACCTTAGCGCAACGGAACAACTGATGCTTAGCCTGCAGCTCCGGAAGGATTTCGTCTCAGATTTCCGGTCACCCCTGATCTATACATTCGGACTGAATTTCCGTCCGTTCGAAAAACACGACCTCGTGCTGCAGGCGAATGTTGCGCGAAACTACCACCACCCCACCCTCAACGACTTGTACTGGCAACCCGGCGGAAACCCCGGTTTGCGTCCCGAAGAGGGCTATACAGGGGAGGTGTCATTGCTATGGTCAGTATCGGCTGACAAGCACTCAGCCAATACATCCCTCACCGGGTACTACTCGCAAATTAACGACTGGATACTCTGGCTACCGGGTTTCAAAGGGTACTGGGAACCGGTAAACCTTTCCGAAGTGCGGTCGTACGGTCTCGAATACCAGCTGGCGGCGAACCTGACGGTGCGGCAGACGCAAATCCGGCTGCATGGGAACTTCGCGCTCACCCATACACGGGATTATAGTGGTACAGTGCCGGGCGGCATGGTGACCGGAGACCTGCCCGGGAATGACAACGGAACTATGGAAGCGGATGGACTCCGCGGCGAACAGTTGCCTTTCATCCCCAGGGTGTCGGGGAATGTATTTTTATCTGTCACGAACCGGGGGTGGCACCTTGCATGGCAGTACAATGCTATGGGGGTGAGAAGCCTTATGAACGTCAGCAGCAATGGGTTAGAAGATGATTCTGACATTCTGTTTGGCTTAAATGGGGGTAACGGGTCGTCTGAATCTTCCGAAAATAACCGTCTCTATAGCCTTTACCCGTTATATATGAACAACCTGCGGATCGGAAAAGGCTTTGAATGCGGAAGCCGGAAAAATAACAGTTGGGTCCCGCTTCAGGAAGTGATTGTGGAACTGCGAATCGACAACCTGTTCAATGAGACCTACAGGAACGAATTACAAAGGTTTATGCCGGGTCGCTCATACACCATCAACCTGAAATTTGAATTTTGAAAAAGGAATTGCATGAGAATAAAACATCTCATATGGCTCACGCCGCTGCTGCTTTTCAACGCCTGCATGGACGATGAAGCCTGGTATGAAATGAATGACCTTCATGTGCGCTACGATACGTTGCTGAAGGAACAGATCAACCGGCAGTCGGGACTCTTCGTTGTGAATGAGGGAAACTTCATGTACGACAACGCCTCCCTCTCCTACTATATGATCGACTCAATGAAACATCTGAACGAGGTCTTCCACCGCACCAACGGTGTTCCCCTCGGCGATGTGGCACAGTCGATGGTGATCCGCGACAGCCTCGGATACATCGTGATAAACAACTCAGGTAAGATCTACGTGATCAATGTCAATACCTTCACTTATGCAGGGAAGATAACCGGTCTCACCTCACCGCGGCATATCCACTTTGTCGGTCCCGAAAAGGCATACGTCACCGACCTCTATGCACGGGCAATCACCGTTGTGAACCCACAAACATACACGATCACCGGGTATATAGACGTGAGCAATCCCGCCTCCAGGTTTAACCAACATTCAACCGAGCAGATGGTTCAACTCAGAAACGAGGTTTTTACCAACTGCTGGAGCTTCGACAACAAGATACTGGTGATCGATGCGATTACGGACGAGGTGACCGACTCTGTTGAGGTGCCACTACAACCCAATTCAATGGTACTCGATCGTTTTGAACAGCTCTGGGTCCTGTGCGACGGAGGATTTGAGGGAAATCCCGCCGGCAATGAACTACCGGCACTTGTGCGGATCGATCCGGAAACACGTGAGATCCGCCAGACGATCCGCTTTCCGCTGAACGACCACCCGACAAAGCTCCGGATCAACGGGAGCGGCGATACACTTTACTTTCTCAACCGGCATGTTTACAGGCAAATGGTGCTGTCGGACGGTCCCCCCGAACAGATTATTGAAGGGCCTGCCGGATCATCGCCGTTTGGCGGGTTTTACGGATTGGGCATCGACCCCTTCACAGGGGAGGTGTATATTGGCGATGCAATCGACCAGGTGAGACGTGGAAAAGTGTATCGGTATCGTTCAGACGGCACCGCAGTGGATACCTTTACAACAGGTATCAATCCTGGCTTTTTCTGCTTTCGGCCCTGAAGACTCAGGGTGATCTGATCTGTGGAATCGGTGATTCACGGTGGATCCCCGTTCCCGAAGAGAATGGTTTTGTGATCCGGATTCCGGTGAGAAACTTCAGCGCTACAAACAGGTTTGTATACAGAGACTTCCTTCAGCTTGTTAACGCCAACAGGCACCCCTACATACAAATCTTCATGAAGAAATCTGAATTCACTACTCTCTTCAAAGGCTATTTAGTCTATTCATTGAACATCGGGGTGATCGTAAATGGCGTAACCCGGTTTTACCAGATTCATTGCAAGGTCGCAAGTTGCATGAACGACAGAATCTCTGTCAGCGGCAGTAAAACACTTAAGCTGTCCGATTTCAATCTGTCACCCCCGACAAAAACCCTTGGACTGATTAAAGTACATGACGAACTTATGATTACCTTTGAATTTAGTTTACCTGTTCATCCGGAAACCAATTTAACACTGCTTTGAAGTTCAGTACACGTACTCGCTACGGCCTCCGGGCAATGATCGAAATTGCAAAGAACTCACCCGGCAGCGGTGTGTTCCAGAAAGATATTGCAACCGCACAGGAGATTTCGAACAAATACCTCGATCATATCATTCACGGACTTAAGGCGGCCGGTCTTATCACCAATGTTAAAGGAAAAAAGAGCGGATACGTTCTTACGCGAACCCCGGAGAAAATCACAGTCCTGGACATCCACAGTGCTTTCGAACCAGGTATCTGTGTGGTCGACTGCATGAACGGGAATTTCCAATGCAACCGTGAAAAGGGCTGCGAGGCCAGGGGGTTCTGGGCCGACCTGAACAGGCAGGTCACAAAACTCTTTGAATCAACGACCCTTAAGGACTTGCTCGATAAAAATGATATAATCTGAGATCTGTTCCCCATTCAAAATTCCGTCAGGAATACAACGTTTGTTGAACCCGTCAGAAACGTACGTCGGCAGAACCCTTCAGGAGCACAGCATCGGTACAACCAATCAGAAACACAATGTCTCAGAAACGTACCCCGGCAGAACCCTTCAGGAGCACAGCATCGGTATAACCAATCAGATACACAATGTCTCAGAAACGTACCCCGGCAGAACCCCTACCCCAAAGAGTGATATGCCTGTACAATTCAGCCCAAAAACACTATTTCAACCATTCATCCAGCCACCCCCTGAATTCCCGCTGCCATAAAATCGCATTCTGTGGTTTCATCACGAAATGCGACTCTTCCGGAAATACCAGCAATCTGCTCGGAACCCCCAGCAGCTGCGCCGCGTTGAATGCCTGAAGGCTCTGAGTATATGGGATCCTGAAATCATACTCCCCCGTGATGATCAATATCGGCGTATCCCACTCAGCCACCTTCAGGTGTGGTGAAAAAGAATAATTCCGGGGTTTCGGAACATCCCAGTATGCCCCCACGTTGTCGTGATGCACGAAAAACATCTCCTCCGTCTCTGTGTACATACTCTCCATATTGTAAATACCACAATGGGCGATAAACGCATTGAACCGCCCCTCATGGATCCCTGCCAGATAAAAGACGGAGTACCCGCCGTAGCTGGCTCCCACTGCTCCTATCCGATCCTCATCCACATACGGCTCCTGTGCCACGTTATCGATCGCTGTCAGGTAATCGAGCATATTCTGACCGCCGTAATCGCCGGAGATCTGGTCATTCCACTCCTGACCAAAGGTTGGTAATCCCCGCCTGTTGGGTGCCACAATCACATACCCGCCGGCTGCCATCATCTGAAAGTTCCAGCGGTATGAGAAAAACTGACTTACTGCGCTCTGCGGACCTCCCTGGCAGTAAAGCACGGCAGGATATTCCTTCGATTCATCAAATCCCGGGGGAAGGATCTCCCATACCAGCATCTCCTTACCATCCGTCGTCGGTACCCATCGTGAACGTACCTCAGCCATCTCAATATTATCGTAAATATGTTTATTTACATAGCTGATCTGTAGCTCATCGCCTGTTTCCGTATCAATCCTGAACAGCTCAGTAGCCATCCGCATCGACATCTTCGTCCCCGTCATCACCCCGCCGGCAAGCTCAAACGATGTATAGTCATGTATCCCTTCTGTTACAGTTAATACCTCCCGTGTCTCGAAATCCATCACCGCAATCTGGTACGTCGCATAATGACCTGTGATAAACCAGATCTTCCTGCTGTCGTCCGACCATACCATATGCGCCACGTTCTGGTCAAAATCCACGGTAAGGTAAGTCATCTCTCCTGTCTCCAGCTCCATCAGCATCAACCGCTCCTTATCAGCCTCAAACCCCGGCGTTTCCATGCTCTGCCACGCCATATACTTTCCATCGGGCGAAAATGCCGGGTACTTGTCATACCCCGCTATCCCCTCTGTCAAATTCATCGTGCTCCCAGTCTCCAAATCATACAAATAGATATCGGCATCAGTGCTCACCGCGTACTCATTCCTGTCCATTTTTTTGCAGGAGTATGCGATCTTGCTTCCATCGGCGTTCCAGGTGATCTCCCCCTGGTCGAACCATGGTGAGAGCGGTGCCTCATAGGGCTCACCTGCCATGATATCCACATGTCGTTTTAAAACACCGTCATCCAGATCAGCCACAAAGATATGCGACACGTGCGCATCCTCCCAGTGGTCCCAGTGCCGGTACATCAGCTCATCGGCTATCCGAACATTCGCCTTCGGCAGATCAGGGTACAACTCCCCGGGCGTCTCCCTGTACTTTACCTCCTTCAGGTACAGCACCCTTGATCCATCAGGCGAATACTCAAATCCGTCAATCCCTCCTTCAACATCCGACACCTGCCGATTCCCGGTACCGTTAATGCCCATCTCCCACAGCTGCCGATCACCCGAAGCGGCCGACAGGTAACCGATCAGCTCCGTTCCGGGTTTCCAGCGCGGATTAGAATAAGCTCCGTCACTTCCTGTCAGCTTCAGCAGGTCGGTGCCGGCCGATGTCACTGTATACAGATCCGTCACCCGCTTCTCCGTCGGTGCATCGTACCGTGTCACAGTAAATACCACAACTTCACCATCGGGTGATAGCCTGTGCTCTCCGATCCTGCCAAATTTCCAAAGAATCTCCGGCGTCATCACCCCTCCTGCAATCTCCGCCTCCGTCAAAGTCCCGCTAAAATCGGGCACCGGATCACCCGTTACGGTATCATTACAGCCATGCAGCAAAAACAGCAGCACAACCAATCCTAAAGCAAATACTTGTTGTTTCATTGTTATATACTCTTTATTAGTAATCAATTTGGACACCTATCCTGATAAAATCGTCCGCATTAGCTCGCTCCCCATTGCAACCTCTCAAAATAAATGATTCCTGAAAATTACCAATTTAAATCCGTATAGCCATAAGCTACCCTAACAAACCCCACAACCCTTCCTGGCGGCGTTCCCCCGTGAAGGGTACGATTTTATTTAAGATTGTTTAGAATTTCACTATTTTTGACGCATGAGGGGGATTCTGCTGTTTACTATTCTATTGTTCTGTGCTGCTTTAATGGAAGCGCAGACAGCTATCTACAGGGAGCCGTTGCGGCTCAACTGGGAGTTGGAATATGCACAGGCCGACAAAGCCCGGGAGAAAAAAATAAAAGCTACGGTACCGGGTACAGTGCAGCTCGATATCGCCGCGGCAGAACGGTATGATGATTATTTTTTCGGGGAGAACTGGCGGGACTACCTCTGGATGGAAGACCAGGAATTCTCTTATAAGACCCAATTCTCACGCCCCTTGCTCGCAGCAGGCGAACGGCTCTTCTTTATCTCAAATGGGATTGATTATGCGTTTGAAATATTTTTCAACGGTACGAGGCTGCATCAGCAGGAGGGAATGTATACACCTGTCAGGCTGGATCTTACCGATGCCCTGCGTGACCGCAACGAGCTGACTGTCAGGATTCTGCCTGTGCCCAAAACCCGCCGTGAACCAGCCGGCCACATGCAGGCGGTGCAAAGTGTTAAACCGGCCGCGGGATATGGCAGCGACTGTCACCCACGACTGATCACTTCAGGGATATGGGACAAAACAACCCTGGAGATCCAAAGAAATGCGGATCTCAGGGATGTCCATATGCGCTATATGCTGAACGCGACCTTCACCGCAGCGGAACTTGAAGTGGCAATCGACGGCAGCAACCTTCAGGGCAACAACCTTATCTGGAAGCTCAGGGATAGCAGGGACAAAATCATTGTTGCACGTGTGATCCGGCCCGAAAATGATGAAATCAGGTTCGATGTCACACTCGAGCGGCCAATCCTCTGGTGGCCGCACGACCATGGCACTCCCTACCTCTATACCTGCGAGCTGGAGTTGCGAAGCCCGACGAATGAACTAATTCAGATCATCACAAAACAGGTCGGATTCAGGAGTATCCAACTGGTAACAAATGATGGTATATGGGAGAAACCGGGCAGGTTGCCCTATCCGGGGAATGCAACACCGGCACAGCTTGTGGTAAACGGACGAAAGATTTTCGTGAAAGGTGCCGGCTTTACTGCCCCTGGGATCTTTTCCGGAAACATCATGGAGGAGCAGTATGAAAAGCTGACGGATTTAGCTGTACAGGCGAACCTGAACTTGCTCAGGGTCTGGGGCGGAACAGGCGTCAACAAAATGTCGTTTTATGAACAGTGCGACAGGAAGGGGCTGCTGATCTGGCAGGAATTTCCACTGGTCCACAACAACTACCGGTCAACACCCGAATTCCTGTCCCTGCTCGAAAGAGAATCGGAATCGATCATCAGGCGATTGCGCGATCACCCGTCGATCGCCATCTGGTCGGGCGGTAGCAGGCTGTTCAGTGCACCGGATGGCATGACCAGTCAGTCGAACGTACTCCGCCTGCTTAACAGCCAGTGCCTGAAACTCAATCCGGAAACACCATTTTTCAACACATCACCACTCGAGGGGATGGCTGCCGGACCTTCTTTCTTCAGGGATCCGGAAAGCGGCAAAGAGGTATATGAACTGGTGGCGGAAAACCAGGCAACAGCCTACACCGAATTCGGGGTACCGGCGCCCGCACCGATAGAGGTTCTGAGAAAGACCATTCCGGGAAAGGACCGCTGGCCCCCTCGACCCGGTACCGCCTGGGAGAGCCACCACGCCTTCAATGCCCACGGTATCTCCAATGCCTGGCTGATGCAGGGAATGATCGAAGACTATTTCGGTCCTTCTGCAAACCTAGAGCAACTTGTACGACACGGTCAATTGATCCAGTCGGAAGGATATAAGGCGATATACGAGGAGGCGCGCCGGCAGAAGCCTTATTGCAGTATGGCCATCGCCCGCTATTTCAATGAACCCTGGCCCGCCGCTGCCGGAAACAGTGTGGTCAGCTGGCCCGATATCCCCAAACCAGCCTACAAGGCGATCCGGGATGCATGTCGTCCAACAATGGCAAGCGCCAGGATAAAGAAACTGAGGTGGCAAAAAGGAGAGATGTTCGAAACGGACCTATACTTCCTCAACGACTCTCCCGAATCCATCCCGCAGGGGAACCTGGTTGTTCAGCTGGTGGCAGGTAACAAGGTGCTGACAATGATGCACTGGGATCATGATACTGTTGATCCGAACAGGAACCTTGCAGGACCAACATTCCGGACAGTGCTACCCGACTGGGACACCGACAGGTTCACATTGAAGCTGTTGGTATCAGGCCGACCGGAATACAACTCGGAATACCTGCTCTTGTATAATGGGGATTAGAAGTTAACCAAGGTCATTACTTAAACCTGAAATTATGTTTGAAGCACTTTCTGGTATTGACGATATCCGACTGAATTTCAGTGAAGGAGGATTACTCTACATGAATATCACACTCGCCTGTATCATGTTCGGTGTGGCACTGGAGATCAGGGTCGAAAACTTCCGCCGCCTGCTTTTGAATCCAAAATCGGCCCTGCTGGGAATCCTGTCACAATTCCTGCTACTACCAGCACTTACCTTCGTGCTTGTTATCCTTCTCAACCCTCCGCCATCAATTGCCATGGGAATGATCCTTATCTCAGCCTGTCCGGGCGGGAACATCTCAAATTTTATCTCCGCACTGGCAAAAGCAAACATCGAACTCTCTGTGAGCCTCACAGCATTCGCAACACTGGCCGCATCATTCCTTACCCCGATCAATTTCGCCTTCTGGGGAGGTCGTTATGTAGATTATTACCAACGAGGGGGTGACTTCCATATCCCTATACAGATCGATTTCCTCGAAATGGCAAAGATAGTTTTCATCCTCCTCGGACTCCCGCTCCTGCTGGGGATGCTTTTCGCCCACTACTTTCCCCGGATTGCCAAAAAATACCTTAAGGAGGTTAAGATCGCTTCAATCTTTCTCTATATGACCTTTATAGTAGGTGCACTCTGGGCCAACCTTGAGTATATTCCCGGATACGTGCTGCCCGTCGGCATCGTGGTTCTCTTTCTTAATTCACAAACTCTGTTCACCGGTTATCTCGTAGGAACAATTGCCCGTACTTCCATTCCCGACAGGCGTACCCTGAGTATCGAAACAGGTATACAGAATTCCGGACTCGCACTGGTGCTGATTTTTAACCCAAAACTTTTTAATGCCAACGGAGGAATGGCCTTTATGGCCGCCTGGTGGGGAATCTGGCAGATGATCAGTGGCATTGGGATCGCCGCGATCCTCGGCAGGATCAAATTCCCGGACACCGCCAGGGCCAGGTTCTTTCGGTTCAGAAAGGCTGCCTGATCCTGCTACAGTTACTACTCCCCTTAAAGGCGACAGATGTCGGTCCTGTCGGTGCTGAAATGTCACCATTAATAGCCGGTACCTCATTGTCCGCAATGTCTCCGGTATAACCTCCGGAAACATCACCCGGGATAAACTCCTCCCCTCCTTTCCCCGGTCTTTGTGCCATACCTGTAAACCGTTCCCTCCTCATTGCTTAGAATAATTCTAAATATATGTAATTTTTATTATGATTTATATTATAATTCAAAAATATTATATATTTACTTCTCGCTTTCTTACTTAATATTTTATATTATAACTATTATTTTTTAATTGCTTTGTTATGTCCGAAACCATTTATGCGGTAATTTCTGGCGAGATCGCCGACAGCAGGAAAATTGCCCAGGATCACCTCGGAAGGATCCCCGACATCATCAGGGCCTCATTCAGGGAGGTAAACCAGAACGTAAGCGCAGCCCACAGACTTGTTTACGAGATCATCCGGATGGATGAGTTCTTATGCCTCACCAGCATTCCTCAATCGGCACTGCATTCTATGATGCTGCTTGCAAGTGATTTCAGGTGCCGCTCCTACAGGGAACTGGGTATCAGAACTGAATTAAGGTTGTCTCTTGGTATCGGATTGGCTGAGCTGTTTCAAAATGAACTGCGTGAAAGCGACGGTACAGCTTTCAGGTATGCCGACAACGGACTTCGAACCATGAAAAGAAACCAGCGCCTTATAATCACCACAGGCAACAACGCGATGGATGATGAATTCACTGTTGCCTGCGGCTTCATGGATATACTGATCCACGATTGGTCAGATGAGCAGGCTGAGGCGGTTTTTCACCGTTTCACCGGGAAAAACCAGATGGAAATCAGTGAGGACCTGAATATTTCACAACCGGCAGTGAACCGGCGACTCAAAGCAGCGCATATCGAAGCGGCCGAAAGGTTTATAAGCCGCTACGAATCATTAATGGATCAAGCAACAGAATGATCGACAATTAAATATCCTCGAATAAGACACTGATACAAACACTATATAAACCGGATGCTAAATACAAACACCATGAAAATAATTCAACCTGTACTTCTCGCAACAATGATCTCCGGTGCACTATTTCTGTTGCTCAGTTCCGCCGGCATCAACTACCAGACCGACATTCTGAAGTCTTCAGCATGGCCAGTTCCAGCTGAAGATACAGATACACATTTCCGTGATTTTGCCCCTGCAAATATCAGTCCGCCGACAGAACGGGAAGATGAGATTGAACCATCACTGGTTTCACCAGGGGGAGAATTAACTCCTGATAACCCGGTAATGATCAATACACGCGGCAGAGGTTACATACCTCTTGCCAATACCGAAACTGGTACCGGGATTCGTCTGCAAAACCCTTTTAAGAGTGCTGCTTGCCTGAATAAAAACCCCTTGCATAATAGGATCATACAATCCACATTGCAACCGATCGATCTGACCATCGATCCATCTGTCAACCCGTTACCTCATTCAGAAGCATCCCTGTAATTCGAAAACTGGTTTCCATATAAGCTTTAATTCTGAACGTATATCCCACAAATACAAACCAATAAAACCTTAAATGAAAATACTTACAATTCACTCAGCAGAGAAAATCCCCGCCGATGAGCAGAGAAGGATTAACAGCATTCTAAGAATGGAATTCCAATCGGACCATATTTTCAAAGATGAGTCCGATGTACAGTATTCCGCAACGATCAGTCTGAAAGATCCATCAGAAACGATCAGGACGATCATTACCAACTCGGCACAAATTCCTCATTACACGCTTATTATCAATATTCTTGACACCGATGCAGGTAAGATTGAACAGATGACCGTCAGGAACGGTAACGTGAAAGAAAACCGCTCAGGTAGCTGGGAATGGAACGGGTAAACGGGATATGATTTATCCGACAGGAAGGAAACTCACACCCGGGAAGGTGTTCTATACCCGGGAAGGTATCTTATGGCCGGGAAGGTGTCCTGTACCCGGGAAAGTTTCTTATGGCCGGGAAGGATTCCTGTGCCCGGGTAGGTGCCCGATACCCGGTACCAAAACAATCAACCCAGAGGAAGCCTTACAAAGAACCTGCTCCCCTTACCCTGTTCGCTTTCTACACCAATTGTACCATTATTCAACTCTGCCAGCTCCCTGCAAAGCTTTAATCCGAAACCCGAACCCTGTTCGTTATCTGTACCTGCTGTTGATGTAATATACGGACCAGTAAACAGGTGATCAAGTTCATCCGGATCAATACCAATGCCGTCATCGGCAACTTCCAGTACCACCTCGGCGGCTGCCTGGTCCACCTTTGCTTCAATCCGGATGTTCCCTTCACGCTTGGTATACTTAATCGCATTGGCAAGCAGGTTCCTGATAATGAGCCTCACATGATCCTTATCTGCAAAAACCCTGGTTCCCTCATCTACCCCGATTGTTAGACTGATACCCTTCTCCCTGAGCGATAACACATATAATTCCGCTGTCTCCTCAACGATCTTCGCCAGGTGAAACGCAACAGCCAGACTCTTCAGTTCTCCAGTCTGACACCGTCCCCAATAGAGCAGGTTCTCCAAAAGGTTAAGCAGCGACCTGGCACTGTCGGCTGTCAGCTTCAGCATCTCATGCTCCTCCTCCCTGCTCAGCCTGCCGCTCAGAATCAGTTCCAAAACCTGACTTGTATATCCCACCGGTCCCTTAATGTCATGTCCGAGGATTGTAATAAAACGGTTTCTGATATTGATCTCCCGCTGCATCTCCTGATTTCTATTTTCCAACTCCTCCCTGCTCTGCATTAACTGTTCCGATTTCTCGGTCAGCTCTTTTGTCCTGACATCCACGATGTTCTCCAGGTTTTGATTCACCCGGAGAATCTCATCCGACAGCCTCTCATTGCGAGCCATCTCCCGGTTGATATGCCTGGAAAAGACAATAGCATAGACTAACAGGAAAGTAAACATTGTATAATGAGAGATCAATCCGGTCTCCAGCATATCGGCAATAAATAACATATCATTCAAAGCACCGGCAACAACGATGACGATTCCTAAAGCAAACCACCGGGCATGCAATCGTCCCCGGCGCCATGCCTGTATAATCGTATACAATACAACCACTCCGGCAAAAACTACAAACCACATGTAATAGGAAAACAGCGAAGTAAAAAGGCTGATTGGCGCCACGACAACGAAAACGATCATCAGAACAGACAGCCAGATTATGATTCTGAACAGCAGCCCGGGGAAATCATTCGGAAAAATAAATCGCACCATTAACACAAACAGCGGCACCAGCAGGTCAAATGAAAGATATTCAAGCCTGAGCCTGCTGCTACCTGTGAGCCATCCAAAAATCTCGAGTCCGGTGTCGCTCAGTACAAAAATCCTTATCACCATAACTAAGCAGATCAGTGAGAAGAAGAGCTTGTAAAAATCCGAGCGTCCCTGGAAAAGTGCCATAAAATATATCCCTATGATAAGAAAAGCACCCATGAGGAAATAATCCCTTAACTGCCGATCCACCCGTGCTGATAACATTTGAACAGGAGTGCCCATCTCAACCTTTCCCATCATGCCACCAGAACGGTGCTCAAAATTGGATACATGCACAACGAGGTCAACTACTGAGTCCTGCACATTTGTCATGATTAATTTGGGGGCATACCCGAAGACCGACTGATAGCGGTTTGTTCCCGGCAGACCGTTGAAACCCAGGTGCCTTCCGTTCAGATAGTATCCTGATGCCGAGAACACTTCCGAGAAACGAAATGCAATGCTTCCTGTATTTGGCGGAAGCAGGATCTTCAGGTTATAACTTCCAAAACCTCTGGATGAGATCCCGGGCACAAGATCCTCCAGCTGAGCCCATGCCGCTGGAACCGGAACGTACACACCGGTTGTATCCAGGTGTTTAACCGGATCAATCATCCTGTTAAGAAAAAAGAGCCATTCACCATGAAGCTTCACAATTCCCTGCTTCTCAAAATCATACCCTCGCAGATCAAGCAAGCCCCTGTCAGCTACGGGACGGTCATCTGAGGATCCTGAACCTGCAGGTATTATCATTGAATGTGTCAACAACGAAGGCGCTGCTACTGAAGGTATAGCTGAACCTTGCAAAGCCGCTACAGCCTGGCCGGCAGCTCTACCCTGGAGCGATCCCGCGAAAAGCAGGGCCAAAATGACCCTATTTAGAAAAAAATGCATTTGAACCAATCCATTGAAATACGAAACTAATCATTTTTATTATTATGTTCGATCAATTCTCTGTCAAATCTCATCAACCCTTTTCTTTTGGCAATGACCGGTTAACTCACTGCCTCCTCCTGCCGTTTAATGCAACGAGCTGGTTGTGCCGGCTGATCACGATCAGGGCGATCCCTGTTATTACCATTCCGGTTATCGACAACGGATCGGGCGATTCGTCCGGTAGAATTGCCCACGCCAGCAGTGCCCCGGACACCGGGATTAGAAACTTCCATAAATTAAGGTCCGACACCACCACCCCTGGTCGCTTTAAAAGGATCGTCCAGAGCGAGATCGCCACGGCGGATAGCACGCTCAGCCAGCCAAGCGAGAGATAATAGGGGAGCGGCTTGGGCGAAAGGTCGAGCCCTTCCAGAGGGATCGAAAAAAGAAACAGCATCAATCCTCCAAAAATCATCGAAGCAGAACTCAGGACAAGAGGCGGGATGCTCCTCTTCTCCAGCGCGATAATCACATTGGTGAAACCCGAAACGATATTATTGCCGAGCAGTATGAGGATGCCAATGAGTCTCAGCGCCCCTTCAGCATCACTGTTTCGTCCGACACTCACCAGCACGATTCCTGAAAAACCAAACAGGATGATCCCTGTCTTTTTGATCCCCAGCCGGTCACCCGGCATAAAGAAATGGGCCACGATAGCAATGAACAGAGGTCCGGATCCGATCACGATCGCTCCTACCGATCCGGGCACCATGCTGATACCGGTATAAAAAAGCGCATACTGAAGAAAGGTCTGCAACATCCCGAGGAACAGGATGAACAAGATATTCTCCCGCAGCAGCTGCATGAAAGCGGGGTTGAAATAGATCGCTACAGGCAGTACCAGCAATCCGGAGATAAAAAACCGGATACCCGCGAATTGCAGCGGTGTTGTATACGGGAGTCCCAACTTGATCCCGACAAAGGCCGATGACCAGAGCAGGCAGGTCAGGATCGCCTGCAGTGTGACCTTCAGTTTCGATACCGGTTTCCCCATCGCACTTTTAATCAAATATCCTGGCTAACTGGCTTTCACCCTGTAATCGCCACCCTTAACAACCGGCCGGAGAAAATATCCGAACTGCATCGATTTCGCCGGGATGCAGTATATTCTTATGGGTATTCGTCCCCCATGGATTATCTGTAATCTGGTGGTTAATGAATCCGTTCTGTATGCCATTACCAGGTCTGTGAATAGCTGCTCCATGATACTATTGCCAAAGTGGAGCAGGGTAAATCCCTTTGTTTACAAGCTGTTCTATCATGTTAAGTACATGCGGACGATCCTCCTGGTAGGTAACACCGAACCACGATTCTGGCGTACTGAGCACCCTGAATGTGGCATTTCCTTTTCTGATCAGCTGATCGGCGACATAGGGGATGAAAAATTCCGCCTTCTCGCTGTTAATGTTTTCCTGGATGTAATCGCGGAACAGTTTCTCAAGGTGGCCAAAGATATCCGGTGTAAAACCGAAGAAGTTCATAGAGACCTTTGCAGACGGTGCAAGATCATGCATACTGCCAGTTTCATCCTCATAAAAGATTCTCCCGTTATCGCTGAATACTTTTGTCCGTTCAACAATTCTAGTAAGGTGACCGGTTTCATCAGTCTCGCATATCCCCCTGGCAACTGAACCATGTTCCGATACTGTTTTCGAAAGGGTATAACCCAGCGCACTGTATTCACCTGGTTTGCTGTTCAACACGAAATCGTGCATAATACGGTATGACTCCCTTCCATAGAAATCATCTGCATTGATCACTGCAAATGGTTCCCTTATTGTATCCTTCGCCATAAGTACAGCATGTGCCGTTCCCCACGGCTTCACACGGGTTTCAGGAACAGTAAACCCGTCGGGTACGTTTTTCACGTCCTGTATCACATATTCCACCTGAAGATCGGATGGAAAGCGCCTGATATAGCTCTCATTGAACTCCTTTTCCATCCGCGGGGAAATGACAAACACCACCCTGCCGAAACCGGCTTTCAGGGCATCGTAAATGGAATAATCGGTAATTGTCTCTCCGTGCGGACCAAACTCATCGGTCTGCTTCTGCCCACCATACCGACTTCCTAAACCGGCGGCGAGGATTAAAAGTGTTGGTTTCATTAATTAACATTTTTATTTGCAAAGTGCTTTGAGCTGATACTAAAACCGGCATCCTGCACCCGTATTTGATTTTCAATACAAATGTAAATATTAATGGAGAGGATTTACAGAAATAAGAACCATTTACATTGACAAGCTTTCTTTTATATTGAATGAACAGTCCTGATTCCCTTCATCATGTCGAAATATTTTATAATTTTACCATCTACCGGGTATGTAATTACACATATACTCTCACCATTATTACAGGAATACTTCATAAAAAAAACATATTATGAGCAACCAGACTTTTAACAGGCGCCAGTTCCTTGCAACAACAGGCATTGCCACCGGAGCGCTTCTTGCTGCGCCTGCAAACAATTTTACGGGTGGCAAACGCCGCCTGGCCCTTGTTGGAACAGGCATTCGTGGCAACTCATTTTGGGGGAAGAGCATTATTGAAAACTATCCGGATCTAGTGGAGTTTGTCGGACTATGTGATATCAATCCGGGCAGGCTGGCCTACGCGAGATCATATATCGGTGTGAAATGTCCCATCTTCACCGATTTTGATGAGATGATGGCCACTACCAAACCCGACCTATTGATGGTTACAACGGTCGACTCAACCCATAATGAGTTTATCGTTAAAGGACTGAAAATGGGAGTAGACGTGCTTACCGAGAAGCCGTTAACCACCGATGAGAAAAAATGCCAGGGGATCCTCGATGCCGAACGGCAGACAGGTCGGAAAGTGATCGTCGGATTCAACTACAGGTGGACGCCCCACTTCACCAAGCTGAAGGAACTGCTCGCTACGGAACGGGTGGGAAAACTGACATCGATCGACTTCCACTGGTACCTTAATACTTATCACGGTGCCTCCTATTTCAGAAGGTGGCACGGATTACGCGATAAAGGAGGCACACTGCTGGTACACAAAGGGACGCACCATTTTGACCTGCTGAACTGGTTTATCGATAGTGACCCGGTTGAGGTAATTGCCCATGGTGAACTTGAACACTACGGTCATAATAACCCGTTCAGATCGGATAAATGCAGGGGTTGTCCACATACCGGAAAATGTAAATTCTTCTGGGATATCACTAAATGTGAGACAGATATGAGGTTGTATGTCGATCATGAACATCACGACGGGTACATCCGCGACCGCTGTCTCTGGCACAACGGTATCGACATCTACGACAAAATGGCGGTACAGATTAAATATGCCAATGATGTGCAGGTAAGCTATTCACTTACAACCTACTCGCCTTATGAGGGTTGGCGAATTGCGTTTAATGGCTACGACGGAAGGATCGATTCCTGGCAGGGAATCCCATGGAGAAAGCAGGAGAAGGTGAACCAGGAGGAACTGCATGCACTGGAGATGTCACAAAAAGTGGACAAGAACACCTTTGATGATTATGAAGAGATTATGGTGATGGACAACTTTGGCGACTATGAACTGGTCAAAGTTCACGGTACCGCGGGTGGTCATGGTGGCGGCGACAGGCGTCTGCAGGACAGTATTTTCAAATACAGGAACGCTTCAGATCCATACAAGCACAAGGCCGGATCGCGGGACGGTGCCATGTCGGTTCTGATCGGTATTGCGGCGCGGAAGAGCATCGAAGAGAATCGTATTGTACGTATTGAAGAGCTCACTGACCTGAAACCACAGGTTAAACGGGTCTGACGGACGTTCTGTAAAAACCGCGCTGAAAGCGGGGATTTCAGGATGAAAGCCTCTATTATAAGAAAAAAAGCCCGGACCTCCTGGCATCCGGGCAGATCACCTGTCAGTTTTGCAGCAAATTCTAACCCTTAAAGATTCAGGAGTAAAAGACAGGTGTTGCTTCACTGAGAATGTGACAAGTCATTGAATTTCTTAATTTGTGTAGCGGCAAGCTGTTGTCGAATCAACTTGATCCGCCGGTCGTTTTTAATACCCGTAAAAGCAGCGATTACCTCCACCGGGATCTCAAGCCGGAGTGCATGCAAAATAAAAGTCTGGGCGGCACTACCAGCGGTAAGCACTTCCCAAAGTGGCTTCATACCCCTGTCGGGCGGCGTTGCGATCTCCCGTTTCAAATGGAGTTCCCTGGCAATGAACCTGATATACTTGTTCACAGTTACCATGCTTACTTGCGGCAGTGCGGCATTGTTGCGGTAGTAGCGGTTGCTGTATTTCTCAAGGATTTCAATGGCAGGTCTGTTCAACGGGACCTCCCTGCTTTTCTTCGATTCACTGTTTCTGACCTGCAAAGTATTTTTACCAACATCATCTTTTCTGAGATTCCTGAGTTCACCGAAACGCAGTCCGGTAAAACACATCAGGCAAAAATAATCCCTGGACCGATCCATCCATGGGTTCACTGTTTCGTAATCTGCAAAACGCATCAGCTCTTTCCATTCGAGGCAGACTGGCGGCTCACGGTTAGTTTCAGGATTTTCCTTTTCCAACATCCGATAAAAGCTGCGGTAGTCGTTGTAGATGTTGTATCCCTGCCTTGTGGCCCAGTTAAGAAACCATGTCAGTGTGTTCACCATCTTCCTGATTGTAGTTGATGACATCCCTTTCTGTTCCTGGTACCTGAGGAAACTATCAAAGAACTGTTGGTTGATTGTATTAAACTGAAGCTGGTACGATGCCTCCTTTTCAAACGTCCTTAGCTGGTTGTAAAAGGTCTTCACCTTCCTGTAGGTACTACTGCTCCAGCGACTTATGCCTTCCTCCATAAACATGAACATTACGTCAAAGAACCCTCCGGAAAACCGGGGCCTCAACCGCTCAAACTCCTTTCTAAACTCCTCCGCCCCGGGATTCTCAGACAGGCTAGCCAGCGACATCCAGACTGTGCCGGCTGTGTACGCCAAAGTTTCGAGCCAGCGATTGATCAAAGCCGCTTCCGGATGTGTCATCTGCACCTGTTGCTGTTTGTGATCCCACCACTTCAGATCAACATGTTTACCCGTTGAGATCAATACCCGTTTACCCTTGAAGGCGACCGTCATGAAAATCGGCCTTCGCCTGGTCAGCAATACTCCATCATCACCCTTTCTCTTCTCAATATAGAATCTGACTCTCATATTAGCTCATACGAATTTACACTATAAATTTAAATCTATTATTTTAGTTATTAACAATCTTTATACTGTAAATAACTCCCATATATATATTATGTTTTACTTACAATACTGCAATTATCGTGGTACCCTTCAGCAAAAAGCTCTAATTTTAGCAGATGGAAAGAAAGCTGAAAGTGACTGGGGACGGTTCGCACACGATCTATGTTCCGGAACTGAATGAACATTACCATTCCGTGCAGGGAGCAGTCGCCGAATCGGAACATATATATATTAGTTCGGGGTTTGCATATTCGGACAGGAATCCTGTAAAGGTACTTGAGTTTGGCATGGGAACAGGGTTGAACGTATTGCTTACTGCACAGCAGGCTGCTGCAACGGGTCGCATGGTTTACTATCATGCCATCGAAAAATACCCTTTATCCGATAAAGAGCTCGATCAGCTGAATTTTTCAGCGTTGGAACCTGCAGTTTTTAAGCAAATCCATGAAGCAGAATGGGGTTCCCTGGTTCAGATCACGGAAACATTCTTCCTGTTCAAGGAGCAGGCAGATTTCAGGAAGTCAAAACCAGTTGGCCCCTTCGATGTGATCTTTCTTGATGCATTCGGACCTGAGGTTCAGCCGGCACTTTGGAGCTATGAAATGTTTAAAAGAGCGTTTGAACTGGCTGCACCTGGAGCGGTGCTGACGACTTACTCTTCGAAGGGACAGGTAAGAAGGAACATGAGAGAAGCTGGCTTCAGGGTTGAGAAATTGCCGGGACCAAAGGGCAAGCGGGAAATTGTCCGGGCTACCAGGCCATTCACACAGAATTTAAACTCAGGTCCGAATTAATTTTTCATGTGGGTCAGCCGCATGTATCATTTACTCAAATTTTCTTAACTTCGCAGCCTGATTCACTCATCTTAAAACAATATTATGAATAAAAAAGCAATCACAATCCTGATCCTTGTAATCGTCGCATTTGGAGCCGGTTATTATCTGAACAGCCTCACCGGGGGTGAAGAGATCAGGTCAGAAGAACAGGTAAATCTTCAGAACAACTGGGATTCACTCAGCTATTTTCTTGGTCTGTCGATAGGTTACCAGACAGCGGATCATTTTGGTCAGATTGATCCGGTATTGGTGGGCTCCGGAATCAATACGGTATTACACGACTCTTCCTCTTTTGATGCCCGGACGGTCGAAACGTTGCAGATGCAACTGATCCAGGGGATTATGAGCCAGAAATCACAGATTGGTGTTGAGTTCCTTGAAAAGAACAAACTTCGTGAAGGTGTTTTCACTACTGAATCCGGACTTCAGTATGAGCCTATAAAGGAGGGCGACGGACCGATGCCGACCGAGTCTTCCAGAGTAACTGTTCATTACCATGGAACTTTAGTTGACGGAACGGTATTCGACAGCAGTATTGATCGCGGGGAACCGGCAACATTCGGACTTAACCAGGTGATCGCGGGCTGGACCGAAGGACTGCAGCTGATGAGTGTCGGGTCGAAATACAAGTTCTATATTCCAGCCAATCTTGCCTATGGTGAGCGGCCGCCTTCCCCGGCGATCCCACCGAATTCGGTATTGATTTTCGAGGTTGAGCTTCTTTCTATTGACGAAACCACAGAAGAATAGTTTATTGATTCAATCTAAAAAGCCGGATCAGCAATGTGCTTTCCCGGCTTTTTTGGAAAAAATTGGCTTTTCTTCTATTAATTCTTCACTGCATAAAAATTGCAGCAGATTTTGTTAGTTTTGTCACTAAATCCAAAAACACAAAGAACAATGAGCTTTGAAATTTCAGGCAGGATTTTTGAGATCTATCCAACCCAGCAAGTAACCGACAAGTTTAAGAAACGAGAGTTCATCCTTGAAGTTAAGGAGACCGGCAACAACGGATTTGAATTCATTGAATACATTAAATTCCAGGCTGTTCAGGATAAATGCAGTTTACTTGATGGGTTGAATCTCAATGACCAGGTGAAGGTCAGCTTCAACCTCCGGGGCAGAAAGTGGGAAAAAGATGGACAGACTTCCTATTTTACAAACCTTGATGCCTGGAAGATTGAAAACGAACAATCAACAAGTATTAACCCCAATTCTCCGGGCGCTCAGGTTCGGAATTCAGTAATGCCTGATAATCAGGCGCCTTTTCCGGATGATCCTCCTGCTGATACTGGTGACGCGGGATTTGATGATCTCCCTTTTTAGATTTGAACGATCTTAACCCTAATGAATTGGGAGTTACATCAAATTTACGTTCAGTTCAATTGCATAGAGGCATTTTCAAGCGATCCTTTTTTTTTGCCATAGCCAATACATTTAACTGGCATCTCGACAGAAACACCCATTCGCTTATCATCCACTTCTACCAGACTGACAAATCCACCCATGGCTTTGGCCATATCCCGGGCCAGCTTATATGCTAGTCCCGTGGCATCGAGATGGTTGTGCCAGTCATCCATACTACCATTATTTTCAAAGATCTTTTTTGCCCGTTCCTCGAGCAGTTCATTTTTCTTGCTTATCACTGTAAAGACGACCCTTTCTTCGTCTTTTACATCCAATCTCATTTCTATCACCCCTTTCATCTGGCGGGTGATCGCATTGTTGACCAGGTTATCAATGATCCGTTTTAACCTGAATCCATCGGCCTGAATGGTTATCTCCTCATATTGAGCAGGAGTAGTCATTAGCAGAGCCACGCGATAGTGCATCGTTCTGACGACCTTTGCATTATAGAATTCAAAGATCTCCCTGAAAAGGTCCTCTACCAGAACCTCCTCCACCTTCAACTCCAGGTTATCCGTCTCGAGGAATGTCAGATCGATAATATTGTCCATTACTTTTAAGAGCGTTCTACTGTTATGTGCAACGTAATAGGCATATTCATCCCTTTCGCTGTCAGTAATCTCATCATTTTGCAGGAGTTCCGAAAAGCCCAGTATTCGCATTCATGGGTGTCCTGATCTCGTGGGAGATATGCGAGAGAAATCTTGCCTTAACCTGTTCACCGGCGTCCCTGTGTCTGTGAAACACCCCTTCCAGCCACTCAATCTTCTGCCTCATTTTTTCGTTGGCAGAGATCAGCTCCTCGTATGTTGGGTTTTCGTGCATGATAATATACTCCATATTATTCTCTCTGGAAACCAAATCATCCAATGTACACTCGCTTCTCAAACCTGCAAGACTTTCTTGTGTCGCAACATATGTAGTTGCAAAAAGTCTTCTATCTGCGGATCTTTCTCAGCAGCTTCCTTGCATCGGCGGCTCTGTCGCTGTTGCCTGATGCGATCCTGGCAAACTGTCTCCTGGCACGTTCATTTTCATCAAGTGCAAGGAAGCAAAGTCCAAGATACCATTCAGCCTGCTCAATATAAAGGTTATCGTTATGTTCGATCACCTTATTCAAAGAATTCTTAGCATCAAGATAGCGCTCCAACTCGTAATAGGATATACCTGCATAAAGGTTAGTACCTGCCAGTTCGGGTTGCTCCTCAAGCACCATTTCGAAATAGACAGCTGCCTGTTCGAAATCACCTCTCTGGTAGAGGATTTCGGCGTTTTTCAGCATCAGGTCGAGTGTTGAATTGTCAGACCTGTTGATAAGCGCCACCTCATAGGGTTTGTAATACTTTTTAAGCAGATCCCTGTTGTTCATCGGCCTGTCAAGTACTGATGCCAGACCAATGGCCAGCATGAGCGCAATTGCTGCTGTTGCAGCATAGTGCCAAGGTTTTGTAAAACGGATGTGCGACTTTCCGGTCCCCCCGCTTTTTTGTTTCTCTCGCCGCAGGTCTGTCAGCTGTTCCCTGAAACTCAATACTTCCGTATCGGCCAGTGCTTCATCGATCTCCTGGTAAAGTGCCAGGTCGTCCTGAAGCTTGGAACTGACTTCGAGATCTGCTTCGAACCTCTTCATGTCCTTATCTGATAGGTCATTATCGAGGTACTTCTGGATTAAATGCCTGTCTCGTTTCATATCAGTATGTAATTATTAATTTCAATACATCTCCGGAATGTAATATTCACAGCTTTACCTTAAAAGCTACTTTGATACTTAGAGGTACCATGTGGTTCCTTTCCGGGCACCATGTGGTTCCTTTCCGGGTACCATGTGGTTCCTTTCCGGGTACCATGTGGTT
>CAZIIU010000043.1:0-26349 GCA_964539395.1 uncultured Bacteroidaceae bacterium
TTAATCAATCAACTCTTAAATTCTAATTTTACAGAAACAAAGTTACGCAGCGATTAGTTTTAATTGCATTTATAACAATAGTTGCAATTTGCAAAGTCTTGTTAGGGTAAAAATGAACTGAAAGGAGCAAATCCATTAAACCGGTTTATTCGTAATCACATTCAATAACGGGATCAATTATTTGTTCATCCTATTATCCGCTGGTGTAAATAATACCTAATAGGTAGATCTTATATGATCTTCCATCAATTTCGATTGTATCCGTAATATTGTCCCAGTCAATCGTTTCTGTGGCTTTACCAAGTGTGTAGTTATGCAACAGGTCATCCGCCTGCTTTTGTCCGTAACCCGGGATTTCAGATGTAGTGATATAGTCGCCTGCTTCAATGTCTCCGTTTCTGTTACAAACCCAGACTCTTCCTTCCCCAAGAGCATTAACCATGCCGAGTCGAACGTTCCTTCCGGCCCAATGATCTCCGGTATTTTGCTGCTCTGACACAAACACACCTAAAACAGCTTTGTCATTATCCCTGGTGGAAAGTTCTATTTCCGGCAAGGTGGAAGATATTGAGATGTCGCCCTGAGGAGTCACTCTCTTTTCAACCCTGCCTGTCATCGACACTATCATCCCGGGTTTAAGACTTTTCGTTATTGAACTCGTAAGAATCACCTGGTGAGAGCCGGTGAATGGAGCATAATTGGTGCCAGGCCCACCTGCAAAGAAATCTGCATTTGAACCGGCGGCATAAACTCCAGTTCCGTTGGTTCCAGTAGTTGCGACAAATGCACCTCCATAATGAACAGAAGTGCCCGAATAGGTTGATTCACCTCTGATCGTGCCCACGTTGACATTTGTTGAAACTGCATGGATTCTGGCTTGCGAAACAGAGGTCCCGACAGCAATATTCCCTTCGAATTTCGCAGTGCCATTTACGTCCAGTGTGGTACTCGGGTTTCCTGTACCAATGCCAATATTACCATTTTGACTAATTTTCATCTTCACTGTTCCAACCCCGGTTCCGGTTCCGGTATAAAAAAGCAATTCCCTGGTATTCTGGTAACCTAAATGCATGTTTAGTCCCAATGAACTTAATGATACGTTTCCGTTGTTGTGGTCGTTCAGCATATAGGCATTTATATAGTTACCAAATATACTCTTGGTGGCAAGGCTTCCGCTGATCTCAACATTTCCGTTCTTGTAAACAACCATTGAATTTGACCGGCTGCCTTCGCTGGTACCATTGCCGATTATAAAATGTGGATCGGCGGCATTCCATGTTGTGGCCGATAAAGGGGTCAGACTCTCGTTGTATTGTCCAACAACAATCTCATTAAAGGATGCAGCGGTGAGGCGTGTTCCCAGTGCCACGGAATTTGCTCCCTGGGCAAAGCTTACCGGACCTGCACAGAGGGAATAATCACCGTTGGCAAATGAGTTGTATCCCAATGATACTGCACCGAATCCTCCCGATTCTGCACCCCACCCGATGGCAGCCGAGGAGGATGCGTTGGCACTGGTGTTATTACCAATGGAAATCGAATTGACTCCTCCTGCTGTTCCATTGCTGCCGAGTGCAACAGCGTAGTTCTCTTCTGCAGTTACTTCACTACCTATTGCGATCGATCCCAGGCCATTCGATGTGGCCCTGTAACCCGCTGTAAATGATTCAGCCCCGTTTCCTGCATTCATTTTACCAATCACTACAGCATGGGGTGCTGTTGCTGAAGAATGAAAACCCATGGACAGTGAGTATATCCCTGAGGCAGTTGATGAGGTGCCGAAGGAGAAGGCCCCGTTGCTGGACGATATGGTCCCCAATCCAAATGCAAAGGAATGATCTCCCTGTGCCGTAGTGAAGGTGCCCGAAGGAACCGGGATTTCTGCATTGGTGAAGCCTTCGGATCCAAATGCGTAACTCCCTTGTCCAAGTGCCTTGGCACCAGATCCCAGAGCAAAGGAACTTGAACCAGTTGCAACAGCATTGTTTCCGATCGCAGTAGAATTATTTCCTTCTGCACGACTAAGGTATCCGAATGCTTCAGAGTAGTCACCCATTGCCTGTGTACGGTATCCGGCGGCGAATGAGTTGATACCAACTGACTGGGGGTCCTCAACAAAAACGTTCCCAACCATGAAGGCATTCCTTTCAGGGTACCAGACAACCCTGTTTTCTCCCGGGATGAGCTCGGCACTTGACAGACCGGAGATATTGAAATACTCTACATCCCCTTTTGACTGCTCTTTATAACCACCTACAGCAAATCCGCCTTTGAGACCTTTGCTTGCCGGATCATCATCTATATATATTCTTACACTATCGGGAGTAACTCTAAGATATTCGCTTCCAGCCAGAGGATTCTTACCTGTGTGCTGGTAACCACCGACTGCGAATCCACCTTTTAACCCTTTCTGGCCATCTGGATCTTCATGAATATAAAACCGTATGCTGTCAGCTGTCACACGCATATACTCTTCACCCATCCCTTTGGTTGCTTTTTTATAGCCTCCGACTGTAAATCCCCCCTTAATTCCTTTCCCGGATTCTGCCGTATCTGTGTATGCGTAAACACCATGCTCATATACGGCAAAGACAGGATATCCATCCTTTCGGGTTACCATGAAAAGTGGTTCCTCTTCGCCTTCATTTACTCCCTGAACAGTAAACCTGCCCTCCGGCACCACTGTACCAACTCCAATGTTCCCGCTCATATAAACTACGTTGTCACCATCCCTGTTCCAGCCGACGGCATTTTCGGTATAAGCTTGCAGGTCTACACTGTTCCCGCCGGTAATAACCAGCTGTCCATTTTCAATTGAAAGAGTCTGATTGTCGGTATTGGTACCCTGGAATGCAGCCAGATCTATACCTGCTGCATCCGGATTCTTCGTAATTGAAAGGGTATTGCCGTTTAACTGCAGGTCCTGGATCTCATTTGCCGGATCGCTGTCCTGATCGGGGGTGCTTTCAGCAAAAAGTGCATAGGGAACGCTCTGCAACTTTACTGCGCCAGCAGACACAAAATCCCCTCCACCATCAGGCTTCACCTTAATGCTGAGGTACCAATTCCCAAATTCCCAGTCAACATCCGAAAAGGCACCCAGAACAGGGACTCCATCACCGATTATGATGCTGAACAGTCCGAAATCGTTGGTTTCCGACTGATGCATTTCGCTGTAGATAGCTGGTCCGTCTGGAGTTTCCCGGTGGAGGGTTACCTCCACGTCAAGCGTGGTGTTTGAAAGTAGGATGTTGTTTTGTCTCGCCACCGCCTGGTAGTTGAAACCCGGGGGTGCCTGTCCAATGGCAGTAATACTGTAGAATGACAGCATGAAAAACACAGTGCGGCATAGGGTGCATTTTGTTGTCATGATCCATTTGAAGATTGGTTATGTATGCAAAATACAAAAAAAAATATAACTTACTGCCCGGTCTCCATCCGGCCCGACCTACAACCAGTCCGATTTCATCCGGCCCGTTTTCCATCCATCCTGATTTCCAAACGACCCAATTTTCACCCTGCCCGTTTTCCATCCATCCTGATTTCCATCCATCCTGATTTCCAAACGACCCAATTTCCGCACGACCCAATTTCCGCACGACCCAATTTCCATCAAGACCAGTTTCCATTCAGTTCAGTCCCCAACCAGCCCGGAATCATCATCTTTATAGCTCCCTGGTGATCTGTCCACTCTGAATGGTTCTATCTCTTTACCAGTTTCCATGTTACTGGGTCAGCCATTTGCTGTTCTTCTGAGCGCAACAAATCTTCAAATCCTTCAGCAGTCCTCCATTGATCATTTTCCCGTTCCCAAACAGAGTAAAACCTGAATTTCACGGGACGGTCATTTGCAGCTTTTAAATGGATGCAGTAGGTATCGATGATGCCGTCACCATCCCCGGGGGCTTCCGACAAGCCGGCGAAATCGTCACTGCTCACCATCAGTGCCATTCCCAGGTTCGTTCCATCCTCAGATTGTTGATCATACGTGTAGAATGATTTCACTTCCCCGCCGTCAGATACCTCGTGCAGTTCCTTACTTAACATGTTCACAATTCCGGCTACCAGTTCTACTTCTTCATCAGTGCCCGAAAACTTCACTTCGCTCTCATAGTAGTATTTACCGGCTTTAATCGTAATATCATGTACCACATCAAGCGTCTCTTCACCCATCTGCCATCCTTCATAGGTTAATCTGAACTTACTTCTCAGTGGTCCTTCAATAAGTACGGTACAGGTTCCGGAGCCATTGTCGCCAACCCTGTGAAGCGCTCCCTGGTGAAAAAACGCGATACCACCTGCACCCAGCGAATTCCCTACCTTGAGCACATCGGCCCCCCATTCCGGGTTGTAATTATGGTAGTTCGGTGCATCTTTATAACCGACACTATCGAGCACCATATCCGTTGTTACCTTCCCAAAAATATCCATTCCGTTCCTCCTGTCGAAATAGTTTCGGAACCCGATCCTGTCGTTCTCCCAGGCCATTCCCTCCATCTGCCAAACGTTCTGTGTTTTCGTATTGACCTTATGTTGCTCCCGTACAGCTTTTGATACCTCGCGGTAATTCTCATCTTTTCTTGCAAATCTGAGGTTGGTCCGTATCTTTATTTCGGGTACATTTTCGGGGGATCGGAATGCGAGCGTAGCGATCTTCTCTTCACCGCTTTCCAGGTCGGTTACGATAAAGAGTTCATCCCAAATACCATCACCGTCAAGATCGTCGGCTTGCAGGGGTATGTTCGCTCCTTCAACATCGGTCAGCACCGGCTGAAGTTCCTGTTCCGGTTGGAGTGCGGCCTCCAACATCGTTCGCGGGATCAATATCCCTGCATCAATTGCAGGATGCTCGGATGTGTTAGTGAGTACAATTTCGTACTTCGGTTCTGACGTGCAAGCCGCGGTGAGAACTGCGATCAACACTAAAAAAAATACTTTCATTGTTTTAGTTTTATGTGGGTAATTCTAATTCAACAGGCAGCGAAGAGTGCCTGGAACCCGGATCAGGATATTTTATCGCGGGTGCCAGGATCCGGATGCTGTTTTCCGGATTAAAATCATCAATCGGCAGCTTCATGCTACTCCTCATTTCCGGGCTTACCAATGGTGGCCAGTATACCACCGTCGACATAAACGACATGTCCGTTCACAAAATTGGAAGCATTTGAGGCAAGGAATATGGCAGTGCCCTTCAGTTCATCCGGTTCGCCCCATTTTCCTGCCGGGGTACGGTGTATGATGAAGTCGTTGAAGGGATGACCATCGACCCGGATTGGTTCTGTCTGTGCCGTTGCAAAGTAGCCAGGCCCGATACCATTGACCTGGATATTATGGCGCGCCCATTCCGTGGCCATGTTTCTGGTAAGCATCTTCAGCCCGCCTTTCGCCGCCGCATAGGCTGAAACGGTGTTTCTTCCCAGTTCGCTCATCATGGAGCACATGTTGATGATTTTGCCATGACCGCGCCGGATCATTCCAGGAGCCACCGCCTTCGACATGATAAAGGGTCCGGTGAGATCGACATCGAGTACCTCTCTGAACTCATCCGCTCTCATCTCGAGGATCGGGATTCGCTTGATAATACCGGCATTGTTGACGAGAATATCGATAGGGCCAACCTCCTGTTCCATTTTTGCAACAGTCATTTCCACTGCAGCCTCATCGGTTACATTGAGTTGGTAAGAGGATATTTTGATACCTTTTTTGGCATACTCTTTTTCAGCATCCTCCAGTTTGGAGGTAAAGATATCATTCACAATGATCCTTGCCCCGGCCTCTGCCAGTCCGGTTGCAATAGCCATCCCCAGTCCATGGGTCGCCCCGGTTACCAGGGCGGTCTTTCCTGTCAGATCGAATAGTTTCAACGACATATACTTGGTTTTTAGTTGTTTTTATTTAAGTTCCCTGGGTCCGAATGGATCCATATCTCCGTAGTCGAGGTTCTCACCTGCCATGCCCCAGATGAAGGTGTAATTGGTTGTTCCGGCTGCGGCATGGATCGACCAGGATGGTGAAACCACTGCCTCCTCGTTATGCATCCAGATGTGTCGCGTCTCGTGGGGTTCGCCCATGAAATGACAAATGGCCTGGTCGTCGGGTACCTCGATATAGAAGTATGCTTCCATTCTCCTGCTGTGCAGGTGTACCGGCATGGTGTTCCACACGCTTCCCGGCTTCAGCTCTGTCATTCCCATCTGGAGCTGACAAACGTCTACAACAGAGTTGACGATTAGTTTGTTGATTTTCCGGAGATTGCTCGACTCAGATGCACCAAGCTCCACAATCTCTGCATCGGCTAGTGTGATGTGTTTGGTGGGGTATGCTTTGTGGGCCGGAGCGGAATTGAAATAAAAACGTGCCGGTTTACCGGCTGATTCGCTCGCAAAAACCACTTTTTTAGTGCCAGCACCTATATATAGCGCCTCTTTGTATTTCAGTGTGTAGGTATTGTTGTCGACCATCACGCTGCCTGTTCCTCCGGCATTGATAACTCCAAGCTCTCTCCTGTCGCAGAAATGGCCCGCTTTCAGCGGGTCGATCGCTTCCAGGAGCAGCTCTTCCTTTACAGGCACGGCACCACCAACGATGAAACGGTCGTTCATGGAGTATACCATGTTAACGTCATCTGGTGTCATCAGGTTCTGCACCAGGAAATCTTTTCTAATTCTCTCTGTGTCATATCGCTTTGCATCCTCCGGATGGTTGGAATAGCGAATTTCATAATTTGTTGCCATAATATATACTGTTTTGGTTCATATTCTACTTATTGATCATGCAGAGCCGCAGAACTCTCTCTATGAATTATTTCCGGTTCGATCACAATTTGCCTCTTACCCATTTTCTGATCACCATCCAGGAACAGTTCCGCCACTTTTTGTCCGATCTCTTTGCCTTTCTGGTTGACAGACGTTAGCGAAGGACGAATATGTGCGCTAAATTCCTCGTTGGCAAATCCGCTGATCCTGAGGCTTTCAGGTACTGCTATACCTTTTTCCTGAGCTGCAATCAATACCCCATGGGCAGTCAGGTCTCCTGCACATACAATCGCATCCGGTTTTTTCTTCAACCGCATGAGTTGCTCAAAGGCTGCAGCACCATCACTGCGGGTCATCCCGGTTTCAGCAATATATCTGTCATCCGGCTCTTTTCCGCTGTTAATAATTGCTTGTCTGAATCCCCGTTGCCGGTTGGAATAGACATTAACACCTGGCGATCCTCCTATATGTGCAGGCTGTCTGCATCCCTGTTGAAGCATGTGTTCTGTAAGTTTGAGCGCTGCGTTGAAATCGTCGATTACCACCGAGTCGACCGGCAATGTTTCCGGGATCCGGTCGAAAAAGACCATTCTGACGCCCCTTTTGATCAGATCCTCGATATGTTCATACCTGTTGGTCTCCATGGAAAGGGACATAAGGATTCCCTCTACCCGTGCATGAAGCAGTGTTTTTATTGCATTTACCTCTTTTGTGAGTAGCTCATTCGACTGGCAGATCATCAGGTTGTAACCCGCTGTACTGAAAACCTGTTCGATACCATTGATAATATTAGCGAAGAAGCTCCGGTTAATATTCGGAATGATCACACCAACGGTATTACCCTTCCCTTTTCTGAGAGAGGAGGCCATCGCATTTGGAAAATAGTGGTGTGCCCTTGCAAGCTTCTGTACCGCTTCACGGGTTGATTTGCTGATTCTGGGATTATTATGCAGTGCACGTGAAACCGTTGAGCTGGAAATACCCAGTTCTTGTGCGATATCGTGAATAGTAATATGCTTCTTTTTTTGATCCACCTGTTACAAAGATAACGAAATACAATCGATTGCACAAATTGATTTGAGCGAAACCTGTACAGAATTCTGCCATCTTTGCTATATTTGGAATGTCGGCTATGCAGTATTATTTCACAGCCTCCTGCTGTTGCTTGCGCGTTCAGGCCGGTCGCAAAATACAAATGCGGATGACGAAGAGAAACAGGATTCTTACGATCATTTTTGCCTTTATTGTTCTACTGGAATTGCTCGGCAGGCTTCTCGACTACATTATACTTGAGTACTTTGTGCTGCCGCTGATTATGATCTGGATAGCGGTGTACTTCTTACTAAATGCACGAAAAAGTTCCTTCAGGACGGGAGTGTTGATAGCCTTTTTCTTCAGTTGGGTAGGCGGCATATTTTTAATATTCTCAGATGGTTACAACAAGGAGCTCTTTTTTTATGGCGGGGCGCTCGGATTTTTCCTTGCACAGGTGGCCTATATCTTTGTCTTCTCTTTAAGTGCTGAAAACTCAATCAAGGGTCTTCTCTTGCGAAATCCGCTCTTGACGATTCCCCTGGCAGGTTATAGCGTGCTGATCTATCTTTTTCTCCTTCCCGTACTCGAAGGAGCGGTGGTTTATATCGTTCTGCTTAATGTCGTATCCTTCGTCGGAATGTCGCTCGCCGCGTTAAACAGGAGAGACCGTGTAAATTACAACAGCTTCAAACTGGTTTTTATTGGATCACTATTATTCCTGTTATCGGAAAGCTTGATTGCTATAAATATGTTTCATACATCCATACCATATGCTGGCTTTCTGATCATGCTAACGTTTATCACTGCCCAGTACTTGATTATGCATGGACTGATCCTCGAGCGGGAACAACCGGGCAATAAAAATTAGGTGAAAGCAGGGTGATTATTCCGGAATGATTCCAATCTCCGGGCTGTAAGAAATAATGTATCAGAAACGCAGATAGAAACGGAGTCCTGTACCGTGGTACCTCCAGTTCTCGAACGCAGTAAAAATACCGATATCAAGAAGGAACCCTATTTCGGTCAGGCTATAGCCAGCCTGAATATGATGGTTTATGGAGGGAGTGAACAGATAGTTTACAGATATGGCCTCGCTCCAAAGCCTTTCACTGAACCAGGGAAGCATTTTTAATATCATGTACGATGAAGAGAGTTGAGCGTGAGCCTGAAGGTAATGCTCATTCGTACTTGCCCGGTAGTAGTCAAGCAACAGGAACGTTTCGGCAAACCCGATCTTATCGAAAAGCAGGGGTGAGGTTTTGAAATGGGTGTAGTCGGAAAAATGCATACTATCCGTATGAAGGTATGCACCCCATTCGATTCTGTACTTCAGGTTAGAAAGCAAACCCACCTCCCGGTCATGGTGTAATCCACCCTTAAGCAGGCTGTAATTTGCCCAACCGTTGGATTCAAGCGGAAAAGCGTGCCGGTACACGGTATAAAGTGTGGGGTAGTTCGATTTAAAATAAATCTTTCGCCCTCTTCTCAGACGATAATAGTAATCCCTGGTATATTCTAACTTTATCTGACCTGCAAATAGCAGCGAGTTATCAAACAATTGAAGGTATTGAGCGAAATGAGCGGGGTAGTTCTCTGTATATTCCCTGGTGTTCCTGTAGAAAAATGAAAAATCGGAATGGTTTGTGAGTTCCCTTCGATTCCGGTAATCAGCAGTTGCATAGAATACAAATCCGTTGGCCAGGTCCATCCGGTGCTCAAGCAATGCGCCAATATTCTCATATCTTTTGGAATAGTTTTCCCTGTAGAATAGCGAATAGGCACTGTTGGTAAGCACAGGGATACCGGCTTCACCATTGAAATCATCCGACCGGTAATCAATCCTGAGTGCAATTTTTCCTCTTTTTTTCGGAGCGTAGAGAATGCTGGAGGTCCACTCGATGTCGGGGGTTCTGCGTGCAAAATTATAAGCCGCTTTGAGGTTCCACCTGTATACTTCTGTGAAGTTTGGACGGTAGTCGTAGCTTAGGTTCTGGCCATATTTAACCCCGTCAACCGTATTAAATGAAAGCATTGAGAGGTCGATAATACCTCCATAGACCCACCTGGTTTTCCTGTTGGCCGAATGGAATGTTTTTCCTGTGATGAAATCGCGTGTCCGGATCTTCTGGCGTCTGGCACGTACAATGGAGTCCCTCCTGGCAGCCAGTTCTGCATTCCCGAAACCAAAGATGGAATCGCGGGTGATGATTGTACTTTGCTCCTCCAGAGTAAGTGGTACAGGCCTGATCCTGTTCCAAAAGGCCGAGTCGTTCTTTACCGCATCAGAGGCAACTGAGAATTCGGTTCCCTCCACCCTCAGTCTGTTGCTGCTGGTATCGGCTTTTTCAGACTCCTTTTCCATTAGCCTGGTGAGCTTTGCCATCTCCCTGTCATTAATCTCCTCATTTTCAAGGATCTCCTGTATTTTTCTTTGATCAGCTGACAGTTTCTCCTCGTCTTCCTTAGGCTCTTCTGTGGGTTGATTCAACGGTTCGAAAAATGATTTTGGCAGGTTTGGATTCAAGCTGGTATTTTTGTATTCCAGGGAGGAGACATAGGTTATATCAGCTCTCACACCGGCAATCTCAATTTCCACATCAAGTTTATGACTTACGGGCAGCCAGGCATCCATAATCACATTGGCATATCGCTGCTCCAGGTCAAGGGTTCCGGCAATTGTACTGATGGTAAGGTCCGTTGAGTGAAGGCACCAAAGATCCTCTACGATATAGATGAAACCCGAGCAGAGTTGCTGACTCTTCCTTTTTGGTGTAACGTGTATTTTGGCGATCATATGGTTTCCCTGGAGGAAGGAGCCATCGTGCCTGAATTTATAGTAAAAAAAAGCATTTGGGGCCAGCGGGGAGACAAACGACTCGATCTGTGGCTGGTAGAGACTGGCATTGATGTAGTCCATCGGGTTGACATTGTTGACATAGCCTGGAATAGTGTTTTGCGAGGCAACGATCCGCATATCATACCTGTCGGGAGAGCGATAGGTGACTTCATTCAGCGACTCGAGCATATAGGCCCGATCCTCTTCAACCTTTATATCACCAACCTCGATTCGCTTTGCAATAGCGCGGGGTAGTTTATGAAAATAGGCCGTTCCTTTAATATAAATTTCAGCTTCGTAGGTGGAGACCTGATTAAGGTGGTAATTCGCCAGCCCGATGGCTTTGCGCATTACTCTGTCTGCCGGATCCTCGCCGGTAGCTGAAACCACAACTTCAGGTATCATGTAGGTTTGTGGTGGCATAACTATTTCCAGCTCCATCATCTGACCGGCTATGTTGATGGTTTTGGTCACTTCATTGTATCCGAGACTCCTAAAAAAAATGGTGTATGTTCCTGCCGGCAGGGGAAGTGAAAACAGTCCAAGGGAATTGCTGGTAGTTCCGCGGGTAAGTTCTTTAATAAAGATAGAGGCATAGGGCACCGGTTCACCGCTGATATCAACGATTTTACCCTCAATCCCTTGTCCGGAAAGCTGACTGACGCAGATCAAAGGGATCAGCAATATGGAAAGCGCTCCTTTTTTCAGCATACGGTGAATATAGCAAAAAACTAAAAATACCTGTTCAAGAACCACGATTCTTTTTTGAAGGATTTGTAGCCCGATATGTCCTGATTTGTGCTAAAACCCAAAATACCCCCTGGCATTGTTATAACAAATATCCTGTACCATTTTTCCGGTCATTTCCATATTTGGAGGGATTTCACCGTTTTCCATATCGGTACCAAAAAGATTGCAGAGTATACGTCTGAAATACTCATGCCTGGGAAAGGATAGAAAACTCCTGGAATCTGTCAGCATCCCTACAAACCTGCTGATCAGTCCGAGTCGTGAAAGCGTGTTCATTTGGGCGATCATTCCATCTTTCTGGTCCATGAACCACCAACCGGAGCCAAACTGCATCTTACCGGGTGTCTTTCCATCATTAAAATTACCGACCATCGTAACTATTAATTCATTTATTGAGGGATTCAGGTTATAAACGATGGTTTTTGTCAATTGATCGGTGCTGTCCAGCCGATCAAACAGTTTCGACATATCCCTTGCAACCGGTGTGTCGCCTATCGAATCAAACCCTGTATCCGGACCCAGTTGCTGAAACATGCGGCTGTTGTTATTACGGATGGCTCCGATATGAAACTGTTGTGTCCACCCTTTGTCATGGTCCATCACAGCCAGTTCCACAAGCATTGCAGTTTTAAACTTCAGCTGCTCCTCGACCGATACCTTTTTACCACTTCTGATCCTGCGAAAAATTTCACTTATCTCTTCATGGCCATACTCTTCAAAGCATAAGGTTTCAAGTCCATGGTCCGATAATCTGCATCCCATCTCTTCAAAATAATCATGACGCCTGGCCAGTGCTTCCAGCAGGTCCATGAAACTTGAGATATGGTAGCCGGCTGCCACTTCAAGCTGGTCGAGGTAGTTGTTGTATGATCCGATATCTTCCACAGCCATCACCTTATCGGGTCGCCAGGTCGGCAGCACCTTGATTTCAAATCCATCCTCACGGATTTTCCAATGATGTTCGAGGCTGTCGACTGGATCATCTGTTGTGCAGACAACTTCTACATTCATTTTGCGAAGGAGGTTTCTGACACTGAAGGCATCACTGTTAAGCATTTTCTCCGTCTTTCTGTAAATCTCTTTTGCAGTATCCGGACCAAGCAATTCTTCGATGCCGAAATACCTTCTCAGCTCCATATGCGACCAGTGATACAATGGATTACGAAGCGTTGCGGGAATAGTTTCTGCCCATTTCATGAACTTCTCTTCGTCGGCAGCACTCCCCGAGCAATATTTTTCATCCACTCCGTTGGCACGCATTGCCCGCCATTTATAGTGATCCCCAGCTAACCATATTTCAGCTATATTATTGAATTTCCGATCATTGGCGATCTCTTCAGGGTTCAGGTGACTATGGTAATCGATTATCGGCATCGGGGCCGCATAGGTATGATAGAGTTCTCGGGCCGCATCGCTTTCAAGGAGAAAATCCTTGTCCATGAATTGCTTCATAAATCTCTTTTTAAATGTTCAAGTATCTACTATAGTTTGAGTCTGTAATTCAATATACATCGCATGCTTCGAAACATGTTAATTGTCGCACTGAGCGAGGAACGCTGTTAGAAGAACAGGATGTATCAGGATTTGTTTACAGGCTAGATTAATCTTTTTATGTGTCTTTCTAAAATGTTTTCCGTGACCTGCTCGCCGATGATCTCACTGTATTTTTCCAGCATGGAAATAAATTCTCCTGCAAGTTCAGAAGCCACTTTATAGCCTACGTGGATCAGCTGTCGAAACATTGGATCATAATCGGGGTGCCCGGGAATGTGCCGGAGGGTATCAGCAAACTTTTTACCGTTCCACCTCATCACGGTATCCGGTGTGGGGAGCTGGTCTTGTTCAATTTCAATTACAGAGGCATACGGACCGCAAAGCTCTTCCATCCGTTCAAATGCCTTAACGTAAATATGCTTTGCCATTTCCAGTGCCTCTCCTCCTGCCATCGCCAGGCCAATCACCTCCTCAAGCCAGGTAGTTCCGGCAGTTTTTACATGGATTCCCTTGTCATGCTTGCGGATCAGTTCCCCGATCAGGGGGTAAATGGAAAACTTGTCACTTCCGGAATGAACGCTAAGCTTGAGGTTGTCAGGCAGACCAAACTGCTTCACCGCATAATCGATTACCAGCAAGTCCTGTTCAAACTCTTTTCTGAAAAGTTCAATATCTCCTACATAATCCACTCCTTTATTGAAGCGACCGGTAAATTTTGGGGCAATGGTCTGTGCCGGAATGTTGAAGTGGCTTATCATCATCAGGATAAAGAATAGCTCCACCGGTGTCTGAGCCTGCTCTACTTCATCCATCGAAACCTCTGTAATGAAATCTCCGCTTTTGTGACCCTCCCTGATCCGTTCATAGATTAAGGACGCCTCTTTTACTGCACTGTAAAAACTGTTAACAATTCCCTGAAGAAGATCATCTGTTACCCGGAATGCCTGATCGATCCCGGGTATTTCCAGCTCACCCCTGAAGGATCCAAGTTTGTCGAGCATGGCAGCAGATTCCTCTTTATCCGCTCTATTCCCGATCGCATCAGCTACATCTAGTGTAAAGAAGTTGGAATAATCAATATACCCGTCGACACTTTTCAAATTGATATGATCTGCATCCACATACCAGCTTTCGCTGTACCTCAATGCTTTGGTTGCTTCAACTGCTTCTTTCCATGTGTCTGATGGTTTGGTTTTTACAATCTGGTGTTCACGGTTTGACTTGTTCCACACCGGAACCACGGGGAAACCCAGCTTATTGGCTTCAATGATGGCTTTTAGCTGAGCCTTTCCCTGCATGGTGAACCTGTCACCAATACCAAATGAATACTTTTCAATTTTTTTCATAATCTGTGTAAGAATAATGGTTTGTTTTGCAAAATGTTGTAACTATCAGCAGGCTATCCTGTATCAATCCTTCATAAATATGCGGTTATTCGGATCCTTTAATCAATTTCAGCGTGTACGAACACGAAAATAAGCATTTCATTTGTTATAATCAAAAATAAATTTGTATTTTTGAATTCAAAATAATCATGAAATTAGCATTAAAAAATTGTAATACAGCTAATTATAAGTGAATATTATTTTTAATTAATCATTCAATGACACGCATTCGGATCAAGGATATCGCACAGATGGCCCAGGTAAGTCCCGGGACGGTTGATCGTGTGATTCATAACAGGAGCGGTGTCTCTGAAGCTACCCGGAATCGGATACAAAGGATTATTGAAGAATATGATTATCAGCCTGATATAATAGCTGGCGCACTGGCCTCCGGCAAGTCATACCGCATCCTGGTCTGTATGCCTGCTGTCGTGCACGAACACGCTTTTTGGAAATTTCCGGAAAAAGGGGTAGAGCGGGCGCTTGAGGAGTTACAGCATTTTAACCTGGGTGTTGATTACCTTAGATTTGATCAGCATAGCAAAGCCGGCTTTATGAAAAAGATCAATGAGGTTGATATCCAGACATATGATGGCGTTTTGTTTGCGCCGGTTTTTTCTGAGGCATCCGCTGTCTTTATTCACCGCTGCAGGGATGCCGGGGTGCCCTGTATTTTATTCAATTCGAAAATTGATGAGATGGGAATAGGCGGGTTTATTGGTCAGGATGCTTTTCAAAGCGGATTTCTTAGTGGTAAGCTGATGAGTTTCGGATTACCATCCAACATGGATTTGCTCATTGTGAACCTATCATTAAGAAAGGATAATTACCAGCATATCATCAAACGCGAGAGGGGTTTCAGATCTTTTTTCGAAGTGCACACAAACAAAGTCAACAACCTTATTTCTCTGAATATGAGTGGTGGCGATTATGAACAATTGGCATTGGAAATTGACCAGCGGATGAAAGAGCTGAATATCGGTGGGATCTTTGTAACCAATTCCAGGGTTCATATGGTGGCTAAATATCTGGCCGATAGAGGTTATATGCGTGTCAGGATGATCGGTTATGACCTGTTGCCGGAGAGTGTGGAGTATCTGAAAAGGGATTATATCGATTTTCTGATATCCCAGAGTCCTGAGGAACAGGCATATCTTGGTCTTCGCCTGCTCTACCGAAAAGTGGTGCTGAAAAAAAGTACACCGTTCGAGGTGTTACTTCCAATTGATATATTAACCAGGGAAAATATTGATCATTATCTAAAATTTAACAATCACTATGAATAATCTGAACGATCTGAAAGGAAAAGTATGTGTTATAACCGGTGGGGGAGGCGTAATTGGCGCTTCGCTTGCAAACGGACTGGCAGAGTCCGGAATAGTTACGGTTATTCTGGACATCAACGAAGCGGCCGCTGTAAAGGTGGCAGAAACAGTGAAATCGACAACCGGAACCGATTCCTATGGATTAAAGGGTGATGTACTGAACAAGGCTTCGCTGGAGGCGACAGCAGAAAGAATCCGTAAAGAGATAGGCAAGGTCGATTTCCTGATCAATGGCGCAGGGGGAAATTCACCCCAGGCCACCACAAAGGTCGAGGAACTAACCGACGAAAACATGGACGATCTTGCAGGCTCCTTCTTTGGACTGGAGATGGAGGGCTTTCAGAAAGTATTTGATCTGAATTTTACCGGAACCCTGCTGCCAACCATGGTATTCTCCAAACCAATGATAAAACGGCAGAAAGGGGTGATCATCAATATTTCATCCATGAATGCTTATAAGCCACTCACTAAAATTCCTGCGTATTCAGCAGCAAAGGCATCTGTAAATAACTTTACCGAATGGCTCGCAGTTCACTTTGCCAAAGTGGGAGTGCGTGTGAACGCAATCGCCCCGGGTTTTTTCCTCACAAACCAGAACAGGTTCCTGCTTACCGATGAGAAAACAGGAGAACTTACACAACGTGGTAAGAAGATCATCGCCAATACTCCTATGGGAACTTTCGGCGAACCTGACGATATTATCGGGACTACACTTTTCCTGCTGTCCGATATGAGCCACTTTATTACCGGTATCTGCATTCCCGTGGATGGGGGCTATAGCGCATTTGGCGGAGTATAAATGGCAGATTGATATAATTCAAAGTGAGTTTTTTAAATAAGAAAATTACAATCATACTGGGTTAGAGCAATTTTGATATTAATGTGTAAACAGTATTAGAAATAATCAAAACTTAGTTTATAAGGCACATAAAACATGCAGCCCTTCAGAAAAAAAATAATTTATTAGAACCAGTTAATACAGAGGAGACAGAAAAATGAGTATGGAACAGACTTGGAGATGGTACGGTCCGGGCGACCCAGTATCACTTCCCGATATCAGGCAAGCCGGGGCAACCGGCATAGTAACAGCACTACACGAGATAGCCATAGGTGAGGTATGGCCTCTGGAGGCGATCCTCGAACGCAAAGATGAGATTATGTTCGACAGGTCTTCGAAACCTCCTGTTGAGCGCGGACTCACTTGGTCGGTGATTGAATCAGTACCCCTGCATGAAGATATAAAAATGGGACGGCCAACACGCGATAAATATATTGAAAACTACAAGGCTACACTGAAAAATGTTGGTATGGCCGGAATAAAAACTGTATGCTATAATTTTATGCCGGTCGTTGACTGGACCAGGACCGATTTGCGCTTTAAACTTGAGGATGGTGCATTTGCACTAGCGTTCGATATTTCAGAGTTTATTGCATTCGATCTTTTTATCCTCGAACGGGCAGGCGCCGAAAAGGAGTATACAAAATTGCAGATTGAGCATGCCCGAAAAAGATTTGAGAATATGTCGAACGAGCAACGCTACGTACTTCAGAAAAATATCATTTCTGGCCTGCCAGGTGCGCAGGAAGGGTATGATCTTGAATCTTTCCGTGACAAGCTGAATGAATATCGCGATATTAATTCAGAAATCTATCGTGAAAATCTTGCATATTTTCTGAAAGCGGTGATCCCTGTAGCAGAGGAGGCAGGGGTGAAAATGGCCATCCACCCAGATGATCCGCCTTATCCGCTTTTCGGATTACCCAGGGTGGTGAGTAATGAAAAGGATTTTGAGTTCCTGCTTGGAGTGCATGATTCCATCTACAATGGGATTACTTTTTGTACCGGTTCACTGGCTGTGAATCCAGAAAATGATCTCGTAGGTATGGTGAAAAGGCTGGGTGCAAAGATCAATTTTGCACATCTCAGAAGTACCCAGCGCGATATCGATGGCAGCTTCCACGAAGCAAGTCACTTACGTGGTGATGTGGATATGTACAATGTAATTCTCGCAATCCTGAAGGAACAGAAAAAGAGACAATCGGTATACCGGCCCGATGACATGATCCCAATGCGTGCCGATCATGGTCACACAATCCTGGATGACCTTAAGAAAAAGACTAATCCCGGGTATTCTGCGATCGGACTTCTACGCGGTATGGCAGAGTTGCGTGGACTGGAGATGGGAATCGAAAAGTCGAATGTGGTGTTTAAATAATGGGTAATCCCTGAATGAGATATTCCTGGACAACGGGGTTTAAAGGGGAAAAATCCAGAATGAGCAACAAAGAGATTATCAGTTGGCATAAAAAAACAGAATTGTACAAAACCTGACATTATGGCTAAGAATGTTATAGTAGCACAGTCGGGAGGACCGTCTCCCGTAATCAACTCCTCACTAAGGGGAATCATTGAAACCTGCAGACAGTTTCCTGAAACCTTCGGGACGGTTTATGGCGGGTGGCACGGTATCGAAGGCGTCCTTAAAGAGGAGCTGCTCAATCTGTCAGACCAGGAACCGGAAGAGGTGGCACTATTGCGCACAACCCCTGCTGCCGGCTCTGTCGGCACATGCCGCTATAAACTGAAGGACCATCTAAAAAAAGACATGGCCCGTATCGTAGAGGTACTGCGTGCCCATAATATCGGCTATTTCTTCTATATCGGAGGAAACGACTCGCAACATACTGCCTTCCGGGTGAGCGAGCTTGCGAAGGAACACGGTCTGGATGTAATTGCTGTTGGCGTGCCCAAAACGATCGATAACGATGTCGGCGATAATGAGTTCAAATTGATTGATCATACACCCGGATACGGTAGTGTAGCCAAATACTGGTCGCATATAGTGCAAAACGCTGAAGAGGAGAACCGCGGATCTTCACCTGCCGACCCGGTGCTCGTACTTCAGGCAATGGGAAGGAAGATTGGATATATTCCTGCAGCTGCCCGACTGGCCGATCCCGGCAGGGAAATACCACTGCAGATCTACCTGGCCGAATCGGGGGTTACACTTGAGGAGATGGCCGACCGGGTAAATGACCAGCTTGTTAAGGATGGCCGGTGCATCGTGGTTGTGAGTGAAGGATTTGATGCGGGAGAACTGGGCGAGGTGAAGGACTCCTTTGGTCACACCTCCTTTGGGAGCAGTCAGCAATCGGTCTTCCAGGTTGTTGTAAATTATCTTAACAGTGTCGGACTGAAGGCACGGGGGAAGGCACGCGGACAGGTGATGGGCACGGATCAGCGCGATACCGCAATCTACGCATCAACAGTCGACCTTGATGAAGCATACCGGGTAGGACAAAAGGCGGTAGATATTGCCATGAATGACGGAAATGGCTGGATGGCGACGATTTTGCGCGTTCCAGGATTGATCTATAATGTTTATTATGATAAGGTTCCACTCGAAAAGGTGGCCCTGTCCGAAAGAACATTTCCTGAAAAGTGGATCTCTGAAAACAGGATTGATGTAACGGATGGGTTTCTCGATTATGTAAGACCACTGATCGGTGAAGACTGGGTTAGTGTTCCGGTCATCAATGGCCGACAAAGATTTACAAAGTTCAAAATGATTTTTGCAGAGAAAAAACTGCCTACCTATGAACTGGAGGCTGTTTGAAGATGAATCTGTATATTGGGGATCTGTGGCAAAATATGCAGCAGAGAATGTATTCATTCTACATCATTAAAATAAACCAACATAAAAATACATCATGAATTTACAAGACAAATTAAAAAACCTTCAGCCAACAAAGGAGTTTTTCGTGGGTATAGACTCTGACGGTTGTGCGTTCGATACCATGGAAATCAAGCAGAAAGAGTGCTTTTGTCCGAATTTCATCAAGTATTACGGTCTTCAGAAGATATCCAAGTATGCACGTGAGACCTGGGAATTTGCAAACCTTTATTCCAAGACCCGGGGAGTCAACCGTTTCCTGGCTGTGCTTGAAACTTTCAGGCTGCTTGAACAGCGTCCTGAAGTGCATGCCCGTGGTATGAAGCTACCTGACATGACCGAACTGAAAAAGTGGACACAAAATGAAACGAAACTGGGAAATCCGGCGTTGATTGAGTATTCCAAGATGTTAAAACACAAGGATATTGATGTGACGCTTGAATGGTCGCTTCAGGTAAACAGGGATATAGAGGAGATGGTACATGGCATGCCACCGTTTCCAGGGGTGAGAGAATCGCTTGTGAAACTGAATGAAAAAGCCGATGCCCTGGTTGTCTCACAGACTCCCGTGGAGGCGCTGGAGCGCGAATGGCAGGAAAACGAAATCGAAGGTTATGTGCGGGTGATCTGCGGGCAGGAGTACGGAACAAAAACCGAGCACCTGGCACTAGCTGCGAAAGGTAAGTATCCTGACGATAAAATCCTGATGATCGGCGATGCCCCGGGCGATTACAAGGCAGCAAAGGCGAATGGTGTGCTCTTCTTTCCAATCAACCCGGGTCATGAAGAAGATTCGTGGAACAAACTCCTGAATGAGGGACTTGACAGGTTTTTCAATGGTGAATTTGCAGGAGACTATGAAAAGGTTCTGATCAAAGAGTTTGATGCGTACCTGCCAGAGAAGCCTGCATGGAAAACTATGTAGAGAATTATAATAGTATACATTTGGAAATTAAAGACCGATGGTATCATTGATTGGATGCGGCAGTTCAGCCAGTGCTCTCGTTTGGAGTTATTCAAGTCTCACGGGCGCGTTACGTCTGCAGAACGATCTGCCCTGTCCATTCCCCGGCTCAGTTGCATATTGTTATTAGCAAGTGACTAATTCACAGAGTTGGTATTTTGGATAAATTAATTACCAGGAAATGATCTATTTTGAAACAGGGAATAAGAATCTCCAGTTAAACATGGAAGAGGTCAGGACAGGACTAATCCAGGCGCTAAGTGCACTGGGTACCAGGCAGAAAGTCATAGCGGTCCCACCCGATATCACCCGTGCCCACAGCCTTGCCGGTCCAATAACCGAAATGGCGTGGGAATACTACGGTGATAAAATGACTGATATTCTTCCCGCACTGGGTACCCACGCCAAAATGTCATCCCCCGAGATAAAGAGGATGTTCGGCAGGGTCCCGGAATCACTCATACGTGTGCACGACTGGCGAAACGATGTGGTAACCCTGGGGGAGGTGCCTGCAGCATATCTGAAGGAGGTTTCTGAGGGCAGGGTGACCTATTCCTGGCCGGCACAGGTGAACAGGTTACTGGCTGAAGGCGGACATGACCTGATCCTCTCTGTGGGTCAGGTGGTGCCTCATGAGGTGATAGGCATGGCCAACCATAACAAGAATATCTTTGTTGGCACCGGTGGTCCGGAGGGAATCAACAAGAGCCATTTCCTGGGGGCGGCATACGGAATGGAGCGTATCATGGGTCGGGCAAGCACCCCGGTGCGCAATGTGCTTAATTATGCATCGAGGGAATTTGGTAATATGCTCCCGCAGATTGTGTATGTTCTTACGGTGATCGGACGCAACAGCGAAGGACGGCTGGTACCCCGCGGATTATATATCGGCGACGATGATGAATGCTTTAAGAAGGCAGCGGCACTATCCCTGGAGGTGAATTTTGAAATGGTCAGTGAACCGCTTCCGAAAGTGGTCGTATACCTTGATCCTGAGGAGTTCAAAAGTACCTGGCTCGGAAATAAAAGTATTTACCGGACACGCATGGCAATTGCCGACAGGGGAGAGCTGATCGTTCTGGCGCCCGGACTGAAGGAGTTCGGGGAAGACCGTGAGATCGACCGTCTGATCAGGAAATACGGTTACAGGACAACCCCGGAAATTCTCGATTTCGTGGCAAATAATGACGATCTCCGAGGTAACCTGAGTGCCGCTGCGCACCTGATACACGGTTCCACCGAGGGACGGTTCACCGTGACATATTGTCCCGGACATATCAGCCGTCATGAGATCGAATCGGTGAACTACAGGTATTCAGATATCGGGGAGGCAATGAAAAAGTATCACCCGGATAAGCTGAAGGATGGCTGGAACGAGCTGCCCGATGGGGAAAGACTCTTTTTTATCTCCAATCCGGCGACCGGGCTTTGGTCAACAGAAGACAAGTTTAAGAACGAAAACCAGTAAACTATCTGTCTTGTTGAGCTATTATTCCATATCAATGAACTGTCTGTCGGAACAATATTCTGTTGACAACTTTGCCATCACTGCATGCCCTGCCCGGACAAGGAAACAGTTGTTTCAGGTACCGGTTTCTCAGCAAGCGATTACTGCAGCCCTGCCAGGACAAGGAAGCAGTTGTTTCAGGTACCGGTTTCTCAGCAAGCCATTTCTGACTGTGTTGAATTATGACATTGAAAATGAAACTCGTTGTAGATCATAAGATTCCGTTTATCAAAGGTGCCCTCGACAAGGTGGCAGACATCCGGTACCTTCCCGGCGACCAGATCACTGCTTCGGTTGTCAAGGATGCAGACGCCCTGATCATTCGCACGCGCACCCGCTGCACACGCACTCTGCTCGAAAATTCATCCGTCCGCTTCATTGCCACTGCAACGATCGGCTACGACCATATCGACACGCACTATTGCGATAGCGCCGGGATCAGCTGGACCAACGCACCCGGGTGTAACTCTGCCTCCGTTGAACAGTATATTGTCTCCTCCCTGCTCCACCTGGCCAATAAGCGGAACTTTCAACTGAAGTCAAAAACCATTGGCATCATAGGTGTGGGTAACGTGGGAACGAAGGTTGAGCGGGCGATGAAGGCATTGGGCTGCAGGGTGTTGCTGAACGATCCCCCCCGGGAGGCCGCTGAAGGGACCGGTGGGTTTACGGATCTGGCTGACCTTCTGAAACATGCTGATATAGCAACATTGCACGTGCCGCTGGTTTGTTCCGGACCCTATAAAACGGATGCGATGGCCAGTGTACAGTTCTTCAGGCTGATGAAAAAGGGGGCGGCATTTGTGAATACCAGCCGGGGCGAAGTGGTTGATGAAGGAGCGCTGAAACAGGCAATTACTTCTGAAAAGATTTCTGATGCCGTGCTTGATGTATACAGGAATGAGCCTGATGTGGACAGAGAGTTGCTGGATTTGTTAACCCTTGCTACACCGCATATAGCAGGTTATTCAACCGATGGAAAGGCGAATGGAACCACGATGAGCGTAAGAGCGGTAAGCAGATTTTTCAGGCTGGGACTGGATACCTGGGAACCGGAGGGTCTGCCGGTACCGGAAAACATTGAGATTTTTGTCGACGGGGAAGTTGGCGGGGAGCTTGAAGTGATAAGCAATGTGTATAATGAGACTTATAGAGTTGAGGAGGATCATCACGCACTTCTCGCTGATCCCGCAAAATTTGAGTCCCTCCGTGGAGGGTACAGGATCCGCCGTGAACCCTCCGTCTATAGCGTAAAGGTTTTTAATGACGACGGGAAATACAGGGACATCTTCGAAGGACTGGGTTTTAACGTTTTAAGCGACAAATGTTTTTAGTAAATGATCATAAAACATGAACCAACATATTTTCAAACAAACAAAAAATCTAAAAATGAAAGAAAAAGCAGACATCGGCCTCATAGGCCTCGCGGTTATGGGCGAAAATCTGGTATTGAACATGGAGCGTAACGGCTATACGGTAGCTGTCTACAACCGTACCGTCGAGAAGGTTGAAAAGTTTATCAACGGCAGGGGAAAGGACAAAAAATTTATCGGTGCTACCACCATCGAAGAGTTTGTAAACGCACTGGAACGTCCCCGCAAAGTGATGTTGCTGGTGAAGGCCGGTAAGCCGGTTGATGATTTCATCGAAATGGTACTGCCTCACCTCGAAGAGGGCGATATCATTATCGATGGGGGTAATTCACACTATCCCGATACGATACGCAGGACCAGGTATGTTGAGAGCAGGGGACTGCTTTTTATCGGTACCGGGGTGTCGGGAGGCGAAGAAGGGGCCCTCATGGGACCATCTATTATGCCAGGAGGATCAGATGCAGCATGGCCCCATGTGAAGGAGATATTTCAATCGATTTCAGCCAAGGTGGAGGACGGATCACCATGCTGTGACTGGGTGGGAAGTGACGGTGCAGGACATTTTGTAAAAATGGTGCATAATGGCATTGAATATGGCGATATGCAGCTCATAAGTGAAGCTTACTTTCTCATGAAAAACCTGCTGAGCATGAGTGCTGATGAGATGCACGATGTTTTTAAAGCGTGGAACGAGGGAGAGCTGGACTCCTACCTGATTGAGATCACCCGTGATATCCTCGGTTACAAGGATGAGGATGGCGAGCCACTGCTGGAAAAGATACTGGATACTGCCGGACAGAAAGGTACCGGCAAATGGACCGGTATAGCGGCTCTTGATCTGGGGATCCCTTTAACACTGATCGGTGAATCGGTATTCGCCCGCTGCCTTTCATCACTGAAGGAAGAGCGTGTAAAAGCCTCAAAAGTGCTCTCCGGCCCTGCTTTGAAATTCACAGGCGATAAAAAGACATTTATTGAATATATCCGGCAGGCACTGTTTGCATCCAAGATCATCTCCTACGCTCAGGGCTTTACACTGCTAAAGGAGGCTGCCAGGGAGTATTCATGGGATCTGAATTATGGAGAGATCGCATTGATGTGGCGCGGAGGTTGCATCATACGTTCAGCATTTCTGGCCGATATCAAGGAGGCATTCGACAAGAATAATGATCTTCCAAACCTGTTAATGAGCGACTTCTTTAAAGAGAAGGTGGAGGCTTCACAGGATGGATGGCGGAAGGTCTGTGCTGTGGCTCTTGAGAATGGTGTTCCGGTGCCTGCATTTACATCGGCATTGTGCTATTTCGACGGGTACCGCTCTGACAGGTTGCCAGCCAATATGCTGCAGGCACAGCGTGATTATTTTGGTGCACACACTTACGAACGCATCGATAAAGCAAGGGGTGAATTTTTTCATACCAACTGGACAGGCAGGGGAGGAGATACAGCTTCGTCGACCTATAATGTTTAACTTGAGTTTGTCAGCTGCTGCAGTAATAACTGATTTGGTACATCCATAATAGCAGACGGACCGTCAATCGGCCGTGAGTTTTTTCGCCTGTCTTAATATGCTCCGCATCGCGAACTGGAACAGACGTGGAAAATGGCGACTCAGAAATGCCATACTCTTTCCCATGGACGACAGAGTGGACCTGAACCTGCGCCGGCTGATGTTCCGGAGTATGAGCAGTGCCACCCGGTCGGGAGATTGTTGTATCCAACCGGGTCTTGACTGGATGGGCCGGTCCTTGCCGTCAGGCCCAATGGTTGTCTTCTCCGGGTCGTTCTGTGTAAAGCCGACGTAGACGATGCCAATGTGGATGCCCTGCCCGGTCAGTTCGGTTTTTAGCGACTGGGCAAGTGCGGTTATCGCCATCTTGCTCATACAATAAACAGAAGAGTGTGGCAGACCATGGAGTCCGGCCAGTGAAGAGATGAACACGATGCTGCCCTTCGACTCCCGGATAAACGGAAGGGCGGACCGGGCGCCGATGAACGGACCGAAAGTGTTGGTCTGCATCACCCGCTGCAGGGTGTTGTCGCTTGTTTTTTCCACGGCGCCATACGAGCTTACTCCCGCGTTGAGGATGAGTACATCCAGTTTGCCGAACCGGTTAATTATGTCCTTCAATGCCCGATCGAAAGCTTTAGTATCTGACACATCAGCAGCGATCTGCATGATCTTTTCCCGGCCGGCATCCAGCGTTCGTGCAGGTTCTGAAAGTCCTTTTACCGACCTGCCGGCCCCCTTTCCTGTTCCGTTGTAATCTTTTGCTGAACGACTCTTTTTCCCGGTAGTGCTGGCCAACCTCGCTGCAATATGACTGAGCTCTTCTGCTGCTCGCTGAAGTACATCAACGTTTCTTCCGTTCAGTACAACGATTGCCCCGCGACGTACAAGTTCGGCAGCGATTGTTTTCCCGATCCCTTTGCTTGAGCCTGTTATAAAAACTACTTTATCGGTGAATTTTCCCATATATCTGAATATACTGCGCCTTGTATAACAACTAAAAAAGCCATCCCGCTTTTGGGACAGCTTCTTTATAACTTCCTTTCTCAATTAAGACCTTACAGCTTCCTGCCATTCGGAGTAAGACCAGTTGTGCACCTATCCGTTAAAGCCGGTTTTCCGGGTATAACTCTCCTGTGCATTGATGTAGTATGCCTTATACTTGATGTAGTGGTTCCCCTTCTTATACTCCCAGTGCACATCTTTTGCCTTGTAGATTTTTCCGATGCAGGCTTCAAAAATAAGGGTGTAGTTGATGCCTGTAACCCTTTCAGCCTCGAGTATGTTTTTGAACTCCACGCTCCGGTCGGCAAAATGTCCGATTACTGGCAGTGTATATTTCTTCTGGGCTCGTTTCCGCCTGGCACCCTCGTTGATGATCGGAAATTTGCGGGTCGCCCCTTCTTGTTTATGTGCCATAGCAATTCTGTTTTTCAAACCTCTGAGTAAAAATAGAAAAAAAAATATACATTCAGCATGATAGGAATATATATTTATTAAATATCGTTCTACAGCCTTGATTTATTGCCGGCTCTTTCCGGTATTATCAGACACTTGAACAAGCTCTTCGGATGTTTTTTATGTCCTTTGTAAAGCTGTCAGTTTTAAGGGAACGTTAAGAAATTTCAAACATATTGTGTAAGCTGCCCGGATAATTCTATATTTGAGCCTTCTGTGATCGTGATGTATGAAGACACTTATTGCATACTCAACAACACTTGGGTGTACGGAACAGTGCGCC
>CAZIIU010000044.1:0-24945 GCA_964539395.1 uncultured Bacteroidaceae bacterium
GGTTAAGTGCATTATAATCGTACGTGAATAACAGCTCTAACGTTTTTGAATCAGCTGCTCCTAACCCAAGGCTTCCACCAAGGGGCACACCTCCTGAACAACATGTTTGAGCCTTTAAACTGGTGCTAGAAAAAAATAGCAGTGCCAGTGACACAAACGTTGTTCTAAGAGTGCGTACGAACCTTTTAAATTCAATATGTGAAACGGAAGCTGACATATTAATAATACACTTTATCGTTTCGCTACTTGCTTTCCAACTTCTATCAATTGTTTCGGAGTATGATACCCCATTGTTTTTGCCACCAGGTTACCATTGCCATCAATAAAGAGTAGCGTTGGGTAACCAGTAATGTTAAACTTTCCGGCCAGTTCTGCGCCAATGCCTTTTTCAGCATCCACGGCATAGTTTATGAAGTTTTCATTAAAGAACTGCCCAACCGCTGCATCGGGAAAAGTTTTTGATTTTAGTACTTTACACGGGCCACACCAGGTAGCATACAGGTCAAGGAAAACCAATTTGTTTTCTTTTTTGGCTTGTTCGAGGGCCTGTTGCCACGTACCCTGGTGGAAATCAATTCCTTTCTCGGGGTTGTTGGCGTAAGTATGCAGGGGTGTTCCCCATAAGAACGCCATAAATAGTAACCCTGCAATTGCTATATAACTTCTTTTTTTCATCGTATAAAGTTTATGGTTATTGATTAATATTCTGCATTAACCGTAACTTCCACAGTTTTTGCAATGTTGCTGGCTGGCTTGCCTTTCTTGAATACAATCCCATAATCGGCCAGGGTAACATCAAACTGACTGTAAACTTTTACTTTGCCGTCTTTAACCGTTACTGTCCCTTTCTCTTTAACCGGATTAGTCTTTCCTTTAATGGTTAATTCACCTACTACATCTGCATTATAAGTGCCGTTGTTGGAAAAATCGATTTCATCAAGATTGGTGATTTTGCCCTTTAGCTTTGCCTTTGGGTGTGTTTTTGTATCCAGAAATTTATCGTTGTTGAAATGTTTCTGCATCAACGACTTATCGAATTCAAAACCCTGCATAGGAACTGAAAAGACTACTTCGCCCGACGTCTTGTTTATAGTACTTACCGAAGCTGTGTTATTGGCTTCAATATCTTCAGCAGGCGTGGTGGAGAAAAACTTGATATGGCTAACTGAGCTAACAAGTTTTTCGGAATCCTGCGCATTTCCTGCAACCGAAAGAATAAGGGCTCCCACTACTGATAATAAAACTGACTTTTTCATTTTTTTCTGTTTTTAATTTTTATTTACTACTTATTTATTTACTACATCACTTTTTTCAAGTATAACATGCTCATACAGTTCAAGGTCTTCGTCGTAAGAAGCCCCTGAGCGGATTACGCCCTTAATGGTTATGGTTTGTCCCTGAGACAAACCTTGCGTGTTTTGGTTGGTTTCAGCGGTAAAAGTGGCGCTTACACCGGCTGCTTCGCCTGCCTCTTTAAGAAGCAGCACTTTATTTCCATTAAAATCTTCGGAGATTTTGGCAATGATACCTGTAACTTCCAGAATTTTGGAATCGCCATCGGCAGCAAGGTACTTTTGGTTTGCCGCATCCCTGTCTGAGAGGTATTCAGCTACTATTTCGCTACTTTTTAAGCTGTAATCAGTGCTGACCGATTGTACATCGCGGTGGGGCATGTTGAACATATAAAAGCCGATTCCGCCACCGATTAATACACCTGCAATTCCTACAATTGCGACTATTTTTAAGATCTTTTTCTTTTTCATTTTCTTAATCTTTATTAGTATCTATTGTTTATTTTTGCTGTTTTTACTTTATAGTCGAGCGAAAATGAAAACCTGACAGAAAATTGAAAAAAATCGAGTACCTTGCAGCAAGTTGACGAAGTATGTCAATGGAAAAAAAAATCCTTATCGTACCAAGGTGCTGGGAACCGAAGCAAGCGGATCCTGTTTGGCAGGCAAGCTCAAGGAAGTTAATAAAACCCCGAGCTTTAAGCAGCGCTTACAGGATTACTTTAATGCCTTGTCCAGGTTAAATGCCGCACTGATTAGTGATAAATGGGTAAATGCCTGTGGAAAGTTTCCAAGCGCTTCGCCACGGGGGCCGATTTCTTCGCCATAAAGACCCAGGTGATTGGCATAGGTGAGCATTTGCTCGAACATGAGACGTGCCTGCTCCAGCTTTTTATTATCGATATGACCGGCCCGGGTAAGGGCTTCAACCATCCAAAAAGTACAGATATTAAACGTACCTTCTTCTCCACGGAGTCCGTCATTGGTTTTTTGAACATTATAACGGTAAACAAGACTATCTGAAACAAGGCCGCCATCTTCCGGGCTTTTCATGGTTGCTTCAAGGGTTTTTAAAATCCGTTTATCCGTGGGTGAAACAAAAAAAGTTAAGGGCATCATCAGGTTTGCGGCATCCAGGGTATCACTTTCATAGTGTTGCACAAAAGCCTGAAGCTCCGAATTCCATCCCCTTTCCATGATTTCTTCATAGATGCAATCCCTTTCTTTCATCCAGCGATCCTTATCAGAGGGGAAGGAACGTTTGTTGGCCAGTCGGATTCCACGATCAAGTGCCACCCAACACATCAGTTTTGAATATACAAAATGTTGTTGGCCGCTGCGCACTTCCCAAATGCCCTCGTCTTTTTTTTGCCAGTTGTCAGCCACCCAGTTGATTAGTCTTCGTAATTGTGTCCAAAGATCATATGAAATCGGGCTGCCATATTTATTGAAAAGATATACTGAATCCATCAACTCTCCGTATATATCAAGCTGAAGCTGATTAGCAGCCCCGTTTCCAATGCGGACTGGTGAAGAGCCTTTATAACCTTCCAGGTGATCAAGCTCTTGTTCATCAATGTTGTGACGCCCATCTATTCCATACATTATCTGTAATGATCCATCGGGGCGCAATTCGTGACAACGGGCGTCAATCCAATGCATGAATTTTTCAGCTTCTTCGGTAAAACCAATACGCATAAGGCCATAAACCGTAAATGCGGCATCCCGGATCCAGGTGTATCGGTAATCCCAGTTTCGTTCCCCGTTAATTTTTTCGGGAAGGCTGGTAGTTGGTGCAGCTACAATTGCCCCAGTGGGTTCAAATGTAAGCATCTTCAATACCAGGGCAGAGCGAATAACCGTTTCCCTCCACCGGCCAGTATAGGTACATTTTTTAACCCATTTATTCCAGTAGTCAATTGTTTCAACAAGCCCATCGTATGCCTGATCACTTGAAAAGCATGTGTTGCAGCCCTGCGTGTCAACCTGCTCATGTAATACGAAATTAGCCCGATCGCCACATTTCATTTCAAATTCAGCATGTACTCCGGTTGATTTTTTTTCGAGCGGTACAGAAGAAGCCATTGCAAGGGTTAAATTCGCAGAATGAAAGGATGCCCCTTTATCATTGATTTTAACAGTATGCCCATCCCGTGCGTAGTTGAATGCCGGAACACATTCAATTTTTATGTTCATCTTTCCCCTAATCAGACGCACTAAGCGTACTAGTTGATTCTCAGAATCTCCAATACTGGTTTTACCCACAGGCATATAATCAACAACTTCACATACTCCGTGTTCACTAAGAAACCGGGTTATCAGAACATTGGTATCAGGCCAGTAAAATTGTTTTCTGGTCACGTTTTCTTCCTGAACAGGCGCTATTTTAAAAAAACCACCTTTTCCGGCATCGAGTATCCGGCCAAATACAGAAGGAGAGTCGAAATGTGGAAAGCACATCCAGTCTATCGAACCATCCAGCCCTACCAACGCCGAGGTCTTCATATTTCCTATGATTCCATGGTCTTCAATATTATTATACTTCATAAAAAATATTTTTTTCTTTTGCCCGTGTTACTCCGGGGGAATAATTGCGGATAATTAATTGATTGGCTTTATCATAAGTGAAATATTTTATACCCCAGTTTACGGCCACAGCTACTTTGTTTTTAAATCCGGTTAGCGAAATAAGATGGATGACTGACCAGATTAACCAACCAAACTTTCCATTGAGGAATATGGATTTAATATCGGCCACAGCATCTTTTTTGCCGATTATTGCCATGGATCCTTTGTCGTGGTAATTGAATTTCTTTTTTAATTGCCCGGTTTTAATCAACGTAAGAATATTATTGCCAAGATTCCTGGCTTGTTGAATGGCAACCTGTGCCACCATGGGGTGCCCAGTGAGGTGTTTTTTGTCAGTCATAGAAGCTATATCCCCAATGGCAAAGACATTTTGGTATCCGACAACCTGGTTAAAACCGTCTACCTGAATGCGGTTTCCGGGTTTTACAAGATGGTTACTGATTCCATTAACAAAATTTCCCTTTACCCCGGCTGTCCAGACTACGGCCCCGGTTTTAATTTCTTTAATTTCCTGACCTGTTTCGTAAACAAGACGGCTCCCATCGTGATCCTTTACACTGGCATTTAAAATAACATCAACGCCTAGCTTTTCGAGGGTTTTTAATGCATGTCCGGAAGCTTTCTCCGACATGGTGGGCAATACCCTGCTGCCGGCTTGCACCAGGTAAATTCGCATTAATTCGCTATCCAGTTCGGGATAATCGTTGTGCAGCAGAAATTTTTTAAATTCAGCCAAAGCTCCGGCCATTTCAACTCCTGCCGGCCCACCGCCAACTACTACAAATTTGGTCAGGCTTTGTTTTTCATTATAGGTGCTGCCATCAATAGATTTTTCGAGGTTTTGTAATATCCAGCTTCTTAAATTAATAGCATCGTTAATATTTTTAAGACCAATGCTATTTGCTTCTATATTATTTAATCCATAAAAGTTGGTGCTGCTACCGGTTGCAATCACAAGGTAATCATAACGTACATATCCCAGGTTGGTTATTACCCTGTTGTTTTCGGTATCCACTGATTCAACTTTCACCATTCTGAAAATCATGTTTATACACGATTTAAAAAGCTTTCGTACGGGCGATACTACTGAATCGGGCTCCAACCCACCGATAGCCACCTGGTATAAAAGGGGTTGAAACTGATGATGGTTGTTCTGGTCGAGCAGAATCATCTGCACTGGCTTGTGTTGTAAGGTTTTCACCAGGTTTAAACCGGCAAAACCTGCTCCGATGATAACTACACGTGGCAGATTATTTTTGGTAATTGCTATTTCTTTCATGGGTCTATTTTTTAAATAGATTTCCTTTTTTGTTCGATGCTGCTAATCAAATGATTCCAGGAATCTACAAACGATACCGCTCCTTCTTTTTGCAATTGATCTGCAAGATTACTAATATCAATACCCTGTTTCTCAAACTGCGTTAGAATTTCGTTGGTGGTGTTACAGCTTTTTGGGAGCAGTTTGGTTGCTTTTCCATGATCGGCAAAAGCCAGCAATGTTTTCTCGGGCATTGTGTTAACTGTAAAAGGGACTGTCAGGTTTTCCACATAAATAACATCTGAAACGGCAGGGTATTTTGCGCCTGTGCTTGCCCATAGCAGTCGCTGGGGCGAAACACCCAGGTTCATTAGTTTTTGTAAGCGTTCAGAATGGAGAAACTCCACATAAGCTTCATAAGTTTTCTGTGATACCGCCAATCCCAGTTTGTTGGATAAGTCATCGGTTTCTTTTCCTGCCACGGCTTTGTCCCAACGGCTGACAAATACAGATGCCACGGAGCGTACATCCGGGTTCAACCCTTTTTTTGCCCGGTTTTCTAATCCACGCAGCCAGGCATCGGCTGCAGCTTCATACTGTGACGCCGAAAACAGCAGGGTAACATTTACCGGAATCCCTGCTTCAATGGTTTTTTCGATTGCAGGCAAACCTTCGGGTGTACCCGGAATTTTTATAAATACGTTGGGCCTGTTAACCTTCTCAAAAATATCTTTTGCTGCACGAATGGTACTTTCCGTATCGTAAGCAAGCAAAGGCGATACTTCAATAGAAACAAAACCATCCACCGTGTTGGTGTTTTCATAAACCGGTCGGAACAGGTCTGCTGCTCTCTGGATGTCATCAACAGCAAGTGAAAAGAAGACGTCTTCGTTGCCTGATGTTTTAGCAGCGCTTCTAATATCCTCATCGTAATCGCCAGAGCTGGCAATGGCATTGTCGAAAATTGAGGGATTCGATGTTAGCCCTGTAACCGACAATTCGTTGATGTACTTTTTAAGTGTTCCGTCATTGAGGATTTTACGGGTTATGTTATCGAGCCAGAGGCTCACTCCCTGCTCATGTAAATTTTTGTTATTTACATTCATGATTTTATAATTTTTATTGTTAATCTTTTCTCTTTTTGATTTTAGTGGCTTCATGGAAAACATCTTTTTCATCCCACAAAGGAAAATTATCATCACCTCCCTTTACAATTCACAATATACACCATCATCAGCCAGGTTTTTACATGGATATCGCCAGGTAATATCTTTATCTTCAATAAGTTCATCCGATTTTTCCGGTCCCCAGGTTCCGGCAGGGTAGCCATAAATCGGGACATCGGGGTTGTTTTTCCATGCATTGAGAACAGGCATTACAAATTTCCAGGCTTCAATTACTTCTTCGGTGCGGGCAAACAACGTTGAATCACCTTTAATCGAATCATATATGAGCCTTTCATAAGCGGAAGGTATTCGTTTGTTGCCCAGGTCTGTATAGTGAAAATCCATGTTTACATTCTGCACTTCGAAACCTGCACCGGGGGTTTTCATGCCAAATTTGAGCAATATACCTTCATCGGGTTGAATTCGGATGACCAACTGGTTGCATGAACTACAATTTGCCTGGTTTGAAAACAAATAATGCGGCGTAGGTTTAAAGTGAATAACCACTTCGGTTACCCGTGTTGGTAGACGTTTACCGGTCCGGATATAGAAAGGAATTCCGCCCCAACGCCAATTGTCGATATAAAATTTTAAGGCAGCAAATGTTTCTGTAGTAGAATTTTCACCAACTCCTTTTTCTTCACGATAACCGGCAACTTTTTTTCCTTTTATGGATGAAGCAGTGTACTGCCCGCGTATAGCCTGCTCAGTCACATCGGATTCGTTTATAGGGCGGAGCGATTGAAACACCTTTAATATTTCGTTACGTATAGATGAAGGTTCAAGTGTAGCGGGCGGCTCCATAGCTGCCAAGGCTACTACCTGTAATAAGTGATTCTGCACCATGTCGCGCAGCGCTCCGGAATTATCATAATACCCCCTGCGTTGCTCAACGCCCAGACTTTCCGATGAGGTAACCTCAACATGATGAATGTATTTACTGTTCCACAGGGGCTCGAAAATGCCGTTCGAAAAACGGGTAACCAAAAGGTTTTGGACTGTTTCCTTTCCCAAATAATGGTCGATGCGGTACAGTTGCTCTTCCTGCCAATCAATAAGCAAACTGTCTTTTAACGCAATGGCCGATTCTAAATCAGAACCGAAAGGTTTTTCGATAATAACCCTTTTCCAGCCATTTGTTTGTTCATTCAAACCTGCTTTTGCCAATTGCTTTGGAATAATACTGTAAAGTTCGGGTGGTGTTGAAAGGTAATAGAGGATATTTGCCTGTATGTTGTTTTCTTTTTGCAGGTTTGCCAATTGTTTTGTCAATTGACTGTATGAATCAGGGTCATCGTAAAGCAATGAATTGTAATACAATTTGCCTGTAAAATCTTCGATTTTGGATGTATTGTTGGTTTCATTAAATTTTTCCAATGCTTCGCGCATAGCATCCCTGAATTCTTCATTGGTAAATTTGGTGCGCGATACACCTAGTAGTGCAAATTTTTCAGGCAACAGCTTATTCACATAAAGTGAATATAAAGCAGGGATTAATTTTCGCCTGGCCAAATCGCCGGATGCACCAAAAATAACGTAAATAAAACTTTCTGAGTTCTTCATGTTTTTAATTTTTGGATTTAACAGCATGCCCGCCAAATTGATTACGAAGTGCGGCAACTACTTTCATGGCATAAGACTCCTGCTGTCGAGATTGAAAACGGGTAAACAATGAATTTGTAATCACAGGAGCTGGCACGTCAAAATCGATGGCTGCCTGGATTGTCCAACGCCCTTCTCCGCTGTCCTGTACATAATCTTCGAGTTTTTCAAGTTTTGGGTCTTCTTTAAATGCATTCACGGCAAGCTCGAGTAACCATGATCGTACCACACTGCCATACTGCCATGCATCGGCCACTGCCGGGATGTTAATCTCAAAAGGCGATTTCTCGATTATTTCAAAACCCTCAGCATAAGCCTGCATCATTCCGTACTCAATTCCATTGTGTATCATTTTTACGAAATGGCCTGCTCCGGATTCACCACAGTAAACGTAACCGTTTTCAGGAGCCAGGGTGTTAAAAACCGGTTCAGTATATTCTGCCGCTTCTTTGTTGCCTCCATACATTAAACAATACCCGTTTTTAAGCCCCCATAAGCCGCCGCTGGTGCCACAATCAAGAAAGTAAACACCTTTTTCAGCTGCCCGGGCTGCCCGCAGCTGCGTTTCTTTATAATTAGAGTTACCTCCATCAATAATAATATCATTTGAATTAAGCAGACCTAGCAATTTATCAAGGTTTTCGTCTACCGGTTTTCCGGCAGGCACCATTAACCAAACTACTTTTCTTTCAGGCAGTTTGTTAATTAATTCTTCAATGGATGAGGATGCAATTGCTCCTTTTTCTTCCAATGCTTTTATTGGCTCAATATCTATATTCCAAACTACCACCTGGTGATTGTCGGCTAATAAACGTTGTACCATGTTGTAACCCATTTTTCCCAGACCAATAAATCCAATTTTCATGATTGTATTTGTTTAAAGTTTTATTGTAATCTATTTTACTTAAAGGTCGTCATCCTTTAAATACCTGACAGTAATGCCTGGTTATTTTTAAATTTTAAAGGCGGAGTTTTTAGTTCCGCCTTTGAGTTAAGAAATTAAATTATTTCACCCCGTTTTTAGCGGGTTGACAATTCCTCGGCCAATTCCTGGTCGCTTTTAGCTACACTTACACTACTGATAAGTTTTTTGGTGTCAGCATCGAAAAAGTATGCCACGCCGGTACCTTTGTTAGCAGCCATAGCCTTATTCAATCCAACACTTTTGAGTTCTTTCAACGATGCGCTTTTTGTTTCATCGTTTGTAAGGTTATTTACCACAAACTGAATTTCCCCATCAGTGTTGTTTGCTTTAAAAGCTGCCTGGGCACGTTCTCCGTTGTTCTTACATACCGGGCACCAGTCAGCATGGTTCACTACTGCAATAACTTGAGCCTCGGATTGCCCCATTACTGATACAGAAAAGAAAAGCACAAGTGCAAAACTTGTTAATACTGATTTTGTCTTCATCATTTTTTGTTTTAATTATTATTTTGCTTTAAAAACTAACAATGCTATACCCGTCAGCCACAAGATTTCTGAGGCTTGGGTGGTCTTTGTACTCGCTCAAGAGTGGTAACCCCGATTTTTCTACATGTTTTTTTACACCAAAGGCCTGTGCACAAAACGAGCAGGCTCCTGTGATTTTATCTTTAAGTCCTTTGTAAGGCCCATGAAGCTTGTGGTCTTCTTTTTCCAGTTCACCAATCCATTTGGTGCCGGCGCCTTCTAAAATAAATTTAAGGTCGTCACCATTTTCCAGTGCTTCGCTTGCCAACATAAATGCATTCGATACTTTGCCAAGTGCCTCAATACTCTCTGTGTCTGAAAAAACGATAATTCCAATTTTTGCCATTTTATTTACTTTTTAAGTTAAACATCAATTTATTGTTTAGCATTAGTGGGGCATTTGGCAATACCTGACTCTAGTTTTTAATTTTTAACAATTGTTTAAGTTTTAACCCGGGTTATTTGATAATAAGAGTGTCTGAAACGAACATTCTCTTCTAACAACTTAAATTGAAAATTACTTTTTCAAAAGCTTTTCAATTTCAATTCTGGTAAGCATACCATGGTGGTCAAACTTAATATTTCCGTGATGATACATTGCCAGGAAAGGCACACTTCCCAATTGTAATTCCTTTACCAGTTTTTTACTTGCATCTACGTTAATTTTTACGATGGTAATTTTGTCTTTGTATTCGCTATGCAAACTGTCAATTATGGGCAGCATTTTTCGGCAGGGTGCACACCAGGGTGCGTAAAAATCCACAAAAACGGGTTTGTCTGACTGAATGAGTGCATAAAACTCATCAGGTTCCATCTTATCAACAGCATCGGGTTGTGCATTTGGCTCAATTACCACCGGCAGGTCTTCAAGGTTCCATTCCATAATGCCTTTCTCAAGGTTATAAACCCGGCTGTATTCGTTGTCTGAAAGTATTTGGGCGGCCCGTTTACTGCGCCAGCCGGTGTTGCAATAGAGGTAAACAGGTTGGTCTTTAGGCAAAAGCAGTAATTTTTGTTTAAAATCCAGGGCATAATAATTCAATTGCCCTGCACCTGCAATATGCCCGTTGGCAAACTCTGAGGGTGTTCGCACATCCAACAGTGAGCCGGGTTTTGTTTTTAACCGTTTCCGGAAATCATAGGAACCAAGATTTTTATACTCGGTTTCCTGGGCACATGCAGTGGTTATAATTGCAGCTAATACAAGACTCAATGAAATTCTGTTCATAATAATTTGTTTTGAACAGATAGTCGGAAAGGGATTGATTCCTGACAGTTCTAATCAGGAATTTTATGAAGAAAGTAACCATGTGATTGCTGCATCGTGCGTGGAGAATACCCCGCGAAAATAATTATTTAACGGATTTTCTTCGGATAGTAACATGGAATAAGCTGTCTCTTTAGGTTTAGCCTGAATAAAGGCAACCTTGATATAGTCAAATGCCGAAAGATGCTTTTTTAGGTGAGTTATAACTTCTTCAAATTCATTAATTTCCAAAATATAAGAAGCTTCAGTCACATCCGTTAAAACCAAAAGTTTTCGTGGAAGGCTCTGGTCGGTGTAGATTAAATTTCCAAATTCAATTAAATCAGAAACACTAATATTACCTGAGTAATACACCTCAAGAATACCGGATTCTTTATTGAATTCAGATGTTATCATAGTATAAAATTATTGTTTCGGCAGAATTTTTACAATACCGGATATGCTAAACGCATGAGGTTGTTTTATGGCAAACTCCTTATAGAGTTTTTTTGATAAACCAAGGTCTGCAATAAATATATCAGTATAATGCAGTAATTTATTCAGTTCTGTTTTCATGGCTGCAAGTGTGAGGATACAATCGGGAACAAATTCTGAACTTCCGGTTATTTTATTGAAACCTGTGGGAAGGTCAAGGGATAGTTTCGTGCATTTAAGATGGTTTGCTTTCTTGATAGCCTCTTTTATTGGTTGATTTAACGGCAGGCGCTGTGAGAAACCCAGGTAAGCATCAACAAAAACATTCGGGGCAGCGATTGAATCAATTACAGCACCACAAGCCAATGCCCTTTCTAACTGCAAACGGGGCAATTCGCGTAAATTTTCATTAGGAATATCCAGGTAAACCCGGTAGCCCCATCCGGCCAGACGCCTTGCTGCAACCAAACCGCCCCCACCGTTATTCCCGGTACCTGTTCCGATTAAAATATTTCCACCATTGGGGTTAAAATGGGCTACTAATCGCGCCAATTGCAATCCTGCATTCTCCATCATTAGTTCAATGGGTATTTTATACTTTTTAATAGCCGTGTAATCCATTTCCCTAAAGTTGTTAATAGGAATACAATCCAGCTCTGATATAGAAAGATTAGGAATTTGCATAATTAAAATTTATAGCCTTTTATTTCCTGTTCATCAGCCTCCACACCTAACGCCAGTACAATACGGTTTACAAAATTGAAGTAAGCTATAACTAAGGTTGCATCCAATATTGCACTATCGCTAAATCCATTCTCTTTTAACAAATTTATCAATGCTGGTTCATTAAAATCCTCCGGATTATCTGTAAGAGCCCGGGTAAACTGACATAATAATTCTTGTTTGGAAGTTAACCCGGCTTGCTGATAATCAGCAATTAGCGATTGAATCCGTCTTTGGTCTTTCCAGTAATGATTGAGCGCCTCAGCATGATGCAACCGGCAATAATCACATCCGTTAGAAACAGATACGATCACAGCCATCATCTCGCGTTCGGCTCTTGTAAGATTTGATTTTGAAAACATGATTTCCAGGTACAAATCCATATGCTTAACAATGCTTTCGGGACGCAAACTTTGTATCTTATGTACATCAGCAAGTTTACCGCGCTTTTTTACCAAATTGTTATAAATGTCTAACAATCTGCCTGTTGCTTCTTCGTGTTCAATCACTTTTATTCTTGCCATATCCTGTGATTATAATTCAATACCCATTACTAATACATCATCAAGCTGTTCGGTGTTATTTTTCCAGCCATCGAAAGTTTGGGTAAGAACTTGTTTTTGTTCCATTATATCAACGTAGGCTGTTCTGGTCAATAGTTCTTTGAACCGGCGGGCTGAAAACTTCTTGTCGTTTTCACCACCATTTTGGTCTTTGTAACCATCTGTAAATAAAATTAAGCGATCTCCATTCTTAGATTTAAAAGTATTCTCTGTAAAAGCGGTTTTATCATTCACATTTTCACCAACCGGCATCCGGTCAGCTTCCAGGGTAATAAGTTCCCCTTCACGATAGATATATAAGGGATTATAAGCACCTGAGAACCTCAGGGAACTTTCCTTTTCATTCAATACGGCGACTGAAATATCCATGCCATCAGCAACATTTGTATTTCGTCCGGAGGTTTGTAACGATAAAATTAATCGTTCCCGTAAAGTGTTCAGAATAGCTGCGGGAGATGTGATATTTTCACGTAAAACAATCTCGTTGAGCAGGGAGATACCCATAATACTCATAAACGCTCCCGGGACACCATGACCGGTACAATCGGCAACAACAACAATTTTGCAATTATTTACCTGGTTGAGCCAGTAAAAATCGCCACTTAACGTATTACGTGGGCGGTAAAAAATAAAATGTTTGGGGAACAACCCCGATATCACATCCTTTCCGGGTAACATGGCTTGCTGAATCCGGCGTGCATATTGTTTGCTTTCCTGAATTTCCTGAGCCTGGCGCTTAATTTTTTGCTCAGCCAACACTATCTCGGTAACATTGTTCCCGTATACATGCACCGATTCCAATACAGGTACACCTTTGAGTACAAAATTATAATGGGCTTCGCCAATTTGAAGCATTTTTTCATTAACCTCCTGATTCTGGATGATTTTTGAGAAGTCTGTTTCAGCCAGTTCAGGAATTAATTCAGCTAGCTTCTTTCCGGTAAGGGTATCAGTACCAAATAGAATTTCAGAGGCTGGATTTGCCCCTATAATGATGCTTTCCGCATCAATCCTGAACAATGGTTGTGGATTATGTCGGGCAAACAGTGCAAGGCTTTTGAGCAGTTCGTTGTTTGAGCCCACTTGCGAAAAAATCCTACGAGGGCTCCACCGTGTTTTCTTTTTGCATTGGGGGCATTCTTCCACCTCTTGTCCTATGTGTACATGAAAGTCAGTTTTTCGGCAACTTTTGCATTGTAATAAAACATCTATAGGTGATATTGAGCCAGGTTTCAGGTTGGTGTTACTCAAAACAGATGAGTAAGTTGACACAAAAAAAGGAACCAAGAAGGTGAGCATTACTCGAGAAACATTTATGTCACTCCCGGAAAAATGGAAAAACAATTGAGGGGTATTTATCAGGTTTAGTATTATACCTACCAACAAGGCAACCCGGATAGCACGTGTAAATGTTTTTTTATCGAAAGCCAGTTGCAGGTAGTACTGAAACATGTCATCTCTCCTTTGTTTATTTTAATTTTTCCAGTTTTTGATGGATACCTTCTTTAAGCAAGGCAAGGTCTTCCTGCGAAAAACCGGGGTCATTGCTTTTTTCTAAACCTTTCTCTATAAGTTTGCTCTGTTTTTCGTAATAGGTACAGGCGCTACACATCATTTTATGGGCCTTTAGCTGCATTTCTTCTTTTTTACTCAGCTTAAAATTTATCTTTTTTTCTATCAATTCGGTAGCTTTTAAACACGATAGAAAAAGTATATGCATTAATTTTTTCATTGTAGTTATTTATTTTGGAATTAACAATTTACAAGTAAGGAGATACAGCTCAATAGCATCATTCAAAACCCGAAATTGTTTAAAACCTCTGTTTATGTTTTTCCATTCCATCATTTCCTTCTTCGATTCTTCCATTTTTCACATTTTCCATCATTTCCCTAACTAAACCAATTCACATCCACGCAATCCCTCAACTGCAACTTTGCCCTGTGAACGATTTGCCAAAAATTAGTAGGGGTAATTTCCAGTTCCTGACATATTTCTTCACCTTTTTTATTAAGCAGGTATTTTGACTTAACAGCAATAGCCCATTGCTCGGGCAATGCTTCCAAACATTTTTTCAAGACTGCCTGAAAATCTGAATTATCCAGTAAATGGCCTTCGTCTTCGTCCCAATCCTGCGGTCTTTCCTCTTTTTTCCAGTCTCCGCCAGCATCAAAGAATTTTGAGAAAACGTCATTTTCGGTTGCAATGGGCTGTTTTACTTTTTTCCGGTATACATCAATAATTTTATGGTTGAGAATGGAAAATAACCAGGTTTTATGGGTGCTTTCACCTTTAAACGTTTCAATTTTTTCGGCTGCGGCCAAAAATGTGTCCTGTACCAGGTCTTTGGCCAGTTCAGTATCTGAAACTTTATGCACGGCCCAGGAGAATAAGTCCTGCGTGTATAGTTCAACCAGGTCAGTTAAACTAAGTGTATTGCTTGTGCCCATTTAGTAGAAATTTTACGCTATTTTCTACAAATTAACACTTTTTTATTTAGAAACGTGGTTAATTAAAACTTAAAAAGAACCAGTAGATGCACGAGTAATTATTATGTAATCTACTAATAATGAGAGACAATCTATTGTAAGGTTATTTCTTCAGCATAAATATTATGTAGTTGTGCAACTTATTTTCTGTAAATTTATCAAGCCACAGTTGATTCTTTTTCCTTCTTAGGGGAGTGCTCACCCCCAGGACCGCGGTCCTGGGGGTGAGCAGCGCGCTCGGCCTCCCACTCCCTTACCCGGTCCATATTCAAATATCGTCGCCCAGACACCCAGTCCTCATGCCACTCCTTCAAAAGAGCCGAGAAGAGCCTCAAACAGCTTTTGGGGTTAGGGAATATCCTGATCACCTTACTACGTCTAAGAAACGCTGCGTAACTTTGTTTCTGTAAATTCACGGTGAGCACGGTCAATCTGCTTATAAGTATTACGGGAATCAATAAATAGAATCTGGTTAGTTCTTCCTGCTGCTGCTTTCCCTTTTTCCAAAAACCAAAGTGTAGCGGGCAAGGTTACTGTATAAAACATATTCGAGGGCATGGTAATCATGGCATCCACAATGTTTCCCTCAATTAGTTTCTTTCGGATTTCATACTCACCGTTTCGGGCATCGGAAGCCGAGTTTGCCATTACAAAACCAGCTCGTCCGTTATCATTTAATGAAGTTGTAAATAAGCTTATCCATAAATAATTGGCATCGGGCACGCTTGCTTCACCCTTTTTTTTGGCTTTTGATTTCGGAAATCCATATTGTGTAAAACGCCGGTCGTGTTTAATGGTATATTCCTTAACCGATTTTACATTAAAAGGAGGATTAGCCATTACATAATCAAATTTATTATAACCTGAATATGGGTCATCGGCATAGGAATTCGCCTGCATGATTTGTCCTTGCAACCCATTTACCAACAAGTTCATTTTAGCCAGTTTAACCGTGTCGCCGGTTCGTTCCTGCCCATACACAAAAATTTGTTCGGTTGTTCCCAGGTGGCTATTTTCAATAACCTTTGCCGACTGTACAAACATACCTCCTGAACCACAAGCCGGGTCGTAAATTCGAATACGGTCGCCGGTATGAATACCAGTTTTGTAATAGGGCTCAATAACCTCAACAATTAATTTAACAACTGAAGTTGGCGTAAAAAATTCTCCTCCTTTTTGTCCTTCGGCCATGGCAAAATTCCCGAGGAAATACTCGTATATTTTACCGAAAACATCGCCGTTAGCATCCTTCGGAATGTTATTGAAAGTTTTAAGGAGGGAGGGTATAATTTGCCTCTTTTCGGGCTTGTCGGCTAATCGAAAATACTCGTCTTTGGGAAGTACATCCTTAAAATTCTCATCCTGGTACTCTTCGATGAGGTTCATTGCCTTTTTAATCAGCTTATCAATAGTTTGAAGTTCCCTTTTACCTTCTGTATTTACTATCTCACGTCCTGCATCCGGAGTTTTCAACAAATAGTCGTAACGAGCTTCATCCGGAAGATAAAAACCGCATTTTTCAATCGCAATCTCATGCTTTTCTCTTTTTCAATCTCGTATATTTTATACCAGTAAAAGAAAGCCTCAGGATTTGATTTCTTAAGCTTGTTCAATCTGGTATTGAAAGGTTGCTCAATATTCCAGTCTTTAACTTCCAATGCATTGGAGAATTTCTCAACCTTACTTTTATTGTGTTTTATTATTGTTGCTAAATAAGCGGCTTTTGAAGCATCGGTAATTGCTTTTTCAATATGATAGTTCTCGGAAAAAATGAAAGCATTTACTTTTCAAATACCTTGTTCAAGTTCACTGAATTTTGCACTGCCGGATTTACCTCGCGTGCAAATCGTTAATGCGGTATCATAAATGTCTTCAGTTACTAAGTTTACATCCTCTCCTAAATTGCGGTCTTTCAGTTGGTCCGAAGCGAAATCACGGAATGATTTTTTTATTGCATCAACATCGGAACACTTGGTGAAAAGGCTTCCAACATCATATAATTGTTTCATTATTTCCATCGACATACTTTGACCGCTTCGTTCAAAAGGAATGCCGGTTGTTTCAGGTGCAAAGGCGGTGAGTTTATCACCCAAAATATTATCAAAATCGGGTGTAGTTACTTTTAAAGGGTTACCTTCCTGTTTTACAAATTTTGAATCGATAGAAGCTTGAACCGTTTTATTGTAAAGTGGCTTTTCAAATAGGATGTCTAACAAGATTTATTCTTCAGTTTGTCCAGTTTTATAAACCGGTTCATAGTAAAATTTATAGTGCGCTTTTTCAATATGAGTAGTAATACTTCTTTCCTGGAGTTCAAATCGTTTAAAGCCTTTATCCTCAACTATTTTCTTGAAATATTCATCCAATTCAACCTTTTTGTCCATGATAATATCAATGTCGATGGATAGCCTTTTAGTGGACCCTAATAATAACATTAAGGAAGTACCACCCTTAAAAAAAAACTTAAGTAGGTTTTCTACCAAGCCTTCTAAAAGTCGTAAGGCACGAATAACCTTTTCCACAAGAATTTTGTCAGCCTTATTGTTCTTTTCTGAGGCTGTGTTAATCCATTCGAGAGTTAAACAAGATTTTGCTATCATTTGCACCTCGTTCTATTAAATTCTCTCAGTAAGATTGCGGTTTCTAATTAATTCTTCTACTTCCTGTTTTTTCTTTTTCCTATCCGCGTATCGCAAGAGTTTTGCATGGTTTATACTATAACTATTAAAAGCATATTCGAAAATATGGATGGTTTCCTGCCCATGAACATATTCGAATTCAACATCGGAGTATGCATCAACCAAAAGTTTCTCAATACTCACGGTTGGGACTCCTCGAACCTCCTGGATTGGAGCCTCACTTACTAACGGTTTAACCAGTAGGGCAGAATCAAGGCTTTGAATATGTTCCCGTAATATTTCTTTTCCGGGCTTATAAAAGACCGATGCAAATGAATCCTTTAAAAAATGATAAATAGACTCAGCGCTCTCTCGTTCAACTTCAACCATAATCACACCGGTTTTAGCAATATGCTGTGAGAATTCATTAATCCATTGTTGTTGCCACAAACAAAATGTGACAAAGGGGAAGTTAGTACGTATGGATTTATTGATTTTAAATAACTTGATTGTAATCTCGGGTTGATAGAGTTTCGATTTACCAATTTTAAACTTTCCTTTTCCCACTCTTTCGAGAATACCTTGTTTAACAAGTTCGTACACCCTCCAATTAACCGTTGAGCGCGGAATACTTGGCTCAAATTTCTTATAAAAGGCAACTACCTCAGAAGTGGTAATTAACCTATTCTGAGCAAATTGCTGTTTAAGTTCCTGAATTCTAAGTTTTGTATCGATGGTCAAATGTTTTGAACAAATATAACCAAATTATTGGCAGTAAATCAAGAAAAGTGCCGATAATTTGGTTGGCGTTGGCGAAAAAAGCAAGTGTGTGGAAGCGAAGGGACGGGCGTGGGACGGGCTGGAACACTCTTGCTTTGTGTGTTGATTATCATGCTATTTTGTCTTTTTCTCGGTTTAGTTTCAATGTTGTATGGTTGCTTCTCCGCTTGTGCCCAACTCAATTATATTTGCACCTTTTGTACCTCTTTATCCTTATACTTCCGGATATTGGTTTCAGCTATTGGCTATAACGTTCCTGCTGTATGTGGAGTTGCATCCCTTCTGTTGGCTTGAATTCATGCTTTCATTGAAAAGGTCCTTAAACAAATTTAAGCAAAAGTTGTGATAAAGTAATTACCTGTACTGCAGGTATGGGGGCATGATTACAATAACTTATAAGTAAGCCTTCAGGCTCGAACCTGCCTGAAGGGTGAACATGTGCCGGAATAACTGCCGGTAAAGTAGCTGCATTTAAACTGGTTTATCCAAACGGGACCATATTGCGAATAAAGCATGATTTTGACCGTAATGTAATCTGAAAACATTTTCTATCTTTAATCAGCCTAAACAATTACCATGGACTACACCATCGAAAAGAACCTCCTTCAGGGACTTCAGGCGGGTGACGATGCTGCATTCGAGCATTTGCGAAAGACTTGTTACGGGTCTGTTGCCTTTATCGTGAAATCAACTTCAGGAAGCAGAGAAGATGCCGAGGATCTTTACTCCGCGGGAATCGAAATACTTATCAGGATAATCAATGAACCAGACTTTGTATTGCGTAGCAAGGTTCAGACATTGCTGATCAATATCTGCAGAAGAGCAAATAAAGACAAACTCAATAGAGAAAAGACGAGGCAGAAATACCTGAATCAATTGCGAGAGGACAGCTACGAAGAAAGCTTCGAAGAGCTGATAGACCGTAAAGTATTTCAGGGGATCCTCTGGAATAGCTTTAAGAAAATCAGGGACGATTGCCAGACGCTTCTGAAAAGGGTGTTTGACAATGCACCGCTGGCAGTTATTGCGCAGGAAATGGGTATTACAACAGGCTCATTAAGGAATAAGAAGAAAAACTGCCTCATCATGCTCATCAGCACTATTAATGCGCATCCCCAGTATGCACAAATGCTGAATAATGCTGAAATTGTAGCTGATAGTCAGTACTTCAGGAATGATTTAAAAAACGATTAAAATGGAGACGGAAAATTATAGCGACGAAATGGTGAACTATATATATGGTGACCTGAGTGAGCAGGAAAAGGCCGTTTTCGAGGAAAAAATGAGATCGGACCCTGATCTGGCCATAAAAATGAGCAGGTTGAAGGAAATTATTGACAAGATAAAACTGGGGGTCCGGTTTGAAGAGATCCTGAACGATCCCGGATACGAGTGGGCCGAATCAGAAGCAACAAAGGCTGTTGAAGTGTATGCCAGGCAAAAACGACGTGAGTTTTTACTCTCAAAAACATTTCGTAGAAAGTATGTTTATCCGGTAGCCGCAAGTTTTCTCGTTTTATATTACGTGGGAAATTTTATTTTCTTCCTTCAAAAACCCGAACTGGCATTCGATAAATACTACAGGGATTATACCCCGGAATATTATGAACAGTCCACCTTAGATGAAGCGCAGGTATTGTTCATGCATAGCCTGGACGAATACAGCAATGGGAATTATGAGGCCGTTGCAGATAATATGCACACCCTCATGGAAAAAGGTGAACTAAACACCAGGGGTCAGATCATGCTCGCCTTTTATGACCTCTGGATGCATTCCCTTAATTTTCATTTCGATGCTGAGAAGACGGAAGAGGATGCTACCTGGTACCTCGCATTTACCTCTTTGAAATTGCACGAACTTCAAAAAGCACAGGCCCTTTTCAGTAAGCTATCCTCAGAAAGCAGTGCACGGGGAAGAAGAGCTGAACGCATGGAAATAAAGATCAACAAAATGTTATTGGCTGAATAATTCCTTCATCCTTCTGACACCTCGAAGCGATCCGCCCGGCAAATAATGAAGTACTGAAGGATTTTTTATCACTTTTTTTAATTCTTTTTCATTCGCTTCTATCCCTTTCCCCATAAGGAATTCAGCGCTTATGCCCTGAATTGAATTTCGTTTTTTGAAAAAATAGTTGCTAAAAACATATGACATTTTTAGCCCTGTCTCCACTATTCTTATAAAGGGGCGATTATAAATGAGCTCCTTTTTAAGAAACAACAATCAGAGTATTAACCAAAAAATGAAAATCATGGAAAATTCACTTGTTTTTATTACCTGTCTACTGATCAAGATCAGTTTATACGGACAAATTTACCTTTTCTGGTTGCAGAAAGTCCGTCCAACCCTTCAAAAGCACTACTTCATCGCAAAAGGCGATGTTGCAGTTCCGGTAAGTACTTACGCCTGGTGGAATCGTATTATTACAGCTTTGCAAATCTATTATCACACATTGAAAAGACTGGTTCCGGCCCTGTACAGGCACATCTGCATCTCAATACGGTACTCGGAATTTTTACACAGGAACTTTCCCCCAGTCATGCGACACATTTCCAAATGGATTCATGTTGAATCAGAAAGCAGAATGGCCACTTCAGGATGGAATAATGGCAATTCCAGGTGGAAAGACGATGAATCAGATTGGAAACATGAAAAAACAAAGTGGAAACAATAAGAATCAAAGTTGCATAGCGATGAATCAGAATGGAAAAGCAAAGAAACAGAGTTGCAGCACGAAGAAACAGAGTTGAAAAATGAAGAAACAGAGTTGAAAAATGAAGAAACAGAGTTCCAATACGAAGAAACAGAGTTGAAGAATGAAGAAACAGAGTTGCAGCACGAAGAAACAGAGTTGCAACATAAAGAAACAGAATGAAAACAAGGAAAATCAAAGTTGAAAAACGAGTATTCAGAATGGAATAATGACCATCAGGCACAAGGCAAGGTCCTTATCCATTTAAAAACAGGAAGTTACGTAACCTTCAATAAGTATTAATCAACAAAAACAAATCAAAATGAAAGATTACAAAAGACTATCAGAGGCTGAAAAGCTTGCATTGTATGGTGTTACACTATTAAATGCAAAAACAAGGGAAAAATTCTCAATCCCTTTAAATGAGGTAGGTTTCTCCCCGGAATCTCTTGAAGAAGGGATCAAACTCTATGAAGCTGCCAGGAAAGCATTCGACGAATGCAAGCCAACAAAAAGCAGGCGCTATGAGATGCATAAAGCATTCCATATACTCAAGGCGGAGCTGGATGAAAAGTTCCGGGTAGATTGGATGAAGGCGAAAATTATCTTTAAAAGAGACATTGTTGCTCAGGACAAGCTGGGGTTGAAAAATCCTTACTACAGAACGTATGTTAAGTGGATTGAGCTGGCCAGACTGTTTTACACAGAGCTTTCCAACAATCCGGACTTAACAGAGCGCCTTTCACTGCGGAATTACAGCAAAGAAGAGACCCAGGCGAGGCTGACAGCAATTTCGGAAATACAAGTTGCCAGGGCGGCGTATATCTATGAGAAAGGTATTTCGCAGAATTCAACAAGTGCGAAATCGGAAGCTTTCGGGAAGCTGAACGAATGGATGGATGAATTCTTCTCACTTGCGAAAATTGCATTCAGGAAGGAGCCTCAGCTGATGGAATCCTTAGACATAGTAGTAAAATCATAAAAGAGCGGTACTATGAACATAGCAAGAAAGTACGACAAAACACTGCAAAGGAGGTATTCCTTCCGGGCAGTGTGGTTGCCGGGAACCGACATAAAGATCGGGGATATCCTGATCCTTAAAGACGGTGCACTGGTAAGTATCGGAAACATCGGCGAAGAAGGCATTCCCTTCGGGGAAGAGCCTGTTGCCGACATGGACACACTTGATATCAAATCTGCCGGGGTTTCGAAAACACTGCTGCAAAATAACACAAAGGTAACGCTCAGTGAAATCGTACCTTCAGAAGAGGTTGAACTCACCATTTCCTTCAATGAAGAAAACTCATACTTCCTGAAAACGGCAAAGCTCTCAGGCAGGGGCATGGTATCGGCCAGGGGTATTGCCGAACGGATTGCCGGGCAGGCGAACTGGGATTTTCAGAGGAACTATGTTGTACACCAGGTATATCATGCAGAGGACTTTGTATTCCTGGGCAGTTCTTCAAAAGGCAGTACAGTAACATTCAAAGGCAGTGGTGAAGCCGTTCGTAACTTCATCAGGGCAGGGAGCAGTGCCGAACTCAGCAGAAACGGATCACATAACCTCAGCATTGAGGTGACAGACAAAGCTGGCGGTGCAGTGGTTATGCGACTTTTCCGGATCAAACGCAACGGCGGGATCTATTAATTCTAAATCGGCTGAAAATGTGAAAAGGCTTCCTCGAAAGGGGAGGCCTTTTTTTGGTTTGCCCGGAATAGACATTAAGATCAGGTTGTTGCTCCGGGAACGGGGAGGTAATAAGAACTGAAAAAGGGGTAGGGAATTTGATTTTCAGAAAACTTAAATCTATATTTATTCTAAATTGTGGCTTTAAAATAGTTTACAGAGGTGAACCTGACTATTTCAATTAAACTTAACTATGCCAGATAGTTGTCTTAAGGAGGGGAGTACTATTATTCAAATTCTTACTAAATTTAGTACCTGTAATAAGCACATCCAATAACTTTCTAAAACTACTTAAGATGAAAACAAACAGATGTCTTGCACATTGTTCCTGCTCCCACGGGAGGCGGGATTTCATTAAGAAATCAGCTCTGGTTACTGCGGGTGTAATTATGATCAATGATTTCAGTCTTTATGCCCGCAATAAAAATGTGAGCATCCCTGCTACAATCCGAAAAGGACCTGCATCGGATTATACCCCGTCTGTAAAAGCAGCTTTTGTGAGAAGAGAAGGCGACTACGGAATGCGGTGGCCGGGTGCAGTTTATGACGGAGAAGCTGCAAGAACCGCGTATACTGAAGAGCTTGTTAAAGCAGCTGCCACCCTGGGAATATCTCTTGAAATAAGAGACACCCCTGTTTATAGTCCGGAAGAGGCAGACCAGTGGATTGAAAATGCGAAGGAAGGTAAGGCCGATGGTCTATTGGTGATCCTTCTCGACCGGCAGGACCATTCCTGGCCGACAGCTCAGAAATCGGCAGAATCAGGGATCCCTTCTGTTATTTTTTCTCCCCTGGGATCATCTTTTACGGTCAATACCAGATCGCTGTCCGAAAAACCCGGATGTGTGGTCTACTCTACCGATGATTTCAGTCAGGCTATTTATGGCCTGAAAATGCTGAAAGCCGGAGCCCGAATGAAGCGATCCAGGTGTGTCGTCATAAAAGGAAAAGAAAGAAAAGAAATGCTGCTTTCCGAAGATACAGGTATAACCCTGCAATATGTTCCGGCCGATACATTCATAAACATCTACAATTCCATGCCCATCGATTCCAGGGTTCTCAGTATGGCAGATGAGTACACAAAAGAGGCAAAAAAGCTACGGTCAGCTACCCGTCAGGATGTAATTAACGGAATAAAAAGTTATCTGGTGGCAGGAAAAATACTTGAAGATGAAAATGCGGATGCCATCTCTATGGACTGCCTGGGTGCCCTGCGTAATATAGATGTAAGCCTCCCTTGTATTTCCTGGTCAAGAATGAACGACGACGGGATCCCCGCAGCCTGTGAGGCTGACCATGGGGCAATTGCTTCCCAGATAATAGTTCAGTATCTGTTCGACCGGCCGGGATTCCAGCAGGATCCGGTTGCAGACACATCAGATGACACGCTGATTGGTGCACATTGTTCCTGTCCTACACGCTTAAATGGATTCGACAGCCCCCAGGAGCCTTTCGAGCTTATCCCTCATCACAGAAACAGGGATGCGGTGCCCCGGACTATCTGGAAAAAAGACCAGAGGATCACCCTTCTCGACTTCTTTCCGGCAGGGGAAAAAGAAAGGTCACAGCTTCTGTTCTCCACAGGCTCCGTTGTGGATAACCTGAGTGTTCCCCCTTCAGGTGGCTGTGTTGTCTCTGTAAAATATAAAATGGATGACAGTCAGGAGGTGCTTTCATACCCGGGCTTCCATCACCTGTTCTTTTACGGGGATTATAAAAGGGAATTAAAAGACTTCTGCCAGCTTTATAATTTTGAAGCAGGGATAGTATAAAGCCTGTATTATCCATGAAGTATGCTGAAGTATTGTAACTTCCAACCAAAACCACGGTCGCCGAGGGTTTAAGTGGCAGAATGTGCCGCGGTAACGGATGCTGATATTGCCATGGGAAAAAACGATGGAGGGCTTCCTCTTTTAGCGATGGATATGCCCTCCATACGTTCTCATCAAAAACTTAAATGAAACTAACAGTGAAAAGACAGTAATGATTGTCTTTTAAAACTAACATGTGAGGAAAGAAACATCAGATAGGAAGAGAGGATTGAGGCGACCATTGCATCTGCCAGAGTGACAAGTATCGGATTCTTCTCTTTGGGTGTGAACCTGACCGCAGCATTTAAACACCTGCTGCTTCTTGTAATTGAGTTTAATCAGTAAGCTGTGCCAGTTCCTGATGAGGATATGACAGGAGAGCCTGAGTTGTATGGAAAAGGGTTAGGGTATGGGCTTCACCGGGATCGGGTGGATGGAAATAGTAAATGAACTCAGGGTTGAATACTTTTGTTATACTTTAAACAGCATCACATGGAGTTAATCGTTATTTCTGTTGTTGCTTTTCTTACAGCCATTATAACTTTC
>CAZIIU010000045.1:0-24453 GCA_964539395.1 uncultured Bacteroidaceae bacterium
AGAGCACCTGCCTTACAAGCAGGGGGTCGCTGGTTCGAATCCAGCAGTTCCCACAAGGGATACAGAGATGTGTCCCTTTTTTAATTTGAGAATAGTTTGAATAGATGTACTACTCTCGATTTCACTGATAGCTTTTACCTATGCTTTTCTGAACCTATAATGATAAGAATTTAGCATACCTGAATCTGGCTACTAATCTAATTCTTGTGAGCCACTAAACTGCTATGGATAAGAGTTGTTATCAGAAGCCAGTGTGTTATCCCGGGAAAAGGTACTGGAGAGGAATTCTTATTTTTTCATGGCAATACTGCGTAGTTCCGCGGGCATTTTTTCTATGGCATAGCGCAGAGCAGTGCGTGGCATCACGGCTTTATTTTGTACAACGTAATCAAAAACTGCTTTCTGGTCCGCCTGGCTGGCTGATTTCAGCATCCATCCATACCCCTTCTGAACCAGGTCATCTTCATCTGTTAACAGAATATCCGCGATTTCGAAGATTTCTTTTAAAAATAAACCTTTCCTGGCTGGTACAATTAGTGATACAGCAGATGCACGACGGGTCCATCTGTTATCTGACCCGGCAAAAACCTTTAGTTCTGAAAGATATGACGGATACATCCGGATGAAATCGCCGATGGTGTGATTGCAGAGGGTGTCGCAGGTGGCCCAGTTACTGACATAATGATTGATCCATCTTTCGAAAACCGGGAAATCATCCGGCAAGTATTGCGTATGGAGGTTATGCGACCAGTGGCATGCAATGAATGACTCTTCGATATAACCTGATTGGAATAGTGTTTCGCAAAGTGCAAAGATTTCTTTTTTGGATTCTGAACGGATATGTTTGAAGGTTTCCTTGCCTATTTTACGAACGGTTGCCGACCTTACTCCATGTAGTTCAATCTTTTCCTTGAAAAAACGCTTAGCCGAATTCCTTGTTTTTTCATCGGAGTTCCTTTTGAGCTCCTCGCGGACCATCTGAATGATATCTTTCATTTTTTATTCTTAAGCTGTCAGTGTGGCATCAGTTAAAACCATTGGTTTAACTATGAATACGGCATCAGCTATCGGTGATAATTCAGTTGTCATCGACATCCATTGTCAATTTTCCCGCAGGTAAATAACACTTCAATTACTATTTTAATCTTTTCAAATTTAAAGTAATATTATGCAATCACCACTTTTTTGGTGAAGAGATTATTTGTAACCGCTTATTATGATTACATCGAAAAGATTGCTAACTTGAGTTGTTCTTTGACGATAGTCTTATTTCCTGAAATCCTGTTAGACATATTGCAGTTTTTGCAGGATTTCCAAACCTTTACAAGGTTTAAATGTTAAATACAGTGAGCGGGCACATTGTATGATAATGAGCTCTGATACTAACGACTTTTTTATGAACTTAATACTTCTGCAGCTATGAAGAATATAAAATTCCTCCTTTTCCTGTCACTTTTTTCCTTAGCATTCTCTGCATATAGCCAGGTGAACGTCTACCGTTCTTCAGGTGCAGAGATCATCTTTTCCGGTGCCGATGTTTCATTTAACAACACTCCTGTGAATACCAACATGCGGTTTACCTCATTTTTTCATGCCGAACAGATGCTGAACGTGGATATCGGAAGGTGGGTTGGCATATTTTCCGGCGTCGGACTGAGGAACATCGGCTTGATCACGGAGGATCTGTATCAGGATCTGGGGTTTTTAAATATTGACCAAACAGATCCTGACTGGAACAAGTCCGCAAAGATCAAGCGCCGTTCCTATTCACTGGGTGTTCCACTTGCGCTGAAATTCGGGAGCATAAAGAAGGATCGGTTTTTCTTTGTCGGAGGTGAATATGAGTGGACCTTCCATTACAAACAGAAGCTGTTTATTGCTGGTTAAAAATTTAAACACACTGAATGGACGAGCAACCGTGTGAACGAATTTCTCCCTTCACTCTTTGCAGGGGTACAGCTGCCAAAGGGAATACGGATCAAGGTTAAATACTACATGGACGACTTCCTGAATCCTGGTTTCAGAGGTATTGATTTTGATGAGAATGTTGATTATTCTGTTTTTGGGACGACCGGTATTTACTACGTTTCGCTCTCCTTTGTTACAGACAGAAAGAGGTAGAGCATTGCCATATACACTGGTCCGACCGCGCCAGCTATTACCAAATCTGAAAACAAATCAGTTGTACAGTACTACAACAAAACTTCCTGCTCCTTAATCCGGCTACTTCGGTTTCATGATGGTCGTTTCATCGGCTGAATTTAATAAGGATCGTTCATCGCAATTCCTATAAAAACAGCAGCTGGGCCAGAATATATACCGGAAGTAGTATTACTATGGAGAATTTAAAGATATATCCGAAGAAACTCGGCATAGGGATCCTGTTTTCTTCAGCAATAGCCTTTATCATAAAATTGGGTCCATTTCCAATATAGGTCATGGCGCCAAAAAATACTGCGCCAAGACTGATCGCTTTGAGCAATACCTCAGGAATTCCGGCCACCAGGTTGGAACCCGGGAAGAATTCAACCATACCCAGTGCAAGGTTGTGAAAAGAAACGGCTGTCGGCGCATTATCGAGGAAGGCACTTAAACCGCCGGTTGCATAATAGTATTGCCATGCATCAGTTAATCCAAAGGATTCGGCATTATTCTTTAAATAGAGCAGGGCGGGTACCATCGTAATAAATATTCCCAGGAAAAGATAGGCAACCTCAATAATCGGACCCCAGGTGAACTTATTATCCTTGTACCTCATTTTGGAGGGTGTAAAAAGCAACGAGAGCAGCAATAAAATCACTATGGCTCCCTCTCTGATAAAACCCAGGTACGGATAAGTTTTTATGCCCGGAATATACTGTTCGTTCAGAAAAGCAACAGCGAAGACAACTCCCGCGAGAAAAATAAAATTATATGTGCCCCATAACCTGATTGGGATTACTTCTGCCTTGTCTTTCGCAATAAAAACCTCCGGCTCTCTTTTGTAATAATAAGTGTCGAACAGGAAGTAGAGCAGGAGCAGGGTCAGCAAAACAAATAACCATACAGGGGAGAGACCAAAAAACCACGAAAAGGGTGCTCCTCTCAGATAGAGCAGAAACAGCGGAGGATCTCCAAGTGGCGTTAACATGCCTCCGCAGTTTGCTACTATTGCAATAAAGAATAGAATTGTATGCACCCTGTACTTACGTTCTGAGTTGGTTCTGATTACCGGCCGGATCAGTAGCATCGCAGCTCCTGTCGTACCCATAAACGATGCAAGAAGACCTCCAATCGCAAGAAACAGGGTGTTGACTGCCGGTTTGGCTACAATGTCGCCCTGCAGGTGAATTCCACCGGTAATAACAAACAGTCCGCCCAATAAAACAATAAATGGAATGTAATCGAACACGATCTGGTGAATCAGGTCATGCTCCATACCTCTGGTAATTAGCAAGATTGCAGTCGGGATGCCTAATGCAAGGGAAACAAGAAGCTTGTTTTTGTTCTCTTCCCACCAATGTTCAAAAAGCAGGGGTCCGATAGCGATAAACAGGAGCATGAGGATAAAGGGTATCGACAGCCAGATCGGTATGCCTTCCGGCACTAAATGTTCGTGATGCATAAAAACTCAGATTAAATTTGAAGGTTCGAAAATAATAGATTATTTTTTTTAGTGTATCGGGTTTATCAAAAAAAATAAATAATTTCAATTATCTTCAAACAATCAATCTAACAATCACCTCCGGCTTACGAGATTAATCGTTCCTTTTCGCTCCCGGTTTATCCAGCAGCACATTTACCTTTTCTGCAACCACCAGGCAGCCGTAGCGCATCGATTCGAGGGTGGGACGGATGGAGTCGTAAAACTTCAATACATTTTCTTCGGTATCTGCGATTTCAACAACCACCGGCAGCTTTTCGGAGATCTCCCAGAACTTGTAGGAGTGGATCACAGAACTGGCACCGTATCCAAAGATCCCCTTTATGACTGTTGCACCGGCTAAGCCTGCATCCTTCGCTTTGAAAACGATCGATTCATACAAAATCTCGTTCTGGATTTTGTCAGTCGAGCTGAGATAGATCCGGAGGATGGTTGCACTGGAATTGTTTTTCATGGCATTTTGGATCAATGATTTCTACATACCAGGGTGTTGGCTGATTGGGTTGCACGGTGCTCCATAACTAAAGAATTTTTATAATTCCGCGGCCAACAAATACGGCAAGGATCCCGAAGAAAAAGCTGAATCCCGCATACATGGCAAAACGAAGGATCTCCTTACTTTGCAACAGCATAACGGCATCGTTGGAGAATGTGGAAAAGGTGGTAAACCCACCAAGCAGTCCCACGCTAAGAAATATCCGCCACTCGGGTGTCAGCAGATTGCTTCTTTCTGATATCCCGTAGACAATGCCGATAAGCAGGCATCCAAGAAGGTTGACGAGCAGTGTCGCCCAGGGGAACATAGTTTCGCTGGTCAGCTGCACATGCCTCGAAATAAGAAATCGGAACACGGTTCCGATAAATCCGCCCAGCCCCGCAATGAGAATTGACTTTAACATACACTCGATTTTCAAATTCACACTTTGCCAGAAGTCATCAGCCCGGATATACAAGGCGGTTAATGGCAGACCTCATTGCCGTTCTCAAAAATAGAAAAAAATGAGAAGATTTTGCACGACAGGTAAGAAATGATCTTTTATCACATCACCATTCGATATTCCTCCACTTTGTCACATTAAGTACTGAATACTGAACCCTTAAAAACATTAATTGTGATGAAGAAAAAACTTACTTCTCTGCTTGTGGGTGCGATGCTGGCAATTACTTTTTCAGCTCATGCACAAAACGGACTGTTCATTTCCGAGGTAACCGATCCGGCAGATGACTACTCCGGCCGGTTTGTTGAGTTATACAACGGAGGCACAGAAACGATCGACTTCAGCAGTGTCATGTTCTACCTCTCCCGCCAGAGCAACGGCGGTACCGGCTGGGGTAATTTATTGCTTGAAGGCTCAGTGGCACCGGGAGAGACATTTGTTATCGGCGGTTCCTCGTTCGAAGCTGTCTATGGATTTTCACCCGATATGGTAACCGGGATTCTCATCGGTAACGGTGATGATGCCTATTTTCTCTATCGTGAAGGCGACCGTACTACCGGAACGCTGCATGATATATATGGTGCACTTGACGTAGACGGCACCGGTGAACAGTGGGAGTATGAGGATTCCCGTGCTGAAAGGTCAGAGGGGATCAGTGCCCCCAATGTCACATGGACGGCCGCCGAATGGGAGATCACCCCGGCCGTCATTGCCGACTGTGATCCCGGAGTTCATCATGGTACAGGCGGCGGTGAAGAGCCTCCGCCACCGGGAGAATACGCGATCAGCGTGCAGAACGATACCGTGAGTGTGGGACAGACTGCGGTAATCTCATTGATGGTCAGTGAACTGACGGCTGAAGACAATATCATCTCATGGCAGTTCGATCTGGCATTCAATGATGCGGTACTGGCCTATACGGGGTACGATATTTCAGAAACCATTGCTGCAGGAGGTACCATTGAAGTGAATACCAATGTTGCCGGTCAGTTGTCGATGAGCTATATGCGTTCAACGGCAATTATCGGGACAGGGGAGATTGTGCGGCTGCAGTTCAATTCGCTGGCTACCGATACGACCGATTTGATCCTCTCTAACGCATGGGTGAACAACACTTCCATGGTGAATCTTACCAATGGAACGGTGATTGTTGTTGATGCCGTTCCTCCCACGGCTGCTATTACTTATAGCGATTCCGTGAACCGGTTTGCCGATACGCTGGTAATCACCGCTGCCTTTAATAAGGCGATGGATCCGGTGAACGCCGTTCAGCTGAACATGACCGGTGCAGTTATGCATTCCGCAGAGATGACCCGTGTGAATGATACTATATATAACTATCCTTTTCCTGTTCCAAAAGCGGACGGCGAGGTTAACATTAGTCTGAGCAATGGCAGTGACCTGTGGGGAAACGAGGTGGTAGCTGCTCCGGTAAGCGGCGGCTCCTTTAAGATATTAGAGTTTACGCCCGGTGATATTGACGACGACGGACTTATCCTGGCATACGATGCGGCACTTTCGCTGCAGCATTCCGTGGGACTGGATCCGTTGCCGGAGGTTGATCCATTGCCCTGGGAGAACTGGCGCGACAGTACAGCCAATGTAGATGGTAACGGGGGCATCACTGCCTATGACGCGGCATTGATACTGCAATATTCGGCCGGGATTATAGCGGAGTTTCCTGTGGGAGGGAAGAAAGCTGCGGTGAATGCGGATGTTTTAGTAAAGGCTGACGGCAATGAGCTCGCATTCTATTCCCGGGGAGAACTGCTTGGCTTTAACCTTTGTGCGGACAATGCCCATGCAGTACTGGGCGTTCCTGTATTCCTGGCAGATGGAGAGAAAGATGCGGAGCGATTTATGTCTGCAATGCATCTTAACGAAACGACCTATAGAATTGGTTTCTGCAGTGTTATTCCACCTTCAGAAGATATTCCCTTCCTGAAAATACCGGTACAGGGGAGTGGAGAACTCTTATTGAAGATGTTGGTGAATGATAAGGATATAGAACTTGTGGTTCGGTTACCTGTAGGAATGCATGGGTACACCGGAAAGAATCTGACCTTTTATCCCAATCCGGTGCACGACCTCCTCTATGTTGAAACAGGTGAATCGTGTATCAATAATAGCTGTAGGCTGAAGATTGTGAATCAACTGGGTCAGATAGTTATGGATATCGCGGCGGACCAGTCGCTGCTCATGATTGATCTCTCGGAGCAGATGGCAGGGCTGTATTATCTGCAGATGACCAGCGCGGAGGGAAGTATAATGGCAGTTGAAAAGCTTTTTATACACTGATACGGATAGAATCATCCACTTTACTGCCGGTAAAGGATCAGGCTTTTATTGCGGATCTTTTACCGGTAGTTTATTTTGTGAAGTCGGAATTGACGAAAAGACATTTTTATATATAGCGTGAACTTCTATCTTTGCAATGAGTCAATCTAAAGGTTTTTTAAGCTTTTTAGCCTGCATGTATTGTATTAGAAGGAGCGTTGTATTTTACACCGGGTAAAACAGAAGGATCGTATTTTGGTCTTTATCTGATATATTTGACCACAATGAAATTATTATTCTGAATGCGTGATATAATTATGAGAAAAACAGTATGGGCCGGAATTGTATTGCTGTTTGCTATTCAGCTGCAGGTCCGGGGTCAGGGTTATCAGGTTGAAGTATTTATCAGGACTCTGCCCGACAGGATGGTTTATCTGTCGCTCTTCGATAAGGATGAATTCCGTTTGGTTGACAGTGTGAAATCGATGAACGGATCGTTCTATTTTTTTAAATCGGACCATCAGCCCGGAGGTATGTACAGGATTGACCTGCAGGTACCGGATTCCCGGAACACGCAAAATGGTGCCGGTTTTATTGAATTTATCTGGGCAGATGAATCTTTTACCATTTTTGCAGATTATAACAATATTGCAGAAACTGTGGCATTTGGAAATTCTTTGGAGAACGACCTGCTGGCAGAGTTTAGGCAATTTGAGGGAAAGTATGAAGATAAAATGGCATCGCTTTGGCCACTTATCGACCATTATCCTGAGGAGGACCGGTTTTACAGGGATGCTGCCGGGCATTTGCTGAATCTTCAGGAGGAACGCGACCGGTATATCCTGGAGTTATCACAGCGGAGTCCTGATCTTTTTGCTGCAAGGTTAATAGATACATACAGATCCGCAACAATTCCAACGGATTTGAAAGGAATGCAACGCATAGAATTCATGAAACAACACTATTTCAACCTTTCACCCATCGATGATCCGGCTTTATTGCACGCTCCGGTATATAACCGGAAGATCATCGATTACCTGATGCTCTACAGGCTACCTGAAGCCTCTTTCGAAGAGCAGGAGGATGCGTTTATTGAAGCTGTTGATATGATTATGGCAAATGTTTCCGGAGATCCTGAGTTGCGTTCATTCTCGGTTGAATACCTGTTGGAAGGATTTCGGTCATACGGAATGGAGCGTGTGGAGATTTATATCGTCGATACATATGTTGATGAAACCTGTATCACTGATGCAGTTGAACTGGCTCAGCAGCGTGTTGAGGGGTACCGCAGGATGGAAGTGGGAAAGATTGCAGAGGATATCCTGATCCGGAGTGCAGACAGGAAGATGGTAAAACTATCGGAGGTGGATGCGGATTATACGCTGGTGTTGTTTTGGGCCACTTATTGTGAGCATTGCGTAAAGTTGATCGTGGAGCTGCGCGAATGGTATTCGAATGAAAAGCCGGATAACATGGAGGTATTTGCAGTTTCCATTGATACTTCGCGGATGGAATGGGACCGTTTCGTGAACACGTTTGATACGCCGTGGATTAATACCCATGAACCGATGGGGTGGGAAGGAAAGAGTGCGTCGGACTATAATGTATATGCTACACCGACCCTGTATTTGCTTGATCGGGAACGAAGAATCATTGCCAGACCATTAAATTTGCGGGAGCTGAGAAGAGCTTTAAAAAAACTCGAATAGCTTCAGCTATGGCGCTCCTGAAGGAGTTGAGGTTTCATATGTCCAAAAAATGGCCAGGGAGATGGACCGCCGCCGGGTTTAATCCATGATTCCCATCTGTTTCATCAGGAAGCTTGCATTCATATTTTTCGCCAGGCCGCGACGGATTTTATAGTCGAATTTCAAACCAAGATCTTCAATAAAGCTTTCGAAGCAGTAATTAACAATCCGGTCCTTATGATCATCCTGTAAATCACCCAGAGAGAGATCGTGCGTAGCTATAAAGCAGAGAACATCATGACCGATTGATTTCTCAATTAACCCCTTCGAACCTTTTTGCTTGTCGGTAGTATTGGTGCCCTTCAGTACCTCATCCAGCAGGATCATCAGTTTTTCCCCTTGATTCATACAATCCACAATCTTTTTTAGCCGTTTGATCTCTGCCAGGAAATAGGATTCATCATCCTTCAGAGAATCTGTTGTACGCATACTGGAATAGAGTCGGTACGGACCGGTTACAAACTTTGTTGCGCAAACCGGACATCCTGCATAGGCCAGTTGCATGTTTACTCCTACGGCCCGCAGGAATGTGCTTTTCCCGGCCATATTGGCACCGGTAATCAAAACAACCCTTTCATTGCTTATCAGGATGCTGTTATCTACCCTTTTTGAAGCCGGGATCATTGGGTGACCCAAGGCTTCGGCAATGAGTCCACTGTTCTCTTCCTGTATCACCGGCCAGCAGAAATCCGGTTTGTTGTAAGCAAAACCTGCAAGGCTGAAGAGCGCATCGCACCTGCCGGCAGTTTCAAGCCACAATTCAAGATCATCTTTATATTTCCTGTTCCATGCTGCCAGTTTATGCAGCATATGAAAATCGAATAATATTAAACCATTGAGCACAAAACCTGCCAGCAGGTTCAGCCGTTGATCGAACAGGTCGAGAAGGGCAGACAATTGCCTGATGGATGCGGAGGCATTCAGACACTGTTTTTTAATAGCGGATAATTCCGGGTGTTCAAGGTCTTCTTTGGCAAGTATGTCGAGCAGAACAGAATAGGTTTTTAAAAAACTATGCTTTTTCGAAACCTGCTCCTGGTAACGGTTTGTTCTTGCAACAAATCCGGATAAGAGCATTAAATTTACCAGAACTACCGGGATCAGTAACCTGAAAAATTGAGGTTCTATGATACCGGCAATAATAATTCCCGAAGAGACTGCTGCCATCAAAACTGCCGCTATCTTTGTCCATTTGTATTTTTCGATGAATACAGGTTGTCGCGACCAATGGATCACTTTATCAAAGTCATGCAACTCCTTTTTCATCAGCCGGGCATTGGCCGCGAAATGCTGGCGAAGATTCAGCTTCCCGGCCAGCTCTTTAACAATCGCCTGTCGTTCAACGATATGCTGTTCTTTTACGACCGGTGTGCCGAGGTAATCTGCAAGCTTGTCGGGCCCTTTGTGGGTGGCGGTCCTGTTGATATACTGGAAAAGTGAACGCTCCCCAAAGAGATCCAGGTCATACGACCAGGGATGATCGGTATCAATAAACCTCTGTCCGTCGTCAAACATATGAAATTCACCTCCAAGTGCATCCAGTTCCTCCTGGTTCATGGAAATCATTTCAGTGAGCAGTCTTCGCTTGTCATTCTGGTTTTTGTGGTAACCAACAAACACGAAGAACAGGATGAATATGAGACCGGCAGTCAACAACAGGATATCCTGTCCGCTTCTCATACCCAGTACTAAAAAATATATTGAACCAACAATAAGTAAGAGACGCATAACGGAGATAAAAGTCAAAAGCTTTATCTGTCTTTTCAACAGTGACTCAAAACTTCTTTTTCTATTCTCATATGTTTTATGAATCGCTGTCGGTTCCATTTTTAGGTAACATTTTTTTATCGGGTACTGCGTTACAAATTGTTTTCCCCGGAAAACAATAGTATTAGGAAGGATGATTGCACGAATAATCATCTATGACTTCCAGCTCAAGAACGCACCAAAGATAGTCATTCCCAGGGTAAATTCCGGGTTGGTTTGGGTAATGGAGCGTGCATACTTTCAGAGTTCCCCGGGTTATGAGTTTGGGCTCATTTTCAACTACCGCGGATTTTCCTAATTTTGCATCCTTATGGAATATTTGCGCGATCTGAATGCTGTCAACCTGACTTTTGTAATTATTTCAGCTTTTTTAATCGGAACCTCCAAAGCAGGAGTTAAAGGAGCCGGACTTTTGATTGTCCCGATGATGGCAGCAGTTTTTGGCGCGAAGCCGTCAACAGGGATCGTCCTGCCTATGCTGATCATGGCCGATGTTATGGCAGTTATTTATTACCGCAGAAGCGTGAACCGGCGGTACATTATAAAGTTGCTGCCATGGGCTTTTGCCGGGGTCATCATCGGGGTGGTTACTGGGGATGTGATCAATGAAGAACAGTTCCGATGGTTGTTAGGAGCGATCATTATTGCCATGCTTATTTTGCTGATCTACAATGACCTGAAAAAGTCCGAACGCATTCCGGACAACAGATTTTTTGCTGGAATAATGGGATTGGCAGGCGGTTTTGCCACGATGGTAGGTAATGCTGCCGGTCCTGTATTTTCGATCTACCTGCTCTCCATGAAACTTCCCAAGAGGGAGTTTATCGGAACCGGTGCCTGGTTCTTTTTTATCATCAACCTTTCGAAGATGCCGTTTCATATTTTTTCCTGGAACACCATCACGCTCAAAACCCTTGCTACGGATCTTTTGCTCCTGCCTCTGATTGTTGCCGGTATGTTTGCCGGAATCCGTTTGGTAAACTGGCTTTCGGAGGGTATATACCGTTATTTTGTGATAGTCATGACATTTGCTGCAGCAATGGCAATGCTGCTGAGCTGAGCACACATCAAATCGTCGTGCCGGCCGGGACTGATCTCAATCCGGACGGGTCATGTAGCATCACCCTTCACCGCCTTTGAGGCAAAGCACCGCACCGGCGGTTCTCTTTTCCGAGTAGCATGGGAATACGAAAACCTATCGAAGCGTTCCAACCGCTACCGTTATAATCGATTATGCTGAAGGCGGGAGTTTCATCGATGGAAGTGGTTACCTCAGTGACATCGACCGTACGGAGACCAAGACTGTAGGTAAGGTTGAACGTAGCAAGCATGTGGATCTTAACAGGTATGTCGTACTCTACTCCCAGTCCGGCCCGCACTGTATATCCGGTTTTTGCAACCCTGCCCGCTGAATAACTTAAAGTGCCGTTTTCAGTACCGGTAAGTGTATTATAGCTGAAAACACCATTACCTGAAGTATGCTCCCCGCCAGCGAAGTGTGCGAATAGCGAGGCACCTGCTGCCGGGACCAGGAAAAGATCTCCCCCGTAAAGGTTATGCCTGTACCTTAGCATCACGGGGAAGTCAAGGAAGAGAGGTGCATTTGCAATGACTGTGAAATCGGTTTCATGGTCATACATCGCTGTTACATAGGTAGCCGATCGCTGGTAGTATGCACCGATATCGAAGCAGATACCGTTGCTGAACATATACCCCAGGAAGGCACCTGTATGCAGGTTTGAGTACCTGAAGATTCCTTTTCCATTGATCGGTCTGTGTCCCACAGCCGGGTTTGTGGTTGAGAAAGATCTCCAGAAAGCGGCAATGTCTCCTCCAAAATAGAGGTACCGAAGTTTTCTCACAGTAGCGTTCCGGACTGCACCACTTTCGATCTGTCTTTGCATTCTCACTTCCTTGTTCTCCCAGAGATTGCTCACCGGAATATTCAGTCCGAAAGTGGTCTCAAACCTGCTGCCGTTATTAAAATAGGATGCCAGGTTGGTGCCTCCTTCAGAGGTTTCGTAATCGATCGTGGTGTGTAACACATCAGATATTCCGCTGTAATGTGAGAAATTAACTGAAAATTGCAAGCTGTTTTTCAGCCTGTAGTCGAGCGATATTCCCGCTTCGATCAGATGATGTTGCAGTTGGTTATTACCGGATCCCTGTTGTTGCATGTCATATTGAACTGTAACCCCCACAGGGTCTGAGATAAGGGAGGAGGATTCATAGGTAACCGGATCGCCTGCAATACTGCCGAATTCGTAGCCGAGCCTGGGAGTGATGCCAACATTCATTTTATTGGGACGGATCCTGTAAGCAATCCGAACCGGTATTAACATGGATCTGAAGCTTTTGTTGCCGGACTGGTGTGGCCTGTTATCGGCCAGATTCATGCCGGTATAATAGTTGTGGAAGTAGATTCCGCTGCCGATACTCAGGTTTTCCAGTATCTCCTGCCAGATTGCCACTCCTCCAACTGCACCAAATACACGGGAGTGGGTAAAAATGTGTCCCGCATCTGCAACTCTGTTGATATCCCATACCGGTCCGACTTCCGGGGCGATATAGGTTTTTAACTGCCCGGATACAAGGTACGAGGGCAGAAACATAAACAGGAGCAGAAGCAGGCTCATCCTTACAGGATCAATGCGTTTCATGTTATTCTTTAACGGTGAACTACATTCGATTGTTGCGTTTTTTTGCAATATGAAATCCGTGTGTAACCCGGTTTTTCAGTGTATGCTTTTTTTCAGATACAGCAGATGGGGACTTCGGTGCTTAAAAAGTCAACGTAAAAACAGTCTCCTTATCAGGTACCGATTGGGCAGTAATAGTACCTCCGTGCAGCCTCAAGATTTGTCTTGAAAGACTGAGGCCGATACCTGATCCATTCTTTTTTGTAGTGAAGAACGGGATAAATATTTTGTCCAGGACATCGGGAAGAATACCCGGACCATTGTCCATGATCTGGATAGTCGGGCGTCCACGTTTGTTGTAGAAGCCCCTGATTGTAATTCTTCCGTTATTTTTTTCTTCCAGTGCCTGTGCAGAGTTTTTAACCATGTTGATCATCACCTGGGAGATCATCTGTTCGTCGATCTGAAGCATGATACTGTCGGGCTCCATGGAATAATCGAGTTGAATATGCTTATCCTCTGTCTCCTGCCTCATGAGGGTAACTACATTTTCAAGCAGGCTGCTCATATCCACCATATCAAAACTGGGCTTCGGTATCTTCGTCAGGCTTCGGTAGGTCTCCACAAAATTCATTAGTCCTGTACTGCGCTTGTTGATGGTTTGAAGCGCCTGCTCAATTTCCTCTACCGCTTCACTGTCGAGTTTCGGAGGTCCTTCATCCCTTGCATCATACTCCCTGATCATTAATTCGATCGTGGAGGAGAGACTTGCGATCGGTGCAATAGAATTCATGATCTCATGCGTTAGCACCCGGATCAGTTTCTGCCAAGCCTCGGTCTCCTGACCTTCAAGTACATTCTGAATATTTTTTACAGTTGTGAGCAGGATACGCTTGTCTTTTACCTTAAATTCAGCACACTGAATCGCCAGTTGCAGAATGTCATCCTCATCCTGCACCTTGACAAGGCGGTTTTCCCCCGGTTCGATATTCAACAGGGTATCACTGAGTTCCCGGCTAAGAGTGGCCAAATTGCTGATATTTCTGAGTGAGTTTAATTGGAACAGCTTTTTAGCGGCAGGATTTATCATTTCCACTTTGCCGTTGCGTTGATAAACCAGAATACTTACGTCAATATTTTGAACAATGCTATAGAGATAATGGAATTGCTCCTCTTTCTCAGAACGAATTCGCTGGAACTCCTTCATGACATCGTTGAATGCTTCCCCAAGAGCATGAAAGGAAGGTCCGGCATCCCTGATCGCGAATGTACGTGTAAACTCGGAATACCTTATAGAATCAAGGAAATTTGCAATTTCCCGGTTTGTACGGTCCACATACCTGATCATCGACCAGACCTGGTAAACCATAGCCCCGATAACCAGTACCGGTGTAAAAATAAAGGTGCTGCCCAATGTTATGAAGAGGATAAGACAGGTCAATGCAAGTAGCAGTACCCGGATAATTATATTGATCCTGAATTGTTTAAAGGCCATGCTTTTCCATTCTTCTGTACAACGAAGTACGTGTTAACCCTAACTGTGTCGCAGCCTGTGAAATGTTCCCCTGGTTTTGCTTCATCACCTTGCTGATGACAGCTTTTTCGAGCTCATCAAGGTTGTACGTATCGAAAACCGGGTCGCCCGTTGATGTTTGCCGTTCAGCTGAAAGCATGAAATCTTCGGGACTCAGGCTGGAGCTTTCACTCATAATCACTGCCCGCTCAATGGCATGCTGCAACTCCCGCACATTTCCGGGCCACGCATACTGGTTGAGTTTCTTGAGGGCGGATGACTGGATATTGCGGATAGATTTCTTGTATTTCCTGCTATAGATCTTTAAAAAATGTTCTGACAGGATGGGTATATCACCGGTACGTTCTCTCAGTGGAGGCAGGTGGATTTCTACGGTATTAATCCTGTAAAGCAGGTCCTGTCTGAATTCACCTTTCGATACATCTTCATGTATATTGTTATTGGTAGCACAGATCAGCCTTACATCCACAGGCAGGGGTTTGGCGGCACCAACCCTCACTACCTCCCGACGTTCGATTATTGTCAGCAATTTCGACTGCAGCGGGTAGGAGAGGTTGCCGATCTCATCCAGGAAGAGTGTGCCTCCCGAAGCTATTTCAAACCGTCCCTGCTTCATCTTGTGTGCATCAGTGAAAGCACCTTTTTCATGACCAAATAGTTCACTTTCAAAGAGTGTTTGTGCGATGGAACCCAGGTCGACGCTGATAAACACCTCTTCTTTTCGAAGTGAGTTCCGATAGATTGCCCTGGCAACCAACTCTTTTCCCGTACCATTTTCGCCCAGGATCAGTACATTAGCGTCGGTAGAGGCAACCTTCTTGATGGTCCTGAACACCTCCATCATTTCGGGGGAATTACCTATGAAATCTGTAAACGGTTGGTCAAGTACCGCACTTATCTCCTGCTGCTTCATTCTCAGCGATTCGGCCTGCATCCTGCTTCTGTGAAGGTTCACAGCCGCGTTGATTGTGGCCAGTATTTTTTCATTCTGCCATGGCTTCAGAATGAAATCAGTGGCGCCTGCCTTGATCGCTTTTACAGCCTTTTCAGCATCTCCGTAGGCGGTTATGAAAAGCACCACCGCATTGGGATCATGATCAAGAATCACACGGAGAGCATCAAACCCCTCCTGTCCGCTGATGGCATCCTTGGTAAAGTTCATATCCAGTAAAATCACATCCCATTCCTCTTTATTCATCATATCCGGGATAAGCTCCGGACCCGTAAGGGTCTCAATCTTTTCTACATGCTGACGAAGCAGCAGCTTCAGTGCAAACAGAATGTCCTCATTGTCATCAATAACCAGGATTTTACCTTTTTTTTCTTCCATTTCCCTATTTTTTCTGATTCATACCAACTAAATCTTTCTCAAACCGCAGACGAACCGGCTTTAATATTCAGAGAAGCGTGGGTTTCGTCCTTGATTTCCTGTATAATAATGCAAATCAGGTGCCTTTGTTACTAATCTGTTAAAAAACAATACGTTTTTCCAGAGTCGCCTTTGCAAATATAGTAAAATGGTGTACGTTTTCGAACACTCCGGACCCAGGATCGAACATTTTTTACAGTAGGTGAATAACTAGTTTATCTGTAAATAGTTTGATATTCAAAAATGTATTTTCTTTGGAACGATAAATGTTAAATTCTGAAGAAAAACGCATCATGGACGGAATGGATCGAATTATTGAAAAGAAAAAGGGAATAACAGGAAAGCGGGCCATTTATGGTATTCTGGTTCTGGCTGTTTTATCCTTGCTTTTAATTGCAATATTCGGAAACAGGGGTTCAAAGTACAATGTGGATATTTCCATGATCACGATTGATAAAGTGGTCAGAGATGTTTTCCAGGATTATATAACGGAACAGGGAACAGTGCAGCCCATACAGACAATCTTCCTGGATGCAATAGAGGGAGGAAGGGTTGAGGAGATACTCATTGAAGAGGGGGCCCTTGTAAGTAAGGGAGACATTATACTTAGGCTGAGTAATAACAACTTGTTGCTGGAGATAACAAACAATGAGGCACAGGTTGTACTTGCGGTAAATGAGCTGAGAACTGCGCGGCTCCTGATGGATCAGCAGAAACTTGTGAATAAGCAACAGATCATTGACCTTTCAACCACTGTTAAACAGCAGCAACGGATGTTCAGGAAAAATAAGATACTGGTTGAGCAGAACCATATTTCATCCGAGGATTTTGAACGTTCAAGGGAGGATTATGAATCATCACTTGCAAAGCTGAAGCTGGTGAAAGAGAATTATTATAACGACTCTGTCTACCGGGCCATACAGATCAGTTCGCTTGAATCGTCGGTTGAAAGCATGGAGAAAAGTATGCAGATTATCCGGCGTCGGCTTGAAAATCTGAATCTTAAAGCTCCTGTGGATGGGGAACTTGCAAGTCTGACTCCTGAGATCGGACAGGTGATTAATTACGGCAACAGGATCGGAACGATCAATATCCTCGATTCCTACAAGATAAGGGCAGACATTGATGAGCACTACATTGAACGGATACACACCGGGTTAATGGCTGACTGTGATTTTGCCGGCAACTTCTACCCGGCCGAAATTACAAAAGTTTACCCGGAGGTGCAGAATGGCAGGTTTGGGGTGGACCTGGTTTTTACCGGTGATCTGCCGGAGCAAATCAGGATCGGACAGACAACAAGGATCAGGTTACAGTTAGGTGAGTCCCGGCAGGGATTGCTGATCCCGAAAGGCGGATTTTACAATAAGACAGGCGGTCAGTGGGTCTTTGTTGTTGACCCTTCCGGCGATTTTGCTGTAAAAAGAGATATAAGCATTGGTCGTCAGAACCCCCGGTATTACGAAGTGCTCGACGGACTTGAAGAGGGGGAGAAGGTGATAACCTCAGGATACCAGCATTTCGCCGACCATGATAAGCTTGTCCTGAAAAACAATCGTTAAAAGCTGATATATCAGGTTAGAGCCCCATGTTTTCCGCGACCGGCGGCCTGGAAATGGGTTTTTGGCTCAGGCATTGAGGTGTCCCGCTGGCTAAAAAGATGCATCCAGGCAGGGCCGGAATAAACAGCCGGATCGATTGGCCTGTCAATATAAAAATTTAATCATATGAGAACACTATTCTTTTACACACTGTTTGTTTTGACGTTAAACTGCTGGATTATTGCACAGGAGAATCAGGAATGGACACTCGACGATTGTATCTCCTTTGCCATGGAGAATAACATAGCACTGAAAAGGCAGGAATTGGCTACAGATCTGGACAGGAAGGACCTTGCACAGAGCAAGCTGAATTTGCTGCCGAACCTGAACGGACAGGTTGAACACAATCTTGGATCGGGACGGGTGCTGGATCGTGGGACTTACCAATGGGTCAATACCGATGTAAGTCAGGGAGATCTGGGTGTTATGAGCAATCTGACCCTTTTCGGTGGATTGAAAGGATATCACGCTGTTAAAAAGGCTGAGGCCAATTTTCTGGCGTCGAAAGCTAATCTTGAACTGATGGAAAATAACCTGGTACTACAGGTTATGACAGGCTATCTGGAGCTCCTCAGAAGAGAAGAGCTTTATAACATCGCAGCTGAAAAGGCAAGGATTACGGGATTGCAGGTCGAAAGGACGGAGAAACTCCTGGAGGTTGGTAATGCCTCACCGGGCGAGCTCCTTGAAGTAAAGGCACAGGTATCTAATGAGAGATACAACGAGACATTGGCAAAGAATGCCATGGATGTGGCAAGGCTCGAACTGACACAGTTGCTCAATCTTACAGAACCAGGACAGTTTGAAATAGAGGCTCCGGAAATGGAAGGTCCATCCCTTCTGCAACTACCTGATCTTGAAACTGTTTATGAGCTTGCAGTTCTTGCATTACCTCAGATCATTGGAGCGGAGCACAGTATTACCTATTTCGAAAAGAACCTTGCTGTGGCCCGGGGAGAATTATCTCCTGAAGTTTACCTGAAGGCACTCTATTATTCGAACTACAGCGATAAACTGATCAACCCGCGGGAAATAGATCCACAGAACCCGGAACTCGAATACCCCGTCCCGCAGCAGGTACTCGATAATCAGTACCGGCAGGTTTCAGTGGGAGTAAACATTCCCTTATTCAACAAGTGGCGGCACAGGACCAATATCAGCAAGGCAAAAATCAGTTTGCTGGATGCGCAGTATAAGTTGGAAGATTCAAAACAGCAGCTTTATAAAGAGATACAAAAGTATCATTCGGATGCGCGGGCCGCAATGGACAATTTCCTTGCCGCAGAGGAGAATGTTGCCAATTACGAAGAGGCCTTTCGCTACACGGAGGAGCGCTTCAAAGTGGGAATGGCCACGGCACTCGAATTGGAGGAGGCGAGAAACAGGTTGTATGCTGCCCTCGCGGAGCGTATTACATCCAGGTATGTATTTGTATTCTATGTGGAAATCCTCAATTTTTACCAGGGAAAAGAGATCACGCTTTAGTGAGCTGTAAAAAAAAAGTTCTTTTCACTGTTTTTTCATTGAAACTTGTATTTTTGTTGCACTAACCCAAACCTGATGAAGCGATTACTATTTCTGTTTTTTTGCATCGCGGGACTTTCAATACCTACCATGTCACAAGTGATCAACTTCGGTAAAACCTTGCCCACAAGATCTTTTAGTCTCACGGTTGCTCCAGTTTATAATGTGTCCAACGTTTACCATCCCGAACTGCAAGGGGTATCATATATTGCCATGGCCGGATATGGAATAGGCTATGACCTCGATATAAACCTGAAATATGGCTATTACAATGGTTCGGATTTTTTCGGTGCCGATATGCAATACCTTTTCAGGGAGACCCGCAGAAGTTACTACTCTTTTTTTGGAGGTGTACACAAATGGGAGGAGTACGGACTCGATCTAACATTAAGTTATACACACACGCCGCAGTACTGGGCGAATCTGTCTGTGGGTCTCGACCTCGACGTTGAGTTTTCCAACCAGCTCGAACTACGTGCCTGGATCCCTCTCAACTTCGGGATCAATCTTGACGACAGGTATTTTCTTTTCCTGGAGTATAACCTTCCTGCCACTGAGCGCGCCTGGGACATCCTGACTGCAGGTGTCACATTCATCTTCAGGTAGCTGGAGGTTTTCATTGCGGTATACGCACTCACCCCCTGAACAGGTGCCAATGATCTCTGTACCGGGAAGGGACTGTTCCGGGGCTGACATGATATCTTCTTCTGCACAACCTCGGTAGAGAGACCGGCATCGACACGGCTCGCTGTGGTTACTCCTTCAATCTACAGCGCTTTTGTACCGGCCCATCCTGCATGTCCGCCAACTCTGTTTTTTTTGTGTACTTTTGCATTGAATGGAAAATTTGAGAGAATACCTGGTAAATCCTGTTTTTGAAGTGATATCGGGGATCGCAGACCGGACCGGTGTGGAGACGTATGTAATCGGGGGTTTTGTAAGAGATATACTCCTGGGAATGGCTCCTGACGGGGCGAAAGATATTGATGTGGTCGTTGTAGGAAGCGGTATCGAAATGGCAGCCGCCGTGAAAAAGGAACTTGGCAGACGTGCAGCGCTTGCTGTTTATAAGAATTTCGGAACTGCACTGGTCAGATATGGTGAACTTGAGATCGAATTTGTAGGGGCGAGGAAAGAGTCGTATCGAAGCGATTCAAGGAAACCATTGGTGGAGGATGGTACCCTGGAAGATGACCAGCTACGCAGGGATTTTACGATCAATGCCCTTGCAATATCGCTGAACAGGGAAAGATACGGGAGGCTGCTCGATCCATTTAAGGGCCGGTCGGATCTTCAGAAGGGAATCATACGTACACCACTTGACCCGGTAACTACTTTTACCGACGATCCCCTTAGGATGCTTCGCGGGATCAGGTTTGCAACCCGTTTGAAATTTGACTTTGAAGTTGAAACGTTCAATGCGATAAAAAAAACCCGTGAGCGGATCGGGATCATCTCACAGGAGCGTATTACCGATGAGTTGAACAAGATTTTGCTTACAGCTCATCCGGGCAGGGGATTTATGCTTTTGGATGCTTGCGGGTTACTGGAACTTGTGCTTCCTGAACTTCACCGGATGAAAGGTGTTGATGAGTTTCAGGGGGTAAGGCACAAGGATAATTTTTTGCACACACTTGAAGTGCTTGAAAATGTGGCGCAGAAGAGTGACGATCTCTGGCTCCGTTGGGCAGCCCTGTTGCATGATATCGCCAAACCGGCCACAAGAAAGTTTGAACCAGGGATCGGGTGGACTTTTCATGCGCATGATTTTATTGGTGCGAAAATGATCCCCTCCATCTTTAAGCGATTGAAGCTGCCGCTTAATGACCGGATGAAATATGTACAGAAAATTGTGAAACTGCATCTGCGTCCGATTGTACTCTCCCAGGATATTGTTACAGACTCAGCCGTGCGGAGGCTGCTTTTTGATGCAGGGAATGAGATCGACGACCTCATGACACTTTGTGAGGCTGATATTACTTCGAAAAATGAGCGTACAGTGCGTCGCCACCTTCAGAATTTTGCTGTTGTCAGGAATAAACTGGTTGAGATTGAGGAGAAGGACCGGTTAAGGAACTTTCAGCCCCCGGTTTCGGGTGATGATATCCAGTATATTTTTAATATCGGACCGGGGCGCGAAATTGGTATCCTGAAAAACACCATCAGGGAGGCGATTCTGGAAGGGGAGATACCCAACCTTTTCGAACCCGCCTACCAGCTGCTGCTACGAAAGGCGAAGGAGATGGGTCTGCAGAAGGTAAATGAACCTGACATATCGAAGAGATCAGGGACAGGTATGGAAAGGTAAATGACCCTTCATATCGAAATGATCAGGGACAGGCAGGGAAAGGTAAATGACCCTGACATATCGAAGAGATCAGGGACAGGCAGGGAAAGGTAAATGACCCTGACATATCGAAGAGATCAGGGACAGGTATGGAAAGGTAAATGACCCTGACATATCGAAGAGATCAGGGACAGGTAACGAAAGGTCTGTCGGCGGGGCTTCCTGATCTGTTTCTCAGCCGGTCGTTTTCAGGACCGCACGGATCTTTGTCCTGACCTGTGCCTGTTCACTGTGGCATGTGAAAAATAAGCAGAAGCGGAAGGTGATCACTGATCCCGCCGTTGTAAGCATATCCGCGATAGGTCCTCCGGGGTCTGAGTCCGGTGTATTTCTCATCATTCTCCAGCAGGAAGGTGTTATTTGGGATAGTAGCCCAACTGTTGCTTGCTATTAGCGAACCCGAAATGAATATATGGTCGACCGATGCCCACCTTCCTTCGTATTTGTAGGAACTTTGACCCTCTGGAGGATGGATACGGTGCAGCAGGTAATTATCTTCCAGTATCTGCAGCGGTGCCGAACCTGCAACATCATTGAGATCGCCACCGGCAATTACGGCTATTTTCGGTTGGGAGGCAACAACCGAATCGATAAACTGTCCCACTGTTTCAGCCTGCAAGATACGCTTTGATTCGGTCTCCTGTGAACCACCGTATTTCGAGATCCAGTGGTTCACTGCGATCATAAGTGTGTCACTGTTGATCAGAAATTTAGCTGTAAGAACCTCCCGGAGTGGCATTGGTTTACCGCCTGCATCCCTGAATATGATCCAGCTTGTATCAATGCACGTTGCCTGATCGGTACGATAAAGGATGGCTACATCCATACCCCGGTGGTCCCGACTGTCGCGGTGCAGGAATTCATAGGGGTAATTTACCAGCAAAGGATGATAAATAATATCTTTGAGCACTTTCCGGTTTTCAATTTCACTCAGGCAGATAAAAGCAGGTGGTTCCCAGGGGTTGACTGCGAGAATTACCTTGCAGATTTCGATGATCTTTATATTGTAGCGGTAGAACGTCCATCGCCTTTCACCTTCCGGGGTAAAATCATTATCGCCTTCATGTGGATCATCGGAAGGGTGGAACAGGTTTTCAACATTGTAGAACATGCAGCTGTGGTTTTGTTGGTTGTGTTGTGGGAGCGCTTCATGCATGAAAATTATTGCCAGTAGAAACTGAAGGAGGGGGATTGGTTTCATATATAGCAGGTCTGTTTCTTATCCGGTACTATTTTGTATTCAGACTTGAAAAGTCACCATAACTGCAGCCGGATGTCCCGGACGAACCCCGGACCAGTCAGAGCGGCTTGTTTGTTATAGCTGTTAATGTGATGGAAAGACGGATTATCGGGCCAGCTCCGTTATCCTCTCTAATGCCCCGAGATCGGGAGAATTATCTTCCAGCCGGTTGGCACCCTTTTTATCAAACGGGAAGGTGATGGCATATTCCACAGAGCCGGCATCAATTGCGGGAGAGAGGCTGTCGAGTTCATAACTTACATGTAGTGAGTCGAACAGGGGATCTTCATTCAGGATGACACTGTTAAACCAGGGATCGAGATCAAAATCGTAAGGGTCACTTTCCGGGTTCAGCGATTCAAAAACCTCACTCTTTTCGAGACGTGCAAGAATATGGTCGAATTTATAGTTTAGCTGACCTGCATCCGACTTACTGATCTTCAGTTCATTTCCTCTCGATCCATAGATGATGCAGTTTTTGAACAATGCCTGTTCAATATTTCTTGATTCAATGATCGCATCATCTTCCTCATTTAACCTGTAGGCAAAATAATTGGCCATGAATACGGCCGGGGTCTTCCTGTTGGAAAAGCCGGTGCGCCAGTAATTGGCAAATGTACAATGGGTAAAACTGTATGATCCTTCATAGAGCAGCTCGACGCAGCTGTTGCCACAATCGCCAACCACTGTATTCCAGGCCTCTATGGTTGTTCCGCGGCCCAGAATCCCGTCATAGCTCATCCGGTTGATTTCCGTGTTGCTAATGGTCAATACCGGATGATCAAAACTGACTGCAGAGTCGGCCCAGAGCCCGAAGGTACCATTCAGGATCCTGACATGGTTAATTACGTTGTTGTAACTGCCGGGAGCGAAGTAGATCCCGAACCACTGTCCCGGGTAACCTGGATCGTCCCTGAACTCTTTTTCCAGCCGGTCGCCTTCAACCACGATGGTGTTTTCAAAAGTACCATTCATTTTCAGCGATCCGAGCACATAGATTCCGGCGTCCCTGTGAAGGTGTATCCTGACCCCTTCTTCGATGGTCAGTTCCTGCAGAGTGTCAATAAGAATACGATCAATAATCAGGTAAGGTTTATCCGCCACCCAGGTGGCTGAATAATCAAGTACACTGTCGCGCAGCAGGTGCACATCCTGTCCCCATGCTACGAGGTCAATGTCCTGTAGATTCCCGTTCACCGAGAAGGTAATTGAATCCTGGATTCTCAGTATGTCAGGCGCTTCGTTCGGATTAAGCGTTGCTTCAACAAAAATATACATACTGTCTTTTGGGGCAATCTCGAGGTTTTCAAAAGCGACCCCGGGCATTCCGTCCACGTTGATCCTGAATGCAGAATTGCTTCCGGTTGCCAGTTTGACGGCATCTATTTTGATAAAACGGGAGTGGGGGTTGTAGACCCTGAAAGATTTCGTGGTAGTACCTATTGTTGTAAAGATGGTGTCGAAATATACCGTATCCAGGTTGAATTGCAATTTTGCTTCGTTATCTTCAATATAATTGCGTTCCGGGTGACAATGGTATAGGAAAATACCGGCTAACATCAGGATGAGTATGATAAGGATTTTTCTCACGAATAGCTGGCTTGGTTCGCAATAATAACGCAAAGATGGGAAAAATAGTATAACCAAATGGAGTATGGTTCCTGGAATTTAAATAACATTGAATTGAGGATTTAACACCGTTCAATTTAGATAATTAAAAATCATTCATACCTTTGTAGGGTAATTTCACTAAGGGGGGTGCCTTAAATAACAGGCTGAGATCATACCCTTAGAACCTGATCCGGGTAATGCCGGCGAAGGGAAAT
>CAZIIU010000046.1:0-12185 GCA_964539395.1 uncultured Bacteroidaceae bacterium
CGGACGCAACGTCTTCAACTGAAATTTCATCACCTGAAATAACAAGCGTCACGCCCCGCCAGGATGCGGGTGCAACGTCTGTTGACCGTTGATCAATCTCTTCTCCTTTTGAAATTCTCCCATTTAAATCCCTCCCCGTACGGAATCCGTGCCCAGTAATTGGCGAGCCCAAGTCCGCTGAGTATATGCCAGATTCCCCACCAGCCCGCAATGAACGCCATTCCGCCGATCATCAGGTGGGTCGGGAAGATCGCCTCATTGAACAGCAGCACCAGTCCCAGTCCGCTGTTCTGTATCCCTGTCTCTATGGCAAACGTTCGCCGGGATGGACCATCCGCCCTGAAAAGCGTTCCCACGGTATACCCCGTGCCGATCGCCAGGATGTTGTGCAGCAGAACCACGATGAAGATCACACCTATAAAGCGGATGAAAAAGTTGTAGTTCATGGCGAACATGATTACCACCAGTGCCATGAAAACAATCATCGATCCGTTTTTAAAGGGGATGAAGATTTTTTTGGTGATCATCGGGAAACGGTGATTGAACCACATCCCCAGCAGCAGCGGCACGCCCAGCAGAATGAATACGGTTTTGAACATCTCCAGGGGATCGATATGCAGCTCGCGCAGGAACGCGGTGGCCTCCGACGGTGCAAACTTCAGGTAGAGCGATCCCCAGAACGCGAAGTTAAACGGGGTGAGAACGATGGCGCCAAGGGTGGCGATGGCAGTGAGGGTGACCGACAGGGCGACGTTGGCCTTTGCCACGGAGCTCATGAAGTTGGAGATGTTGCCGCCCGGACAGCTGGCTACGAGGATCATGCCGAGGGCGACGGTGGGGGTGACCACCTTGTTGAGGGCGAGAACCAGGAGGAAGGTGACCATCGGGAGGAGGATGAACTGCGCGGTGAAACCGAGGATCACCAGCTTCGGATTTTTTGCCACATCCCTGAAGTGCTGCGTCTTGATGCCGAGTGCTACACCGAACATCACGATGCCAAGCACAATCTGCAACGGAAGGTTCGCTCCCCCGAAATTGAGCCGCTCCCTGTCCATCTGCCTGAAAAGTGACAGCATCCGGTTGGGAGCTTCGCTTTCGGCAGCGGCAGATTGCACTGTGGCAGCAGCTTCGGCGAGGGCAGTTGCTGACGACTGCAGCCAGGAAGCTGTGCTTTGAAGTGTATTGGTAAGCGCTTCGGCGAGGGCAATTGCTGACGACTGCAGCCAGGAAGCTGTGCTTTGAATCGCATTGGTAACCGCTTCGGGAAGGACAACGGAAATACTGTGAGCGAAGCCGCCGGTAGCTTGCAACAGGTTTTGGAGGATGATGGTGGCATTTTCAAAAAGTGGGGCGACAACGGTTGCAAGGAGGGTATCCTGCAGGGATTGCAGTATCTCTGTCATGGTACGGCTTAGTTGGTAACACAGCAAATATAGAAAAATTCCGTCGTTGAGCAATTGCATGCTCCGTAATGACAGAAGTTGCCCTCACCAGGGCAGAACAGGGCGAGTCGATCACCTGGAACAGATAACCAAGGAGAAACATCATAGCTAAAGTCATCTGCCGCCTTAGCATCCGCAGCAGGAGATCATCTGCCGCCTTAGCATCCGCAGCAGGAGATCATCTGTCGGGCTATCGTTTCTGAATGCCGGATTTATCTCAAATGCTTCTCCCGCACCTTCATATATTGCAACAACCGCAGCACGCGATCGGCCACCGGCTTCTCCTTGTTCTTCCTCTTGTCGAGCTTCAGGTACCACCCGAGCCGCTTGGAGATCGGGATCCTGTGTGTCTCCACGAATTCGATCAGCGTTCCGTCGGGATCCTCAATATAACTGAAATGTCCGGCCGCTTCGCCCATGTCGAATGCAGTGGGACCGGTTTCGATCTGGCTATCCACCGTGAACGGGAAACCGAGCGATTCGCACTTCTCTTTCAGCTTGTTGATGCCAATTACGTCGTAGCAGAGGTGAATGAACCCCAGGTCGCCCCAGAAACGGTTCTTGTAGATGTTCTGCGGTTCACGGTCCTGCACCTGCAGGAGCTCGATCTCGGTCGGACCGAACAGCCGTGCAAAAAAGCCCTTGCGCTCCAGCGAATGCCGTAGCAGCACGCGCCTGATACTGTGCGTTCCCCCGGGCACTGTTGACAGGTCTTCCCAAACTTTCGTCTTGTCGTACACCACCGTGTCGTATCCGAGGATCCCTGAGTAGAGCACTTTCGATTTTTCAATATCCGACACGCCGATCACCGCACCATATGCCGCACCGGTCTTCTTGCGCCTGTTGAACCTGAACCACGTGTCGGCTTCCACCACCTGGAAAATGTTGTTGTACGGGTCCTTCATAAAGAACTGCTTTCTTCCCGCGGGATCGCGGCTCACACCGTTCAGTACCAGTCCCAGCTTATGGAAGTGGTCGTAGGTAGCCTCCACGTCGGGCGACTTCATTTTTGCGGCGAATATCCCCAGGTCGCCCGCCTGGATCTCAAAGGCCGGCGCCTTCGGTATGCGGTCCTTGTATTGCCAGATCTCAAACCCGCCGCCACCCATCATGTTGATCGCAAGTGCAGCATGCCGTTTGCATGCCTTGCCACCGGTGTAGGGCAGCATGTAGTTGGCGGGTGCCTCCTCGTCGAACACCCTGATGTCCATACCAAAATGGTCGCGGTACCACCGCCACGCATCCTTCAGACTGGTTACGCCAATCCCCACCTGTTGAATTCCTGAAATGATCATATTTCTATATGCGCTAATATGTTAGACTATAAAATATGGATCGGTCCACCCATATCATACGATAAGTAAGTTTCTTGTATGAGTGTTATTTGTAATAAAAAGGTTTAATATTCAGGTACAAAAATACTGTTTTTTTTAAAAATGTCAGACTGTTTTTATCCCCAATATGCCGGAGTGGTCCCTTTAGCCTACCCTCTTCCCTTCATCAGTCACAGTAACGGACAATATGTCATGCGCGCCTGCAGTCGTGACATCTGTGACTCCCTCCCCCCTAAAAAAAAACTTCTATCTTTGTGATCACCAAACAAGCAGACTATGTCGAAACGAAAAGTCCTCGGAGCAGTCGACCGCATCGATCGCCGCAGCTTCGTCTACTTCTCCCTCTACAGCTGGGCGAACACCGTTTTCAACCAGTACTATCGCAAAGTGGAAGTTCATGGCCTTGAAAACATCCCTAAGGATGCCCCGGTGATCTTTGCTCCAAATCACCAGAATGCACTGATGGACGCGCTGATCGTTCTCTTCTCTTCACCAGGCGATACGGTCTTCCTGGCACGGGCCGACCTCTTCAGAAAAAAGCTGCTGGCAAAGGCCCTTAATACCCTTAAGATACTCCCGGTGTTCCGCATCCGCGACGGTGTGGATGAACTGGGCAAAAACCAGGAGATCTTCGATATCACCGTTGGTGTGCTTCACCGCAAACATCAGCTCTGCATCATGCCCGAAGGGAACCATTCCGATAAGCGCAGGCTAAGGAATTTTGGAAAGGGGATCTTCCGGATCGCTTTCAAGACACAGGAAAAGATGGGCAACGAACCCTACGTGAAGATCGTTCCCGTGGGACTCGATTTTTCAGACTATGTGAAGCACTACCAGGACCTGCATGTTTTTTACGGTAAACCAATCGAGGTTTCCGACTATTGGGACACATTCACTCAAAACGGTCCGCGTGGAATGAACCAGCTGAAACAGCAGCTCACCGAAGAGCTGAAACCGTTGATGATTCATATCGAAACAGTGGAGTATTATGATTTGTATATGGGACTGCGTACCGTGTTTAATGACCGGATGCGCGCGATCATGGGGATCGGCGGAAGAAAACTGCACGACCGCTTTCTGGCCGATAAGGAGATGATCAGACGGCTCGATGCTGTGCTGGAACAGGAAAAGTCCCCTGACGGGGAGGAACGGCAACCGAACGGTGAGGAGCAGCAACCGAACGGTGAAGCGAAGGAGCAGTTGCAGGCGGATGCTGCGGCCGGACAGGGGCAGACCGGTGAGAAGCAGGAACAGCAGTTATCCGGTGAGGTTCAGGGGCAGGCCGGCGGGGAATCGGGAAAGAAACCGCAACAACTCGATCCGCTCAGGGAAAAGGTAGAGCGCTATATGAAGTCGCTTGAAAAGATGAATATCCGCGACTGGGTGGTGAGGTCGAACGGGTATTCGGGTGCGCGGACAGCCTGGAGGTGGCTAACGCTGCTGCTTACACTACCGGTGTTCCTTTTCGGACTGGTCAATAACGCCCTGGCCTATTTCCTGCCGGTTCGCGCCGTGCGAAAGATCAGGGATGTTCAGTTCCATAGCTCCGTAAAGGCGGGACTGGCGATACTGCTGGTGGTGCCACTCAGCTACCTGCTGCAAACCATTCTGGTAGGGATATTTACCGACGGATGGTATATCTGGGCCGGCTACCTGCTGCTGCTCTATCCTACAGGTAAGCTGGCGCTGATATGGTACCTCCGGTTGAAAAAGACTTTGCGCGGGGGCTGGTTCGGCAGACGATACAGGAGAGGAGCAACGGATGCAGTGGAACTGGTTGAACTGCGGAAGGAGATTGTTGAAATGACCGGGAAACTAATCGGCTGAAGTTATATGGTTGCGTTGAAGAAAAACAGGGTGCGATTGCATTGGCTGGCGCCTCTCTGCAGGCATCAGGCTCCCAGCGGCGCCCGGGCTTCATCAGGAGCAACAATTACAGAGGTGCCATGTATGTAGCAGAAAAGCAGAATTTGGATGATAAGCTTTAAAAACAGAACAGTCTGGATCACCGGGGCATCCTCCGGAATCGGGGAGGCCCTTGCAGGAGAGTTCGCACGTGAAGGTGCAAGGGTCATCATCTCTTCCCATGAAGCTGACGAGCTTGAACGCGTAAAAAACAACCTCACAGGTATCAACCCTGAGGTCCACGCCGTGGTCTTTGACCTCGGCGATCCCACTGCGGTGAAGAACACGGCACAGCAAGTGCTTCAGGATTTTGGGCAGATCGATGTTATGATGAATAACGGTGGCATTTCACAGCGATCCCTCGTTGCTGAGACCTCCGTGGAGATCGACCGCCGAATCATGGAGATCGACTACTTTGCAGGGGTGATCCTGGCAAAGGCAGTGCTGCCGGGGATGATCGAAAGGGGTGAGGGCTGGTTCGGCGTAACCAGCACCATCGCCGGCAAATTTGGGTTTCCACTGCGCTCGGCATACTCTGCCGCCAAACACGCGCTGTTCGGGTTTTATGAGAGCCTGCTGGCCGAGAATTACCACCATGGCATCCGGGTTACGATCTTTAGTCCGGGAAGGGTGCGAACAAATATCTCCCTGTATGCAGTCGATAAGGAAGGAAAGGCACGGGGGGTGATGGATCCGGGACAGGCCAGCGGGATATCTCCGGAAAAATGCGCAAGAAAAATGATCCGCTCAATGAAACAGGGTCGCCGCGATGTGCTGATCGGCGGAACCGAACTGATCATGGTATATATTTACAAATACGCCCGCCGGCTCTATTACCCCATGGTCCGTAAAATGAACCCCTATTAATGAACCGTATGGAGAACAGGATCGATAAATACCTCTGGTCGGTCAGGATCTTTAAAACCCGGGCCCTGGCCACCGAAGCCTGCCGCAAGGGTCGCGTGATGATCGGCGAAATGCCGGTAAAACCCTCACGCACCGTTCATCCGGGCGAAATCATAACCGTGCGTAAATCCCCGGTCAACTATCTCTATAAAGTACTCGACCCCATTCAGAAGCGGGTAGGGGCAAAATCTGTCGCTGATTTCCTGGAAGATATCACCCCCGTGGAGGAGCTTGATAAACTCAGGATGCGAGACGATTTTTTTGTAATGAGGGATCGCGGAGCGGGCCGCCCTACCAAAAAGGAACGAAGGATTCTGGACAACCTCAGGGACAAATAACCTGAAACCTGCCTGCTTTGCAGGCATATTGAAACCTGCCATTGCCATGAATCTGCCTGCTCTGGCTCGCAGGCTGAAACCTGTCACTGCCATGAATCTGCCTGCTCTGGCTCGCAGGCTGAAACCTGTCACTGCCATATTCCCCAGCCTTTATTCACCAGCCCATATTTTCCGGCTTTCATTCAACAGCTCATGTTCCCCGGCCCATATTCAACAACCCTGATTTAGCCGCCCATATTCAGAGGACCATAATCATCAACCCATATTCAACAGTCCATATTTAGCTGACTGTATCCAACGGGCCAAATACCGGTACTGGTCCAGGATCTAACTGATAAAGTGTCCGCTGATTGATTGGTAGTTATATACCTTGTCGATCACATCAGCAAAGAGGTCGGCGACGGAGATCACCCTGATCTTCTCGCTCTCCCGCTTCAGGGGGATGGAGTCGGTAACGATCATCTCGTCGATGGGTGATTCATCGATACGTTCATAGGCCGGTCCTGACAGCACGGCGTGTGAGGCAACCACGCGGATACTCCGGGCGCCCTGGCTCTTCATCATGCTGGCGGCGAAGGTTATCGTTCCCGCGGTGTCGACCATGTCGTCGACGATCACCACGTTTTTATCGCGGATATCTCCGATCGCCTTGATCTCCTCAACCACATTGGGTTTTTTGCGGAGTTTGTAACAGATCACCATGCTGGCATTCAGGAACCGCGAATAGGCATTGGCCCGTTTGGTACCGCCCATATCAGGTGCTGCAACTGCAAGGTTTTCCAGTTCCATCGATTTGATATAGGGAACAAACAGGGAGGAGGCGTAGAGATGGTCTACCGGCACATCAAAAAAACCCTGCAGCTGATCAGCATGAAGGTCCATCGTCATGATCCGGTCCACCCCTGCGGCAGTCAGCAGGTTCGCCACCAGCTTGGCACCGATCGATGCCCTCGGCCTGTCCTTGCGGTCCTGTCTTGCAAAACCGAAATAGGGGATCACCGCCACCACCTTGTATGCAGATGCCCGTTTCGCCGCATCGATCATCATCAGCAGTTCGAGCAGGTTATCGCCGGGCGGAAAGGTCGACTGTATGATAAAGACGGTGCGACCCCTGACACTCTCGTCATAGGCCGGTTGAAACTCGCCGTCACTGAACTGGTACAGGCTGGTTCGGCCGAGGTCCTGACCGAAACTCTTTGCGATCTTCTCTGCAAGATACATCGAAGTTCTTCCACTGAAAAATTTGATCGGTGCCTTATCGCTCATTACATAAAACTACTTAGGTGGTTGATTGAATGTATGTATGGCAAAAGTAAGCATATTGCACCAAAGTTTTCCGTTCGGCACAATACTTTTTTTCATCATGCCCCGCGAATACTCTTGCTGCCTGTGCACTGCCGGCACGGATCCCATTCTCCGGTAGTTCAACCACCTGCCCATAAGGTCGCGATCCACCCGCACACCGGCAAACCAGCATGCCATCCGGTCGAACTTTTTTAACATTTTTTTGTTATAAATACTGCAAACAAGTAAAACCAAACCGCACACAACATGGCTGAAAAAATTCCCAGACTTTTGATGCTTGAGGACGATCAGCAGCTTGGAAAGGTAATCAGGCAGTCGCTTGAACTTAAAAAGTACCAGGTCGACTGGGAGACGGATCCTGAAAAAGCTCTCAGAGAGTACAAAACAGGTAATTACGATGTGTGCATTGTGGATATCGGGCTACCGGGAATGTCGGGTACCGATTTTGTAAAGGAGATACGCCGGACCGATTTTATCACCCCGGTGCTCTTTATGTCGGCCAACCACGACGATAAGGATATGATTCACGCCTACTGTGCAGGTGGCGACGATTTTATTGCGAAACCCTTTTCCACCACCGAACTGGCACTTCGTATTTACTCGCTGCTGCGGCGGTCGGGCACTGCTAAAACCAATTCCGGTCAGCAGGAGTTGATCGCTTTTGGTAACTTTACCTTCGATTATCCCAACAGGCTGCTCTGCGCACCTTCCGGAGAGGTGAGCCTCACCAAGAAAGAGGCAGAGGTGCTGCGTATGCTTGCCCGCAATATGAACAGTCTTGTGAAACGCGAAACCGTGCTCACCGATGTATGGGGCGAGAACGACTATTTTATGGGAAGGTCGATGGATGTCTATATCGCCCGGTTGCGCAAGAAGTTGCAGGAGGACCGGCGGGTGTCGATCGTGAATGTCCACCGCATGGGCTTCAAACTGGAAGTGAAGTCTTCGGCCAGCGCCTGAATACTACCTCCTGAAGGCCTTGTTAGCCGCTTCTTTATTCCCTGCAGGTTCCCGATTTTTTTCTACTTTTGTTGCACAAACAACTACAGATGGAAAAATCGCTCTACCCGCTCAAGTTTCTGCCTGTCTACAAGGACTACCTTTGGGGCGGTCGAAAGCTCGGCACCCTGCTGAACAAGCAGAATATACCCGAAATAGCCGCTGAAAGCTGGGAGATATCCTCGGTGAAGGACAATGTTTCTGTGGTTGCAGAAGGCTTCCTGGCGGGTAATCCGCTCGACGAACTCATCAGCGTGTATATGGGCGATCTTACCGGGGATCGCGTTTTTGAACAGTTCGGATCGGAGTTTCCCCTGCTGATCAAATTTATCGATGCTGCAGGTGACCTGAGCGTGCAGGTTCATCCCGATGATGATTTTGCCGCTGCTGTGCATAACGACCGCGGGAAAACCGAGATGTGGTACGTGATCGATGCCGACAGGGGGGCTGAACTGATCTCCGGGTTTAAAGCCGATATCGATGAGCAGCTGTTTATGGAACACCTCAATGAAAGGAAGCTGACAGAAATCCTTAACTATGAACCGGTGAAAAAGGGAGATGTCTTCATTCTCCCGGCCGGACGTATCCACGCAATCGGAAAGGGAATCGTGCTGGCTGAGATTCAGCAGGCTTCCGACCTTACATACAGGATATACGACTGGGACAGGGTGGACAAAGACGGAAAGGCCCGTGAACTGCACCTCGACATGGCCCTCAAGGTAATGGATTACAAGCTGAGGGATGATTACAGAACAAAGTACGACAGGATCATCAACCAAACAGTGAACCTGGCCGATTGTCCGTACTTCACAACCGGCCTCATTGAATTCGACCAGCCGGTGGATAAGGATTTTGCGCTGATAGATTCGTTCGTGGTCTATATCTGTACGGAGGGTGAGCTGATAATCAATTACAGGGGCGGTGAACCGCTGTCGCTCAGTAAAGGCGAAACGATCCTCGTACCCGCGGCACTCAAGGAGATCTCCCTGATCCCCGCCGCTCCCTCCACCGTGCTGGAGGTCTATATGAAAGCATAGTTCCGGACGCCACGGCGGCAGCAGGTTCTCCGCATGAAACCCCTGGTTAGGCGGGGTCATGCCTGTACCCCCAACCCCCTCTTTACTTATTGTTATACAGGTTCATCGTACGCTGCACCCCCAGCGTACCAAAGGTAAGTATCGCTTCGCCGGCAACAGCCACGCGTTCAGCCAGTAATTTCTTCTCCTCCTCTTCCCACTGACCGAGTACATAATCGACCTGCTGACCGCGACCGAATTCATTGCCGATTCCGAACCTGAGCCGTGCATAATTGTTCGTGCCCAGAATCATATTGATGTGCGCCAGCCCGTTGTGCCCTGCATCGCCTCCCCTGGCACGTATTCTTATCGTGCCAAACGGGAGGGCAATGTCGTCTGTAACCACCAGCAGCCTGTCTTCCGGCAGCTTTAACTTCTGAAGGTAATAGCGTACTGCGTTACCGCTGAGGTTGACGTAGGTCGATGGCTTGAGCAGGCAGAAGGTGCGACCGTGGTGTTTCAGCTCGGCATAAAAACCGTACCGCTGGTCCTTAAACGAAATACGGGATGCACCGGCAAGCGCATCCAGTATATCAAAACCAATGTTATGACGCGTGTTCGCGTATTCCAAACCTATGTTACCGAGACCGGTTACCAGGTATTTCATACTACTGCATTAATCCTCGGATCCCTCTTTGGATTCAGCGGTGTCATCTCCCTCTTCATCACCTTCAGCTGCCTCTTCAGCTTTCGCAGCCTCTTCACCTTCGGCAGCTACTGCATCAGGATCTTCAATGGTCATGCCCGCGAGTGCAAGACGTGAGGAGACAATAGCGTATACCATGGATCTCTCAGGATCCAGAATTTCAAGTTTGGGATATGACAGGTTACCTACCTTGATCACATCGCCGATTTTTACATCGGTGATATCGATCTCGAGGAAATCGGGAAGATCGCCGGGCAGGCCACTCACCCGAAGTGAACGGCGCTTCTGACGGGGCTTTCCGCCCTCCTTGATACCAACCGCTGCACCAGTTAGCCTGATCGGAATGTTGATCGTTACAGGTTTGTCGTCAAACACCTCTACAAAATCGATGTGGAGAATTTTGTCGGTTACCGGGTGGAACTGCAGCTCCTGCATCACCGCTCTTCTTTTGTCACCTTCAATGTCGATATCGACAATAAAAACGTTCGGGGAATAGACCAGGCCAAGGAATTCGTTCTCATGGGCATAGAAATGCAGGACCTCTGATCCGCCATACATGACGCAGGGTACATCTGCATTTTTTCGAAGTTCGCGGGTCGCTTTTTTGCCGAGTTCGGTGCGTTTTTTAACGCTGATGGAAATTGTTTTCATTTGTTATCGTGCTACTCAGAATTAATAATAGTTGCTTAATTCCCCATCACACATGGGTATTTTTGCGGCCACAAAGATAGTGAAAAGTTTTAATTCCCGGATACTTTTTATCTCCTTCCCGGTAATTCCGCTTCAGATGATCGAGCCGTTTTCAAGGTTCAGCCTCCCATCTACCTGTTAATTCCTGCATTATAACGCTCTTGCGCTCCGGAATCCACCGATCGATCCCTGTCAACCCTGCAGCCTGGCATTGGTCTCGCTGATGAAGGTAAGCAGCTCTTCCCTCCCGGTTCCCTTTACCGCCGAAGTTTCGATGATCATCGGCAGCTCCTCCCAGCTTTCAGACAGGAGCTCCTTCATCGCGCCAATACTTTTGTTTTTCTCTTTCTGTTTGATCTTGTCGATCTTCGTGTACACCAGTACAAAGGGGAGTCCGCTATCACCCAGCCACTCGATAAAATCAAGGTCAAGCTCCTGCGGTGCGATCCTGCTGTCGACCAGCACAAAAAAGCATACCAGGTTCGTGCGGAGCGTGGCATACTCTTCTATCATCTTTGCGAATGCATCGCGCTGTTTCTTCGATACTTTCGCATAGCCGTAACCCGGCAGATCGCAGAGGTACCAACTGTTGTCGATCATGAAATGATTGATGAGCCTTGTCTTGCCCGGTGTAGATGAGGTCTTTGCCAGGTTTTTTCGCTCTGCGAGCATATTGATCAGCGAGGACTTACCCACGTTGGATCGCCCGATAAACGCATATTCGGGGAGATCGGCTTTCGGACATTGTGCAACCGTTTGTGATGAGGTGATAAATTTGGCTTCGGTAATATTCATACCTGCTAAGATAAAAACAAAAACCGGAATTCTTTTTTACTGAAGCAGGCTGAATGAGGATTTGCCCGCCCCCTCTTCCCTCCTTTTTATTATCTTTGCACACTTAAATACCTGAACCGTGATCATAGCACAACAGAAGCGAAAAGAGAATATAGCCGAATACCTGATTTATATGTACCAGGTGGAGGACATAATCCGTGCCAGCGGGTTCGACCCGGTAAGGATCGACCAGACCGTGATTAGTCAGTTCGATGTTGACTATGGCGTGAAGCGCGAGATGCTCGAATGGTACAAGGAGCTGATGCACAGGATGACAGTGGAGGGGAAGCAGGAAAGCGGTCACATGGCTTTTCTCCTGGAGATCGCAGGGAAAATGAATGAGCTGAACGTGGAACTGCTGCACGGACCGCAGAATAATGAGTTCAGGGTTGTATACGACAGGGCCAGGGTGAATATCGATGCATTGCGAATGCGGGCCGGTCACAGTAGTGATAATGATGTGCAGCTGGCTCTGAACGGCTTGTACGGCCTGCTTATCCTGAAGCTGAAGAATAAGAGGATTACCAGGGAAACACAGCAGGCCTTCGATGCGATCTCGGAGTGGATCGCACTGCTGTCTGTTGAATACATGAATGCTGAGGGGGGTCAGGATTAGCTTCCGGGAGGCCGCTGGATGCTGAGGAGGGTGAAGATGAGCTTCCGGGAGGCCGCTGGATGCTGAGGAGGGTGAAGATGAGCTTCCGGGAGGC
>CAZIIU010000046.1:12285-24306 GCA_964539395.1 uncultured Bacteroidaceae bacterium
CGCTGGATGCTAAAGGGACTGTTCCGGCAGATTCTGTTATTAAAAATAATGTGTACAGATGAAACTTTTTTTCAGGAAATACGGAGAGGCTGGTCCCCCATTGATCATTCTTCACGGACTCTACGGCTCGTCCGACAACTGGGTAAGTATCGCACGGGAACTTTCAGACAGGTTCGAGGTATTTGTACCCGACCAGCGCAACCATGGTGAGTCACCCCGGGCTGGTCAGCACGATTACGGTTCAATGAGCGGCGATCTGTGTGAGTTCATGGATGACAATGGTATCAGGAAAGTTTTACTTCTCGGCCATTCAATGGGAGGGAAAACGGCCATGCTCTTCGCTATGGAGTGTCCCGAAAGGGTAGCCTCGCTCATTGTTGTAGATATTGCACCGGTGGCCTATCACGACATGGCCCTGAACTCATCCATTGCAGCCAATCATGCCAAAATGATTGATGCCATGCTGGCGGTCGATCTTGCTTCTGCCGAATCACGTGAGGAGGTGTCGCTGGCGCTCTCAACCGCAATCGGTTCTGAACGGGTGAGGATGTTCCTGCTGAAAAATCTTTCGCGCGACAGTGAGCAGCGGTTTTTCTGGAAAATCAACCTTCCGGTGTTGCGCGAAAACCTCGACGAGATCATGGACGCCCTGCCCTATGAGGAGGTGCTGAAGAAGGGAGGAATCAAAGGGTTTCCGGTGATGTTCGTCAGGGGTGAGAAGTCGGATTATATCGCGCCCGAACACCATGCACTCATTAAACAGCTGTTTCCGACTGCAGAGATCGTCTCGATTCCGGGTGCCGGACACTGGCTGCACGCGGAACAACCGGAACTGTTGATAAAAAACCTTGACTACTTTCTGCGTTAGGTGAAGCAGCTCATCCCTGCTACAGACGTTACGCTGTTTAATGGGCCCGACATATCGCCCCTGATGAAGCTGTCACAGCACATTCAGGAGCGCAGCATCCGTAAACCAGGGGGCACTTCCATATTCCCTATCCGCCTCAGGATATGTTAAAAAAGCACTTTTTTAACAGAATCTTCTTTCTAAAAATAGGTAACTTTGCTGCATTGAAGTCAAAACCTAAGGATCGCTCAAGGATGAGTTTACGGATACGCGAGATCATGAATTACCAGCTTCAGCATGAAGTGGTACGGGCAAAAGAAAAAGCAGGCATCAATTAACTATCAGGAATAGTATGGCAAAGAATCCGAAAGTCTTACAAATCGACGAGGTCGTTGTGAAGTTTGCCGGTGACTCCGGCGATGGAATGCAGTTTACTGGTTCACAGTTCTCCGATACCTCGGCGTTTGTCGGTAACGACCTTTCTACCTTTCCCGATTACCCCTCTGAGATAAGGGCGCCCCAGGGAACCATTGCAGGTGTTTCCGGTTTCCAGGTTCATATTGGACATACAGAGGTGAATACACCGGGCGACCAGGCCGATGTACTCGTGGCCATGAACCCGGCGGCGCTGAAGGCAAACATGAAGTGGGTGAAGATCGGGGCCACGATCATTATTGATATCGATCATTTTGATAATAAACACTATAAGAAGGCCGGCTACACGGAGGATCCGCTTCACGATGATTCGCTCGACGGGTATAATGTGGTAAAGGCGCCGATCACCAACCTTACGCGCGATACAGCGAAAATCCACGGGGTTGATACGAGGACAGCCGATAGGATGAGGAACCAGTTCGTGGCAGGTATGCTATACTGGCTCTTTAACAGGGATATCAAGCTTGGTGAGGACTTTCTCTCCAATAAATTTAAAGCCAAACCCGACCTGGTGAAGGCCAACGTCGCAGTGCTGAATGCCGGTTATAACTATGCCGAAACAATCGAAGCGCTTTCCACCACGTTCCTTGTCGACCCGATGAAGAACAAGAAAGGGCTCTTCAGAAATATAACCGGGAACCAGGCAACAGCCTGGGGACTTCTGGCTGCTGCGGAAAAAGCCGGACTGGAACTGTTTCTGGGTTCATATCCCATTACGCCGGCAACAGAGATACTTCAGGAGATTGCATTGCGCAAACACCTTGGAGCCAAAGCGTTTCAGGCTGAAGATGAGATCGCGGGGATATGCTCGGCTATCGGTGCCTCTTTTGCCGGACGATTGGGTGTGACAACAACTTCCGGTCCCGGGCTTGCGCTCAAGGCGGAGGCGGCCGGACTGGCGGTGATCACCGAGCTTCCTTTGGTGATCGTGAATGTGCAGCGCGGAGGCCCCTCAACCGGCCTGCCCACGAAAACTGAACAATCGGACCTGATGCAGGCTCTCTACGGAAGAAGCGGCGAGTCGCCACTGATCGTTATCGCCGCCTCCACACCGGCCAACTGTTTCGATTATGCCTTTGAGGCGGCCCGGCTCTCGCTGGAGCATATGACCCCGGTGATCCTGCTTACCGATGGTTACCTGGCAAATGGTTCGGAGCTCTGGAAAATCCCGGACACGGCCAACCTGCCTGAAATCAAACCACCGTGGGTGGCAGATAACGATCCCGGGTACCAACCCTATAAGCGCGATCCGGTGAAGATGAACAGGCAATGGGCGATCCCAGGTCAGGAGGGACTCAGGCACAGGATCGGGGGACTGGAGAAGGAGGATGTGACCGGAAATGTGTCGCACGATCCGCTCAACCACGAGATAATGGTAAGGAACCGCCAGGAGAAGGTCGAGCGGGTTGCCGATGATATTCCCGAACTGGAGGTGATCGGCGAGAAGACCGGCGACCTGCTGGTGATCGGCTGGGGTGGAACATACGGCGGATTGGTGAGCGCGGTGAAGGACCTGCAGAAAGAGGGATTAAGCATCAGCCTTGTACAGTTCAATTATATCCATCCGCTTCCGAAAAATACCGGAGAGGTGCTCGGGGGTTTCAAAAAGCGGATCGTATGCGAGATTAACCTCGGACAGTTTGTGAACCACCTCAGATCAATTTACCAGCAATACAATTTTCAGCAATACAATAAGGTACAGGGACTCCCGTTTTTTATCTCCGAACTGAAGGAGAAATTCAGGGAGGTACTGGAGATAAATAATTCGGGCGTTGAATCTAAAAACAGATAAGCATGACAGAGGAATTAAAAGATACAGGGATGCTGTCGAAAGCGGATTTTAAACTCGATACTGCGGTGAAATGGTGCGCCGGATGCGGTGCCCACTCGGTGCTTGCATCAATCCAGCAGGTGCTTCCTGAAACATGCGAAAGAAAAGAGGATGCGGTCTTCGTATCGGGGATCGGTTGTTCGAGCCGCTTTCCCTATTATTTAGATGCATACGGCTTCCACAGCCTTCACGGACGTGCTTCTGCCATCGCCTCGGGCGTTAAGATCGCCAACCCGAACCTCAGCGTCTGGGTAATGACAGGCGACGGCGACAGCATGGCGATCGGCGGAAATCACTTCATTCATATCATCCGTAGAAATATCAATGTGAATATTATCCTGTTCAACAATAAGATCTATGGTCTTACAAAAGGACAGTATTCACCAACCACTCCCAAAGGCAGCGTTACGAAAACATCCCCCGAGGGCACCATTGAAAATGCCTTTCAGCCAGGCGAGCTCACTATGGGGGCGCAGGGTACTTTCTTTGCCAGGGTGGTGGACAGCGATCCGAAGATGATGAAGGATGTGATCCTCCAGGCAGCGAACCACAAGGGTACTTCCGTGGTAGAGGTGCTGCTCAACTGCGTGATCTTTGCAAACGAGGTGCACAAGGATATTACCGGGAAAGATGTGCGTGAAGACCACCAGATCTACCTGAAACATGGTGAGCCGATGATCTTTGGGAAAGAGAGAAACAAGGGGATCCGTTACAACTGCAACAAACTGGAGGTGGTAACGATCGGGGAAAACGGGATCACGGAGAAGGACCTGATCGTACACGATGCAACCGACCCCGACGACGCCACACATTATAACCTGGTGCGAATGGGGTTGCCGGAGTTCCCTGTGGCGATGGGTGTGATAAGGTCTGCTGAATCGACCGTCTTTGAATCGCTGTTATACAAACAGGTGCAGCAGGCGAGGCGCGAAACGAAGCTTAAAACAGTCAATGATTTGATCAGGAGCGGGAATACTTTCAGGATTGATGAATGATCATGCAGCTGTTACCGGTATAATTCCGTCAATCCCACCTTATATTTAAGGAATTATTCGTATTATTATCCTCCTTACCGGAAACCCTGCAACCAGGATCCGGGTATTGGGATACAACAATGGATTCAAATGGCACCCATTTCACATTCGGAAGAGGAAATACAACGACTGATTGCTGAGCGTAAGGAGCGCCTGAAAGAGTTGTCGTGTATCAACCAGGCAACCCAGATTGTCAGGGAGAGCCGTCCTGTCGAACAGACACTCAGTCATATCGTGCGGATCCTGCCCCCGGCATGGCAGTATCCCGAAATGACCGTAGCCAGCATCAGGCTGGAGGACAAGATATATACAAGTCCGGGATTCAGGGAGAGCAAATGGAAACAGACACAGCGCTTCAATACACTCGATGGTCGCGACGGGGAGATCTCTGTCTATTACCTCAAGGAGTTCAGGGAGATCGATGAGGGCCCGTTCTTAAAAGAGGAGCGGCACCTTATCGAGAACCTGGCCAGCATCATCGAGAGTTACCTCAATACCCAGGCAGCACAAAAACTTTTGAAACAGTCTGCCGAAAAGGAGTTTATCCGCAAGGAGATCAGTCAGTTCGAAAAACCTTCTGAAGTGAACTCCCGCATGCTGCTTCAGAAGTTCCTTACCAAGCAGAATGCCAATCGCGATATCTTTCACGACCTGATGCCCTATAAGGTGAAGGAGATACTCCTGGTATCAACACTCTACGATGCCTTCAGCATTGAGAAGGAGGGACGCTTTTCCGAGCATATACTCGGCGAATATCATCAGCTGAACCTTACCTCCATGCCGCGTGTAACAGGTGTGTCGACCTACGAAGAGGCGATGGAGCAGCTTGCGTCGCACCATTTCGACCTGGTGATCCTTATGGTGGGGAACGACAAAGAGACACCCATGGTAATCGCCGGCAGCGTGAAGAATGAATATCCGTATATCCCGATCTATGTGCTGCTGAACAACGACAGGGAGGTTCTGAAATTTAAGAAGATCAATCCCTCCCTGAAAAATATCGACCGGCTTTTTGTCTGGAACGGCGATTCGCAGGTTTTCTTTGCCATGGTGAAGAGCCTGGAAGACCTCGTAAACGTCGACAACGACACCCAGATCGGTATGGTAAAGGTGATTCTGCTGGTGGAGGATTCCGAGATCTATTATTCGCGGTATCTGCCGCTGCTTTATACCATCGTGCTGGAGCAAACTAAACGGATCATCGACGATGTGAGTACCGACGATCTGTTCAAGGTATTGCGACTCCGCGCACGCCCGAAGATCCTGCTTGCCACAAACTATGAACAGGCACTGGAGGTGATAGAGAAATACCACGAAAACATGCTCTGCCTGATCACCGATGTGGTATTTGAGAGAGAGGGAGTGGAAGATTCCGGGGCTGGCTTCAGGCTGGTGCAGTATACACAACGTGAGGTGAAAGGACTTCCTACCGTGATTCAATCGTCCGAGGTTACTAACTCGCGCAAAGCGTTTGAATTGAAGAGCACCTTCATTAACAAAAACTCCGAAACACTTATTCAGGATATCCGCACATTTATCTCCCACCACCTCGGCTTTGGCAGTTTTGTGTATAAGGATGCCACGGGGAATAAGATCGCCGAGGCAAAATCGCTGAAAGAATTTGAGAATAACATCGCCAAAATACCGATCGAATCTCTGATCTATCATGGCAAGAGAAACCATTTCTCCCTTTGGCTCATGGCACGTGGTGAGCTGAAAATCGCCAAAATGATCCATCCTGTTAAGGTCACCGACTTCAAGACACCCACAGAGTTCAGAAGCTACCTGAAGCATGTCATCCGGAAATACAGGAACGAGTCGAATATCGGTAAAATTATCAATTTCGAGCCATCAGCCGTGATGGACGAAACCAACATCGTAAGCCTGGGTACCGGTCCGCTCGGAGGAAAAGGAAGGGGCTGCGCCTTTATCAATACATTGATCTATAACCTGAACTTCCCTGAGATCATCCCTGAACTGAACATTCGTACACCGCGCACATGCATTGTTGGTACGGACGAGTTTGACATTTTCATGGAGCGCAATTCCCTGCACAAGGTGGTACGGGGAGATTACAGTTATGAAGAGATACGGCGGATCTTCAGTGAGGCGGATCTCTCTTATAACCTTGAGAAGAAGATGAAAATACTGGTTAAACAGATGGATCGCCCTTTGGCCGTCCGCTCCTCCAGTCTGCTCGAGGATTCAACCCTCCAGCCGTTCAGCGGTATATTCGATACTTACCTGATACCCAATAACGAAGAGTCGGCCATTGCACGTGCAAACCATCTGGCACTCTGTATTAAGCTGGTATATGCCTCGATCTATTCCCCCGAGTCGAGAAGTTATTTCGAGGTGACCAACTTTAACCTTGAGGAGGAGAAGATGGGGGTGGTGATTCAGGAAGTGGTCGGGGAGCCCCGCGGCAATTATTACTATCCCCATGTGAGCGGTACGGCACAGTCGCACAACTACTACCCGGTGGCCCATATGGAACCTGAGGATGGGTACGCACTTGCGGCGCTCGGTCTCGGTCATTATGTGGTGAACGGGGAGAAATCGTACCGCTTCTCGCCGGTCTATCCGAACCTGGAGGTGAATTCGCCAAGGAAGCTTTACCGCGATTCGCAGGTCGAGTTTTACGCCCTCGATCTGAAAAGCGGAGAATCGGATTTTGTCAACAAGGGGAGCGAAGCCAATCTTGTGCGGCTCACCATCTCCCATGCTGAGAAGGATGGAATGCTGAAACACCTCGCCTCCGTCTACGATCCGGAGAATGACAGGATTGAGCCTGGACTCTCAGCTGTCGGACCGAGAATACTGAATTTTGCAAATATCCTGAAATACAACCATGTGCCACTGGCAAAAACGATACAACTGATCCTGGATGTCGGGAAGGAGGCCATGGGCTGCCCGGTCGAAATTGAGTACGCACTCGACCTGAATAAAGCGGCGAATGAAAAACCCTCATTCCACCTGCTGCAGATCAAACCAATGTACGGGTCGGGAACCGGGTTCAGCTTTGAAAAGGATATGCTGCGGGAGGATGACCTGTTAATCTACGCGGAGCAGAGCATGGGTAATGGAAAGCTGGTCGATTTGAAGGATGTGGTATTCGTGAAGCTTGAAGCGTTCGACAGGTTGAGAACGAAGGAGATTGCCATGGAACTGGAGAACCTGAACAGGCAGTTAACCAGGGCGAAGAAGGAGTATATGCTCATAGGGCCCGGTCGCTGGGGAACAGCCGATCCCCATATCGGTATCCCGGTGAAATGGTCCCACATATCCAATGCCAGGGTCATCGTTGAGACCAGCATGGAGGATTTTCCGCTGGATGCATCCCTTGGTTCACATTTCTTTCATAATGTCACCTCCATGAACGTGGGCTACTTCAGTATACAGTACGATTCGTCCGTTGAATTTATTCGGTGGGAGATGCTGAAGCAGCAAAAGGTGATTGCAGAGACCGAATTTTTGATGCATGTTCAGTTTGAGAAACCGCTCTGTATCCTGATGGATGGAAAGAAAAGGATTTCGGCGGTGCTGACAGAGGATCGTACTGAGGGAGGTGTACCTCTGGAAACCGGAACATTATTGAAATGATCTGTTTGCTGCACTCCCGATTGCAAAGACAAATAAGATTCAAATAGATTAGTACGTGGCAATAAAGACCAGACACCTGGGATCACCGACGATCGATTTTAGTCACACCGCCTTTAATCTGCTGATGCAAAAGCGGATCAGGAAGGTGCTGATCATCAGTAGCAACTACGACTTCTTTATGCTGGAAGAGGATGGCCGCGTGGATGAGCAGATTTTCAATGAGTATGTGTCGCTGAACCTGCGGTACCCGCCTACCTTTATCCAGGCCAACACCTCCCGGGAGGCTTTTGAGATTCTGGAGGTCCAGGAGATCGACCTGGTGATCGAGATGCTCAATATCGCCGATATCGATCCTTTCAATCTCGCCAAGCGGATCAAAAAACAGTACAATGACATACCGATCGTGGTGCTTACACACTTCAACCGCGAGGTGAGCCTCCGTTTGGAAAAAGAGGACCTGTCTGCGGTCGACTATGTTTTTTGTTGGCTGGGGAACGCCGACCTTTTGCTTGCCATCATCAAGCTGATCGAAGACAAGATGAACGCCGATCACGACATTGAACTGATCGGGGTACAGACCATCATGCTGGTGGAGGACTCCGTGCGATACACTTCCAGCTATCTTCCTGAGCTTTATCGTATTGTGCTCCAGCAATCGCGTGAGTTCATGAAGGAGGCGCTGAACGAGCACCAGAAGATGCTTCGGATGCGCGGGCGACCGAAGATACTGCTGGCGAAAACCTACGATGAGGCGCTGGCGATCTACCGGAAATACCACTTCAATATGCTGGGGGTTATCTCCGATGTGAGCTTTAAGAAGAACAATAAGCGCGACACTAAAAGGAAGTTGGGACTGAAGCTGGTGAAAGAGATCCGGAAGAACGATCCGCACATGCCGGTGCTCCTGCAATCGTCCGATAAAAATAACCAAAAGCTGGCCGAAGAGCTGAAGGCCGGTTTTGTGCACAAATACTCCAAGGCGCTCTCTATCGATCTGCGGAACTATATCATCGGTCATTTCGGGTTCGGTGAGTTCCTCTTTATCGATCCTGAAAACAACCAGGTGATTGGTCGCGCGCACAACCTGCAGACCTTCCAGCGGAAGATTCTTGAGGTGCCCGACCGGGTGCTTGCCTGGCACGCGTCACATAATCATTTCTCCCGGTGGCTCAATGCCAGGGCCATATTCCCGGTGGCACAACTTTTTAAATACATCACCGAGGAGGATTTCAACAATATCGAGGAGGTGCGCAGCTACATTTATGAGGCGATCTCCAGTTTCAGGATCAGCAAAGGACGAGGAATCATTGCCGAGTTCGACAGGCGCACATACGATGAGTACAAGAATTTTGCCCGTATCGGAGAGGGATCGATCGGGGGAAAGGCACGCGGACTGGCGTTTATCGATATGGTAATACAGAAGTACAAGCTGCACAGCAAATACGAAAACGTGGAGTTTACCGTTCCGCGCACCGTAGTGATCAGTACGGATGTTTTCGATACCTTTATGGAAATGAACGATCTGTACGAAATCGGACTTTCTGACCTGTCCGATGAAGAGATCCTGGGTCATTTTATTGAGGCAAGATTTCCGGGCGAGCTTCATCAGGACCTTTACGCCATGCTCTCATACGTGAACGCACCCCTCGCAATCAGATCTTCCAGCAAACTTGAAGACTCACACTACCAGCCATTTGCAGGTATTTACTCCACCTATATGATCCCGGTGAACAGAAACGACATGACCCAGACGATGGAGATGTTGACCATGGCGATCAAATCGGTATATGCTTCGGTTTATTTTAAGGAAAGTAAGGCCTATATTCAGGCAACATCGAATGTAATCGACGAAGAGAAGATGGGCATCGTGCTGCAGGAGGTTTGTGGTTCAATGCACGGGGATACTTTCTATCCTACTATTTCGGGGGTGGCCAGATCGATCAATTTTTATCCCATAGCTCCTGAGAAACCGGAGGACGGTATAGCAAAGATAGCGTATGGACTTGGAAAATACATTGTCGACGGAGGGGTGGCTTTACGGTTTTCCCCCAGCTTTCCAAAAAAGATCCTGCAGTTGTCGTCCACCGCGATGGCACTGAAAGAGACCCAGACCCATTTTTGGGCGCTGGATATGGATGAAGAAACTTTCAGGGCTTCGGTGAACGATGCGGTAAACCTCCGAAAGATCAGCATCAGGACGGTGAAAAATGATCCGGTTTTAAACCACCTGGTATCGGAGTACGATTATAACAACGATATGATTCGCGACGGCCTGCATGGTCAGGGTAAGCGGCTGATGACCTTTGCCGGGGTGCTGCAGCACAAATGTTTTCCACTTGCTGATATCCTGAAGGATATTCTGGAGATATGCCAGAAGGAGATGAACCTGCCTATCGAGATCGAGTTTGCAGTGAACATGAGCGCGGATAAGGAGATGAACCATATGTTTAACCTGCTTCAGATCAGGCCGATCGTGGAGTCGGATCAGTCAAGCCAGATCCAGATCGATGAGATTGACAGGGAGCAGACAATCGTCAGCTCCGACAGTGCACTTGGGAACGGGGTTTTTCCTGATATCAGGGATGTGGTGTATATCATCCCGGAGAAGTGGGACGCCTCGAAGAGCCGGGATATGGCCTTGAAGGTGGCGCAGCTGAACGCGGAGTTCAGGGAGAAGAAGCGTAATTACGTGTTGATCGGTCCGGGCCGCTGGGGCTCTGCAGATCCCTGGCTGGGGATCCCGGTGAAGTGGCCCCAGATCTCTGAGGCGCGGGTGATTATTGAGTCGGGACTGGACAACTTTCGGATCGACCCGAGTCAGGGCACACACTTTTTTCAGAATCTCACTTCATTCCGGGTGGGGTACATGACCGTTAACCCGTTTATCAACGACGGCTGCTTTAACCATAATAGACTGGCCGACAAAATAGCGATCTACGATGATGGACAGCTCCGCCACGTGCGCTTCGACGATCCCCTGGTCATTAAGATCGACGGCCGCACCAACAGAGGCGTAATTTTCGAGGAGGAAACGTAATGTCCATTCAAAGCATTACCAGCCCCAGCGGGGCGCCATGTCCAGCCCCAGCGGGGCGCCATGTCCAGCCCCAGCGGGGCGTAATGTCTGTAGCACGTCATGTTTGTAGCACGTAACATACAAAGCCCCAGCGGGGCGCCATGTCTGTAGCAGGGCGTCATGTCTGTAGCACGCCATGTCTGTAGCACGTAACATACAAAGCCCCAGCGGGGCGGAATGTCTGTAGCAGGCGTCATCCATAGCCCCAGCGGGGCGGAATGTCTGTAGCAGGCGTCATCCATAGCCCCAGCGGGGCGTCATGTCTGTAGCAGGAATGTCTGTAGCAGGAATGTCTGTACCATGATTAAACAATTATTCCTTTGGTGTGTTAAAAGAACAAAACAAACCATTATATTATGAAAACAAACAATTTCCCAAAAGGAACAATGGTACAGGGAGCAGCAATGATGCTCACCGCACTGCTGATCTCCTCCTGCACCAACACCAACGGAAAAGACAAGGATTTTGAAAAATCGCTGATGCCGGTTGCGGCCGAAGGTTTTGTCCAGGCTGAGCTGCCTTACGGTTTCGACGCGCTGGAGCCCCACATCGATAAGCTAACCATGGAGACGCATTACGGAAAACACCACGCCGGGTATACCCGTAAGTTTAATGCGGCACTGGCCGATGAAGGGATCACCGAAAGGGATCTCAACAAGATTTTCGCGAATGTATCACAGTATGGCGCCGGAATCAGGAACAACGGTGGCGGGTACTACAACCACTCGCTTTTTTGGAATTTTCTTTCACCCGACGGTGGGGGAGAACCTACAGGTGAGATGCTGAAGGCGATTGAGAAAGCATTCGGTTCGTTCGATGCCTTTAAGGAGCTTTTCTCCAACGCAGCGGCTACCCAGTTCGGCTCAGGATGGGCTTGGCTGATCGTCGATGGCAACGGGGAGTTGCAGGTTACCTCTACACCAAACCAGGACAACCCGCTGATGGATGTGGTTGATGTGAAGGGTACACCGATTCTGAACCTGGATGTCTGGGAGCATGCCTACTACTTGCACTACCAGAACAAGCGGACAGAGTACATCGGGAACTTCTGGAACCTGGTGAACTGGGCGACAGTGGATAAACTTTATAAAGCAGCGAAATAGGATCTGATAATCAATTCAACGAAAAAAGCCCCGGAAAACCCGGGGCTTTTTTGTTGGTGCATACCATGTTATTTATCATATCAAAATCTCTT